>CAMTWK010000020.1:0-56992 GCA_947085425.1 uncultured Burkholderiales bacterium | reverse complement strand
CCAAACTGTACCTCGTAAGGTTGATGGCCTGCGCACTCGATAGCGGGCCTCTGAACATGCGCTTTTCCGCTCTCTTCCCTCGTAATATCTCGATATTACTCGGTCAGTCGAGCGAAAAATCACACGCCCATCCACCCACTCACGAGTGCGTCCCCGTGAAATATGCAGGTTAATCCACCAAGCCATTTTTTAGAGCGTAGTGCGTAAGCTCTGCGTTGTTTTGCATGCCCATTTTTTCGAGTAATCGCGCCCGATAGACGCTGACTGTTTTGGGAGACAACGCCAACGCCTCGGCGATGTCTGATAGTTTTTTGCCTGACGCCATTAGTTTCAAGGTCTGGAATTCACGATCTGACAATTTTGTGTGCGGCATTTCGTCGTCGTTTCCACCCATGCTGTTTGCCAGCGCCTCGGCAATTTCCGGCGTGATGTATTTTCGATTGCCGGCGACCCGTTTGACCGCTTCAATAAGCTTCTCCGGGGCGCTGGCCTTGTTCAAATAGCCGAAGGCGCCTGCTTTCAGGGCGCGAACCGCGTATTGATCTTCTGAAAACATGGAAAGTACCAGGGCGCGGAAACTGGCGTTTTCTTCTTTGAGAATTTTAATAATCTCAATGCCATTTTTGCCCGGCAGGTTCACATCCACCAGATAGACATCCGCCTCGACTGTTTTCATCAGCATGCGCAATTCGGTGTAGTCGCTGGCTTCCCCGACCACCCTGAAATCGGCGCACTCTTCAAGGGTCAGGCGCAGTCCGCGTCTGATGAGCGAGTGATCATCGACCAGAATAATTCTAGTCATGGCGTGCACCCCCACTGGTTGGGTTTTCATTTTTTACCGGCAAGGTCAACATTACCGTCGCACCACGACGAAGGGCCACCGGCTGGTCGGGCGCTGAGGCGATGTCCAGATCACCCTGCAATTGCGCCAGTCGTTCGCGCACCTCGATCAATCCAAAGCGACCGGTACGGTTTAAGTCGGCGGTTTTAAAGCCGATGCCGTCGTCTGTTATCTCGATGGTGACGGAATTCTGCCCGGCAAAAATAATACATTCTGCCTTGGTTGCTTTTGCGTGTTTGTGAATATTGTCCAGCGCTTCCTCGACAAATCGAAATGCAGCGGTCGCGCTGGCATCGTCGAGCGGCACTTCATCTCGATTGGTTTCAAATCGGGCGGAAATGGAAGTTCGTTTTGAGAAATCGGCAACCAACCACTCGACGGCGGCGATCAGACCGCTATCAAGTAGATTGGGTCTCAGTTCCTGGGTCAGCGCATTGCAATGTCTGACCGCGCCGGCAACCATCATCTCGATTTCGATCAGGGTTGCCGAAGGGTCCGGCGACGGGGACGTGTCGGTCGCCGCCGTGAGCTGCCGCCGCAAGTGTGCAAGCAGCAGGGTTGCCGCGGTCAAATTGGTGGCGACATTGTCGTGTAAATCTCGTGCCAGCGATGCGCGTTCCGTTTCTTTGACGGTTTCCAAATGAAACGCGAGCCGCCGCAACTGTTCGGTGGTGGCGGCAAGCTGTTGTTTGGCATGACGGCGTTCTTGCCGAATATGGGCCGCATCGATGGCGTGGGTCAGCGCCTCCGCCAGTCGCTTGGTTCGACCCTTGATCAAATAATCATCGGCGCCATTGCGCATGGCTTCAACCGCGACGTCTTCGCCGATGTCGCCTGAAACGATGATAAATGGCAAATCCAGCCCGGACGCCTTGAGCGTGGCCAGCGCGCCCTGTGAACTGAATTGTGGCAAATTGTGATCCGAAATCACCGCATCCCATGATTCGTCTTTAAGCGCATTGGCCATTTCATCGGCGGTTTCAACGCGCTTGCTGGATATCGTTCTGCCCGTCCGCGTCAACGTCGCAATCAGGATTTCGTAGTCCAATTCGGAGTCTTCAACAACCAGAATTCGTTGAATATCGGTCGTCGGGTCGCGTGGGTTCATGTCGGGAGAGGTGGTTTCGGAACCGGCAATTTTTATATTTGAATTGTAGCGTCAGGGGCGGGGTGGTGATCGGCCGACTGGCGGGGTGTGTATGGCATTAAACCCGACAATATCAATCATGCTGCCGCCATCAAGCAACGAAATGGCCCGGATATTGGCGGTTTATCAACCGTTCAAACTTGCCGGGTCCAGCTGAGAATGCCATACAGCAAACAAAAATAATGACTGGAATTATCGGCTGGAAGCGCACCCGGCTTGATTCCAATTGCATCGTAGGCAAATGAGTTTAGCACGCACTTCCGTCAGAATTCACCGGGTGGGGCGGGGCAAAATTCGCAAACGGATCAAAAATATGACAGCAAATTTTGCAGATTCACCCCTGACCCAGCACCAGCTTGCCCGCCAAGCGCATATGCAAATTAGTGCGGTAGTCACCGATCTGGGCAGGTTGGAGGGGGTGGTTGACCACGCGGCCGAAGAGTTGCTGGCAAGCTTTACTGACTTTCGGCTTTTTATGGACGACTTGAATCCTGCGTGGGTGGATACACCTGCCTTTGGGGCGATGAATCGCGCGGTAACCGCCATCCAGTTTCATGATATTGCCGTGAAGCTGGTGAGTGCGGCAAAACAACAATTAAATGAAACAGCCTGTGGTCTGGACGTTGAACACGTATCGCCGGATGCGCTCAAGATTGCCACCAACAGGCCGATTAATGATTACACGCCCGCGCATTCGGCGGTGCTTCCGTGCGGTGGTTTGCCGCGGCAGTGGCATCCAGCGCTAGGCAGCGTGGGTGATTCGTCCGGGCCTCTTTAGACGGCAGGAAAACCATTGCGTTTTTACCGACTGCAAATGGGTCCGGTTCATACTGATTGACTGAAAAAACAGCAGGTGTGGCCATGTTTTCGATTTTGACCGTTGACGATTCAGCTTCCATGCGTCAATTGGTTGCCTGTTCCCTGACAAACGCCGGGTATCAAGTCTTCGAAGCCGCCGACGGCAACGAGGCGCTGGATTGCGCTTGCGAAAATCAGGTTGATTTTGTCTTGACGGACCAGAATATGCCTATTTTGGATGGTGTCGGGTTGACCAAGGCATTGCGTAAATTACCCGGGTATCAAGCCACGCCCATTTTCATGATGACAGCAGAGCCATCGGTCGCGGTCAGGTTGAGTGGCAACGAGGCGGGAGTGACCGGCTGGATTGAAAAACCATTTGCCTTGCAACAATTAGTGGCAGTGGTTGATTCGTTTTTTGTTGGCGGGCACAGGCGGGCGATGTGATGGGAAATATGTCCACTTCTGATGCCGGTGCCATTCAGCCAAAAGCTGATTTTGATCTGACACCGTTCTATCAAATATTTTTTGATGAGGCACGCGAGAATCTTGCCAATTTCGAAGCACTGATGCTGGCCATTGATGTGGATGCGGCGCCGACGGAAGATTTAAATGCCATTTTTCGGGTGGCTCACTCGATCAAAGGCGGGGCGTCAACGTTTGGCTTCCGCGACGTCACAGAATTGACGCACGAACTGGAGACGGTACTCGACCTGTGTCGTCGCAATGAATTGAAACTGACCACCGAGTTGGTGGACTGTCTGTTGAAATCCGGCGATGCTTTGACTGAACAATTGGCCCGCCACCAACGTGGCGGCGATGGTGCGGCGATTGCCACCGCACATCTGCTCGCATCGCTCCGTCAACTTTCGACGCAACGAAATGCCAAAACGCCCGCGCATGCAAAACCAGACGGACTGATCGCTGCACACCAAACCATTGCGGCACCCGGCACCAGAATACTAAACGTGCAGATTGGACCGCTGCCCAATCCCGCCGACGCCGACAGTTTGGTCAGCTTGTTTTCCGAAATACCCGGCCTGGGCTTGATTGTAGCGACCGATGGCGGCGCGCCGGACCGTGACAACATTCGAAATTATCGGGTCGAAACCACCAGTGCTGACGGTGAATTGTTGGATCTATTCACGTTCTATATCGACCGGGAGCGAATTGTTCTCGTCGATCAAACCCCTGCGGCAAAATCAGTGAATGTCGAGATCAATTTAAAGCAGGACGAGCAACTTTCGATTGGCTCGTCGGCAACGGCTGAAATTCCGTCGCCTGCGCGCGCTGAAAAAGCGGCGGGTGCGGAATCGGCAACACTACGGGTATCGGTAGAAAAGGTTGATCAATTGATTAACCTGGTGGGCGAATTGGTGATTACACAAGCAATGTTGGCGCAAAAAGCGCAGTTTTTTGATCCCGCAAAAGATCAGAATATTCTGGTCGGACTTTCTGATCTTGAGCGCAATACCCGCGATTTGCAGCAGGCTGTCATGTCGATTCGGATGATTCCAATGTCCTTTGTCTTTAATCGATTTCCAAGAATGTTGCGTGATCTAGCCGCCAAGCTTGATAAACAAGTCGAACTAAAAACAACAGGTGACGCGACGGAACTTGACAAGGGGCTGATTGAAAAAATCACCGATCCGTTGACCCATTTGTTGCGCAACGCGATTGATCACGGTATTGAAACCCCCGCCGAACGGGTTGCGGCGGGGAAACCAGCCAAAGGAACCATTCATCTGTCGGCGCAACATCAAGGCGCGTCCATTGTTATCGAGGTATCGGACGACGGTCGTGGTTTGAATCGCGAAAAACTTCTCGTCAAAGCGCGCAGCAGCGGCCTCGCCGTTCGGGACGACATGACTGATAAAGAAGTTTGGCAGCTCATCTTTGAACCGGGATTTTCCACCGCCGAGACGGTCACCGATGTATCTGGTCGCGGCGTCGGCATGGACGTTGTCAAGCGCAGTATTACCTCTCTTGGCGGTACGGTTGAGTTGAGTACCGCGCCGGGTGGCGGCACCAAAGTATCCGTGCGTTTGCCGCTGACATTGGCAATTATGGATGGTATGTCGGTTGGTGTCGGCAGCGAAATCTACATCCTGCCGTTGGCAGCCGTGATCGAAACGTTTCAGTTGGATGAAGCGCGCATTAAAACGCTTGAAAACAACCATCGGGTTGTAGAAGTGCGCGGACAATATTTGGCGGTCAAGCCGTTGGACGAATTGTTTGGAGTACCGCGTGTTGCCGGCGCATCACACACCTCGATCATTGTCATTATCGAATCGGAAGGCAAGCGGGCGGCGTTGATTGTCGACGAACTGATTGGCCAACACCAGGTTGTTGTCAAAAATCTGGAGACCAATTATCAAAAGGTCGAGGGGGTGTCCGGCGCAACGATACTTGGTGATGGCAAAGTGGCGCTGATTCTGGACGTCCACCAGTTTATAAAAACGTAATCTGCGGTTGCTGTGCCATTGATGTGGTGGTCCAGAGTGGAGCAGTCCGGGTTGACCAGCCAGCGGCACCGGTCGGTCTAATCCCGGCAACAACATGATCAAATGATCAACATTGCCCGGTATAAAATCGTCGCGGGCAAACCGCTTCATAGCGGGCATTGCCACCAATTTCAACCTGCGCCCCTTCGGTCACTCGATTGCCGGCTTCATCCAGTCTCACGTTCATGGTGGCTTTGCGACCGCAGCGGCAAATTGTTTTCATTTCCTCCAGGTCATCTGCCAGAGTGAGTAGCGCTTTTGAACCGGGGAACGGTTGCCCCAAAAAGTCGCTGCGCAGTCCGTAACAAATGACCGGTGTTGCCGAAGTATGGGCGAGGTGATGAAGTTGCGTGACTTGTTGTTCCGTCAGAAATTGGGCTTCATCAATCAGGATGCACGACGGATTTGTTTTTCCGGCATAAATGGCGGTGAAGTCGGTCGCGTCCGAAAACGTGGCGGCGGGACGGGTCACGCCCAAACGGGAGGTGACATTGCCTACACCATAACGATCATCCACGCTGGCCGTATAGATGTCGGCGGACTGGCCACGTTCTTCGTAGTTATATGCAACCTGCAAAAGTGCGGTTGATTTGCCAGCATTCATCGCGGCGAATCGAAAATAGAGTTTTGCCACGATCGAAGTCCCTGAAATTTGTCAGGCTGCACTTTAGCTGAAAACAGCCTTGGTGCGGCCGTGGGACATTTTGGCTTACATTGTGCGGACGACACCGACCACCAATCCCTCTATGTCCAGTGTTTGTTTCGACAGATCAACAACAATCGGTAAAAAATCCGGATTTTCGGCAATCAGGAATGCTTGTTTGCCTTTGACTTTCAGGCGTTTCACCGTCGCGTCGCCTTCGATTCGTGCCACCACAATCTGGCCATTGCGGGCATCGGACGTGCGGTGTACCGCCAACCAATCACCGTCCATAATGCCGACATCTTTCATGCTCATGCCGCTGACCTGCAACAAATAATCGGCACGTGGTTGAAACATCAATGGGCTGACCGGATACCGGCCAATTACGTTTTCTTGGGCCAACATCGGCGTGCCGGCGGCTACTTTACCAATGAGGGGCAGTCCGAACTCTTCATCGTTGGCGGCCACATCATCGCCCATAATACGGATACCACGGGAGGCGCCAGGCATCATTTCGATGGCACCTTTTCGCGCCAGAGCCCGCAGGTGCTCCTCGGCGGCGTTAGGTGAGCGAAAACCCATTGACGCACACATTTCGGCGCGGGTTGGTGGCATGCCGTTTTCAGCAATCCACAGTTTAAGGAAGTCGAGAATTTCTTTTTGCCGTGTTGTTAAATTTTCCATAACTGTCTTTTTATACAGTTTTACTGCAAATAGCAAGAAATATTTTTTACTGAATTTTGTTGGTTGCACAAATCTCGCCGAAATCAATGGAAAAATAGCACAATGCTGCGATTTCATTTTGGCTTTCATAAAGGATTAACAATGCGATTTACGTCTGTGTTTGCACTGATCGTGACGGTTCTGCTTGCCTCGTTTGCCACATCCATTCATGCTGCGCAATTGCTGGCGGGCCCAATGGTGGGTGCAACCGCCATGCGACAGGTGAAAATTTGGGTGCAGGGAAATGGCGTTGGCACGGCCGCGGTCGAGTATTGGGATGTTGCCACGCCCAAGTCGGTGTTGCGCAGCAAGCCGGTCAAGATGGAGGACGATCATGACCATGTCGCACAATTTACGTTGGGGCTGTTGGAGCCGGGCCGTCGCTACGGTTATCGGGTGCTGATGAACGGGCACGAACAAAAGGTCCCGCAATCGTTGGCGTTTAGCACCCAACCTTTATGGCAGTGGCGCACCAATGCGCCGGATTGGAAGCTGGCATTTGGTTCCTGTTCGTACGATAACGAAGCGTTATACGATCGTCCCGGCCGCGCCTATGGCGGTCCGCCGGAAAACAAACGTATTTTTGACCTGATGGCCAATCAACAGCCCGACCTGACACTGTGGGGCGGGGACTACTTGTATTTCCGGGAAGTGGATGAGGATAGCGATTCTGGTTTGCGATACCGTTGGCGCTATGCGCGTTCAACCGCCGAACAGCAGGGCTTGTTGCGCACCGGATCGCATATTTCGATTTGGGACGATCATGAATACGGACCGAACGATAGCAACAGCAGTTACCCGCTGAAGGGTGAGGCGTTGAATTTGTTTAAACGGTATTGGCCGAATGCATCCTTCGGGTTGCCAGAGACACCCGGCACGTTTGGTATTCAGCGCTTCAATGACGCCGAAATTTTCCTGCTGGACAATCGTTATTATCGGGACAGCGATAAATTGCAATCAGACGATAAGACCATGTTGGGGGCGGCGCAGTTGCGCTGGCTGAAAAATGCCTTGTTGTCGTCCGTTGCTCCTTTCAAAATCATCGTGTCTGGCAGTCAGGTTCTCAACGAAGTCAACCGTTTCGAGAGTTGGACACGGTTTCCAAAAGAGCGTGCGGACTTTTTGAAATTTGTTGCCGACCACAAAATTGATGGGCTAATAATTTTTAGTGGCGATCGGCATTTCACCGAGTTGCTGAAGTCGGATCGGGCGGGCACTTATCCGCTCTATGAGTTGTCCTGTTCAGCGCTGCTGTCGGGGGTGCCGTCCAACCTCGACGCTGAAAAGGCCAATGCCCAGATTGTGCCGGGAACTTTTGTGGCCGACCGCAACTTTTGTATTGTCGATTTCACCGGTCCGCGCAATGAACGAAAAATCACCATGCGTAGTTTTTCCAATACCGGCGAAAAAAATTGGCAGCATGAAATTAAATTGTCAGACTTAAAAACGCCAAAATAGCCGCGTCATTTTTTGGTACGGGTCACGAGGCCACCACCCAATAACATCAATGCCATCGCCCAGAATAGCGGTGACAATCCAAACGCGGCACCGACCGCGCCGAAAATCATCGGCATAACGGTTTGGGAGCCGTTGATGAGGGTGGTGCGCAGGCCGATCGCTTCGCCGGACCGGCCGGCGGGCACGGTTTCATGTAGCAGGGTCAGTACCATGGGTTGCGGCGCGCCGAGGCCAAGTCCCAAACCAAACATCAATACCATCAACAATCCAATGTGATCGGTAAACGGAATCATCAGGAAGCTGACACCTGCCATCAGCAGTGAAAATTTCAGGATCGGCCAGGGTGCGACTCGATTGACAATAAATGGCATGGCCAGGCGAACTGTGAACGTGGCGGCGGCAAACGCACCCATGACAATGCCAATTTCCGATGCGGACAAACCGATCGACGAGCCGTGGATCGGAATGGCAAAGCCGTACACATCCCAGGCAACGGTCAACAACGCCATGGTGATAAACAAACGTCGAACCTCGTTATCACGCAGTAATTCGAGTACATGACCAGACGGCGCTTTGATGTTTTTTTCGCGGGAATGATGCGCCGGCAGTAATTTCATCGATAACGCGATGATCGGCAGAACCGTAAACAGGGCCAATAGAAAAAAAGTATTGCGATGGCCGAACGAATCAATCGCCACCCCGGAAAGAATCGGCGCAATGAATGTGGACGTTGAGAATCCCAGCGCAACATAACTGAAGTTCACCGCGCGCTCTTCAGGCTGGCTCATCTCTCCGACCGCGTGATAGGCAGCCACATTGATCGCCATAAACCCCACACCGACAATCACGCTGGTGAAATAAAGTGCGGTCACCACAGGCCATACAAACGGCACCATGGTGCCGATGCCCACCAGAATTGCACCGAGGCGAAAGGGTTTTTCGATACCGATCCGGTCGACCCAACGACCTGTCCAAACCGATAGAAATGCCGGCAACAAGGCATAGAGCGCCATCAACAAACCAATGGTGACCGGAGACGATTGTTGATTGATCGCGAACAGTGTGACGGTGATGCGGCTGCCCAAAGAAGCGATATGGGTCAGGACCAACAGAACAATAAGCAGTGGTAGTGGTTTCATTTTTTGATGATGGTTTGACCGGGCAGCCCGGCCATCCAAACGCCCAGGCAGACAATGGTGATGCCGATAAATGTCAGGCCGGTGGGAACGACACGGAAAAACAACCATTCGGCGGCGACGGCAAATACCGGCGGCAAATATAAAATTCGTGAAACCCGTGTCGCCTCGCCGTGCCGCATCAGCAAATGTAGTGCGCTCACCGCCAGCACCGAGGCAAATATAACCAGAAACAACATGGCCGCCAGCAACGGCCAGGACCACACCACCGCCGCGTCCTCAATGGCAAAGGATAAGGGTGCCAATACGATCAACGAAATAATGAACTGAAGGAACGCGGCGGCAAACAGATCGACGTCTTTGAGGAATCGGCGCTGATAGAGCGTACCAATGGTGAGTGCCAGCACGGCGGCCATCAACGCGATCAGGCTCCTGACGGTCATGGCCTGAATATCAATTTTGTGCCACACCACCAAGGCGACACCGGCCAGTCCGACAAAAATGCCCGTCCACTGCCGCAACGAGGGGGTTTCCCCCAGCAGTCGGGCGGCAATCAAGGCTGTCAACAACGGTTGCGCGGCCAAGACGATGGCCACCACACCGGCCGACAATCCTGCGTATTGCGCGTAGTGACTGCCGGAAAGGTGGATGGCGTGCATCAGCAACCCGGCGACGGCGAGGTGTAACCAGGTTTTTGGCGTGCGCGGCCAACGCGGCTTTATCCACATCAACACCGGCACAAGGCAAACAATACCGATGGCAAAACGCATCGACAAAAAAGTAAACGGCGCCGCGTATTGCAGCCCCGTTTTGGTGGCGATAAATCCGCTGCCCCAGATAATCACAAAATACCAGGCAAGAAATGAATCTGATAAAAGCGGATGCGTCTTAACGGTCAACGTGGGTCCTGCCTGGATTGGCCCCGTTGTGCATCGGCCATGACCATTGCTGCGCCACGTTCGGCAATCATGATGGTGGGTGAGTTGGTGTTTCCAGAGGTGATGGTCGGCATGATGGACGCATCAATCACCCGCAGGCTGCGAATGCCGCGAACACGTAGTTGCGCATCGACCACAGCGGTGGCGTCGTCGGCTCGGCCCATCTTGCAGGTGCCAACCGGATGAAAAATCGTCGTGCCAATATTGCCGGCAGCGTGGATCAACTGTTCGTCACTTTGGAATGACGCGCCAGGCATAAATTCTTCCGGGCGATATTGTGCAAAGGCCGCGGCACAGGCAATGTTGCGGGTGAGTTTGATGGCGTCAATCGCCACTTGTTTGTCCGCCTCGCTCGACAAATAATTCAGCGTGATGGCCGGTGCGGCCAGTGCATTGTTGTCGGCGAGGCGGACATGGCCGCGCGAGGTCGGTCGCAGATTACACACACTCATGGTGACGGCCGGAAAGGTGTGTAATGGCACCCCGAATTTATCGAGCGACAAAGGCTGGATGTGATATTGCAAATTGGCGGTGGCGTGTGCCGGCGAGGACTTGGCAAAAGCACCGAGTTGCGACGGCGCCATGGTTAATGGGCCTGTGCGAAACAACACAAATTGTGCAGCCATTTGTAACTTGCCCCACCAGCTGTGATTCCATTCGTTGAGAGTGCGAACGCCGTGAACTTTATAGGCAAGACGCAATTGCAAGTGATCCTGCAAATTTTCACCCACGCCAGGCAATTCGTGGACGGGCTTGATGCCGTGGGCTTGCAACTGAGTAGACGCGCCGACACCGGACAAAAGCAGCAGTTGCGGCGAATTGATCGCCCCTCCCGCCAGCAGCACCTCGCCGTGCGCACTGACGCTAAAGCGCTCGCCGTCGCGTATAAATTCAACGCCGGTGGCGCGTTTGTCCGTTGATCTGCCGTCGATTGTCACCCGGGTGGCCTGTGCGCGCGTGATCACCGTTAAGTTCGGCCGGGATAACACCGGTTGCAAAAACGCTTTCGACGCGCTCCAGCGCAAGCCAAATCGTTGATTGACTTCAAACGGGGCGCTGCCGGTATTGTCGCCGCTGTTAAAGTCGGTAATTTTTGCAATGCCACATTGTTCTGCAGCCGCTTGCCAGGTTTGTAAAACCTGCCAATCAAGTCGTTGTTTATCAACACGCCATTCTCCGTGGTCACCGTGAAATTCGCTTCGACCCAGATGGTGCGTTTCCGACGCCTTAAAAATCGGTAGAACGTTTTGCCATAACCAGCGGTCGTCGCCGCACGCCGCAGCCCATTCGTCGTAGTCGCGTGACTGGCCGCGCATGTAAATCATGGCATTTATTGCCGAACAACCGCCCAGCGTTTTGCCACGGGCGTACAGCAATGCGCGTCCGTTCAGGCCGGGTTCCGGCGCGGTTTGGTAACACCAGTCGGTGCGGGGATTGCCGATGCAAAAGAGATACCCGACCGGAATTTGTAACCACATCCAGTTGTCGGCCTTGCCCGCCTCTAGCAGACACACGCGTTTGGTCGGATCCGCTGATAATCGATTGGCGAGTACACACCCGGCCGTGCCTGCACCGACAATCACGTAGTCGTAGTGACCAAATGGGCGGGGCGGGTCAGCGGGAGTCATGGTGCAAAAAATGGTGGCATGAGTGAATTATTGATGTGTTCCTAATTCGCGACAGAGATTTAGAAACTGAATTCTTCCCTCCTCCGCCCGCGGCGGCGGGGGCGGGGGTAGAGCGTTTGTGAAACTATCATTTATGAAGCGCTCGATAGTTCGTAGAATAGAACAAATTCACAGAGGAGACCACGATGCCGATCAATTTGGATGTTGCTGTGGGTGCGTCGGGCACGGCATCATTGATGGTCACCGATGCACATACCGCCGCACGTGTTGGCTCGGGCAGAATTGCCGTGTTGGCAACACCGGTGATGATCAATGTCATTGAAGCAGCAGCATTGATGGCGTGTGAGCCGCACCTGCCACCCGGCCACCAGAGCCTCGGCACGCAATTGAATATTTCGCATATCGCCGCCACGCCTGTGGGAATGGCCATTACAGCACGTGCGGTTATCACCAATGTGGACGGGCGCAAGGTTTTATTTGATATTGAGGTGCACGACGCGCGCGATTTGATCGGCAGCGGCACCCACGAGCGGGTGGTGGTCAATGTTGAGAAATTTGATTTGCGCGTGCAGGAAAAAGTGGCGTTGTTGGGGGCGGCTAAAATGTGAAACTTCCATGTTGGCGGGCATTTTCAGGCAAAATATCGTCAAAATGCGCGCCAGTAATGGATTTTTCATTTATTGAATTTTTTTCGAGGCTGGCCGTCCAAACCTTTTTCCCCAGGAGACTGCATGAACAATCAGGAACGCGAAGCGATATTGACCATCGCCTTGATGGCCGCCTTTGCCGATGGCGGCAATGCCCCGCAGGAGCGGGATGAAATCCGCCGTATCGTCGAGGCGCTGGGTGCCGGCGGCGACATCAACACGGCGGCGATTTATCAAGGTGTGGTACTGAAAAAATTCACGCTTGACAACTGTGCCGGCCGTTTGGCTTCCGCCGAATCGCGAACCATCGCTTATGAATTCGCGGTCGGCGTGTGTGATGCCGATGGCGCGCATTCCGCCGTTGAAACGGCATTTCTTGACACATTGCGCGCGGCGCTGCGGCTTGATCCGGCCACGGTCGAAACGGTGACCACAGCGGCGGCGGCGCTGGCATCGGCGCCGTTGACCGGCATGGATGACGCGCCGTCTGATCCAGCCGCGCCGCCACAGTTTGCCGCGACCCTGACGCCAACCGAGATGGACAAGATGATCCTCAATTACAGCATTTTGAATGGCGCGCTGGAATTGCTGCCGCAGAGCCTGGCGTCGATGGCCATCATTCCGCTGCAAATCAAAATGGTCTATCGCATTGGCAAGGCGCACGGTTTTGAGCTCGACAAGGGTCACATCAAGGATTTTCTCGGCACCCTCGGCGTCGGGCTGACTTCCCAGTATGTCGAACAATTCGGCCGCAAATTGATCGGCGGTTTGCTGGGCAAGGTGGCAGGTGGCATGGGCCGTACGGCGGGTGGTGCGGTGACCGGCTCGGCGTTTTCATTTGCGACCACCTATGCCCTCGGGCAGGTCGCCAAAAAATACTACGCCGGCGGTCGTACGCTTTCCTCCGACACCCTCAAACAGGCCTTTTCGGGCGTGTTGGGTGAGGCCAAACAATTACAAACACGTTATCTGCCGGATATTCACAACCGGGCAAACACCATTGATGTGGCGCAGGTAATGAAGGAAGTGGCGCGGTAGGGCGGTGCCCGCCATCGTCACAAACGCCGGGTTGCAGTCACCCTGCGGCTACGTTGTTTTTTTTAACTTGTCCCCATACCATGACACAAATTTTTGATGCGGTAATCATCGGCGGCGGCCATAACGGACTGGTGTGTGCCTGTTATCTGGCCGCCAAGGGCATGAAGGTGCGGGTGCTGGAAGCGCGCGCGGTGGTGGGCGGGGCGGCGGTCACCGAGGAATTTCATCCCGGCTTCCGCAATTCATCGGCAAGCTACACGGTGAGCCTGTTGAATCCAAAAATCATCCACGATCTGCGGCTGGCGCAGCACGGTCTCAAGGTGGTGGAGCGACCGTATGCCAATTTTTTGCCATTGTCGGCAAGACCCGGTGATTATCTGAAAGTCGGCGGGGGACTCAACGCCACGCAAGCGGAGGTTGGCAAATTTTCGGCACGCGACGCGCTGGCGCTGCCGCGTTATTACGCGATGCTCGAGCGGGTGGCGGCGGTGCTGAAGGATACCCTGCTGGAAACCCCGCCCAATGTCGGCGGCGGCATCAGTGACCTATTGCGCGCTTGGAAAACCGGCGCGCGATTCAAGGCGCTGGACATGGCCGCACGCCGTGATGTACTCGATTTGTTCACCAAAAGCGCGGGGGATGTGCTCGACCAATATTTTGAGTCAGATGCGATCAAGGCGTGTTTTGGTTTTGACAGCGTGGTCGGCAATTTTGCCTCGCCGTACACGCCCGGCTCGGCCTATGTGCTGTTGCATCATGTGTTTGGCGAGGTGAATGGCAAACCTGGTACATGGGGCCACGCCCTCGGCGGTATGGGGGCGATCACCCAGGCCATGGCAAAAGAAGCTGTCGTGCGTGGTGTGGACATCACCCTGAATGCGCCAGTTGAAACCGTGCTGATCGAAAACCGGCGCGCCGTCGGCGTGCGGCTGGCAGGAGGCGAAACCATTCGCGCCAAGCAGGTGGTATCAAACCTCAATCCAAAATTGTTGTTTGGGAAATTGGTCGCCAAACAGGACGTGCCAACAGAATTCTCCCAGCGCATGGACGCCTATAAATGCGGCTCGGGAACATTTCGCATGAATGTTGCGTTGTCAGAGTTGCCGCAGTTTGGCTGCCTGCCGGAGGCCGGCAGTCATTTGTCGAGCGGCATCATCATGGCGCCCACCATGCGTTATATGGAACAGGCGTTTTTTGACGCCAAATCCACCGGATGGTCGAAACAACCGATTGTCGAAATTCTGATTCCGTCGATTGTCGATGATTCCCTTGCCCCGGCGGGAAAACACGTTGCCAGTTTATTTTGTCAGCATGTTTCGCCCACATTGCCGGATGGAGAATCATGGGACGATCACCGCGAAACCGTGGCCGACTTGATGATTCAAACGGTCAATCGATACGCGCCAAATTTTGCGGCGAGTGTGATGGCAAGGCAGATTCATTCGCCGCTAGATCTGGAGCGCAAATTCGGCCTCATTGGCGGCGATATTTTTCATGGTGCGCTGTCGCTGGACCAACTTTTCTCGGCGCGTCCTGTGCTCGGGTACGGCGATTACCGCACGCCCGTCAACGGGCTGTATCAATGCGGGGCGGGCACCCATCCCGGCGGGGGCGTGACCGGCATTCCCGGCCACAATGCCGCCAGGGAAATTCTGCGCGATCGTTAAATTGGCTGGCTGGGCAGATTAACGATTGCGAAATCGACTTGGGTCCCGGACTCAATTCGGGGAAGGTCAACAGCGGTGAACATTGAAGCGTGATTGGTGAATGGTGAATGGTGAACGGTGAACAGTAAACGTGTTGAGTGAGCTGATTCGCATTTGACCTTGTCCTGCGAAAGCAGGGACCTAACCTGCATATTTCACGGGTCGGCCCGCCTTATATACGCTTTTCATTCTTGGCGAACTATAAATTCTGCGAATCCAGACTGTACTTCGTAAGGTTGATGGCCTACGTACTCGAGCGGGCGGCTGAGCAGCGCATTTCCGCCCTCTTCCTTCGTAATATCTCGATATTACTCGGTCAGTCGAGCAAAAAATCACTCGCCCATCCACACACTCTCGAGTGCGTCCCCGTGAAATATGCAGGCTAATTTTGCAGCATCACCACACTATCAGCATGACAGCTTTATTGTTGACGTTGCCATCACGCAACAAAACACACCGGCGGCGGCCGGTTTTTTTTTGCGCGACCAAAGCGCCGGCGATGGTTACGCAAGGTCTGTCGCAGGGCGATGTGTGGTTGTTCACAAAACGATTGCAAATTCGACCTGGCATCGGGTCGGTGCATCCCCTGAATGCGGGGTGCACCGCGACAAACGGCTGAAATGAGGCGGTTTTTGCCGCTACCAGCGTTTACAAGCGGAAGTGGCAGGCATAGCATTGTTGGGCGTGAAATGCGGCGCGGTTGTTGAACCGGATGCCAGCTTCAATTGGATCACCCGTGCGCGTGTTTCTTCCCGCCACATAAAAAATAATATCGACTTCACCAGGTATTGTCATGAAAAAAATGTTGGTTGTGCAATTGAATACCAACAGCCGTGTCGCCGCCGCGATGGTTGCTGTCATTGTTGCCCTGACCCATATTCCCACGCAGGCCAATCCCCGGCTGTTTGATGAGGCAAAACAGTTGATGGCGGCAATGAATCCCAAACAAGCTTATATGTTGCTGCTTGCCGAACAGGACAAACTGACGGGCAATGTCGAGTTTGATTATTTGCTCGGGGTGGCGGCGTTGGACAGCGGCAAAATCGACGAGTCGATTATTGCTTTTGAGCGGGTGTTGGCGGTGCAACCCAATCATGCCGGCGCACAGCTTGACTTGGCACGCGCCTACTTTAATGCCGGGTCGCTGGATCTTGCCGAGGGAACGTTTCAAAAATTGCGCGCGTTGAATCCACCCGCTGCGGCGTTGAATGCCATTGAAAAATATTTGCAGGCGATAGGTGAACGGCGGCGTGCGTCAAAACGGATGTTGAGTGTTTGGGGCGAAATGTCGATGGGTTACGACACGAATTTAACAGGCGTGCCGAATGACTTCACCGCAGCCGTGCAGCAGGCGTTTAATTTGATCGGCGTGAGTCCCACCGGCAATTCCGTCAAGCGCCGCGCGCCATTTCTTGGTGCGGCGGTCGGTGCGGACGTTATTTTGCCGGTTACCGATCAATGGAGCGCCTATTTCGGCGGTGATATGCGCGGTCGCGGCTACCGTAATGAAGGGGAGTTTAATTCCAGCGCGGCCGACATCCGCGCCAGTGCGATCTATGAAGGCGGCAAATATCAAATTCGAATCAATACCTCATACAACGCCTATCAGCAGGATGGGGATGCGCCGGGCGAACCGCAGCCGAAAAATGACCGTCGTACCGCGATAGGTGGACTGGAGTGGCGTTTAAACGTCAATCCACTCAATCAACTCAGCACGGCGGTGTTTCGGACGCAGACCCGATTCCCGAAAAATAACATTGAAGATTTTGATTCGAACATCGTCAGTATTTCCTGGTTAACCTCTTTACAAGGAAAAAGTGCGCCGATTGTTCAGTTCACCGCCTTTGGTACCCGTGATAACGCGTTGCGGAAATTGGCGGATGGCGTGACGGATAAATCAAAACGGGTGTCCGGGCTGCGTGCCTATGGACAAATGAATCTGACTGAAAAGCTGTCGCCATTTTTGGCATTGGGGTATTCGCAGCGGCGTGACGACGGCGCGTTCGCGCGTGCCACCACGGTTGAATTCGGCCGTGACAAATTGGCCGATGTCTCGCTCGGGGTGAATTGGCGATTTAAGGATCGCTGCAATCTGCGTGCGCAGTGGTTTGCATCGAGAAATGACTCGAACATTGCGATTTATGACTACACCCGCCACGAAATTTCGTCGACCATTCGCTGTGATTTCAGGTAATTTTTTGGGAGTTGGAAAATGACTAAGCCCGCCAAACAACATCAACCTAAAGGCATTGCCGGACGATCACTTGAATTTTCTGCGGTGTTGTCAGGTTTTCCAAGGCTTGTCCTGGCATTGTTGGTCGGCGGAGGTGTCGGCGCATTGATCATGCCAGCGTCGTTGCTGGCGGCCAGCGGGCAATTTACCTACGTCACCGGCAGTGTGCTGGTCGAGACCAACGGGCAACGGGTGGCCGCGATGCGTGGAACCGAAGTCAATCCCGGTGACTTGATCATTTCCGGTGCCGACGGCATGGCACAACTTTCAATGATTGATCAGGCGAAGTTGTCGTTGCGTTCGAATTCACAATTGCGGATTGAAAGTTATCAGCGCAAGGCGGGTGATCAGGATGGGGCCATATTGTCGCTGCTGCGCGGGACGTTGCGAACGTTTACCGGACTGTTGAGTGCGTCAAGCCGTGAGCGTTACCAAATGAAAACGCGCGTGGCGACCGTGGGCATTCGTGGTTCCGGCAATATTCTTTCGCATGAAGAAGATGACGGCAAACCGGTGACCATTAATCACACTATTGAGGGAAGCCACATCATCACCAGTCTGAGCGGTAATTTTGTACCGATCATTTCATTTCCGAATGACACCATCAAGGTCGAACCGGGCAAACCACCGGAAAAAATTCCCACGCCGCCGTCAATTTTGGCCGCATCCAATACCATGACAGCAAAGGAAACCACCAAACAAGCCGAGACCCCTGCGGCACCTGCCGCACCGCCGGCGGTTGCCTCTAGTAACCCGCAAGCCAACACCGGCACCGGTGGTGGGGGCAGCGGTGGATCGGGTGGTGCGGGCAGCCCGCCTGTCAATATCAATATTGTTGCGCCGGTTGTGGTGGTGCCCGATCCGTCGGGCCTGCGTGACATTGTTCTTGCCGGCGGTGCTTCAACTTATTCCGGACAGGCATTGGCATCTGGCATGACCTTGGAGAATGGTAATTTGCGTGGATTCAATTCAGTTGCTGGCGGGTTTGGTGCATCGGCAACAATCACCGGCGGAACAATCGCTGATTCGGCGACGTTTGATATCGGCAACGGCTCGTCCATAACAATCGGCCGTTGGAACTCGCCCACCAACGCAAATTTTGCCGGATTGGGTTCATTTACCGGTTCACCCGCGACCACACATTTTGCTTATGGTAGTTCCGGATATCCGGCGTATCTGTCCGACGTATTAACCGGCAGCGTGAGTTATGTTCGTATTGGTGCCACATTGCCGACCGATCAGAACGGTGTGACCGGGTCGATTACTTCTACCTTGCTCGATGTCAATTTCACCGCACGATTATTGAATGCCACCATTGCCTTATCGATGCCCGCATCCGGAAATGCCGGCAACTACACCCTCACCGCGTTGAATGTGCCGTTTACACTAAATGGTTTTTTTGCCATCACCGGCTACGGCTTGAGTGTCACCAGCGGCGCGAGTGGGCGGGATATTTTTGGTGCCATTGAGGGCAGCTTTGTGGGTGCCGCGTTGAGCGGTGTGATTTTCGGCTATTCGTTTCAGGACAGCGGGCCCGAAGGCCGGCGGGATGTCAGCGGGGTGCTCGCGTTTCGGGGCCCTGCACAAAATACCAACGCGGCGTTTCAATACGGCCTGATTTCGGATCCGACCGGCTCGTTGGTGCGCTCGCCGTATTCGCAGACTTACGCGACCATCAACCGGCCCGCCGAAATTACCGTTGATACAACCGGACGCGCCAGTGCCTTTCGCGGGCCGATGGCACGAGACGACGGCTCCATCGACGGCAATGCCCGTTACACACAGGGCAGCGCACTGATTGTGGATGCGGGTTTTGATGCCGCCTCCGGATTAAGCTGGGGGCGCTGGTCGGGTGGCTCAGCAACCGTTGGCGGCGTCGAAACCAACCTCGGCAGCCGCAGCCTGCATTACATTTTCAGCGCGCCTCAAAACGGGCCGACATCGTTACCGTTGACCGGCACGGCGGTCTATGAGGTGGCCGGCGCAACCCGTCCGACCGATTTGAACGGCAACGTTGGCAGCATGAATACCGCCACGTTGAATGCCAATTTCAGTGCGCGCACCGTCGACGCGAGCATCAATGTGTCGATTGCCAGCCAGACATGGAATGCGTCGGCAACCGGTATGCCGATTTACCGCGACATGACTTTCGCCGCCAATACCGGTCGCTCGCCCGGTGGCAGTTTATTGCCGCCGACCCAACTCAACATCACCTGTACGCCAAATTGTGGCGGCGGCTCGGTCGGCAGTCTCGATGGATTTTTCAGCGGCCGCACCGGCCAGGGCGCAGGTGTGGGTTACAGCATCAACAACATCACCGGAGCCATTGCGTTTCGGCGGCGGGGATGAGCGTGGACAACAAACAAGCCCTGCGGCTTGTTTGTAGCCTCGCGAATCCGAGCGCCATGCAGGGCGCGAGGTGGGGCGCAGCCAGAGTGGACAACAAACAAGCCCTGCGGCTTGTTTGTAGCCTCGCGAATCCGAGCGCCATGCAGGGCGCGAGGTGGGGCGCAGCCAGAGTGGACAACAAACAAGCCCTGCGGCTTGTTTGTAGCCTCGCGAATCCGAGCGCCACGCAGGGGTTAATTTTGCAGCATCAACGCACTGGAAACTTGGATCCCGGACCGAAGCCGGGAAAGGTCAAAAACGGCGCAGTGTTACGCACCTCTTCACATGTTTATCCGTTCACAAAAAAACAATCACCAATAACCATAAGCTTCTCCAGGATAAAGTCCTTGGAAATGCGCGTCAATGCAGGAAATATTGATTCAGATTGCGGTTGAAATTGTCCATTACAAACGTCATAGGTGAAATCATGTTGATCAACCAAATAAGCACACTATTGGCGGCGCGGCTGACCGTTGGGTTCGCGTTGCTGTTGGGCTCGGCTGGCGTGATGGCGCAGCCCTATGCCTACATTGCCAACAGTGGCAATGCCATCAATCCCGGTAGCGTATCGGTGATCCATTCCGTCAGCAATGCGGTGGTGGCCACAATACCTGTCGGTGTTTATCCGACTAGTGTGGCAGTCAACCCGACGGGCACCCGCGCCTATGTGGGCAATTGCAACACCGGCACCGGCGGTGTTTCGGTGATCAACACCGCCACCAACACCGTGCTGACGACCATTGCGACCGGCACACGTTCGTGTCAACTTGCCGTCAGCCCTGACGGCACGCGGCTGTACGTGACAAGGCTCACCGGTACGAACAATTTTATCGTGGTTGATGTCACCAATGACATCAACACCGTGCAGAGCACAGCCTCGGTGGGGAACACTCCCGAAGGCATTGCCCTGAATCCGTCCGGCACACGCGCCTATATCACCAGTGTCAGCGGCATGACGGTGATCGATACCGCCAACAGTGCCGTCATAACCACGGTGCCGTTGGGCAGTACTGACCCGTCAAAAATTGCCATTAATCCCGCCGGCACCTTTGCCTATGTGACTACCGATGTCAATTTGGCTGTGATTAATTTGACCAGCTACTCGGTCACGACGGTGACAGTCGGGACCACCCCGCGAGGGGTGGCGGTCAATGCCGCCGGTACCCGTGTGTATGTCGCCAACTCAGTCAGTGGCACCGTCTCGACGATCAATGCCGCCGATAACACCGTCATCGCCACGACGATTGTCGGCTCCAGCGCGCAGGGTCTTGCCATCAACGCCGCCGGTACGCGGGTATTTGTGGCAGACGCCGTGAGCAACACGGTAACGGTGATCGACACGTCGACAAACCTGGCCATGATCGCTATTCCAGTCGGCACCAATCCGCAATCATTTGGTCTTTTTATGGTGGGCACAGCGGTGAGCGCCTCCGGCGCGCCCACCATCGGCACGGCCACCGCAGGCAACGGCAGCGCCAGCGTCACCTTTACCGCGCCCGGTGCCGATGGCGGCACCCCCATCACCAAGTACACCGCCATATCCAGCCCCGGCTTCCTTACCGGCTTCGCCACCGCCAGTCCCGTCACCGTTTCCGGCCTCAGCAACGGGACGGCCTATACCTTCACCGTGGTCGCCAGCAACGCGGCCGGCATCAGCGCGCCATCGTCGACGTCCAACAGTGTCACGCCCGCCGCACCCGCACTATTCACCACCACCGTCACCACCACCGCCGACGGTGGCGCGGGTTCGTTGCGGCAAGCCTTGCTTGATGTGCAATCCAATTGCGCGGCGCCGACCAAAACCATCAATTTCAATATTGCCGGCGCGGGGCCGCATGTCATTCAACCCACCACGGCGCTGCCTCCCTTGAACTGCGCCAATATCACCATCGATGGTTATAGCCAGCCTGGTGCCTCGCCCAACACGCTCGCGGTTGGCAATGATGCGGTACTGAACATCAATCTGCACGGTGCCTCAATGGGCGCCGCCGCCGCGGGCTTGTCTGTCAGTGGCAGCAATAGTGTGATACGCGGGTTGGTGATTTCGGGCTTTAACGGACAAGCCGGCATCTATGTTTCCGGCGCGACCAATACTGGCATTTACGGTAATTTTATCGGCACCAATGTGGCCGGCACAGCGACGGTGGGCAACGGCGTCGGTGTGCTGGTAGGAAGCGAAACCAGCGCCACCAAAATCGGCTCAATGGCGGCAGAGGATCGTAATGTCATTTCCGGCAATATTACCGAAGCAGGCGGTGATGGCATTTTGGTGCAAGCGCCGTTCACTGAGATTGTCAACAATCACATCGGCACCGACAAAACCGGCTCGACGGCGGTTGCCAACGGCGGCAGCGGCATCGTGTTGGATGGTACCGATGTCACGGTGCAAAACAACCTCATCCGTTTTAATGGCCTCCATGGCATTGTTGCCGAAAGGGATCGGGCAACCATCAGCGACAACACCATTCTCGGCAATGGCGGCATGGGTGTATGGGTCCCCGGTACCGAATGCGGGCCGGAGAATGTATTTATTCGCCGCAACAACATTGGTTACCAAGGTTCACTCGGCATTGAATTGGGAGACGGCTTTCTCCCTATTGGTACGCGCGATGTCAACGGTGTACCGTTGCCGAACGGGAATTGTTATCACGCCAATGGCGGCCGCAACGGCAAGGCGCCGGGCTATCCGGTGATCAATTCCATCACCCATGAATGGAACAGCATGACATCCATGCCGCTTCGGGCTGAATACCCGGTGGCCCTCAAGGGCGGCCTCAAGGGCAGCCTCAAGGGCGGCCTCAAGGGCGGCCTGAATTACAGCACCACCATCAATGCCCGGCTCGAATACGCCTCGGTTGTCGGTCAGCCGTTTGCAATCGATTTGTTTGACAATTCCAGTGTTGCCCTGGATACGGGCAACAAGGGCGTTGGCCGCACCTATATCAGTTCCCACACCACCATTCCGACCGATGCAAACGGTGTGGTCGACTTTCTGATGTCCAGCCTCGGCGCGGTTTATCACCCCACAATGACGGCGTCGCCGCCGACGGTGGGCAATAACAGCGGCACCTCGGAATTTTCCGTGCAAAAAGTCTCACCGTTGTTCTATGACTCAAGCTTCACCGACTTTTACAACGATTATTCGATTGCCGCCGGCAGCAGCCAGACGCAATATTTCAGGATGATCAACACTTCCGGCAGCACATTAAATGTGTTGCCAACCACCAATTCGCCCGCCTTTGTAGTGACGCTCAGTGGCGGCTGCAATAATCTCGCGCCCGATGCGGTATGCACGATCAACGTCACCTACAGCCGGGCGACGGCAGGCAGCGACATCGCCGTATTGACCCTGATCCAGGGCGATGTCACCTACAAATGGAATCTGGCCGGTGAGGCGACTGCCGCCATCCAGCAACCCGCCATCACCTTTAACAGTCCAACCACGGTGGCGGCGGGCGCCACTTATGGTTTGGGTCTCAGGTTGTTTAATTACCCCGGCAACAGTGCGTTGAGCAGCGTTAATGTGACCGCCAATTACCCCGGCTTCACCAATCAAGCACCCGCCGGGGGATTGCCGCAGGCAAACTGCACAGCGACACTGGGCAGCTACGTCACCGGTGCCAGCACCATCTCGGCAAGTTTCGGGTCATTGCCTGTGGTGGCTTCCGGCAGTGTCAGTTGTTCGATGGTGATCGCGAATCTGACCGCGCCGACCACACCGGGTGTCTACACCATGACCATCCCCGCCGGCGGCTTTTCTATTGGCAGCATGGAATATTCCAATGCATCCGCCATCACCTTTAATGTCACCGTCACCGGTGCCGGCACCATTCCCGCCATCACCAGTGCCGCACCACCGGCTGGATTGGTTGGGGTGGGTTACAGCTTCACCGCCACCGCCAGTGGCACCACGCCCATTACCTGGTCAATCGCCGCAGGCAGCCTGCCGCCCGGTTTGAGTCTCAACAGCAGCAATGGCACCATCAGTGGTGCACCAACAACAGCGGGCAGTTATGCGTTCACGCTGCGCGCCACCAATGCCGCCGGTCAGGCCAACCTTGGCACCAGCATTTCGATTGGCATCCCGGTGATCTCGGTCATCAGCGTCAGCCTCGGCACCATAGATTTTGGCAACCAGAATGTCGGTGCCACCAGCCCGCCCATCAGCGTGCGTGTCACCAACAGCGGCAATGGACCGTTCGAGGTGCGCAGCGTCACCGGCGTTGGTGACTTTGGTTTCACCAGCAACTGCGTCGGCACCATCCAGCCCGGCGGCGGCTGCACCATCGACATCACCTTTTCACCATTGGTGGCCGGCCCGGCCAGCGGCCTCATCAGTGTCAACACCACCGCACAACAGGGCCAATCCAGTGTCTTGCTGATGGGCGCTGGCATCAGTGTGCCACGCGCCAATATGGTGATCAATCCCGGCAGCATCAATTTTGGCGATCAGGCAGTGGGCTCCCGCTCCGCGCCGCAAATACTGTTTATCAGCAACACTGGTCAGGCCACGCTGGAGTTACGCGGCCTGGTGATGGATGGTGCCAGCTTTGTGCTCGTTGTACCGGCTGCGGTCGACAACCCACGTAATCACCCAGCCTGTGGCGGCAGTCTGATACCCGGTGCCAGCTGTGCCCTCGGTGTGCAATTTGCGCCCGCTGTTGTGGGTGTCAACACGGCCCGTCTCACCATCACCCACAACGGCACCCTGAGCGGCAATCAGGGCACCAGCAGCATTGTGCTGAGCGGCATTGGCACCCCGCGCCTTGAGCCGCTGATCCGGGTTGGTGGCGGGCTGACCTTCAGCGAACAAGTGCTGGGCACCAGCAGTACCGCGCAAAACATCGCTGTCTCCAATGTGGGCACCGCAGATTTAAACGTCGGTGGCATCAGTGTGGGTGGTGCCAACTCCGGTGACTTCACCATCAGCGCCAACACCTGTGCAAGTCTCATCCCCAACGCCGCGTGTAATGTGGCCATTCGTTTCACCCCGACGGGTGCAGTCGGGGTCAAAACCGCCAGCCTGGTCATCACCAGCAACGCCACCAACGTCACCGCCGGCACCACCAGTGTGGGACTCAGCGGCACGGCGATTCCGGTCCCCGCGCCGGTGGTGCGGCTCAGTGTCACCACCATTGGATTTGGCACGGCCATAGTTGGCAGTGTGGTGGCAAGCAAGGTGGCGACCATTACCAACATCGGCAACCTGCCACTCAACATTAGTGGCGTCAGCATCAGCGGCAACTATAGCCAGACCCATACATGTCTTGCGCCGTTGAACCCGAACCAAAGCTGTGCGGTTAGTGTCACCTTCAACCCGCGCATCGGCAGAAGTGATGGCCTGTTGACCATCACCAGCAATGCCACACCCGCGACCAATACCATTGCCTTGTCTGGATCGGGTTGCCCGCCGCCATCCGCCAGCCGCTTTTTTGTGATTAGGTGCGGTTAGTGAGGGGGGAGGGGAGGAAAGGCGGTGGGCAGTGAAATAAACGGTGAACGTGGTGCGCGAAGCGTGGACTCGCGCACTTTCTCACTGATGTGCCGGTCATTAAAACGGCAACGGCAAGTCCGGTTTTTCCGCTTGCAACACGCGCCGGAAATCTTCTTGAATACGTTTGAGTGCGGCGGCGTTGTCGGCCTCAAAACGCAGCACAATCACCGGTGTGGTATTGGAGGCGCGGGCCAGACCGAAGCCGTCGGCGTATTCGACGCGCACACCGTCGATGGTGATGATTTCAACGGCGTCGGTAAAGGTGGCGGTTTTTCTGACGTGTTCAATCAGGGCATGCGGTTCACCTTCCGCCAATTGCCAATTTAATTCCGGTGTGGATAACGCGTCCGGCAGTGCTTTTAAAGGTGTGCTGGCATCGGCAAAGGCGCTGACGATTTCAAGCAGGCGCGCACCACAATACAGGGCGTCGTCAAATCCGTACCAGCGTTCCTTGATAAAAATATGGCCGCTCATTTCACCGGAAATGGGTGAGTCGACCAGTTTCATTTTTATTTTGATGAGTGAGTGCCCGGTTTTCCACATCATCGGCACACCGCCGTGTTTTTTGATCCACGGCGCGACATTACGTGAACACTTGACGTCAAAAATAACCGTGCCGCCCGGCTCCCGGCTGAGGGTATCGGCGGCGAACAACATCAATTGCCGATCCGGGAAAATAATTTCACCGTCTTTGGTGACCACTCCCAAACGATCACCGTCACCGTCAAAGGCAATGCCAATTTCGGCGTCGGTCTCGCGCAGGGCGCGCATAACGTCTTCGAGATTCTCAGGGCGGGACGGATCGGGATGGTGATTCGGAAAGTTGCCATCGACATCACAATACAGCGGCACGATTTCGCAGCCCAACGCGGAAAACAATTGGCTGGCCACCACGGCGGGTGAGCCGTTGCCACAATCCATGACGATTTTCATTTTTCGTTTGAGTTTGACGTCGCCGACAATCCGCTCGACATAGGCATCGTTAATGTTTTGGGTGCGATAACTGCCCGGTTTGGCCGCAACCACAAAATCATCGGCCTGAATGCGGCGTAACAATACTTGAATCGCATCCAGCGCCAGCGTTTCACCCTCGATGACCATTTTGATGCCGTTGTAATTGGGTGGATTGTGTGAGCCGGTCACCATCACACCCGATCGTGCGCCAAGCTCGATCGCCGCGTAATACACCATCGGTGTCGCCACCACGCCGATGTCGATCACATTGATGCCGGTTGATTGCATGCCAAACGCCAGCGCCGCGGATAACGATGGGCCGGACAAGCGGCCGTCACGGCCGATGACGATTTCGGTGCCACCACGATTGATTGCTTCGGAGCCCAGGGCTTTGCCGATGCGTTCAACGATATCAGTGGTGAGGGATTGATCGACAATTCCGCGAATGTCGTAGGCTTTGAAAATTTCGGTGGCAATGGAAGTCATGATGTGATTTCTAAATGGTTACAGATTAGTCCAGGGTATTTTAAATTTGCTGCAGAAAACTCCGGGGCCAATATCGCCGGCCACTCAATTATTAACGACCCTGCTCAAAAAAGCGCAATACACGTGCCGACATCCATTGGCCATGTCCGGGAAAACGCCCGCTCAAAAAACCAACGTGGCCACCTTGCGGCGGAAAGTCCAGAAACACAGACGACGACACTTCCGCCGTCCGGGGCAGGGCGGCTGCCGGTAAAAACGGGTCATTGCGGGCATTGAGCAGCAGCGACGGCACCTTGACATCAATCAACCCTGGTTTGGCCGAGCCCCGGGTCCAATAATCATCGGTGTCACGATAACCGTGCAGCGGCGCGGTAATTTCATTGTCGAATTCGCGCAGGGTCCGGGCATTCGCCGCAA
The DNA here is from genome assembly GCA_947085425.1 of uncultured Burkholderiales bacterium. Taxonomy (GTDB): domain Bacteria; phylum Pseudomonadota; class Gammaproteobacteria; order Burkholderiales; family Usitatibacteraceae; genus UKL13-2. The sequence goes on along the minus strand of CAMTWK010000020.1, from coordinate 29,813 downwards.
TTTCGCGCGAAAAAATTCCCGGATGATGTTCGAGTTTGGCGAGAGATTTTTGTTTCATTGTTGCCAAAAATCGTCTGGTGTAAACCTTGCAAAAGCCCTGTTCCAAGGCTTCACCTGCCGCCATCAAATCAAGGGGCGCCGAGACCGCCGCCACCGCCGTGGCAATTGGGCTGGCATTTGAGCCTTGTTCACCGAGCCATTTCATGGTGGCGTTGCCGCCAAGTGAAATCGCCGCCACGTAGACGGGTGCATGCGGGGCTTCCGCTTTGACCCGCCGTAATATCCAGTCAATTTCGGCGGCGTCACCCGAATGATAAGCGCGTGGCAAGCGATTCAACTCGCCTCCACAGCCACGAAAATGGGGCACCAGGCCGCGCCAGCCGCGTGCCGCGGCTTCGGCCATTAAATTGAGTGCATACGGGCTGACCGAGTTGCCCTCCAGCCCATGAAAAACCACCAGCATCGGTTGGTGATTGGCATCCACCGTGCTGGCCAGCCGATCAACGTCGATAAAATCGCCATCCGGTTTGCCATGCGGGGTCGACTCCCAGCGTTCGCGTTGGTAAACAATGTTTGGACGCTTGCCGAACAGTGCCGGATAAACGGTTTGCAAATGGGCGCCGATTGGGCCACGGCCGAGCCACCAAGGTGCGTGATAGTTGGCGGCGGGGTTGGTGATGACTGTTGATGCGCTCATTTAAAAGCCGGTTTGATAATTAATGTTGAAGCGCCCATCCAGGGTGGGGCGACTCACCAGCAACAGTGCCGCCGGCAGCCAAGCAGGCGCGGCGCGCGACACCGTGGCGACACCGCTGTAGCGAAATTTTTTGGGCGCGGCCAGTTCAATCGCACCGTCGCCCTTGAGCATCAACATGCCGGACGACTTATCGAGTTGATAACGTATGGTTTGGCCATCAAAATCCAATTTGGCTTCATAACTGCCAAACCGATCGCTGCCTATGGACAGCAGGCGAACGTTGCCCGCCGCCACACGCAGACTGCCGTACGCCTGATTGGGCGCGGCATAATTGACCGTGAGTGTTTCGTTTTGTGAGCGCATGCTGATGTCACCGGACGGGCGCAGCAGGGCAAGATTGCGATTAAATCGAGCGATCAGTTCCAAAGAGCTGGTTAAATCGGCGTCGCTGATTTTGATGTTGCGGTGTCCTGCGCCAACACGCGCCGAGCCTTTGATGGCGCGACCATCGGTGATCACATCAAACGATAAACGCAGCGTTAATAGTCCGCTGGGTACAAACGACCAGCGCAGAGGAATGATTAATGGGCTGAGCCGGTTGTTGCTGTTTAACGGTCCGCTGATGACGAATGTGCCGGCACCCGACCAGATGGTGCCGCCGCTGACTTTAAAAGTGCCGGCACCGGCGTTCACCATACGTTGGTTGATGGTGGCTTCGAGCGTCGATGCCGGCATCAAAACAACGCCGGCAACCAGTACCGAAAACAAGCCGACAATAATCAGCAGTTTGATTTTCAATTGCCTGCGCCAATTTTTCTGCTGCCGCCGCCACCCGTGCCACCGGTGCTACCTGTTCCACGTGACGCATCAACAAAAACAATTTCCGCCGAGACAGGAGTACCAGCCATGTTTTGAGCGCCCAAATTTGCCGTGGCGGCAGTTTCCTGTCGTTTGATATCCATCCGCACAATCCGCAAACGAAACCGCGCCAGGGTTTGATCAACCCGATCAAGCCATTCGACATACGACACCACCGGCATCACGATTCGAAATTCACCACTGGCAGTCATCGCAACCTTTGCCTCTGCGCCAAATATGGCCTGCAGACTATTTTGATCAGCCAGTGATTGATTGCGGGTGGCTGCGACCGGTGCAATCTGCCTCAGTTTGGCAAGCTCGGCGCTTTGATCCTGCATGGTCGTATATTGCGTCTTCAGGGTGGAAATACGTTGGTTGTTGCGATCACGGCTTGTTTGCAGTGGCGCATAAACCAACGCCCAACCCAATCCAAGTACCACCAGTGTAGTTACCACCAAGACAACACGCTGGCCTTGAACGGTTAGGGATCGCCAGCGGGCTAAACCGCTTTGCATTAATGGTTCGGCAAATTGTTTGAGAGCCGGTGGCATTTGAATGTTCATGGCTGTCCACCGTGATTCAATACCAGCTGATCATGCTCGGCGGATGAGGTGAGTTTGAAGGCGTTGCCCGCACCACTCACTTGCGTTGACGTTGCCATGGCCTGCAATTGTTGGCGCTGTTCAACAGTCAACCTTTTAAACGTAATGGAGATACTGGCGGGTACTGCACTGTTGGCTGCGGCAGCCGACACCCCCGTAATGGCAGCAGCCAAATCAGCGGGCAAAGTTTTGGTCAGCGCGGCGGCAACGGCGAGGGCGTGGCGCACGGCATCACTGTTTATGCCACGTTCTGTTTTCAGCTGATTCAAATTGCGTGACATCTGTAATGCTGGATCCACAATAGTGGTGGCATCCGGAAAACCGGCTTGAAAAATCTGTCGCATCGACGACTCGATCGCGCGGCGGTTGTGATCCAAACGCCATGCATCGACGCCGATCAAAACGACATGCAAAAATAAAATAGCAGAGGCCAATATCCACGCCGGTTTTAGAGCATTTATCGCTGTAGAAGCACGACTGGCGGGTAGTAATGTACCAACCAAAAAATTCACCGCTTTAAAGTGACTGGCGGATAAATTTTCCGGAAACCCGGCTGGGGTGACGGGTGGTGCCAACAACAACTGAATATGATCACCAATCAATTGTTGCCAGCGTGCCAGATCAATTGCCCGGTCGGATGGCGCGGTGGTAATGCGAATGGTCGCGGGTGTGGCGTTGCCACTTTCGGCACCCGCTGCCTCATTCAACGCCAGCATCAACTGAAACGGCGGCTCGGAGTGGTCGGTCGTATCGAGTGTATACGCCTGCCCGTCGGCACGAATGGCGATGCCTTGATGGCCATCCAACACCACCTGCCATTCACCGCGCGCAACGGGATACATCGCCGATTCGGCCACCACCAACGTGGGTACGATGCCCTGCTGCGCCAGGCTTTGCAGAATATCCATGAGCCACAAACGGCTGACCGCGGCAATGATGTGGCGATTCGTACCAGAGAGGGAGGGGCCGATGATGATGGCGTGAACAGTTGACGGATCAATCGTCAGTTTGTCTTCAATCGCAAAATTCACCAGTTGCGCGCGTTTTTCCGCCGACACCCGTGGCAGCAGTGCGTCAATAAACGCAATGCGTGAAATGGGAATGACCACAGTGGTGTGCTCACCGTCCACACTTGGCAGGGACGACAGGGGCGCGATGCCATGCTGCGCCGGCCGGCCGCGTGCGCGGACGAAGTACCGGCATTCGGTATCGGCATCAAGTGTGTCGTGATCGGCAATAAAAATTGTGCGTGGCAAAAGGGCAATCCGAGTGTGGGTTATTGTTCTTTGACCCAAATTATAACGGGCAGGGTGTTGGCTGCCGCACCCGCAACGGTTGATTGCAGTCGCAGCAATGCAGTTTGTCGTACTTGCGACGATTCACCGGTGATGGCCAGTGATGTTTCAAAGTGACTGCTCTTGACGTCCACAAACCCATCAACAATCGCGGACGGCAGCGATTTGCGGCGCTCCTTGATATCGGCGACGTCTTTAAACGGCAATTCGCGTAAGCGAATAATCTCGGCAATTTCTTCGCGACTGACGCCAACAAACAGCGCCTGCAATACCTCGGCTGACGCGGTGTTGATATTGATTTTGGTTCGTTCAATGTTGTCGCCGGACGGGTTGACCAAAGGCAAGGCGGTGATATGTTGCGACAGGGTGTGAAAGCTTGTCTCATCCATATTCTTCACGCGGCGTAATTCATCGATGGTTTGGATCGGCCGGTTGGCGGCGCGATGGGCGGGCTGCAGACGCCAATAGTGGCCATTTTCAGCGCCACCCGGCGACGTAAAATCGTCATCACGGTCGAGCCAATCGGCGACAACGTCTCTGAGGTTGGGGTCGAGTTTGAGAATGCGCAACAATCGTTCAAACGCTTCGAGGTCTGCGGCACGTTGTTTGCCGTCGCCGTCGACCAAATTGTTGATATTAAATTTTGCATGGGCGTCGCGCATCACGCCGGATGCAGTCGCCGTCTCAATCGGCCGTGCCACCAATCCCTGCGCCCAGGGTTGATTCAGCGAAATATAGGTGCTGTTTTTTTGTTGCACCAACAGTGCGTTGCGTGCCCATTCGAGCGTGGTGTTGGCGAACAAATTGAGCTGCGTGCGTTCGGTGGCGCGCGCCACCCGCGTGAGTGCCTCGGACTGCTGCGCAATCACAATCGCCGCCACCGTTGCGGCCAGCATGACCACCAACAGCGCGGTGACAATGGCGGCACCGCGTTGTTGGCTGTGTTTCCCACGGCTGGCGAGATAAGGTCGCATGGGATTAACCCGCATAATTTCGCAATGAAAATACCCGTACAATCGGCGACCCGCTGACCGGCGTGAGGGTCAGTTCCAAGGCACTCGGCAAGGAAGTTGCACTACTGCCCGGATTGGCATGCCAGTCCTGCCGCCAATTTGCTTCCAGACCGGTGACAACTGGTGGCAAAACCCGCCAGCGAAAATCACGAATGTTTTTGAGGGCGGGATAACTGGCGGGTTCGGCGCGCGGTGCTTGATCCAGACCCGGCCAGATCAAGAGTTCGATGGTGTTGTCCTTGAGTCGGTAGCCAACACGCTGTGGCGCGGCGTTGGCACCGGTGGCGGCGGCAAAACCGGTGCGGGTGAACGTGATCACCGGATCTTCTGAACTAAGGGTGGCCGCCAATACTCTGAGTGCCGGTTCGGTTTGATTCACGCTGTTGGTGATTGCGCGCGGCAATAAGGCGTTGAGATCATTCTCCAGACGCGCAAAAAAAAGTGCCTGATCGCGCAATGTGGATGATTGTTGTTGCAACCTTTCGCGGGTTTCAAAAATACTCGCCAAGGTGCGGTAGGACAGCACCGCAATCACCGCAAATATCGCCAGTGCCACCAAGACTTCAATTAGCGTAAAGCCACTCGCAGGGCTGGTTATTCGAGATTTTTTTTGGCGGCGAAACGGTTTCATGATCCACTTCGTGTCAGGTAGGCCACCAAGGTGGCCTGTTTGTGCTCCCCACCCGCCAATGACACGGCAATTTCTACTTTGCGAAAATCTTTATTCGGTGTGTCGTTGCTGGTCTGCCGCCATTTAAAATTGACACCCGCCATGACCGCCAAGCCGCTGGTTTCACCGGTCGCCGGAAAGGTTTTGCGCGCCGTCAATTCGGCAATCTGGTTTTGCGCGACCCAGGTTGCATAGGTTCGAATTTTAATGTCATCCGCAGTGGTGGTCGCCATGGCCGTGGCACGCATGGTCGCGGCCAGGGCAATCGACAAAATGGCCAGCGCAATCAACACCTCGACGAGGGTAAAGCCCATCAAACGGTTGTGAGCAAATTTCATTTGGCGGACAAGGGGGCCGCAAACGACACATTGCCGAGTGCGTCACCAACAATGACACGTGTATGATCTTTGGAGGCGACCCGCACGGTAAACGGTACACCGATTCCTGCCGGTAGAAAGGTCACCACCTGTGGAACATCCGCCCGGCGGCCGCTGGTGTCATTGGTGGACATGGTGGATAGAGCAAGGGATGCACTCACCCCGTCCCGCCAAAGCCGTGGTTTTAAGCTGCTGTTGGTGGCTTCGAGCCATTTGGGTTCAATACTATTCGGGTCGCGTTCGAGAAATTCAATGCCGTGTTCGCCCAGGCGCATGGCAATGGCATAACCGGAAAACGCGGCTTGGTCGCGGGTCTTTTCAATAATGGCCATGAGTCGTTCCGCTTCTTGGCGGACACGTTCCTCGTCGCTGATAAATAGTTTGGGCACGGCGATGGCCAGGCCAATGCCAATGACCACCACCACCACCAGCACTTCGACCAAAGTGAAGGCGGAGGCGCGCTTGTGCGCAGTTTTGCCGGAAGGGGCGCGCCAATCAAGCATGTCTACTTGGCCGGTTACAGATCCCACGAACCAATGTCGGTACCACTGCCTTCGCCGCCGGCTTGTTTGTCGGCACCAAAACTGAACACATCAATCTCGCCCTTGATGCCGGGGTTCAGATATTGATACGGCGTTTTCCATGGGTCGGTCGGCAGGCGCTCGATGTAGCCGCCGGGTTTCCAGTTGGCTGGCTGCGGGTTGGACGTTGGTTTTTGCACCAGTGCTTGCAGTCCCTGATCGGTGGCCGGATAAAAACCATTATCGAGTCGATACAATTTGAGTGCTTGCATCAAAATGGCAATATCGGCCTTCGCAGCGGTGACTTTGGCCTGGTCGGGGCGGTCGAGAATTTTTGGCACGACGATGGCGGCCAGAATGCCGAGGATCACCACCACGATCATGACTTCGATCAGGGTGAAACCGGTGAGACGACGCGGTTTGGTTTGGAACATTGTTGGCTCGGAAGATAGGTTTGGAGAATGGCGCATGGGGTTAGCGGGCAACAAGCTGGTTAAGTTCAAAAATGGGCAGCAACACTGCCAGCACAATACACAGCACGATCACGCCCATGATGACAATCATGGCCGGTTCGATCAGCGCGGCGAGACGGGCGGTGCGGGTTTCGAGTTCGCGTTGTTGTTGGCGGGCGGCACTGGCGAGTGTTTCCGGCAAGCGACCACTCGCCTCACCGGAGGCGATCAAATGCAACATCACCGGTGGAAATAATGCGGGTTTGGTTTGTTGCGACTGTAATGCGCGTGAAAGAGCTACGCCTTCGCGCACTTGGTTGGTGGCGCGGGCGAGGGCTTCGCGCATCGGCAGATTGGAGACCACGCCGACGCCGGAGCCGAGTGCCGCCAACACCGGCACACCACTGCCAACCAGAATCGACAAGGTGGCGGCAAGTTGTGCGGACTCACGCACACGAATCAGACGGCCGAGTATTGGCAGGCGCAAAAACAATACGTGCAATTTGCGGCGGGCAGCCGGCCGTCGCATCAAGGTGCGATAGACAAACACGCCGCCAAAACCAACAATAATCCACGCCCACCAAGTCCATTGCAAAAAAATCGACAGGGCCAGCAACGCGCGGGTCATGATCGGCAGCGTTTGTTTGGTGGCATCAAATACGCCCACCACCTGCGGCACCACATACAACATCAGGCCAACCACCACCAACAAACAAATCACCATGACGATGATGGGATAAACCATCGCGGTAATGAGCTTTTGCTGAATCGCTTGTTGTTCTTCGACATAGTCGGCAAGTTTCAGCAACACCTCGGCCAACTTGCCGGAGGTCTCACCCGCGCCCACCAGCGTGCGATACAGCTCGGAAAATGAATGCGGAAAATTGCCCATCGATTCCGCCAGCGACTGACCCTCGCGAATGTTGGCGCGTAATGCCGCCACCACCTGACGTTCGTGTTCGGTTTCGGCCTGCTCGACCAGCGCGGACAGTGACGCTTCAATGGTCAGCCCGGCGCCCACCAGTGTTGACAACTGACGGGTCAGCCCGGCGAGTTGGTCGGTGGATAAATTTCGTCTGCTGCGCAGCAGACCGCTGGCATGTGCGGCCGAGCGGTCATTGGCGGCATGGATGGCCACCACTTCTTGTGGGAACAAGCCTTTTTCTCTGAGGCCGGCGCGTGCCAAGCGTGGGCTGTCCGACTCGATCACGCCACGTTGTTCGCGTCCCTCAAGATCATAGGCGGTGTATTGGTATCCAGGCATGAATGTGTCGGCGAGGTCCGACTAATCCCGCGTCACGCGTAAAACTTCTTCGAGCGAGGTGACGTTTTGTTCCACCCAGCGCATACCGTCTTCGCGCAGCGTTTTCATGCCGGCGGATGCGGCGGCCTTGGCAATATCGGCTTCGGCCTTGCCGTCATGAATGAGTTCGCGGATGGCATCATTGACGGTGAGTAATTCATAAATACCGGTGCGGCCGCGAAACGTTTCGTTGTTGGTGGTGTGATCGAGCTTGCGCACCAAACGTTGTGCCAACACGCCACTTAACGTCGAGGCCAATAAATACGGCTCAATGCCCATATCGACCAAGCGGGTGACTGCCCCGGCGGCGGAGTTGGTGTGCAGGGTGGCCAACACCAAATGACCGGTCAGCGAGGCTTGCACGGCGATCTCGGCGGTTTCCAGATCGCGGATTTCGCCGATCATGATGACATCCGGGTCCTGCCGCAAAATCGCCCGCAGCGCACGGGCAAACGACATGCCGATTTTTGCATTCACCTGAGTCTGGCCGACGCCATCGAGATCGTATTCGATCGGATCTTCGACCGTCATCATGTTGCGGGTGACGGCATCAAGCCGCGACAGTGCCGCATACAAAGTGGTTGTTTTGCCGGAGCCGGTGGGACCGGTCACCAAAATAATGCCGTGTGGTTGGTCGATAAGTTGATCGAGTTGTTGGAGTGTATCGGTCGACATGCCGAGGCCATCGAGCGACAACCGGCTGGCTTGTTTATCGAGCAGACGCATCACCACCCGCTCACCGTGACCGGTCGGCAGGGTCGAGACGCGCACGTCAACGGAACGGCCGGCGATTTTGAGCATAATGCGGCCATCCTGCGGCAGGCGTTTTTCGGCGATGTCCAACTGCGCCATCACTTTGACGCGCGATACCAGGGTGGCGTGCAGGCTGCGTTTGGGCTCGACCACATCGTGCAACGCGCCATCGACGCGAAACCGCACCAACGAGCGGCGCTCAAAAATTTCCAAATGAATATCCGAGGCCCCTTCACGCACTGCTTGGGTCAGCAAGGCGTTGATGAGTTTGACAATCGGTGCGTCGTTTTCGGTTTCCAGCAGGTCGGTGATTTCCGGCAGCGCCTGGGTGAGGGCGGTGAGATCGGCTTCAGACTCGATGTTCGAGGCAATTTCGGCGACGTGACTGTCGCCATCGTCCGTGGCCGCGTCGCCGAATGCGTAGGCGCGTGCCAGGCGGGCCTGAAACTCATCTGCCGACAACAACACATGTTTGAGTGTTTTGCCGGTCAGGCGTCGCACCTCGGCCAGCGTTGACGACTCCGGATTGGGTGCCAGCCAGACTTCAATTTCGTTGCTGCCGTGAAAGCGCGCGGTGATGACGCCGCGCGCCTTGGCAAAGTGATAGGGCAACAGCCGCACCGCATCACGGTCGGAGGTGACCAGCAAATCGCGTTGTTTGGCGTCGTTGGAACCCATGGTTATTTTGCGGTCGGTGTGGTCATGGCGGGTGGAATCGCTGACTGGATCGGTGGCAACGGTGGCAATTGTGCGCCACCGCTCGGCAGCAGCGGTGATTCGCTGGGCTGCGCATAGGTGGCTTGTTCACCACGAATGTATTCATAACGCGAGCCGGTGAGCTTGGCGGTATCACGGCTGTCGCGCATCACCACCGGCCGCAAAAAAATCATCAGGTTGGTTTTGTCACGGCTGCGGGTTTGGTATTTGAACAAATTGCCGATGAAGGGCAGGTCGCCGAGAAACGGTATTTTGCTGTCACCGTTTTTGGTGTCATCCGACACCAGCCCGCCGATGACGGCAATTTGGCCGTCGTCCACCAGCACGGTGTTTTCAATCGAGCGTTTGTTGGTGATCAAATCGGCCGAGCGTATCGCCGATGAGGTCGGCACCACGCTGGAAATTTCCTGAAAAACTTTTAATTTGACCGAACCACTTTCCGACACCTGCGGCGTGACACGCAAGGTCAAACCAATATCACGGCGTTCAATGGTTTGAAACGGGTTGGTTGAACCGGTGGTGGTTTGGGTGAAGCTGCCAGTGACAAACGGCACGTTTTGGCCGGCGACAAATTTTGCTTCTTCGTTGTCGAGGGTGAGAATGTTTGGGGTGGACAACACATTGGCACGCTGGTCATTTTCCAGCGCGCGGGCAAGTGCGCCGAGGTTCAACACCGGATCTTTGATGCCGGGAATGCTGACCAGTCCGCGCACCACGCCGATATTCAGTCCCTGGCCAATGGTGCCGATGTTGAGTGCGCCGCTGACGATGTTGGTGCCACTGGTGCCAAAGTTGGTGCCACCGATAATTCGCGCGCCGGGTTTGTTGATGCCGGTCAGATCCTGCCACTGAATGCCGAATTCGGCCGCAACCGCCGAGGTGACCTCGGCGATCAACACTTCGACATGCACCTGTGCGCGGCGTTGGTCGAGTTTGTCGATCACGGTGCGCAGCGAGTTGTAAACATGATCGGGCGCGGTGATGATGAGTGAATTGGTGGCGGTATAGGCTTGAATGTTGCTGGAAACAAAAGTGCCCGCCCCGCCTGCCGTTCCAGCCTGAATAGGCTGGTTCGCCGCAGCAGGGCTGGCGCTGGAAGCGCCACTCAGCAAGCCGCGCAGGGTTTCCGCCACTTTGCCTGCTTCGGCATTTTTTAAATACACCACATTGATATTGCCGTGTGCCGCGGTCGGGGTATCGACCTGCGCGACCAATGTCCGGATGCGGGTCACCAGCGCGGGGGTATCGGCGCGCACAATCAACATGTTGGTGCGTGGCTCGACCCCCACCGAAATTTTCGGTGGCAGTCCCGGCGTGGTAGGGTTGGCGGTTGCCTCTGGCATCAGCCGCTGGATGAGATTGGCAATGTCAACCGCACTGGCGTGCTGCAATTTGATGGTCTGCAAATCGGTTGAGGTGGGCACATCAATGGCGGCGACGATTTTGCGGATGCGCTCGACATTGGAGGCGTAGTCGGTGATCACCAGCATATTGTTGCCGGGGTAGGCGCCGATAAAATTATTTTGTGGCACCAGTGGCCGCAACACCGTCGCCAACTGCGCGGCGGATTCGTTTTGTAAGGGAATGATTTGCGTGACAATCCGGTCGCCGCTGGCATGGCTGTCGGTGGTGACGACGCGACCGGAGGTTTTGGCATCCGCCTCCGGCACAATTTTCACCACGCCGCGTTCCTCGATGGCGGCAAAACCATGCACCCGGAGTGCGGTCAGCAAAATATCGTAGGCGACATCTTTGTTTACCGGTGTTGGTGCATTGATGTTCATGCTGCCGGTGACACGCGGATCAATGATGAAGTTTTTGCCGGTGGCCTTGCCGATGGTATTGATGACCGAGGCGATATCGGCGTTGACAAACGTCATCGTCACGGTGTCCTGAGCAGCCAACGGCAGGGGGGCCAGCAGGCTGATTGATAAGGACAAACTCACAGAGGCAACGAGGGCTTTGGTATTGGGGCGCAGGTTCACGGGTAGTCTCGGTGGGAAGATTGCCAATTGTACGGTATGGAGGCGGCTTTTATGTGGCAGCCGCGATTGCCGCGTCGGTGGTGGAGCGCATTGTCGAGTATCAAGGGAAAATCTTCGTCTACGGTCTACAGCCGACCACCCTCATCAATGGTATTTTTCGCGCAATCGCTGCATCCAGATTGGGGCCAGTGGCAGGGGAGTCCAATAGAACGGACCAACGTCGACGGGTTGGTCCGTTGTGGCGAAACCCGTTTAGTTGTCGGGGCTAACCGTTAAATTCAGTGCGCCCGCCACCCCGCTGACCACCAAGGTATAGGTTTTGGTGAGGGTCAGGTTGATGCCGGCCAAGCTCAATACCGGTGTGGCCGCCGCGCCTTGCGTGACGGTTACCGGGATGCCGGTACCTGCCGCGACTTCGACGTACGCAGAGGCGCTGCGCAGTGCCACCGCCGGTATGGCTGCGGTGGCAGAAAGTGCCAGGCCCAGATCGGCGACGCTTGACGCATTCACTAAACGGACGCGTACCTTGTCAACCGCGGCTGGAAATATCCGATCCGCGGTACGAAAGGCTATCGGCAAACCACCGGCCGGATTGGGTGCCAAAAATACCGAATAATCGCGGCCACCGGCAAATGACTCATTGATGGATGACAGCGGCGTACCACTGAGCGCTTCGCTAAATGCGACAGCTTTGGTGCCACTCGAAGTGCGCACAAAGGTGCTGACACCACCAAAGGTGACGTTATTAAACACACGTGTGCTGCCTACATTCACATTTACAGTTGGATTGGCGGCTTGGGAATTGATGGCACGCACCCGGCTGACGGTGCTGGTCAACAGTTGTGGCGCGCCATCATCGGCCTGCGCAATTAAAAACGCATTGGGAATCTCACCGGAGCCTTCGTTGTAAATTGCCAGGTTATAAGCAATCCGATCGGCATAGGCACGCGCCGGGATTTCAAAAAGCACGTCCTTGGTGCCTGGCGCGGTCAGTCGGACCGTATAGGTGCCGGTGTTTACTTCATGAATGGTCGAGGTAACGCCGCTGGCTTGTGGTGAAATCAACAAATAATCCTCGGTCGGCGAGGTGACATATAAATCAAAGGTCGCCAAGCCAATGGCGAGCGAGATGAGGCGAATGCGCGCCTTGCCAGCCGGAGGAGTCGCCAGATCATTGTTAATAAATACCGCTGCCGGGGTCGATTTGCCGCCAACCACGACCAACAGTTGTTTCTGGCGCATCAGCATCGATAGGCTGGTATCCAGAAATACGCCGCCGCTATTGCTGACCCGCACCCGGCGGGTGCCGTGGGCGACAGTCTTATACGCGGTGGTGGTTTGGTAGGCAATATCCGATTGCCAATTGGTGGTGGCTTCGTCAATCACCAAGCTGATGGCACCGGCTTCCGGGGCAAGATTGAGAACCCGCACATTTGCATCATCAATGACTTCCGGATTTTTGCCGCAACCGGCCAAAAGTGTGGCGCAAACCATCGCGGATAAGATGATTCGGATTGCGTTTTTCCAGGCGCCGTACACAGGGTTGTCAAAACGATGATTCATTGCAATTGCTCCATTCGGGTGACGAAATTATTATTAAACAAGGTCGACCGCTGCAATTTGCGTCGTCGCATGTTTACCGGGGAAGACGTGATTTTAACTTTGAACCGATCCAATCACGAAATCAGTGCACCATTATCGGCTTATTTGCTACAGACGACCAAAACCAGGCGGGCTGATGGCGCGGGTGTGGTATCGCGCTTTCCCGACTCGTTTAACGGCTCGGTGGAGCTGAAAATCGCCTGTTTGCAACCAGCGAATGGTTACGACTTGCATATCAAATGGCTATGAAAGGTAATGCTGCACCGCGCAATCGAAATATGCAAAAAAATTATGGGCGTCGATAAAGTCGACTAAACTCACCCGGCGCTTGGAGGCATGATTTTCGCAGGCCAAGGTTTTCCGGGTGTCCGCAATATCATTTCAACTTTTTTCGAGGGTGAATAAATGGTACTCAGCAAATATGTTTTGACAGCAATGGCCAGAGCCGTACCCGCCAGTCTTGGTTTGGTCGCCAGCTTGTTTATCGGCTCGGCAGCAGCGGCACCGCCTGAATTAGTTCGAGTTATTGTGGCGATGAAACCCGGCTCGGCAGCAGCGGTTAAAGGGCTGGTCAATGCAGCCGGTGGTCAGGTTAAACACGAGATATTTGGCATGGACGCCATGGCAATTGAAGTGCCGTCGGTTGCCCTGCAAGGCCTGAGCCGCAACCCTAATGTTGAGTACATTGAAGAAGATGCCATCCGTGTGCCGTTTGCCGTCTCGACTCCATCGACCGGATCGCCTTACATGCTCGGCCAACAAGTTCCGTACGGCATCAAAATGGTGCAGGCAGATTTGCTACCAAACGGCGATGCGTTTGCCGCCAACCGCAAAGTTTGTATTATTGACTCAGGCTACGATTTGCAACACGAAGATCTCAACGGCAATCCGGTAACCGGCGAGTACGACTCCGGCACCGGCTGGTGGTATACCGACGAAAATCACCACGGCACCCATGTTGCCGGCACCATCGCCGCGATCAACAATTCAGGTGTGGGCGTGGTCGGTGTTAATTCGAACAAACAACTCAAGTTACATATTGTCAAGGTGTTCAATGCCGCTGGATGGGCGTATTCGTCGAGCCTGACCACAGCCGCCAACAAGTGTAAAGCGGCGGGCGCCAATGTGATCAGCATGTCGCTGGGTGGCAGCCAGAAAGTGAAGACGGAGGAGCGCGCATTTGTCTCCCTGGCAGCGTCCAACATTTTGTCGATTGCCGCAGCCGGTAACAGTGGCAATGCGACTTTCTCTTATCCTGCCTCGTACTCCAGCGTGGTCTCAGTTGCGGCGGTGGATGAAAACAAGGCTTGGGCAACATTCTCGCAATACAACTCACAAGTTGAAATTGCCGGTCCCGGCGTCCAAGTCTTGTCGACGGTGCCAATGGGAGCGGGAACAAAGTCCACCTTGACCGTCGGTGCCACCACCTACGCACCCGGTGCCATGGATGGATCACCGGTTAAAAGTGCAACCGCACCCCTGGCGGACTTTGGCAACGGCAGCGCCGTGAACAGCGCCATGGCCGGAAAAGTTTGTTTGATCGCGCGTGGCACGGTTGACTTTGCCACCAAGGTCGGAAATTGTCAGAGCAGTGGCGGTGTGGGAGCGGTCGTTTATAACAACGTCGCCGGTGGTTTCACCGGAACCTTGGGAACAACCGTAACCACCATCCCGTCGGTGACCGCGTCGGATACCGAAGGGGCAGCAATGTTGGCTCAGCTTGGCCAAAGTGCGGCCGTGGCGGTCATCCCGTTCAGCTACGCTAATTTTGATGGCACGTCGATGGCGACCCCGCATGTGTCGGCCGTGGCTGCGCTGGTTTGGAGCTACTATCCAGGCTGCACAGCAGCACAAATCCGCAGCACGCTGAACAAGAGCGCGGAAGATTTGGGCACCGCCGGACGTGACACCAAGTTTGGTTGGGGTTTGGTGCGGGCACGTGCGGCGTATGACCGCATCACGTCGCTGGGTTGTGCGAACTAATCGATTGTGATTTTTTTGGGCACAGGAAAAAGGGGCGCGGTGCGCCCCTTTTTTTCGGATACCGATCCTCCAAGGATTTCCAACCGGGCAATGGCTACGGGTGTGCGCCTGACCGGTCCAATTCCAGATCCACCATTAATTCATTGGCAATGCCTTCCAACCCGCGTCGCAAGTCATCATTGTCGAGTGCATCGGGGATGGTGAGCTGCGCCTGCATTTGAAACATCTGCTCGCCGGACATGGCACCACTGACGATTTGGGTCTGCAACTTATCAATGCTGACGCCGTGTTGCGCCAACTGATTGGAAATACGGCGGATGATGCCCGGCCGATCCTGACCAATCAGGTCCAACCTGACCCTTCGGGTGGGCGTGGCATTTGCAATGGATTCACCGGTTGCCACGGTGATTTGCATACCGGGCGATTGCAGCGCCCGTAGTGCCGCCATCAGCGCCACGACATTTTTCTCAGGCACTTGCAGGTGGACGATGCCGGCAAATTGGCCGGCGAGATTAGACATCAGACTGTCCGTCCAATTGGCACCAAATTGCGCCGCTTGATCAGAAATAGCACTCACCAAGCCGGGCCGATCCGGACTGATGATGGTGACAATGATCGAAGTACTCATGATGGATTCGCCTATTTGTTCATCGTGACAGATTTTCTGTCCGCCGGGCCGTTTTGCCCGCCTTGCAGGTTTGGGTTTAAGGGGTAATGGTGTAAACCAGCATCATTGGTGAGCCGCCGCGTTTAATTTCGGCACGAATGCTGTTGGTTGAGCCAAATTGCCCGTAAAAGCGCGCCAGATCACCGGTGCCGTTTACCGGCTGGCCATTGATCGACGTAATGATATCGCCGACCTGCAAGCCTAGTTTTTGGGCGAGCGTGCCGGTCGGGGCATCGTTGACCTGTACCCCGCCGCTGGCAGCGGGAACGATGCTGCCGAGGAAATTGATTTGTCGCGGGTCTTGCAAAACAGAATTGAGTTCGCCGCGTGACAGACTGAAAGTATTACGCGAATTGGTGGCGACATTGAGCCGGAAGCTGGCTGTAGTTTTGGTGTCATGGCTTTGATTGTTGGTGTTGCCACGGCTGGACGGGCCGCGTTCCAGCGCGATTTTTTCCCGCAGGCCGGCGCGGGCAATGACGATGTGGTCCGCATGTACTTCGACGAGGCTGCTGGTTTCACTGATTTTTTCGTTGACACGCACACTGGTGTCGCGCCCGCCGGTGTTGACCACGGCGGCGGACAGGGTTTTGCCATCGACCGCATACACGCCTTTTAGCCGGATGCCGGTTTGGTTTTCAGCCGCCATCAACGGGTTGGATGACATCACGCTGGTATCACCCGCGTCACCAAACAACTGGCGGGCCAGCGCCGGATCAATTGATCCGGCGCTGGCCGAGGTTACCACGGTTGGTGCTCCGAAAAAAAACCATCCCCACCACGCCAATTGCACACCGAGGCCAATCACCAGCAGCACGGTGATGACTTGGCTGAAGCGTTTGATTGCAACGGGATTAATGGTCATGTTCACTTTGGCAGTTTAGCGGGTTCAATGTCGAGATAACGCCACGGCTCGTGCGCAAACGGATGTTTTTTGTAGCCCAGCACCCAAGGATGGGTCAGCACCGTGCCCTGGCGCAGGAAATTCACCCGCCACGGGTTATCCACCCACAGCATGTTGACCATCTGCCGGTAGATGGCGGTGCGCGCCGGGCTGTCGGGCATGGTTTTTATTTTTTCGTAGAGGGCGTCGTATTCGGGGCGGGAGTACATCGAATAATTGGCGCCGCCGATGGATTTGCTCCAGAACAATTGCAGGAAGTTTTCGCCGTCTGGATAGTCGGCGATCCAGCCGTAGGTCCACATTTGCACCTTGCCTGCTTGTGCCTGTTTGCGCAGGTCGGGCAACTTTTCAACCTTATTAAAGGTCATGCGAATGCCAATGTCATCCATGGCACGTTTCCATAATTCATTGCGCTGGCGCTCGCGCAGCCGGGGGTAGGAAGCCTGATCGATTGTCAGTTGGCTGCCGTCGGGATTTTCGCGGTAGCCATCGCCATCCCGATCGATATAGCCATACAAATCCAGCAACGCCTTGGCGCGGGTGGGGTGGTATTCGTGCCACGCAGCGCGTTCGTTGACAAAACCCGCCATGCCGGCGGCGATGGGCGAAAACGCCGCAGTGGCCTGGCCTTTTTCGAGTATCTGGATTTCCCGGTCAATCGGATACGCCATCGACATGGCGCGGCGCAGGGCGATTTTGTCGGGCGTGTAGCCGCCGACGGTGGCGTCTTGCATGTTGAACAAAGTGTAGGTGAGCCACGCCACCTCGCTGGGCGTGCGGGTGATGCCGAGCTTGGCCAGGTTGGGTGCAACCCCTCCTGCCGCTTTCCCTGGCAAAAGCGCGATGTCGGCATACACCTCCGGCACCGGGCGGATGTAGTCGTGTTCGTTATTGAGAAAAGCCAGCCAGCGGGTCTGGTCTTCTTCGATGACAAAAACTTCGATTTGATCGATCAGCGGCAGGCGTTTGCCGCGCAGGTGTTTGGCGATGGCGATGTCGCGTGGGTCGGTGTTGGCGACGGTGGAAAAATATTCCTCCCGGTAATCGGGGTTGCGTGTGAGGATGATGCGCGAGGAGCGCCGCCATTCCTTGAGCATGTAAGGGCCGGTACCAACCGGATGTTCTGCAAAGGCAGTGCCGTAATGCTCGACCACTTCGCGCGCCACGGCGGCGGTAGCGGGCATCGCCATGATGTAGGACAAATTGTAGTCGGGCGCGATCAGGCGCAACACCAGCTTGTGCGAGTTGGGCGTTTCGATGCCGCGCACCGGTTTGTCGTAATCGAATTTGCCGGATTTTTTGGCTTCCAAGGCGAGGTCGTCAAGACCCAGCAATTTGCCTTCGAGCAAAAATTGCCACTGCGCCTTGTTGATCGGGTCGATCAGGCGCTTTAAGCTATACGCATAGTCGGCAGCGGTCAGCTCGCGCTTGACGCCCTTGAACACCGGGTGCGGGGTGAAATAAATGCCGCGTTTGATGTGGAAGGTGTAGGTCAGCCCGTCGGCGGAAATGTCCGGCAATGCCGCCGCCGCGCGGGGCTTCAG
The DNA here is from genome assembly GCA_947085425.1 of uncultured Burkholderiales bacterium. Taxonomy (GTDB): domain Bacteria; phylum Pseudomonadota; class Gammaproteobacteria; order Burkholderiales; family Usitatibacteraceae; genus UKL13-2. Next base: position 11,870 of record CAMTWK010000020.1, on the reverse strand, counting down.
GACAATCGGCCGCGCCAGATGGTCGTAGTCGAGCAATGAATCAAAAATGTTGTCGCACAGGGTGCCGGTGTTTTCATCCGACTCGGCCGCGCAGTCAAAGCCGCGCTCGGCGGAGGTGGTGGCGGTGCGGAGGATTTTGGTGGGTGGGGATAAAGCGTAAACCGCGGATGAACACAGCAGTGAACAAGTGAATAGGTGAACGAGTGAACAAACCCGCCAGCCGTGGCGACGATGGACTGAATTCAGGAAACCCGACTTGTTCACCCGTTCACCTGTTCACTTGTTTGCCAGCCGGCGTTCACCGCTCACCGCTCACAAAATTAATGCAAGATCCGCGACACACCCTGTTCTTCGGTGACGGTGCCATGGGGGGACAGCGATGCATGATGCAAAATCATGCGCCAGCCGTTGGGGGTCAACATAAAAACGTTGGTGGCCAGCACCGGGGTGGTGTGTTGCTGCTCTTTGGTCGGGTCGACGCGCAGCGTGAAGTTCTCGTACAAGCAATGGACCGCGAGTGTCGGCCCTTCGTTTTTGCGCCATTCGGCGATTTTGATGACGGCGTTGGGACCACCGGCAAATAATTCGGCAAAGGACTCACGCACGGCGGTGGTGCCGGCCAGGCGCGCGCCCTGCGGATGGATACAAATAATGTCGGGCTCGTCGGCCCATACGGTCATCATCAGTTTGAGGTCGGCGCGTTCAAACGCGTCATAAAAAGCGGCTTCGCAATCGTCTGCGGTGGGAAATAATTTACGTGACATGGTGGCGGTAATTATAGCGGTGCACACTAGAATATCGGAATCATGACATTCCCCCATCTTCCCCATACCGCCCCCGAAGCCGCCGCCACCCCCGGCGGGCGGACCGCAGCGAGTGTGGCGGCAGGGGTGTATTGCGAAATCAACTTTCCAAAATTACCGACCTTGACCGCAGATGAGCGGATTTGTCGTGCTTTTCGCAATCCGCTGGCCATTCATATTGCCCGTCGTGCCGATGAGGTGATGACGGTGCTGCAAGCCGTGGAGGCGGCGGGCGCAAAAGGAAATTGGTGTGTTGGCTTTGTTGCACACGAGGCCGCGCCCGCGTTCGACCGTGCATTGGTAACCCATTCCGCGGGAACGGTGCCATTGGTCTGGTTCGCGGAATTTTTGGATGGTGACTCAACGGTGCCGGACACAGCCAATGGCGGCGGATTTTCCGTTGGCAGTTGGCAACGCGATACACCATCCGACAAGTTTTCTCGTGCGGTGGAGTCGATCCGCGCCGATATCGCCGATGGCCGGTTTTATCAAGTGAATTACACCACCCGATTGCAGGCTGATTTTGGCGGCGATGCGTTGGCGTTTTTCCGCGCCTTGCAACACGCACAGCCGAATGGTTATCAGGTTTATATCGACGCCGGCGATTTTCAATTGTTGTCGGTTTCACCGGAATTATTTTTTTCCATGCGTAGTCGTGACACCGGCAGCCATGTGGTCACCACCCAGCCGATGAAAGGCACCGCGCCGCGTGGTGGCACTGACGCCGAGGATGCGGCCATCGCCGATGCCCTGACCCATTCGCCCAAAGAGCGGGCGGAGAACCTGATGATTGTGGATTTATTGCGCAATGATTTGTCGCGTATTGCTGAATCGAAAAGTGTGGAAGTGCCGCATTTGTTTTCATTGCATCCGCTGCCGTCCGTGTGGCAAATGACTTCGACGGTGCGGGCGACGTTGCGTGCGGGCAAAACCATGGTGGATGTGTTCGCCGCGTTGTTTCCTTGTGGCTCGGTGACCGGCGCACCAAAAGTTGAGGCGATGAAAGCGATTCGGGAGTTGGAGTCGACCCCGCGCGGCGCTTATTGTGGTGCCATCGGTTATGTTTCCCCGTCCGGCCAATCGACCCAAACAGACCATCAAGCCGGCGCGTGTTTTAACGTTGGAATTCGCACCGTGTGGATCGAAAACGGCAGGGCAACCTGCGGTGTTGGCAGTGGCATCACTTTTGACTCAACCGTTGCCGGTGAGGCGGCGGAACTCGCCTATAAAACCCGCTTTGTTGAACGTACCTCGACACCTTTTGAGCTATTGGCAACCCTGCGGTTGGCAGACGGTGACTACGATTTGTTGGATCGGCATCTAACGCGATTGACCCATTCGGCCCGGCATTTCCGATTTGAATTGGCAAGCGGGGCGGCGCGTTCCAGCCTGAATCGTCTCAAGGCGCAATATCCACGGGGAGTTTTTCGGGTGCGTCTGACCATTAATCAAACCGGCGAATGTCACACCACTGCCATGCCGCTGGAGGGTCTGCCTGCCGAGCGGTTGGTGCGTCTGGCCGAGTCGCCAGTTTCTCGATTTGACGAGTTTTTGCACCACAAAACCACCCGCCGCGAAGTATACGAGCAACATGCGCCGACAGAAGGGCGGTGGGATACCTTGTTGTGGAATGAACAAGGCGAACTGACCGAATTTACCCGCGCCAATTTAATTTTGGATATCGACGGACGCCGCCTGACCCCGCCGCAGGATTGTGGCCTGTTAAACGGCACGTTGCGTGAAGAATTAATCGCCCGGGGGCGGATTCACGAGCAGGTGTTGCGACGCGCTGATTTGGAGCGGGCGCAAAAAATTTGGTGGGTGAATGGACTGCGCGGCGAGGTGTGGGTCAGGCTGGGGTGAGTGCGAGATCATCAATCGGCAAACGGTTGGTCAAAGTCGCGGGGTGACAGGCTAAAATAACCGCATGCAAAATATGCAACTCACCACCAGTGGTGCCAATCAGATTGACGCTGAAAAGTCGGCCATGCGGCGAACCATCGGCGCGGCGCGCGAGGCGATGGCAGCGTCGGTGCGGGCGCATCAGACCTGCTGTTGCGTTGACCAGTTGCGGGCACTGCCGGTTTATCAAAGCGCAGAAAAGATATTGTGCACCATGAGTTTTGGCAGTGAATTGGACACGCGGGTAATGATTGAGCAGATGCGTGCCGATGGCAAACAGGTTGTTTTGCCGCGGGTGGCCCAATCGTTCGCATCGTCCGCATCGTCCGCATCGTCCGCAGGATCCGGTCCGGCCGCCACCGATTTATTGTTGTTTTTGACCGGTGCCAACACGCCGCTTGAAACCAGCAAGCGGGGTCTAACCGAGCCGACGTTGGCGGCACAGCCGGTTCGACCCGACGAGTTGGATTTGGTCATTGTGCCCGGTCTGGCGTTTGATTCACAAGGCAACCGGCTCGGCTACGGGCGTGGTTATTTCGACCGGTTATTAAAAAAACTTCCGGCCACAAGTAAATGTGTCGCGCTGTGTTTTGATTGCCAGTTGGTCGGGCGTGTGCCGGTTTCGGATCGGGATGAAAAAATCGACATACTGATTTCCGCCACTGCTGTCCGCACTATTTCCAAATGAAAGAATATTGATGTCTGCAAAATTGATTGATGGCAAAGTTATTTCGGAATTTTTTCGTGCGGAATTCAAGGTTCGGGTCGATCGACTGATTGCCGACGGAATTCGTCCCGGCCTGGCGGTAGTCATTGTCGGTGCCGATCCGGCATCGCAGGTTTATGTGCGTAATAAGGCGAAAGCATGTGAGTCCATTGGCATGCATTCCGAAGTGATTGCCCTGCCGGCGGACACCACACACACGCAGTTGACCGGGGTGATCGCGGCACTCAATATCAATACAAGCATTCACGGTGTGCTGGTGCAACTGCCATTGCCACAGGGTTTGGACGATCGCACGGTGATTGAGTCGATTGCCGTTGACAAAGATGTCGATGGGTTTCACTACGCCAATATGGGTGCGTTGGTGATGGATGAGAGCCCCTTTCCGCCGTGCACGCCGTTTGGTGTCATGAAAATGCTTGAGTACGAAGGCATCACAATCGAGGGCAAACACGCGGTGGTGGTGGGTCGCTCGAATATTGTTGGCAAACCGCAGGCGATGTTGTTGCTCAAGGCGGGTGCCACGGTGACGATTTGTCACTCCAAAACACAGGGGCTGGCTGATTTTTGCCGCAGTGCCGATATCCTGGTCGCGGCGGTCGGGCGACCCAATTTTATCCAGGGTGACTGGATCAAACCCGGTGCGGCGGTGATTGACGTCGGCATTAATCGACTGGCAAACGGAAAACTTTGTGGTGACGTTGATTTTGCCGAAGCCGCAAAGGTTGCCGCCGCCATTACCCCGGTGCCGGGCGGGGTGGGGCCGATGACCATAACCATGCTGCTCGGCAACACCATTCGCGCCGCCGAACGCAGGTTGGCACCCACCCAATTGGAGACCCGCCTTGCGTAGCTTTTCCGTTCACTGCCAGTCGTCCGCCGGTGCCCACAATATGCACGTCACCGAGTGGGGGGAGCCAACCAATCCAAATGTATTGATTTGTGTGCACGGGCTGACCCGCTGCGGGCGTGATTTTGATGTCATGGCGCAAGCACTGTCGGCGCATTATCGGGTGTTATGCCCGGAAGTTGCCGGCCGCGGCGAGTCCGAGTGGCTGGTCAATAAGGCCGACTACAATTTTCCGCAATACGTATCGGACATGGTGCGCCTGATCGCCAAGTCGGGTGCGAAAAAAATTCACTGGGTTGGCACCTCTATGGGCGGCATTATCGGCATGGTGCTGGCCGCACAGCCGCATTCACCGATCACCCGTATGGTTATTAATGACATTGGCCCGTTTATTCCAAAAGCCTCGCTGGCACGGCTGGCTGAATATATGGACGAAACGGCGAGCCCGGTGTTTCCTTCAGTGGAGATTGCCGTGGCGATGGTGCGCGCGGTCAGCCCGTTTGGGCCGTTGACTGACGCGCAGTGGCATCAACTGACTGTTCCATTGATTAAACCGACCGCAGACGGCCAGTGGCAATTCAAGTACGATCCGGCAGTCGCCATGCCGCTCAAGACTCAGGCTATCGAGAATGTGGATTTATCCGGATTTTGGAATGAAGTCAAATGCCCGGTAATGGTCACCCGTGGTGCAGAGTCCGATTTGTTGCTGCCAAAAACATTTGACGAGATGTGCGCCCGGCCGAATGTGCGCGGAATGGAATTTGCCGACACCGGTCATGCGCCGATGTTTCAGGATGCGGCATCGATTGCGGTGGTTGCGTCATTTCTGCTGGCGGAGGATTGACCAGCAGGATATGGATAAATCCACCCATCGTGGCAGACGTCAGCAGTCTCAACAACCACAAAATTGCCAGCACAACAACTACGCGATGCAACATGTTGATTTGAAAAATGCGATTCACTTTCCGGCGTTTCCAAGAGTAATTGTCTGACGGATGCGAAGGTGCGCTTCGGTAAATAGGCGTTGGTATTTTGGCTGTCAAACATTGCTGGACAGCCGGCGCAGCAGCGGTAGGTAATCCTGGTGTGAGGCGCGCAAACGGTTGGGGGCTCAAGTTGACACATTTAGTGCCGAAGACGAAGATGTGTGGATTCCTTAAATATCACTTCGATGTCATTTATTACTCAACCATTGCCTAGTCTTTCTGCCTGGGTGCATTTTTATGCCCATGCCGACCTGCCCGTGTTGCAACGTACGGCCGTGCAGCTGGCGAAATTCGCCCAGGATCAGGACAATATTTCACCGCGAGAAATTGTCGCTGTGGTGGTGCGCGACCCGCTGATGACCTTAAAAACACTCATATGGATTGGCGTGTTAAAGGCCGAGCGTATGAAATTAAAAAAATCGCTGGGTTTAATGGGCGAAATCGAGACCGTTGAAGCGGCGATAGTGATGATGGGGGTCGCGCCGTTTTTTTCCAAATTCGGTACGCTTGAAACGGTTGAAAATAAATTGAAAGAAATTCCATCCGCACGCTTGGGCGTGTTGCGGGTGATGGCGCGTGGCGTCAACGCGGCCGACTATGCGGGTGATTGGGCGGCATACCGCAAGGATTTGGACATTCAGATTTTGATCGAAGCGGCGTTGCTGCATGATTCGGTCGAGTTATTGACCTGGGTATTTGCGCCGGCGCTGGCGTTGCGTTTAAAAGAAATGCGTGACAAGTTTCCGACCATGCGCAGCCAGGAAATGCAGCGCCAGATATTGGGCATCACCCTCAACGAGTTGGAGGTTGGGTTATTCAAGGAATGGAATTTGCCGTCATTGGTGCAACGCTTGTCAAATGAGTTGGAGAGTCTGGACCCGCAGGTTTGCAACGTTGCGCTGGCCGCCAAGATTGCCCGGCACATGGCCAACGGCAGCGACGACCCGGCCTTGCCGGACGATTTTATTATGTTGGGGAAACTGCTCAACATTTCACCCGAAGTCGCACGGCAGAGAATCATTCAGGAAAAGACCAAAGAAACCTGATTTTTTGTCGGCGTGTTGCTGAAACTGGCATGCGCTTATATAAAAAATTTCGGCAATTTTGGCTCGTCATCGTTGCATACAACCGTGTCACGATGGGCATCACGATGAATTGATAGTAGCAGCGCCAGATCGTCACCGTATTCCGGGCAGAGAAGCAGCCTTTCAGCGTTTTCGGCATCAGTCAAACGCAATATATAAGGGTCGAACTCGGCGTGGCCCCAACGTTGAACAATAGCGGCAGCCACATCCGGAAAACATTCTTCCAATGGGCTGGCGGATTGGTCGTAGTAAGAGGATGCGGCCATGTGGGCGGGGCAAGGCTTAATGAGGGTTATGGGGACAAGCGGATTGGCAGCGGCTATGCCCAACAATTCCCATTGGAGGCCGAATGATTTTTTTTTGCTGTGAAGCAGCGCACATTTATCACTGAATTGATAAATTCGACCGACGTGATCGTCTGGTCTGGCGCGGCGTTGATTGCTACGGCCGATGTTACTGGCCTTTTTTGCGCTGATCCTGTTGCTCGCTTTCGCGCGTCAAGTGCCGCTCAATCCGCTCGGCTTCGCCATCTGCTTCCCGAAAAAGCATTGGATAAGGGCCTTTCAGAAAAATCCATTCGCGGTGCTGGTAGTGGCTGCGCATTTGAATAAACCGCGTCAAATCGCGCAGATTACGCAGCTCCAACATGTGGCCGCCGATCAATTCGCGCATGCGCACCTCACAGGCGACTTGCAGTTGCTTTAAGCCGCGAATCTCAGACTGGCGGGAGGTCGCTTCACCACGAATGACCACGGTGCTCAACTGCGCCACATCTTTCATCGACTTGGCCTGGCGAACTTTCATTTGACGAAACTTGCACTCACCGTCAATCGCAGCGATTTGTTCGTCAAGCGACATCGCCGAAGTGGGCGTTGCCGCTGTGTTTTCTGGTGGGGTTTCTTCCGGGTTCATTTGTTTTTCCTGACGACATGTCCATGTTAATTGGGAAAAACGCGAAAATTACCAATATAAAAACCTGTTTACTGGCGGGCTCTCACAGCCAAAACTGGCTGAAAAGCCTTGCTGGATAAGGTGTTCTAATTCGTAAATATACCACTGGAAAGCCGGCTCGACGAGAAAAATGCAGCGCGCAAATTCGCGCACAGGCCGTCGGACTGGCAAAATAGCGGTTGACCGAATTAGACGTGAAAGTAAAGAATGGCACAGTACGTATACACAATGAACCGCGTGGGAAAAATTGTCCCGCCGAAGCGGCAAATCCTCAAAAATATCACCCTGTCGTTTTTTCCGGGCGCCAAAATTGGCGTGTTGGGTTCAAACGGCGCTGGGAAGTCGACCCTGCTGAAAATCATGGCGGGAGTGGATAAGGAAATTGAAGGCGAAGCGGTGCCGATGCCCGGCATCAAGATCGGTTATTTGCAGCAGGAGCCGCCGCTCGATAACACCATGACGGTGCGTGAGGCGGTGGAGGCTGGCTTGGGTGGCGTGTTGGCCGCAAAAAAGCGGCTGGACGAGGTGTATGCCGAATACGCCGAAGAAAACGCCGACTTTGATGCCCTCGCCGAAGAGCAGGCCAAGCTGGAGGCAATCATCAATGCCGGCGATGGTGATTCATCGGATGCCCAACTCGAAATTGCTGCCGATGCCTTGCGTCTGCCGCCATGGGATGCCATTGTCGGTAATTTGTCGGGCGGCGAAAAACGCCGTGTCGCGCTTTGCCAGATGTTGTTGTCCAAGCCGGATATGTTGTTGCTGGATGAGCCGACCAACCACCTGGACGCCGAGAGTGTGGACTGGCTGGAGCAATTTTTGGCGCGTTATCCGGGCACCGTGGTCGCCGTGACCCACGACCGTTATTTCCTCGACAATGCCGCCGAGTGGATTTTGGAATTGGATCGTGGTTCGGGCATTCCATGGAAAGGCAATTATTCGAGCTGGCTGGATCAGAAAACGGATCGATTGCAAAAAGAAGAATCGAGTGAATCGGCCCGCCAGCGCAATCTAAAAAAAGAACTCGAATGGGTGCGGCAGAATCCGAAGGGTCGCCAAGCCAAGTCCAAAGCACGCATGACACGATTCGAAGAGTTGTCGAGCTTCGAATATCAAACGCGCAATGAAACCAGCGAGATCTTTATTCCGGTGGCCGAGCGTCTTGGCAATGAAGTGATCGAATTTACCAACGTCACCAAATCGTTTGGTGACCGTGTATTGATCGACAACTTGTCAATGAAAATTCCGCCGGGTGCGATTGTCGGCGTGATCGGTCCCAACGGTGCCGGCAAATCAACCCTGTTCAAATTGATTCGCGGCACTGAAAAGCCCGACAGCGGCGAAGTCAAGATCGGGCCGACCGTCAACCTGGCGTTTGTCGATCAGTCGCGCGACGCGCTCGAAGGCGATAAAAACGTTTGGGAAGCCGTCTCCGGCGGCTCCGACATTGTGCAGGTGGGCAAGTTTGAAATGCAATCACGCGCCTACATTGGTCGCTTTAATTTCAAAGGTTCGGATCAGCAAAAGTTGGTGGGCAAATTGTCCGGTGGTGAACGCGGTCGCCTGCATTTGGCCATCACGCTGCTCAAGGGCGGCAATGTGTTGATGCTTGACGAGCCATCCAACGATCTGGACGTCGAAACGTTGCGCGCACTCGAGGACGCGTTGCAGGAGTTTGCCGGCACCGTGATGGTGATTTCCCACGACCGGTGGTTTTTGGATCGTATTGCCACCCACATTCTTGCCTGTGAAGGTGACTCACAATGGGTGTTTTACAACGGCAACTACAACGAATACGAAGCCGATAAAAAACGCCGCCTCGGTGAGGAAGGTTCACGACCCAAGCGGGTGCGTTTCAAGGCGCTGAAATAGGGTTTTGACCGTTGCGGATGCAACAACAAAAAGAGCGCCGTGAGGCGCTCTTTTTTGTTTGTTCAACGACCTGTTATTGTTTTGGTGCAGCGGCTTTTTTGGCCTTCTTTTTCTTGGTAGCGGCTTTTTTCGGTTTAGCGGCGGTGGATTTTTCGACTTTTGCGGTCGGAGCAGCGGCTTTGGCGGGCGCGGCTGCCGGTGCCGTTGCAGGCGCGGCTGCCGGGGTTGACGGTGCGGCGGCTTGGGCGTGGACCATGGCGGGCGTCATCATCAGCAATGACGCGCCGGTTGCCAATGCAACGAGCAGTTTTTGTGAATTAATCAAATTACGCATTTTTGTTCCTCAAAAAGTTTAGAGATGGGTTGACGCTGGTGCTTGCGGCGGAATGATGCGCTGTTACGAAAAAAATAACGTACTGGCCCGCCGTTTGGTTTACCGGTTGGCATAGGGCAATCACCGTGCCTTGGTGCCATACACGGTCAATACGCTTTCCGGCGCGGCAAACGTGTCGGCGCGGGCAGCGCCCACAAACACTTTAAAAGAAGGGTGCTCAGGCAGTCCGGATCGCAGCTCCCTGGCTTGTCCAAACATGCAGGGCAGCCAGTGGTCTGACTTCGATCGACGAGACGCGACGAATCATGTTGCGAAAGGTCCGGTAATCCGCTGCCACCAGCCGATCCGGAATATTCGAGATTCTAAATGAAGTTGTCGTTGATATGGCTGCCGAAGTTGCCGTCCAGCCCATGTGTTGACCAAAGTGCGCTTAGTGTTCGCCGCGCGAAAATGCCATTTTTTCTGAACGGTCGCGCGTATGCGCTACGCTTTTGATGTGACCCCTTGTGGGTCGCGATCAAAAGCATTGTGGATTGCGCGCAGGCATTAGTCAGCTACACTGCCTCACTCGCAAGTAAGTGTTTGACACATACTGAAACGCTGGCCGCCGCAGTCTATAACTCCGGTTCATCCCCACGCGCGTGGGGAACATCAGCGCGCTGCAATCGCTACAACGATATTTGGCGGTTCATCCCCACGCGCGTGGGGAACATTCATCGTCAGTCGTTTTTTTGCCGAGATTGTGCGGTTCATCCCCACGCGCGTGGGGAACATGCGGTCGAGGGTGAGGATAATAAAATCCGCAGCGGTTCATCCCCACGCGCGTGGGGAACATTGTTTTGCAGGGTCTCACGATTTGGCCGTACCCCGGTTCATCCCCACGCGCGTGGGGAACATATCGTGAAAAGACCAGCTCGATGTACCTTGTGCGGTTCATCCCCACGCGCGTGGGGAACATCCCGTCAATGTCGTGGTCGGCGTCAAGGTAGGCGGTTCATCCCCACGCGCGTGGGGAACATTTTGCCTCCACCCACCAATGACTGTGCGGGCGCGGTTCATCCCCACGCGCGTGGGGAACATCGCATGCGCTTCACCGGCTGCGCGTGCGGCCGCGGTTCATCCCCACGCGCGTGGGGAACATACTGGGCGGATTTAAACTCGACGTTGAAAGGGCGGTTCATCCCCACGCGCGTGGGGAACATATCAACGCCCTGCTCACGCTCGGCGAGCAATACGGTTCATCCCCACGCGCGTGGGGAACATGGCTTTTTTCCTTGCGAGAACAAATATCACCGGCGGTTCATCCCCACGCGCGTGGGGAACATAATCAGCACCCGAATTTGTCAAAGGCTTGAGACGGTTCATCCCCACGCGCGTGGGGAACATGGCAAGTGACCCGTCTGGATTTGGCCTGATGATGGTTCATCCCCACGCGCGTGGGGACCATATCAAGCCGTGTACAACATGAAGAAGCTGGAACGGTTCATCCCCACGCGCGTGGGGAACATCGAATTACGGAGGATTTGCAATGAACAATAAACGGTTCATCCCCACGCGCGTGGGGAACATCCAATACTTCACTATTAAACCATTCAATAACACGGTTCATCCCCACGCGCGTGGGGAACATCTCGCCGCGTAGTTTGGCGATGCCGTCCGCACCGGTTCATCCCCACGCGCGTGGGGAACATTACCGGATGGCCTCGCCGTCTCTCTCGACAGCCGGTTCATCCCCACGCGCGTGGGGAACATCAGTCCACCGAGGCAGGAACCAAAGCCCAGACCGGTTCATCCCCACGCGCGTGGGGAACATGGGCTGGATGTGAACATGGCGTCTTGCAAAGACGGTTCATCCCCACGCGCGTGGGGAACATTTGTAAAGCTCCAAGGCCAGCTTGGCGTCAAACGGTTCATCCCCACGCGCGTGGGGAACATCCACCAAACCACGAAAGGCATGACCATGAATGCGGTTCATCCCCACGCGCGTGGGGAACATGTTGGTGTGCGCCGTCTGTGGGCAGAAGGTGACGGTTCATCCCCACGCGCGTGGGGAACATATGCTCAGCATCAAATGGCGGTCGGCGCTGATCGATTCATCCCCACGCGCGTGGGGAACATGCCGGTGTAGACGGTGACGTCATACCCCTGCGCCGGTTCATCCCCACGCGCGTGGGGAACATTCCAAGCACGCGCTGATCCAATCCGCGCTGGGGACAATTGCCATGTTCCCCACGCGCGTGGGGATGAACCGAGCAGCGCCGACCGCCATTTGATGCTGAGCAAATGTTCCCAGATCGGAAGAGCGTCGTGTAGGGAAAGAGTGTTATACAGGACGTGTAGAGCGATGGGGGGGCCGGGGGGGT
>CAMTWK010000019.1:0-67875 GCA_947085425.1 uncultured Burkholderiales bacterium | reverse complement strand
CCTATGTACTCGATAGCGGGCGGCTGAGCAGCGCTTTTCCGCTCTCTTCCCTCGTAATATCTTGATATTACTCGGTCAGTCGAGCAAAAAATCACTCGCTTATCCACACACTCTCGAGTGCGTCCCCGTGAAATATGCAGGTTAGATGGCTGGCCTGACAGTTTGTTTCGATATTCAAAACCGGAATGCACCACCCTCGGCAAGCCAACCGACAATTCTTTGAACATGTCCGGTGCAATCTTCTAAAAAACCACTCTTACAATGAAAAACGTCCCGTCTATTCTGCATAAACGGGACGCTGGAAAATTCAAGTCAAGCACTTACGCAGGTGCAGCTTCGGTATGTTTTTTATGCGGCTTTAACAACCATGCGGCGAGTGCCGGCAGCAGGAAGATTGCACCGACCATATTCAGGAAGAACATAAACGCGAGCAGGATGCCCATGTCAGCCTGAAATTTCAACGCCGACATGGCCCAGGTGCCGACACCGAGTGTCATGGTGATCGCGGTGAAAATCATGGCGGTGCCACGCTCACGTAACGCGATAAAAAATGCCTCGGTCAGCTCCAGCCCCTCTTCGAGGTGAATTTCGATGCGGTCATAGAGGTAAATGCCGTAGTCAACACCCACCCCCACGCCTAGCGCAATCACCGGCAGGGTCGACACCTTCATGCCGATCCCCAACATTGGCATCAGCGCCTCACATAGTATCGAGACAATACCGAGCGGAATCAAAATACACATCGTTGCGCGGATACTGCGAAATGTCGCCATACACATGATCAGCAACGCGCCAAAAATAGCGCCGTGCATTTCAAAGCGCGCCTTGTCAACCGCCTCGTTGGTGGCGGCCGCCACGCCCATGTTACCGGTGGCAAGCTTGAACTCCAGATTTTTGTTGTTGCCTTCCTTGGCGAAATTTTTCACCTCGGCAACGAGGCGGCGCAACGTGTCGCCCTGCTGATCGGTGGTGTTGACCAGTATCTGCATGGCGGAGCAATCCGGGTTCAACAGGCCGGTGGCGGTGTCGACGGGCGTGACACTTTGCGCCATGGTGGTTGGATCACGCGGCAATTGGCGCCACTTGATATTGCCCTCGTTGAAACCGGCATTGATGGTCTTGGCCACACTAGGCAGCGATACCACCGACTGGGTGCCGGGCACATTTTGCATATACCAATCAAATTTTTCGATAGCGGTCATGATGTCGTACTGGGTACAGGCGCCCTGCACGTCCTTGGTCTGCGCGACGATTCCCAGGGTATTCACACCAATTGCGAATTTCGAAACAATCATGGCGTTGTCCATGTTGTAGCGCGACTCGGCACGCAGCTCGGGAACACCCTGCCCGTAGTCGCCAACCTTTAAGTCCTGTGCTTTCCAGATGCCAAATATCAACACAACTGCCGATATGCCGATCGCCCACAGTGCGTTCTTTTTCTCGGCAAATTTGGCGGCACTACGCCACAACTTGTCGACCCGCGTCTCCTGCTCGCGTTCCTTTTGTAGCGCAGACAGTGAAATTTTCAAATAGGACAACAGGATCGGCAACAACATTTTGTTGGTGACAATCATCCAAGCCACGCCGAGTGAGGCGGTGATACCCAGCTCACGCACGATGTCGATCGGGATAATCAGGATGACCGCAAAACCCAAAACGTTGGCGAGTAAGGCAAGTGTGCCGGGAACAAACAGATTGGCAAACGAAAAACGGGCGGCGGCCAGACCATCAGACCCGGCCAGTACCTCACGCTCCCATGACTTGGTCATCTGCACGGCGTGGGAAACGCCAATCGAAAAAATCAAAAACGGCACCAATATGGACAGTGGGTCGATACCAAAGCCGATAAGGGGCAGGGTTCCAAGTAGCCACAACACCGGCATCATCGCCACCACCAGCGCGATGGCGGTGAGTTTTGCATCTTTAACAAACCACCACATGAGTCCGGCAGTGATTAAAAACGCCACGCCAAAAAACATTACTACGCCTTTGGCACCACTGGCAATGTCGCCCACGGCCTTGGCAAAACCGATCACATGCACGCTATGGTTGGGTCCTTCATACTTGGCACGTAGCTCGTCCAATTGTCGAGATACTTCAAAATAATTTAATTTTTTTCCAGTGTTTGGATCAAATTCAAGCAGACCGGTTGCGACCAGTGCACCGGAAAAATCAGAGGCCACCGTACGGCCGATTTCATTGGATTTTTGTACATTAGTGCGAACAATTTTAAGATCATCCTCTGTTCCTTGAAAGGTGGCAGGCACTACGTTGCCGCCGGCGAATCCCTCTTCAACCACTTCGATAAACCGGGTGTTGGGGGTGAACAACGATTTCACACTGGGCCGATCGACACCATTCAATAGGAACACGTCGTTGGTCAAGCCTTTAAGCTTGGTCATGAACTCCTGATTGTAAATATCACCCTGCTTTTGCACCAGCGCGATAGCCACCCGGTTGGCACCGCCGAATACGGTTTCATATTCCTTGTATACCTTCATATACGGATGTTTGAGCGGAACCATCTTGTTAAAGCCGGCATCCACTTCCAATTGGCTGGCGGAGAACAAAAAACCCACCGTCATCACGCCGAATACGATCAACCACATCTTGCGGTTATTAAAAATGAGCGCGGAAAATTTATTGATTATGTTTTGTAGTGTCATATTGGTTTCGCGTCAGTACGGTACATTTGGATTGATTCGGCTTACTTCGCAACGCGCTCCTGTTTCAAGGGGAGGCGAAGTGATTATTTTTTGTTCGGAGCAAGCGCCACTTTGCGGACACCGGACTCACCCACAACCAATAGCGAATTGGCTGCGCCCTGCACCGGCGAACCAAGCGGTTTAATGGTGTCTGAATCCACCAGCGTAAATTTTTTTCCGTTGTCTGTTGATAACAGCACCGCACCCGAGAGTCCGGCCAAAACAATCGTGCCGTCTGCCAGTTTGGTGGAGCCCATCATGGACGACTTGGTCGGCACCTCCACCTGCGTCCAGGCCTGCAGGCTGGCATCTTTAGCGCGGAAAATATTGCCGCGCAAGCCGTAAATGATCACCGCACCATCATCGGCCGAAACCGCACCAAAAAATGAGCCTTTGTAAGGCGTGGCGACCCGTGTCCAATTTTTACCGTTGTCGTCAGACTTGAGCATCATGCCCGCCTCACCGGCGATAAATAATTTATTGGGACCGAGTTTGATAATTGCATTCAGGTGTCGGTCACTGTCCAAAGATCTCATTGGCACTTCATCAATATCGGCAGCGGCATTTTTGTCGCCACGACCTCGTTTCCCCGTCGGTTTCGGCGCAGCAACCTCAGGAATAATTCTGCGTTCGGTCCAGGTTTTGCCGGCGTTGACGGTTTGGTAATACGCCCCATAGGCGCCCACCGCAAATCCCGTTTGGGCGTCGGTGAAAAGTATGTCCATCAGCGGGCGCTGGTCATTCTCTTTGGTATAGGTTCGGACCCATTCGTTGCCCTGATCGGTTGACTTTAAAACGACCGAATCGTGACCGACGGCCCAGACTGTTTTTGCATCTGAAAAATGAACCGCATTCAGTAACGGCAAATTGAGCGGCGCCTTTGCACGCGACCAACTATCTCCATTGTTATCAGTAATCAAAATATAGCCGCGATCACCGACTGCGACGATTCGATCACCCTGCCGGGCGACATCGGTCAGTGACAATCGCGAAACAGTTTGTTTGGATAACGGTCCGGATGTCGGCTGGATCAACGGATTGATCTGTGCGGCCAGCTGAAACGGCATCGCGCCGGCCATGACCGCAACAACGAAGGCGGCTACTTTGGTGCGACCGTTGAAAGCAGAAATTTTCATGATGTTTTTTTAGTTGATCAAAACTGTTTAACAGAATACACCAGCCATCTCGGGTTTTGACGACGGAACCTGAGTCGTGCACTTTAAGGCCATCACGGCCCGGGTCTCCAACAATACACGGCGGCGCTTACAACCCGAATCAACAGCACAAACAAAACGGGGACAACATTGAAGGTTGTCCCCGTTTTGATTAAACCTTTTTGCCTCTAAATTCAGCGAAAAACTGCAATTAACGGGTGCCTCTACTGCGCAAGCTTTGCGGCGTGTAGTCTGCCGCTGTACGCTTGATTGGCTCGTAAATCTTGGTTTCTTCAGAGCGCAAGCCCATTGCGATGTAGCGACGGGATTGCAGATCATGGTGAACTTCAATGGTGCCGAACCACATTGGCACGTTGTACCAATTTTCACTGTGTAGCTCAGCAAAACGCCACAGTTGGCCGCGTCCATCGTACTTGTCGACCAGGACTACGTTCCATGAGTCTTCATCAATGATAAACGTGCGGCGTGAGTAAATGTGCGATGTGCCGGCTTTCAGCTTGGCATCCACAACCCAAACGCGGTGCAATTCATAGCGGGTGAGATCCTGATTGATGTGACCCGGCTTCAGCAAATCCGAATACTTCAATTTTGGATCGGTCAGACGATATGAATTGTACGGGATGTACATTTCACGTTTGCCAACCAGCGTCCACTCGTAACGGTCGGTGGCGCCGTTAAACATACCAAAGTCATCGTTGGTACGCAATCCATCGGCAGCCGTGCCGGGATTGTCATACGCGACGTTTGGTGCCAAACGAACACGACGCTGACCCGGGTTATAGGTCCATGCAGAGCGCGGCTCCTTGGCCTGATCAACTGTGTCTTTCACCAACAGGATTTGGCCGGCCAAACGCGCCGGTGCGGTCACTTCCTGCAAATAATTCAGGATCAGGTTTGGCTCACGTTGTGCGGGAGTCTTGCTCAAATTTCCATAAGCCAAATCATATTCGTATTCGAACTTGACCAACGCATAATCGCCAGACGCGGTAACGGCGGCTTGTGCCCAATGCTGGGCGAAGGTGTCACCCTTGTAATGCAACTGCATATTCCAAATGGCTTCCAGGCCGTTCTTTGGAATAGGGAATGGCGTGCCACCGGTACAACCTGTCACACCATTGCCACCGGTCGAAAGCTTGGCTTTGGCGGCACATTCCCGGGTTTCTTTGTAATGTCCTTCCGGATAGGCGGCCGTGCGGCGGGTTTGATAAACCGGCAATTTGTAATTGGGATACTGCTTCATCATTGCCATTTGACCCGGGGTCAAGTTATCTTTGTACTTGTCCATATTGGCCGCATTAATGGTGAACAACACTTTGTCGGCGGAAAATGGATCGGGGTAATTGCCCTGCGCCTTGAAATTCACACCAGCCGGCACTTTGGTCAAACCGCCATCCCATGCTGGAATCGTGCCGGCAGCGTTGCCGGCTTTTTCCGCGCCCATTGGTGTCAGGGTGGTGCCGAGTTTGGCGAGGTCAGCGGCAGACAGCTGCGCGTAACCTGCGGTTGAAATTGCCAATGCGCCCAAGCCCGCCGACACATATGCTACGAGTCGTTTCGCTTTCATTATTACTCCTCCGAAAATTATTGGTCTCAAAACGGATGTTGCCCGCAGAAGCACACTCTGCGAAACACAAGCCGGCGTTTCTTATGAAACGCCGGCCGCAAAAAACAATTTACAAATTAGAACGAATAGGATACGACCAGCGAGATGAAATCACGATCCTTCACCGGATTGGCCGAGGAGCAGTAAGTCGCCCCCTGAACCGGAATCTGCAAAGCCAGCGTGGTTTGTGCCGGGTTAACAACGGCGTCTGTACCGCAAAAATTTCTGCCACCAAAATAATTGGTATAAGACAAATCAATACTGAGCTTACGCTGGTAATCGAAGTTGGCACCAAGTGAAACCGATTTCACGCCCTCGTTGAAGGACTGTGAAACACCTTTGATGTCATGATTAAACGCAACCCGTGGCGCAAAATTTGCACCCATGATGGCATTGGCGTATTCCAGTCTGCCGACCAAACGGTATCCATATGCCGATTCGGTCATGTAACCTTCAGTTTGCATCGAGCCGGCCTGCGAGGCGATGGTACCTTGCGAGGTTGCCGGCAAAAACACCGCCGGACCGTTGTATTTGATGTCCTGACGCAAGCCATGAAACTTGTTGTAGCCAAATTCACCTACAAGTACCAACTGCTCTGCGCGAAAGATTGATGCGACAGTTTTTGTGCCTGTGATTTGGAATTGGCTCATCTTGGCACGATCCCAGCCTCGCTGGTAGGTACCGTTTGGAATCAAGCCAGCGGCCGATGCACCAAAAGGCAGTGAGGCGCTGACCGTTCCAGGGATGGTCAAGAATCCGGTGTTGAGGTTAGGCGCACCCAATGCCGCCAACAACAATTCCGGCGTCGCGTATTGGATTGGCTGGTTTGGACGATACGAGTACTCACCTTGCAACGCAATCCCCATCGGGCCCTGAGCGTTAAAGCTGAAGCCGCTCAAACGGATATTCTCAGGATACTCGGCAAAGTAGGATGCCGTGCCGGTGTGCGCAACCGGCACACCCAATGGGCCGCCCGTTAGCGCCGAAGTGACTGTTCCTTTTACGCCTGAGAAAAATGGGATGCGGCTATGGTAGTTGATGTAATACAGCGCAAATTCAGCATTGTTGAAATCCGACGCCAGATAACGCAGCGCTACGCCATACTGTCCATGATCCGATGGCGTTTTGTCTGCTCCGCGCAGCGCCCAAACTTGGGCGGCAGGATGAAACGGTCCATGCAAAGCCTGTGCGATTGCGCCGACGCCCGGGGTTTGCAACGGTAACGGATTGCGCGCGGCGACGCCTGTCAAATCACCACGCCGGCCAAAACCGACAAATACCCGATCCGAATCGTCGGACGCAAAGTCGTTATTGCTCCAATACGAACCGCGTGGATCAAGTTTGGTTTTGTCGTGGTTAAACTGAACAAACGCTTCCATGCTGGCAGCTTTGGTCAATTCCAATGAACCCCATACGCTCGAGGTCGGCAAAAATGCCTCTTTTAATTCCGCACCAGGGGTACGCAATTTGACCAGATCAACCGAGTTGATCACGTTGATACCACCCGGTATAAAAGTGGACTCACCCCATGAGATAACTTGGTTACCCGCGCGCAGGTTGAGATTTTTTCCACCAACTTCAAAACTCTTGGTAATAAACGCATCCAGAATACGGGCGTCTTGCCCCATGCGCTTCTTACCAAGCGTACCGAGTTCACTCTTGTTGCGGTTTGCGAAATCAACAAAATAGGTTCCGCGAATCAACAGACCCCAATCCTGCCACTTGGCGGACAACTCATGGGTGCCCTTGACGACATTGGCAAAAGCTTCATTCTTTTTGTAATTACGGGTGCCGTCGTCTTCGTTCACCGAACGTGACGTGCCACCATTGGCCAAACCAATCAGGCTCTTATCTGCATCACTCGTACGAACGGATAGACCATACGAAAAAGTGGAGTCAAAACTACCGGCGATGCCGCTATCAAATTTGAATTGTGCGGCGGATGCACTGCCTGCAATAGCCAAACCAACGGCCAGTGCCGACAGTTTTAAAACCGGGGCTAAAAATACGCGTGTTGAATGTACTGTTGACATCACTTTTTCTCCTTGACGGGTGTAACTATTTAAATTTGGTCAAACCTATTACAAACTAATCTCGTTAAGCGCAACGATCATTGTTCTGATGTAAATAATGATTGTATTTACTAATTCGTATATGCGTGCATCTTACCGGAAAAGGGCGTGATAAGTGTTGTATTCCCACACGAATTTGGCTTAAAAACAAATGCGGCGGTGCACAAAAAAACTTGCCGGTCATTAATATTTTCCATTCAAAAAATGTTCGCGCAAAAAATCAATCTCCGATATCACAAGGCCTCAAAAAGTCCTGCCGCACCCATGCCCGTGCCGATACACATGGTCACCATTCCCCACTTTTGTTTGTTGCGGCGCATGCCGTGAATCAACGTCGCCGTGCGAATCGCTCCGGTCGCACCCAATGGGTGGCCGAGGGCAATGGCACCGCCTTGTGGATTCACCCGATCCGGATTCAAACCGAGCTCCTTGATGACCGCCAACGCCTGTGCGGCAAACGCCTCGTTTAACTCAATCCAGCCCAAATCGTCCTGATGTACGCCAGCTTGTTTTAATGCTTTTGGGATGGCCTTGATTGGGCCGATACCCATAATTTCGGCAGGCACACCAGCAACCGCGAACGAATGAAACTTGGCCAGCGGCGTAACGTTGTATTTTTTCAGTGCGCGCTCGGACATGAGAATCACCGCGCCGGCACCGTCTGACATTTGTGATGAATTGCCGGCTGTGACACTGCCGCGTGCCGCAAAAACGGTCTTGAGTTTAGCAAGTGATTCAATGGTTGAATCGGGCCTTGGACCTTCATCCTGATCCGCCACTTTCTTTTTGTGTTTGACTTCGCCGCTGGCAAAATCCGGCGAAGCAGTATCGATTTCATAGGGGACAATTTCGTCGCGAAACAACCCGTCAGCGATGGCTTTGGATGCTTTTTGATGGGACGCAACCGCAAAGGTGTCCTGTTGCTCACGGGTAATCTGCCATTGTTTGGCGACGTTTTCTGCGGTAATGCCCATACCATAGGCAATGGCGATGTTTTCGTCATTGGCAAACACACTTTGATTCAAAGCAATTTTGTTGCCCATCATCGGCACCATCGACATACTTTCGGTGCCCGCGGCAATCACCACATCATCCTCACCGAGGCGGATGCGGTCGGCGGCCATGCTCACCGCCTGCACACCGGAAGAACAAAAACGATTGATGGTCACCGCCGGCACACTGTCCGGCAAGCCGGCCAACAACGCACCAATACGCGCCACGTTCATGCCCTGTTCCCCCTCCGGCATGGCACAGCCGACAATGACATCGCCGATATCATGCGGATCGAGCCCCGGCACTTGCGCAATCACGCCGCGCAAAACATGCGCGAGCATGTCATCGGGCCGAACATTTTTAAACATGCCACGCGGGGCTTTGCCGACCGGTGTCCGCACCGTGGCAACAATATAGGCGTCCTGAATTTGTTTGCTCATTTTGTTTCTCCTGATTACATGTCATCCCGGCATTTGCAGGGATCAAATTTATTTCGTGTGCAACGGCAATAGCGTTAAACGAGCGGCTGGCGTTACTTCTCGCCACACGATTCACAAAATTTGCCGTTAATTCCGCAACGGCTTGCCGTTTTTCAACATGAACGCAATGCGTTCCTGGGTTTTTGGCATTTTTGCCAACGCGCAAAAGTGTTTGCGCTCCAAATCCAGCATCCATTGTTCGGTCACCAGTGTGCCTGGCTCCACCATCCCGCCGCACAAGACTTCGGCAATACGTGATGACACCTCGTAATCGTGCTCGGAAATGAAGCCGCCCTCTTTCATGTTGATCAACATCATCTTCATGGTGGCCACACCGGTGTACCCCGCCACCGGAAACGGTGCGGCCGGCAACGGTGGACGGAAACCGCCATCGGCCATGGCACGCGCCTCGGCCAAGGCGACAAACAACAATTCGTCCTTGTTAAAGATGACGCGATCGGTGTCCCGCAAGTAGCCCATCTCCCGGCCATGCTCGGCACTTTTGGACACTTCGCCCATTGCCATGCGCATAAATACTTTTTGCAAATGTGGCATGACATCACCACCGCCTGCACTGATCGCCGACCGCAACGCCAACTCTTTGCAACCGGCACCGGCGGGCAACAATCCGACCCCGGCTTCCACCAAACCAAGGTAGCTTTCGAGTGACGCCACCACTTTGTTTGAGTGCATGACAAATTCACAGCCGCCACCCAGCGCCAGGCCATCGACCGCCGACACCACCGGAATCATGGAATGTTTGATACGCATGGAGGTGGCTTGAAATTTGGCAACCATCGCTTCAAATTCGTCGTATTTTTGCGCCTGCAAGCCTTCCAAGGCCTTGGCCAAATTGGCACCGACCGCATAGGGCGCTTCATGCCAAATCACCATCGCCTTGTAATCGGCTTCGGCAAGGCCGATCGCCTTTAACAAGTCGTCGAGCACCTCTTCGCCAAGTGAATGCATTTTTGATTTAAACGACACAATGGCAATATCGTCATTGCCTTTTGCCGTCCACATGCGCACACCTTCCCCGTCGAAAATGGTGGTGCCTTTATCAGCTTTTTCACCCAACAACAGCTCGGGGAACATTTGGCGTTGATAAACCGGTAACGATGAACGCGCCACTGTTTTTTGGGTCGCTGCGGAATACGAGCCATCGACCGAGTGTACCCCGGTGCGCCCCGCCTCCATCACCCATGCGGGCAACGGCTCTTTTGCCATTGCTTTGCCCGCAGCAATGTCTTCGTTGATCCATTGGGCGATTTGTTGCCAGCCTGCCGCCTGCCAGGTTTCAAATGGGCCCATCTTGTAACCAAACCCCCAGCGAATTGCAAAATCAATGTCACGCGCCGATTCGGCGATGTCGGCCAATTGCACCGCACAGTAATGCCACAGGTCGCGGAAAATCGACCAGAGAAATTGTGCCTGCGGATGTGTGGACGATCGTAAGGCTGCAAACTGCTCCGCCGGATTTTTAATTTTCAACATGGCGGCGACTTCGTCTGCCACCTTGCCTTCGTTGGCGACGTAATCCGTTTTAGCGAGATCCAGCACCAAAATGTCCTTGCCTTTTTTGGTGTAAAAACCACTCTTGGTTTTTTGGCCGAGCAGGCCTTTTTCGATCATGACCTTCATATACGGCGGCACAGCATAGTATTGGTGCCATGGATCGTTCGGCAAGCTGTCATCCATGGTCTTGAAGGTGTGGGCCAGGGTATCGAGCCCGACCACATCCGCCGTGCGGAAGGTGGCGCTTTTGGCGCGGCCAATGGCCGGGCCGGTCAACGCATCCACCTCACCAAAACCCAGCTTGAATTGCTGGGTGTGATGCATGGTGGCGGCGATGGAAAATACGCCGATGCGATTGGCGACGAAGTTGGGGGTGTCCTTGGCGCGCACCACGCCTTTGCCCAGAGTGGTGGTCAAAAACGACTCGAGTTGATCGAGAATAGCCACATCCGTTTTCGCCGTTGGGATCAGCTCAACCAACCTCATGTATCGTGGCGGATTAAAAAAGTGAATCCCGCAAAAACGGTGGCGCAACGCCTCGGGGAAAACCTTCGACAATTCAGTCATCGACAGGCCGGAAGTGTTGGACGCAAAAATCGACTGGTCGGAAATAAACGGCGCGACTTTTTCGTACAATGCTTTTTTCCAATCCATGCGTTCGGAGATGGCCTCGATAATAAGGTCGCATCCTGCCAGCAACGACAAATGCTCATCGTAGTTGGCCGCGGTAATTTGCGCCGACTTTGATTTGACTGCAAACGGATCAGGCGACATTTTCAGCATCGCGGCAATAGACTTGGTGACCACGCCGTTTTTTGGGCCTTCCTTGGCCGGCAGATCAAACAAAATGGTTTCGACGTTGGCATTGGTCAAGTGCGCGGCAATTTGTGCGCCCATTACCCCTGCCCCCAATACGGCAACTTTACGAATATGCAACTGACTCATTTCACTCTCCCGCTTATTCAAAAATAAAACTCTAAGTTAGACGCGCTGTTTCAAGGCAATTCGCTTGAAACAGCGCGCCGATAATCGATATTTATTACTGAGCAGCCAACGCCCTTGGCTTGCCATTTTCATCAATGGCCACATAGGTCAACAGTGCCTCGGTGACCTTGACCACCTCGCAACCAAAGCGATTGCGCTGCGCGTAAACCTCCACCTCAATATTGATCGATGTCCGGCCGGTTTTTGTCACCTTGGCATAAAAACTGACCAGGTCACCGACAAACACCGGCTCTTTAAACACAAACGAATTCACCGCCACCGTCACCACACGACCCTTGGCGCGCTCCGAGGCCGGTACACTCGCCGCCAAATCAACCTGCGCCATCACCCAGCCGCCAAAAATAGTTCCGTTAGCGTTGGTATCGGCCGGCATCGGAATCACCCGCATGGTCGGCATACGGTTTGCCGGCAAGGTGACAATGTCGCAGTATTCCGAGCCATCGTTGTTCAATTTTGGCGTGTCCGTGCTCATATTTTTTTCCCGTCCACTTTCACAGTTCGTGTCCCTTGTACATTTGCTCAATCGCGCCTGCGTATTTTTTGACAATTTCGTTGCGCTTGAGTTTCATGGTTGGTGTCATCATGCCGCTGTCAATGGTCCATTTTTCCTTGGCAACGGTAACCCTGCGCACCTGTGCATAACCCGGAAAATGTTTGACGTGTTTGGCAATACGTTGCAGCAATTTTTTTTCGGCCTTGCCGTCACTGCCAAATTGCGCGTTGATCATCGCCGCCTCGGCCACCGATACCCATTCGGCATCGTTGAGCACGACTAGTGCCGCCAAAAACGGCTTGCCTTCGCCAAATATCAATACCTGTTCAAACAGCGGGTCGAGTTGAATGGCCATTTCCATATCACCCGGCGGCATCTTCTCACCATTGCCCAACACAATGATTTCCTTGAGTCGGCCGGTGATGGTGACAAAGCCCTGCGCATCGATCCTGCCCTGATCTCCGGTGTTGAGCCAGCCATCTTCGGACAACACCGCACGGGTGGCGTCTGGATTGTTCCAATAACCCAGCATGATATTTGGGCCGCGCGCAAACAACACGTCGTTTTCCCCAACCCGCAACTCCACACCGGGAACCGTGCGTCCGATGGTCAGCGGATTATTATTATCAATCAGGTTCACCGACAGCAATGGCGACGCTTCCGACAATCCGTACCCCTGACAAAGTGGCAATCCCAAGCCGATAAAAACCTTGGCCACAGAAGGCGACAGAGCCGCGCCGCCAGAAATAGCCAATCGCAATTTGCCGCCAAGGCGCGTTAATAACTTTTGTGCGACCAGCGGTTGCAATATCGGCCACAGCAAAAATCGTGGCTGCCATTGACCGCGACCATGTTCGTATTCAAATTTTGCCCAGCCGGTATCAACTGCGAATGCAAATAACCTGCGGCGAAGAGGCGAGGCGTTCTTGAGTTGCTCATTAATCGCCGCATAAAATTTTTCGTAAATGCGCGGCACGGAAAAAATGATGGTCGGCTGGACAATACGAAAATCTTCCGCCAACTGAGGAATGGATCGTGCGAACACTATCAAGGCACCCGACACCACATTGAGGTAGTAGTCACAGGTGCGCTCAAACATATGAGACAACGGCAAGAACGACAAAAATGTATCACTCTGAAAAACGTCGTAAACCGCCAAACCAGATTGCACATTGGACAAAATATTGCGATGTGAAAGCATCACACCCTTGGATTTTCCGGTGGTGCCACTGGTATAAACAATCGTCGCCAGATCCGCGCCGGTTGACGGCGGCTTTTCGAAAACACCCGCCGTATCCGGCAACCAATCGGTCAGGCTCACCAACCGCGGCTCATCTGCGTCCATGATCGGCTTGACGCTGATAATTCGCACCAGCGAGCCCAATTGATCGCGCACCGCCTTTAGCCGCTTCCAATGCTCCTCACCGTCGATGACAATCACTTTGACATCGGCATTGAGCAGAATGTAGGCGACGTTATCCGGCCGGTCATCCACAAACAGCGGCACCGGCACCATGCCATGGGCATACGCAGCCTGGTCAAACACCACCCAGTTGATGCTGTTTTTCAACATGATGGCAATTCGTTCGCCGGGCTGCAGACGGTCACGACCCAGACCCGCGCGCGCACGCATGACCAAATCGCCCGTCTGCCGCCAGGTTAACCCGCGCCACTCCTGTTTCGCACTGTCAAATTCGCGATATGCCGGCGCGTTCGGCGAAGTGCGGCAACGCAAAGCGAATACGTCGGCAATGGTCGCGTCATCCTCAATATTGAGGTAGCGGGTGCCGTTGCGGTTTTGTAACATGAATGGCTCGGTCATTCCACCCCCTGGTTGCCATCTTTGATTTTGAACGGTTTTGCGTTTCGCATTTGACTGGAGAACCGCCGTTATTTTTTGCGCGGACTTACCCACATATTGATTTCAACTTTTGTCACCACATCACCCTTTTGATCTTTGATGTCAACACACACCACCACGTCACGCGCCGGACCATCAACAATATCCGTGGCGACACAAAATGCCTCGACATCGGTGCTGGCTTTTTTCAGATATTGCACCGTCATGCCCTTCGGCAGCCAGCGCATGTTTTTTGACAGGCTCGCTTCCATCATGGTACCGGCACCAAATTCGGCGAGGTTGCACAAGGCGATCGCGTGAATGGTCTGAATATGGTTTTGAACGGCGCGGCGTTTTTTCATCGCGACGCGCGCAAAACCGGGGCGCAATTCAACAAAGACCGGTTTGATCGAGCCGAAGTACGGCGCTTTCCAGCAAATGATTTTCGAGAAAATGATTTTGCCAAATGGCATGGTTGCCAACTTTGACCACAGATCGAGCACCTGATTCATGTTTATTTTTTGCCTATACGGTATCCCAGCCGGCATCCGCATGAAAACGTGCGCCAAATCTGGACTGAAGTGATTCGATTTCAACGCGCAGCTTGTCTTTGCCTGCCGCACGCAAATAATTGAGCGGTCCGCCACGGTGTGGTGCAAAGCCGGTGCCAAAAATCACACCGGCGTCACACAGGTCGGCATCGGCGACAATGCCTTCGCGCACACAGGCAACCGCTTCATTCACCGCCGGCAGCGTCATGCGCATCCACAGCGGCGCAAGGTCCACCGTGCCGGAGCCATTGGCTTTTTGCGGACGGCCATTGACCCATTTGTAGAATCCCTCGCCGGTTTTTTTTCCAAATTTTTTCGCTTCAACCAATTGTTGAATTTTCTTCGGCTGTGGTGAATGTGGACGTGCCAGCTCTTTGCCCACCGCCAAGCCGACATCAAGCCCGACCGTATCAGCGAGTTCAATCGGCCCCATCGGCATACCAAACGCTTTTGCCGCCGCATCAATGGTTTCGGCCGGAATTCCCTCTTCGAGCATCACTTGGGCTTCGGTCATATAGGGCGTGAGAATGCGGTTAACCAAAAATCCCGGCGCAGACTTGACCGGCAGCGGCAACTTGTCGATTTTTTTCACAAACGCTTGTGCGCGCGTCATAACTTCGGCGGCCGTTTGTGGGCCCTCGACAATCTCCACCAACATCATCATTGCGACCGGATTAAAAAAGTGAATGCCAACCAGCCGCTCCGGCTTGGCCAGACCAATCGCCAATTCCTGCAATGGAATGGAAGAGGTATTGGTCGCGAGTATTGCGTTTTCCTTTAAGCGCGGCTCGATCGATGCATACAACTTTTTCTTGATGTCGGCATTTTCAACAATCGCCTCGATCACCAAGTCGCAGTGGGCAACACCATCGCCCTTCACGTCCGGGATCAACCGATCCATGGCTGCCTGCACCAAATGTGGGGCCTTGAGTTTTTTCTTGTACAGCGCAGCGGCACGTTTGATTGCAGGTGCGATGCGCGCATGATCCAAATCCTGCAAAGTCACTGTCAAACCCTTGAACGCGCACCACGCGGCGATGTCGCCGCCCATAACCCCGGCACCCACCACATGCACGTGTTGAATACCCGACTCACCGGCACCCAACGCCTTCAACCGATCCTGTAATTTAAAAATACGAATCAGGTTGCGTGCAGTCGGATGCGCAAAGAGACTTTGCATCGACGACTGATGATCAGCGGGTACGTTGCGCGGATCGCCGCCGAATTTTTCCCAAAGGTCAATGATGGCGTAGGGTGCCGGGTAGTGTTCGCGGCTGGCCTTTTTCGCCACCTGTTTGCGTGAGGCGTTTGCCACCAATGTGCGAACGATTGGCCAATTGGTGATGGCATCTTTTAACGCCGGGCGATGCGGGCTTGGCGGTTTCTGCAATAACATCATTGCTGCATTGGTGAAGTGGCGGCGTGGTGTGATCACATCAACCAGACCCATGCGTTTGGCGGTTTTGGCATTTACGGCGCGTCCGGTCAGCATTAGACCGAGTGCCTGGCCGGCACCAATCAATTTCGGCATGCGCATGGCCCCACCCCAGCCGGGAACAATGCCAATCATCACTTCTGGCAATGCCATTTTTGTTTTCGGGCCGTCATCGGCTACGCGATATTTACACGCCAGCGCCAGCTCGGTACCGCCACCCATACAAAAACCATGAATCATCGCCACCGTTGGAAACGGCAATGCAGCCACTTGATCAAACACGTCCAACCCAAGTTTGGTCATGGCGGCGGCCTCGTCAAGCGTCGTAAAACCGGTGAATTCGTCTATATCCGCACCGGCGGCAAAACCATTATTTTTTGCCGACAGAATGGCCAATCCCTTGACCGGGTTGGCCCGCAAAAAAACACAAATCTCGCCGAGCTCGCAAAGCGACTCGGACGAAAAGGTATTGGTCGAATCGGCGGTGCCGTCTGCTTTTGCACGATTGAAGGTGAGGAAAGCGATGTTGTTGTCGTTGTTGGCAAGTTGCCAATGTTTCCAGTTTTGCATTTTTATTTTCCCTGCGGCCATCAAATTGTTTTAGAAAGTGCAATATCGGTGCGGAGTTTGGGGCATTTATATTTGAAACAGCGCACCTGGATGCGGGTTTCGTTTTTCATACCGGCGCCACGAGGCGATGCAAAATTTCGATTATTTTTACACCCGTTCCAATAACATCGCCCCGCCCTGCCCGCCACCAATACAGAGTGAGGCGGCGGCGTATCGACCGTTGGTGCGTTCAAGTGTCTTGAGCGCATGCAACACCACCCGCGCACCCGATGCGCCAATGGGGTGGCCGACGGCAATGGCCCCACCGTCAACGTTAAATTTGGCGCGATCGAGTTTGCCTAGTTTTGCAAAACCGGCATCATCGAGACCCAACTTTTTGTTGCAATAGGATTCCGACTCCCACGCCGCCAGACAAGCCAACGCCTGCGCCGCAAATGCTTCGTTGATCTCAACACAATCGAGATCATTCAGGCTGAGTTGATGACGCTGCAACATCGGTGTGATGGCATGCACCGGCCCCAATCCCATTTCCGCCGGATCAAGCGCACTCCACTGTGAATCAATAATGGCGCCCAACGGTTTTAAATTGTATTGGGCGACGGCTTCTTCACTCGCCAAAATCAACATGGCAGCACCATCGGTCACCTGCGATGAATTGCCGGCGGTGACGTTGCCGTAGGTCTTATCAAAGACCGGGCGTAATTTTGCCAATCGTTCCGGTGTTGAATCAGTGCGCACGCCGTCGTCTTCTGCATATACGATGCCCCGGGCGTCAATCAGCGGCTCAATTTCGTCGTAGTGTCCCGCAGCGCGACCGGCCAACACTTTCAGGTGTGACTCAGCAGAAAACGCATCCATCATTTGCCGGGTGATGCCAAATCGTTTGGCGACAATCTCCGCTGTTTGTCCCATCGACAATTTTACGATCGGGTCGGTCAGACCTTTGAGAATGGCGATGACCGGGGCGAGGTAGGCGGGACGAAATTTCAGCGCCACGCCGGCACGCTGGCCGAATGATTTGGCCGCATACCAATCCGCCAGCCAATTGACCATCGCCGGACCAAACAACAACGGCGCGTGGCTCATTGCGTCCGTCCCGCCCGCCAAAACCAAATTGGATTTGCCGGCGAGAATATTGACGTAGGCCGAATCGAGTGCCTGCATACCCGAGGCGCAATTGCGCATCACCGTCCACGCCGGCACCTTATCGCCACAACCCACCCGCAATGACACCACCCGGCCGATATTGGCTTCGTCTGCCGAAGGCATCGCCGCACCAACAATCACTTCATCAAAATCAGTCGGCGCAAACGATTGCCTTGCGAGCAAAGGGCGCGCGCAACCCACCGCCAGATCACCACCGCTAAACGGGCCCAGTTTGCCTTTGGCTTTTAGAAAAGGCGTACGTGCGCCGTCAACCACATAAACTTTTTTCATGAGTCTTTCCTTATTCAGCAGCTGCCGCGTATTCAGCAGGCGACTTTTTTGACTGAACGGTGGATTGCGCAACTGATAAACCGAAATTTTTGTCGAAGTCGTCGACACGCACCACTTCTTTGGTCAGCACACGGGCGCGTTTCCACTGCGCCAGCTCGGTGTCGGAAATCACCGACAAGCCTTTTGCCTCTTCAAAAACTTCGTCGATCGATTTGCCGCTGAGACGTCCGGCCTTTTGCGCGACGCGTACTTTTGCCTCAATTGGTTCCACGGCCACTACTGCATCCATTGCCGCTTTTAACTGACCCATGATGTCGTTTTCGTCATTGGGCAAATACATGCCGTGAATCAAACGATCACGCGCCGCACACGGCGTAATGAGGATGCGCGCAACTTCGTGGCCCAGCTGGTCGGGCGGCTGAATGAGCGTCATGCCTTTTGGAAACACCAGACGACGCAACCACCATGCGACAAAACGATTGGGGAAGTTTTTGATGATGCCATCCATTGCCACCTGAATCTTGAACGCACAATCGTACAGCGCCCATTTGAGAATCGGCAATTCATCTTTTTGCTGACCGCGCTCATCATAAAATTTCAGCACACATGACGACAAATACAAATGCGACAGCACATCGCCCAAGCGCGCAGAAAGTTTTTCTTTGCGTTTGAGCGAACCACCGATAACAAACATCGACACGTCGGCGAGCAACGCAAACGCTGACGAGAATCTTGTCATCTGCTGGTAAAAACGTTTTGTGTCCTGGCATGACGGGGACGGCATGCCAACCCCGCCGGTGATGCCCATCCACAACGAACGAGCAGTATTGGACATGGTGAATTTGATGTGTTCCCAAAATGCGTGATCAAATTCATCAATTGAATTGGACCGGGCGGCCTTCATTTCTTTCAACACCCACGGATGGCAACGAATCGCACCCTGACCAAAAATAATCAGCGATCGGGTCAAAATATTTGCCCCCTCAACGGTGATGGCAATCGGCACTTGCTGATAGGCGCGTCCCAGATAATTATTCGGCCCCATACAAATGCCTTTGCCGCCGTGAATATCCATGGCGTCGGTGATGACCTGGCGCATGCGTTCGGTTGCGTGGTACTTGGAAATTGCCGACAACACGGAAGGCTTTTCACCGAGATCGAGTGCACCGGCCGTGATGGTGCGGACAGCATCCAAAATGTACGTCATCGCGGCAATACGCGCCAATGGCTCTTCGATGCCTTCAAATTTTCCAATCGGTGTTTTGAATTGTTGGCGAACACGCGAATAAGCACCCGAGGTAAAACTCGCCACTTTGCCCGCCGCGATGGATTGTGCGGGCAGCGAGACAGAGCGACCTGCTGCCAGACATTCCATCAACATGCGCCAGCCTTGCCCCAGCATCGGTTGTCCACCGATCACCCAATCCATCGGAATAAAAACGTCATTGCCGGAATTCGGGCCGTTCATAAACGCGGCATTCAACGTCATGTGACGGCGGCCGATGACCACACCCGGATGATTGGTTGGAATGAGCGCACAGGTAATGCCCAAGTCTTCTTCACCGCCCAGTAATTTATCCGGGTCGTAGGCCTTGAATGCCAAGCCAAGTAATGTCGCGATCGGACCAAGCGTGATGTAGCGCTTTTCCCAAGTCACTCTCAGGCCGATGGTCTCGACCCCTTCCCACATTTGTTTGCAGATAATGCCGCAATCCGTCATCGAAGCGGCGTCCGATCCTGCTTCTGGTGCGGTTAAGGCAAAACAGGGAATGTCGATGCCCTTGGCCAGGCGTGGCAAATAGTGATCCTTTTGCGCTTTGGTGCCGTAGTGCATTAGTAATTCGCCCGGGCCCAGAGAATTCGGCACCATGACGGATACGGCCGCCGTCGCGGAACGGGTGGAAATTTTTAATACGGTTTGGCTGTGGCCATAGGCGGAAAACCCTTTGCCGCCATACTCTTTGGGAATGATCATGCCCAAGAAACCATTTTCTTTAATGAATTGCCATACATTCGGCGGCAAATCAAAATCTTCGTGGGTGATTTTCCACTCGTCGATCATGCTGCATAACTGGTTGGTTGGGCCGTCAATAAACGCCTGTTCTTCGGCGGTCAGTGTTGCCCGTGGCACATTCAGCCATTTGTTCCAATCCGGTTTGCCGGAAAATAAATCGCCGTCCCACCAGACTGTGCCCGCTTCCAGTGCCTCTTGTTCAGTGCTGGACATCTGCGGCAAAAGTTTCTTATAAGTCGCAAATAGGGGGGACGACAACATACTAATCCGAAGCGGTTTCATATTGGTGACCAATGCGGCGGCCAAAAACAAAAACCACATCACACCGGCAATCGCACCGCTAATGCTTCCCGTTGCCGTGGCAACGATTAACATCACGCCGACGACGGCTGTCCACACCAGCGCGGAAACCGCGTGATAGGCCAGCGCCCAAATTACAATCACAACAACAGCTATGGAGATAAAGGTGCCCATGGAAATTCCTCTCAATCTTGAACAAACTGAACGTGCAACAAAACTTGTTACGCTTCGTTAAACCACTGATGCTCATCGGTGGCGGAGCCGACCGGTGCGCGCAAACCCGCCGCCAAAAAAGGCGCGAGGCGTTTCAAAATCAATTCATCGTTTTCAACTTCGTCCGGATGATAGTGCGCAATCATTTTCAATACATCGGTTCCGGCCAGGGTGAACGACAATGCGCCCATTACAAAATGCAATCGCCACGAAACTTCTTCGCGCGGAATATGCGGTAACGCGCGTCCAAATGCCGCCCGAAATCGCGCGATCATTTCGGCATATTGGCTGGATAAGAATTCGCGTATGAAAGGCGCTGGATCAGCATAGGCGCGACCGAGCAAACGCAGAAAATTTTGTCCACCCCGCTCCTGATCGCGTGCCATCGTCAGCGCTGGAATAAACATGGCCGACAAGATTTTTTCGCACGTTAATGGATACGCCTGATGGTTGGCTGCAGCAGCCGCCTCATAGGCGCTCAGTCGCGCAACCCGGTCGCGGTTTAAGGGGTCAAGCCGACGGGTGAATACGGCCTGGAATAATTCTTCCTTAGAACCGAAGTGGTAGTTGGCGGCAGCCAAATTAACGTTCGCGGCGGTGGTAATCAAGCGCAAACTGGTTGCCTCAAAACCATGCTCCATAAACAACACCTCGGCCGCATCAAGAATGCGCGACTTGGTGTCACCTGCCTCGTTTTTTTCCGCGGATTTGACCTCCAATGGGGCCAAAACGCTAAGGAGAATCGGAACTTTTTGCACGCCAATTTGACCCATAAAAATATTCTTGGAGTTTAGTCGTTAAAAATCAGTCGGTTATAAAAATGAACCGCCGTTTCAAACGCCCGTTTGAAATGAGCGTATTACTAGTGCATAGAAGTGTCAATCACAATCGATGCTGCGGCGCAGCAAAATGCACGTGTCATCCTGCCAAAATTGCCCGAAAATTTCGAATAGATGAGGCGCAATACATCACTCTAAGGTTTCACTTTGGTGCCGCCTTCATCACCTTTCGGCACTTCTTGGCGCAAACATGAATACGGCTGAAATTTTTCATCAATACAGACGGGCATTTTCAGGCACTTATTAATGGAACGCCGCTTCAAGCATAGAATTTAAAAAACAAAAAAGCCGCTCAATGAGCGGCTTTTTTAGTCCAGCAAAACAATTAGTTCTTTTTAATTGCTTCCAGCATCTTAAAGGTCGATTTGCTCGATCCGATAAACAGCCTTTTGAAATATTTGCCTAAGCAACGACGCTCTAGCGTGTTGCGGCGGGTACGCTTGCGTTCGCCTGCCATGGTGTACTCCTAGTGGTGTGTAAATCAAAGATGTTGAATTATAAGGCGAATTCACAAAGTCAGGGGGACTTTTGGGGGTTGAACCGCTGAAAACACCTCCCCAACCGCGCGGCCGGGGAGGTACATTTAGGTATTGCGTTCTATACGCCAGCGCGTTGCATTGGCGCTTTTAACGCCTCGCTCAACATATTCAGGCTTTCGGACAAATGCGCCTTGGCTTCCTTGCTCATTGGTTTACCAACCGCCGCCCGAATCTGGCTTTGCAACTGATTGGCCGACTCACGCATCAGACTACGCGCATCCGCCGGGGAATTGGCTGCCGGGCGAATCAGACTGGTTGAAATGCGCTTGATGTGGTCACGTTGCAAATTGCGACGCATGGTCGAGATGTCACCGCCGCTGCGCAATTCCGCCCAGATTGCATTTTGCAAAGTGTCATACACTTCCGACAACTTCATCACCTGCGCCAGGTTGGCGACTTTGTCCTGGCTATCCGACAAACGCTGTGCCACTGCGTCGGCATACAAGATATCCAATACGCCGCGCTGCAAATTCATGACGGTATTGGCGATGGAAATGTCCGGATTGGTTCGTCCCGCGCCAAAACGATCAAAATGATCAATCGACAGGCGCGACACAAATTCAGGCTTGAATTTGAAGCTGTCGACCTTGAACAATCCATCGGTCACCAGTTGTAATGCCTCACGCTGTTTGGCCACCGGCGTTGGTGTGTACAACGCCTGATTGCTGCCAGCACGATCCCGAACGTGTTTTACGCCACCCACGTATTTCGCCAACAACGGCGCGACTTGCGAAACGGAACGGAAACCTGATGCAAATGATCGTGTCAGGCGCTCGTAACTTTCGCCTGGTTTGAGTTGCAGGTTTTGTACCCGATCCCACAACTCACGGGAAAGCTTGAGTCGTTTTTTGTAGTATTCAATCGGATCGGAGCCCATATCAAAGCGGTTAACCTCAGGGTCCATTCCGTAAAATCCTCCAAATCCGCCGGCATCTTCATCGGTTGCATAGGCAAGCAAAGGGTTGGTTGTGGCCTTGGCTGCAATGGCTGCCAGATCCGCCTTTTCTGTCTTCGGATCAAGTGGTTTGTAGGCATATTCCACCGCCAAATAATCGTATGGACCCAACGATGACATCACATACTCCCCCTGTTTTTCACCTTTGAGCGCGAGGTTAAACGGGTTGTAATCCATCACTGATCCTGCCAAACCATTGACCTTGGTAAATTCCGGGTCTTGAATTTGCTTAACGGAGTAAATGGTCGACGAGCGGAAGTTGTGGCGGAATCCCAGGGTGTGTCCGACTTCGTGCATGATGACGTCAAACACATAGGCTTGAGCCAATTTGTCGGCCTCAGGGGAATCCATATCCAAGCCGCGCGCTTCCAAAATGTCCATGGCAAAGTGCATGTCATGGGCTTTTTCGGCCATATAGTTGCACTGCAAAAACGTTGCCTGCTGTTTTAGCGAGGGTGACATGGCGCCGGCAAGTGCTGCGTCAAGCACCATTGGTTTACCAATATCCTCCGACATGAGGCGGCGTGCGCCGCGCGCAAACACGTCGGACATACCGATGTCGGCATCGAGAATTTCGCCGGTACGCGGATCTTTATGCGACGGCCCGATCGCAAATCCAACGTCGGCACCAACAAACCAACGTACCGACGCATGTCTTGCGTCCATAGTGTCAAAGGTATCCTGGTCGGTCTGCTGCTTGGCGACAATCGCGTTTTTGAAACCGATTTTTTCAAACGCCTTGTTCCATTCGACAATACCGCCCAGCACAGACTTGCGATACTTTTCCGGAACGTTTTTATCAATCCAAAAGGTAATCGGCTCCTTTGGCTCAGACATGGCCGCGTTGGCATCTTTTTTCTCAAGCCGCCAGCGATTCACAAAATGTTGTTTGGTTTTCGGCGATGTGTCTTGATCAAAATTTGTGCGGGTGGATACAAAATGGCCGACACGTTCGTCAGCGATTCGCGTATCCATTGGGGTGTCCGGCAGTTTTGCAAACGAATAATAGAAGCTCACAAACAGGCTGCGAGGATCAGGCGTGCTCTGTGGCGGCGTTGGCATCGGCACCGGTGACGGCGGCGGTGTCAGAGGTGGAGCCGACAGCTTAGGAATGGAAAAATGTGCGTTCACCCGCAAGCCGGTAATCATTTCATTGTTGTTGACATGGCTAAAGCTGCTATTGCGAGCATCGAGCGCAAATGGCAACCGATAGGCAAATTCGAGGCGCGTTAAATAACCTGGGATATCGACAAACAACAGGCTGTTTGCCTCGACCAATACAGCTTTGGTTTCCGGATCAGCCGCAGACGCAGCGACTGCGCTCGACAGCAGCGAATCGGAAAATGCCTCGGACACAAATTGCGCCTGTGGTGTGCCTGGCGTTGCGTAAAACTCCGCATTTTTTGCAATCAGTTGAATCTGATTGCCAATTTTTTTGAAAACGGCCATTTCCGCTCCGCCCATTTGCGACCCATACAAGCCACGCTCGCCGACACTTTGTGGAATGTTATAGGTGAAGAAAAATGGCTTGTCGAACTGGTCGGGCTTGATCGCCAGCCAGACCTTTTCATCCTTTTGGTAGATATTAAAAAACCCGGGGGTCATCTTGGCATCTTTGATGATTTCCTTGAACGGCCGCGGCGCGGGCACCGGTGGAGGCGCGCCGGTTGCGGGTGCCGCGGCTGCAGGCGCTCCACCTACAGGCGGGGTCGCGGGCGTTTGCGCAAACAGCGATGCGGATAAAGTTGCCATGACAGCAGCGGTAAGCGCCTTGCGAACAAAATTTGGTACTGATGATGTGGCAAAAGACATAATCAAAGCCCCTTCCTGATGGGAATGTTGTCGGTATTTAAATATTGTGATCTACGGCCCAGGTGAATTTTAATAAACAGGGCGCAATTTGACACGCTGACTCTATTGGCTGCAATGCATGTGGCCAAGCAGATTGCGACCAAATGCGGAAATGGCTCCCAATTCCGCTGATTGGCCTGATTAGCTGCGAATCCAGATGGCAATTTTAGCTGATGGTGACATGAGCGACGGGCATTTCGACACTATGGCGGGGAAATCAAAAAATTCCGCTGATTGGCCTGATTAGCTGCGAATCCAGATGGCAATTTTAGCTGATGGTGACATGAGCGACGGGCATTTCGACACTATGGCGGGGAAATCAAAAAACTGACGAGCCGAATGATTTCAGCCGGCGGGACCCAATAAAAAACGGAGGCCAAAGCCTCCGTCATGATTATTTATCGCGTGATGATTAAGCTGAAAACGACGAACCACAGCCGCAGGTACTCGAAGCATTCGGATTTTTAATCACAAACTGCGCGCCCTCAAGCCCTTCAGAATAATCAATTTCCGCGCCGATCAGGTATTGGTAACTCATCGGATCGATCAGTAACTGCACACCCTTTTTTTCCATAATGGTGTCGTCATCATTGGTAATTTCGTCAAATGTGAAGCCATATTGCAGGCCCGAACAGCCACCACCGGTCACAAACACGCGTAACTTGAGGTCGTTATTACCCTCTTCTTCGATCAGAGCCTTAACTTTGTCAGCCGCATTGTCAGTAAATAACAGCGGGGCGGGCATCATCGACATATCATTCATTTTGTTTTCCTCACTTCGTTGGCCTTCAGTTCCACATCATGCTCTAGTTTGCAGCAGTTGGTCGCGATTCAAGACTCTATGACCCGGAAGCCGGCTTAAATTCAATCACTTTTTCGGAATTGCGCGTCTCACTGTCGTGCACCATTCGACCCATCACAATCGCTCCAACATGAATTTCGATCGTTTTATAGGTTACATCTCCTGTGACTCGCGCTTTTGGCATCAGCTCAAGATATTCACGCGCCCGTACCGGACCGGCAACCGATCCGTTCACAACCACATGCGCGACCTCAATTTCGCCTTCAATTTTTGCCAGCTCGGATAAAACCAACGTACCCGGCTTATCCCCCACTGCCTTAATATTACCCTTTACCGTGCCGTCAATTCTCAGTCCTCCGGTAAATTGCACGTCGCCGGTAATCACCGTTCCCGCTCCGATCAAGCTATCTATCGGACTTGCCTTGTTGGTCTTATTGCTAAACATGGTCAACTCCTCGCGAAAATGTGTTGCTACAGACTGATGTTACGCTGCGCACGGACATCGTGCCCCGGCAAACCCAACACTCTGACCTGTACGTTTTTTATTTGGGCACCTTCCGGGATTCTAAACCGGCCATCAATTTTTTGGTAAAAGCGAAACTCAATTCCGGCTGTTGCCGCACGCAATTCCGCATCATTTGGAAAACTTAGAACCGTTTGTGACGATTCACCGGGCAATTGAACCCTGGCAATAACCTGAACCTTGCCTTTAAAGTCGACCTTTCGCTGGCCACCCTGCGTAATCAGCAGCCGGTAGCGAAACTCATTGGGTAATGCATCCGGCTCAACTTTAAAATTTTGAATCGCCAAACCGTCCGGCACACTGCCGGTTGACATTACGTTTCGCAAAAAGCCCAAGTCCTCTTTCAGGCTGGCATTTTCATCCTGCAATTGCGACATATTTTTTGTCAGCTCTGCAAGCGCAGCCGTTTCGACTTTTAGTTTGCCCTCTTTATCATTCAACGCGGACTTGGTCGCTTCGTAGCTGAGCTTAATTTTGGCATTCTCATTCGCCAACACATCGATCTGCGCCTTTGCCTCGTCGCGACTAAAGCCGGTAATGCGATAGCTGTTATCTACGATCACCCAGGCAATTGCGCCGGCGATGCCCATGGCTATGCCGTAGCCGCCAAATTTCACGTACCACGGCACATGCGACCGGATTGCCACCCGGTCAGACCGAATACCAATTTTTGAGCGAATTTTTCGCCAGGAACCGCGCAGTTTCATTTCGCTAAGCATTCAAAGGCTTGTTATTTATATTAAAAATGGCTCTTGGCCCAAGTCTGCCCCATTTAGGGCCGGCCACACAGGATAAACTTGCGCATCACGGCCTCGGACTGCCGTGATTTCAAGGTAATTTTGTCGCCAAACAACAACTTCAAGGTCAAAAAGTGCAAAAAGCCGCATAAGGCGGCTTTTTGTTGATGAAGTCGCAATTCGCAATTTCTAGCGTTTCGAGAACTGCTTGCGACGACGCGCCTTGTGGAAGCCGACTTTTTTACGTTCAACTTCACGCGCATCACGGGTAACAAATCCAGCTTTTGATAGCTGTGGCTTTAGCGTTGCGTCGAAATCAATCAGCGCACGGGTAATGCCGTGCCGCACGGCCCCGGCCTGACCAGATTCACCACCGCCAAAAACATTGACCATGATGTCAAAACTTTCTGTGTTACCTGTCAACTCAAGCGGTTGGCGAACAATCATCCGACCGGTTTCACGTGAAAAATATAGATCAAGCGCTTTGTCGTTTACAACGATTTGACCCTTGCCCAGTTTAATAAATACACGAGCTACCGCACTCTTGCGACGACCCGTTCCATAGTGATATTTGCCGACCATTTTCGGGTTCCTTAAATCGTGAGTTCTTTGGGCTGCTGCGCGGAATGCGGATGAGCGTTGCCTGCATAGACCTTTAATTTCTTGATCATTGCGTAGCCCAACGGGCCCTTTGGCAACATGCCCTTAACGGCTTTTTCAAGCACGCGTTCAGGATGCTTTTCTTGCATCTTGTTGAAGTTTGTTTCGTAGATACCGCCCGGGTAACCGGTGTGACGGTAATAAATTTTATCTTCTGCTTTATTGCCGGTAACGCGCAGTTTTTCAACATTGGTTACAACAATGAAGTCACCAGTATCAACGTGCGGGGTGTATTCTGGTTTGTGTTTGCCACGCAAGCGCGACGCGACTTCAGAGGCGAGACGACCCAACACTTTGTCGGTTGCATCAACGTGAAACCAACCGTGTACAACTTCATGCGGTTTGGCGGAAAAGGTTTTCATAATAGGCTCACTTAAATTTCGGTTTCGGCTGTTGAGCATCTTCAATTTGCTGTTTGATCCCGCGCTTTTGTTGCAAAGCCGCAGA
This sequence comes from uncultured Burkholderiales bacterium, assembly GCA_947085425.1. Taxonomy (GTDB): domain Bacteria; phylum Pseudomonadota; class Gammaproteobacteria; order Burkholderiales; family Usitatibacteraceae; genus UKL13-2. The sequence continues at coordinate 40,122 of CAMTWK010000019.1, read as the reverse complement.
TAAATGCAAATAAAAAAACACTCATTCGTCAGGTTCGGGGCGAACGATTAGCAGAACATGAAATTCTAATGTATTCAGTACCCTGCCGTCAACTTTGATGTTGAAAATTGATTCAGGCAGCAATAAGCCCACCCTGCCTCATACGACTCATTTTTCAGCCGTTTATACTATGTGACTGGCCATAAGCTCTGGGGAAATCATGAAAATGCGTATTAATTGGCTCGGCAATGTGGCGTTTGAAGCAAAAACGGCAACCGGACATTCGATCTTAATGGACGGCTCACCAGAAGTTGGCGGCGAAAATCGGGGGGCACGACCGCTCGAAACCGTCTTGGCAGGCACCGGGGCGTGCGGCGCGATTGACGTGGTGCTCATTTTGAAAAAATCCAGGCAACAGGTTCACGACTGTTATGTCGAACTGGAGGCAGACAGGGCAACAACAGACCCGAAAGTGTTTACTCGCATTCATTTCCATTTTGTGGTCACTGGCAAGGGCTTGGATCCTGCCAAGGTCAGTCGGGCGATTCAACTCTCAGCGGACATTTACTGCTCCGCCTCTGCCATGCTGGCCAAAACTGCGACGATTAGCCATGACTTTGAAATCATTGAGGCGTTGTAATTAAATTCACGGGCGATTCAATTTTTTCGCCTAAACCGCCGTGGAGCGGAAGCTCAATAGCGCCTAAACCCAATAGGTTGATCCAGTCATAATTTTTGACGACATTCGCATGGCCATCTTGATTGGAAATGGCAATGGCACTCCACCATGCGCTTTTCCACTGTTACCATGGACGATTTCGTCTATACGCATTTGCTCAACGATCGCGCGGCTCCTGAGGTCATCCACAGGCAACCGATCCAAATGGGAGGCAAGGTGCGCCTCCACCTGTTGTTCGGTTTCAACCAGGAATCCCATGCTCCACTTGTCCCCGGCCAGCCCGGACATCACACCCAGCCCCCATGCACCGGCATAAAAAATAGGACTTAAAACGCTGGTATGCCCACCAAGCTCGGCAATTCGCGTAGCGCACCAGGCAAGATGATCACGCTCTTCATTTGCTGCTGCTTCAAGGACCTGCCTCACTTTGTGATGGCGGGCAACCAACAACTGCCCCTGGTAAAGCCCTTGGGCGCAAACCTCGCCAACATGGTTTACCCGCATCAGGCGCACACTTTTTGACGCAACAGTCGGTGCCAATAATCCAGAACTACCCGCGTCTGCCAACGGCACAGGCATGATCCGAGCGGCGGGTGTCACCGAAAAAACCGTCCTTAACGCCGAATCGATTTGGCCAATCAATGTATCAATAATATGCATCATCCAACCTTAAAATAAAACGGGCACCCGAAGGTGCCCGTCCTTTAAAACATGCATCAACTTGCCGTCAAATTTAGAACGTGTGACGGAAGCCAACAGCGAAGCCGCGTGGATCCTGATCCGCTGCGATAGTCAAAGTATTGGCACCGAAGTTACCCAAGCCAAAACTGTTGTTTTTGGTTTGGTTGTAAACCGCGATCAACGATGTGCGACGTGAGAAGTTGTAGAAATAACCAACTGAATTCACTTTTGAGTCTGGCTCAGCAACGGCTGCAGCAGATGTTGCACGGGTCGCGCCATCTTTCGAACGTTGCATTTGGAATACAAACTGATTTTTGCCAGCCGTATACATCAAGTTAAACATTTGCGCTTTTTGATCCGAAGTCACAGTGGCACCGCCACCGTTTTTCTTGTAACGCTGAACTACTGCCGCCGCGCGCATTGGACCAAATGTGATCGAACCACCCAACGTCATGCCTCTTTCGCTGGCACCAGCAACGTTGCCAACTGCACCGGTGTAGTTCTTGAAAATATCCTTATGCTTTTCGTACGCGTAGGCCAGGGAAATCGGACCCTTGTCATAAGTTGCATTCATCGAGGTCACAACCGGGCTGACGGTTGACGTTCTGCCTTCATTGGCGGTGTAGCTCACACGAGCCTGAACACCTGACCAATTAGGAGACCACCACTGCGCCACGTTTTGGTCGCGACGGTTGAAGTTTCCACGGTCACCCATGACTGCTGTGAAACCGGCAAGCGTAGTATCGCCAAACGGATCGTACTTTGCCGAAGCAAGTTTGAACGGGGTATCCCAACGGCCCAGCAATACCGAGCCAAAACCACCTTGCAAACCAACACCGCTATTACGGTTACCAAAGGTTGTGTCATTTTGGTCTGGACGGAATTCGGTTTCGAGTTGGAAGAAAGCCTTTAAGCCGCCACCCAAATCTTCCGTGCCACGTACACCAAGCAACGACGCGCCATTGTTGTTCACGCGATTACGGCTAGGGATTGGAGCAGCGGTGCCGCCGTCAGCTTTTACGTTCTCAAACATGACATAAATGCGGCCGTAAAGCGTCACTGGATTGGCGGTTTGCGCCATTGCAGCAGGAGCCACGGTAGCGGCAGCGACTGCAAGTGCGATCAATTTTTTGTTCATCAAAAATCTCCTTTGGATTAACGGTAATGCTATTGGATTTCTATCTGGTGCAATTACTCAAACCTGATTGGCCAGTGTGGACTGCGGCAGCAAAACCGAACGAAATGATCAATTCAGTTGCCACCAGGCGACACTTTTGCCTGGGATTTTCGAGTAGCTATCGCCATTTTGCCAAAAATACCCCCCTCCCTCAAGCGAATAAGGGTAAAAACACCAGCCACTTGCATGCATGTTGCGTGAATGCAACATCAAAAATGCACGCAACATCCTGACAAATTGGATTCAAGGTCGTTACTGAAGACTCCCTAAGCCAATCGTTTATCCTGAAAAAGCCTTTTGAGTGCGGCACCAGGGTCGACCGCCTGCATGAGCGCGCCTCCCACCAAAAACGTGGTGACGCCATTTTTTATCATCAAATCAATTGCTTGCGTCGACTCAATACCACTTTCAGTGACAACGATTCGGTCTGCGCCGACCTGCGGCAGAAGCCTCAAGGTCGTCTGCACATCGGTGGCAAAACGGGTCAAGTCGCGATTATTGATGCCGATCAAGGAGGTTTCCAAGGTGAGCGCCTGCTGAATTTGCGCTTCCGTGTGTGACTCCACCAATACCGCTAATCCAAGCGCGCCCGCTAATTTTTCCAATTCGCAAAACTGCTCGATGGGTAGCGCATCAACAATAAACAAAACGGCATCCGCACCCATCGCCCGTGCCTCGACGATTTGATAAGGATCAACAATGAATTCTTTGCGAAGAATGGGCAGGGCGCAGGACGCACGTGCGGCTCGTACATCGTCTGCCGATCCTCCAAAATATTGGGCGTCGGTCAAAACAGACAAACACGCCGCGCCGTTGGCCTCATAACTGGCGGCAATTCGCGCCGGCTCGAATAAACCATCGGCACGAAATTGCCCGGCCGAAGGGCTTTGTTTTTTAATTTCAGCAATAACAGCCGGAATGTTTTCCCGGCGCTTGGCGATTATTGCGCCAACAAAATCCTTGGTAGCAGGAAGTTTGGCAATTTTTTCATATAACACCGCCAGTGGCGTATTGCGTTTCGCCTCAACAATCTCGCGTCGCTTGGTTGCCAAAATTTCATCCAGAATATTCGTCATCGATGGATAATTTAGATCGCCAGTGCCGAAGTAAATCGAACCAACTCATCGAGTTTTTTTCTGGCCTTACCGGATTCAACCATGGTGCGCGCCAGCGTCACGCCACCCCACAAATCATTGGCCAATCCGGCAACATAAATTGCCGCGCCCGCGTTCAGGATGACGATTTCCTTCGCCGCTCCTGAGTGATTGTCCAGCACATCCAACAGCATCACTTTTGACGCATCTTTGTCCGCAACCTTGATCTGGTCAATCGAGGTCACGTCGAATCCAAATTGTTTTGGCTCGATCACATATTCGGTCACAAACCCGTGTTTGACCTCCGCCACATGGGTCTTTCCACCCAGGGTGATTTCATCCAAGCCATCTTCACCATGCACCACCATCACATGTTTTGCACCCAGTTGTTTCAACACCCGCGCCTGAATGCCCACCAAATCCATATGGAACACCCCCATCAATTGATTGGGTGCGCCGGCCGGATTGGTCAACGGCCCCAAGATATTTAAAATTGTGCGCATACCCAGCTCTTTTCGTACCGGCGCGGCATATTTCATCGCCGGGTGATGGTTGGGGGCGAACATAAAACCAATTCCAACTTGGTCAATCGACTCGCTGACCTGTTGTGGTGTGAGATTTAAATTAACGCCAAGCACCTCCAATACGTCCGCGCTACCCGATTGCGAAGAAACCGAGCGACCGCCGTGTTTGGCGACCTTGGCACCGGCGGCAGCGGCAACAAATGCGGCCGCAGTGGAAACATTAAAGGTATGCGCCTGGTCCCCGCCGGTCCCACAGGTATCAATCAGGTGCGTTTTATCGGCCACCTCAACCTTGGTCGAAAACTCACGCATCACCTGTGCGGCTGCGGCAATTTCCGAAACACTCTCGGTCTTGACATGCAAGCCCATCAGAATAGCCGACAACTGTACTTGTGAAACCTGCCCCGCCATCACCTGCCGGAACAAATCAACCATTTCGTCGTAAAAAATTTCGCGTTTGTCTGACAAACGACTAATCGCCTCTTTTGGAGTAAACATAATGAATGCCTTGGTTATTACGTCGTTAATACGCGGTCAGGAAATTTTTTAATAACTGATGACCATGCTCGGTCATGATCGATTCGGGATGGAATTGCACCCCCTCAACAGGTAACGTCTTGTGGCGGACCCCCATGATTTCACCATCGTCGGTCCACGCGGTCACCTCGAGACAATCCGGGCAGGAGTCGCGCTCGATTACCAATGAGTGATAACGCGTCGCCCGATAGGGGGAAGGCAGACCCGCAAATACGCCGCGATTGATATGGGTAATTTGCGATGTTTTACCGTGCATGAGCGTTTTGGCATGGATGATTTTGCCGCCGAATGCCTGGCCAATACTCTGATGACCAAGGCACACACCGAGTATCGGAATCTTGCCTGCAAATGTCAAAATGGCCGACACGGATACCCCCGCCTCGTTTGGTGTGCATGGCCCCGGTGATATGACGATTTTTGAAGGGCGAAGCTGGTCTATTTCTGCCAACGAAATTTCATCGTTGCGTTTAACCACCACATCCTCGCCCAACTCGCCAAAATATTGAACAAGATTAAAGGTAAATGAATCGTAGTTATCAATCATCAACAGCATCGTCAGACCCGTCCGCGGTAGAACGCGTGGAACGCATCGACAACACGATCCACATCGGACGCGGTAACGTCCAAATGTGTCACCAACCGCGTGTGCACTCCGACAATCGCCGTGATTCCCGCCTGCTCAAGGTGCGCCTGCAAAGCGGCAACGTCTGCCGCCGGTAGATTAACAAACAATATATTGGTATCGGGCATGACCAGGCTCAGCGGCTTGATTTCCCTTAATCCTATCGCCAGCCGTGTGGCGTGATCGTGATCATCATGCAGGCGGTTTATATGATGATCAAGCGCAAAAATCCCGGCGGCGGCGATAAAACCGGCCTGACGCATGCCCCCGCCCAACATTTTGCGATAGCGCCGGGCACGTTTGATAAGCTCCTTGCTGCCGCACAACACCGAGCCGACTGGTGCACCAAGCCCCTTCGACAAACAAATCGACACCGAATCAAAATAGGCACAAATTTGTTTTGCGCTGCGATTCGTTTTGACCGCCGCATTAAACAATCGCGCCCCATCAAGATGCATGGCCAGCGATTTTTCACCGGCAAGAGTCTGCACTTGCGCCATATACCCTTCGGTCAATACTTTGCCGCCAATGGTGTTTTCAAGTGCAATCAGGCGGGTGATGGCAAAGTGACTATCGTCTGGTTTGACCGCCGCGCGGATTTTTTCAATTGGAATCGAGCCGTCCGCCGCATTCTCAATCGGTTGCGGCTGAATGGAGCCCAACACCGCCGCGCCGCCACCTTCATATTTATAAGTGTGCGCGTTTTGACCGACGATATATTCATCGCCACGCGCGCAGTGCGCCATCAAACCGCATAAATTGCTTTGTGTTCCGGAAGGCAAAAACAAAGCCGCTTGCATGCCAACCAGTTCGGCCGTTTTTTCCTGCAGGGCATTGACGGTGGGATCATCCCCAAACACGTCATCACCCACTTTTGCCGATGTCATGGCCGCAAGCATCGCCGCAGTTGGCCGCGTTACCGTATCACTTCGAAGATCGATTATTTTCATGATATTTTGATCCGTTAACTGTTTGTATCAATGCCGGTTGCGACCATTTCTGCGGCGCGCAGCAAGGCGCGCACCTTATTTTCCGTCTCCTGCCACTCCAACTCCGGCACGGAATCAGCGACAATTCCGGCAGCCGCCTGCGCATACAGTACGCCGTCTTTTACCACCCCGGTGCGGATCGAAATAGCCAAATCAAGATTACCGTTAAAACCAAGGTAACCCGCTGCACCGGCGTAAATACCCCGTTTTGACGGTTCGAGTTCATCAATGACCTCCATTGCCCGAACTTTTGTCGTGCCGGTCACAGTCCCCGCCGGGAAGGTGGCGCGCAGTAAATCAATGGCACCCACATCGTCGCGTATCTCGCCATCAACATTTGAGACCAAATGCATCACGTGCGAATAACGTTCCACCACGAATTGTTCTGTCACCTTGACACTGCCCACTTTGGCAACGCGACCGATGTCGTTGCGTCCGAGGTCAATCAACATCAAATGTTCAGCGCGCTCCTTCGGATCGGCACACAACTCATCCTCGAGCGCAGCATCCTGCTCTGGCGTGGCACCCCGCTTGCGTGTGCCGGCGATCGGCCGAACGGTGATTTTGCCGCCTTCCTGCCGCACCAAAATCTCCGGCGACGCGCCGACAATATGGAATGACCCCATATCAAAATAGAACATATACGGCGAAGGATTAATGGAGCGCAGGGCGCGATAAAGATTGATGGGCGGCGCGTCGAACGGTTGCGAAATGCGCTGGGAAATTTGCACCTGCATGATGTCGCCGTCAACAATATATTGTTTTGCCTTTTTGACCGCCTGCAAAAATTTCTCTTTACCAATTTCCGAGACGGATTTCGGCTGGATTCCGGACGGCACATAAGCCGGCAATGGTGCGTGGCTGCGCAATTGCAGGCGCAATTCTGTTAAACGGCTTTGGGCAAGTAGGTACGCGTTTTGATCAGACGGATCGGCGTAAACAATTATGGTCAGTTTTCCGGACAAATTATCGACCACCGCCAACTCGTCGGACAGCATCAATAAAATGTCCGGCGCCCCGATCACATCCGGTTTGTTGATAAATTGTTGACCCGCTTGACCACCATGTTTGCCCAGCTTTGGCTCGATATATTGCACAATATCGTAACCAAAATATCCTGCCAGGCCACCTGCAAAGCGCAATACGCCGCCGATTGGCGCCACCTTGAAGCGATTCCGATATTGGTCAATAAACTCAAGCGGGTCAGCCACAGTCAATTGCTCGGCAATGCGCGCAGGGGCGTCGTTCAAGGACCGCATCAGCAAAACATTGTGTCCGCGCACCTCAAGCCATTCGCGCGCCGGCAGCCCAACAATCGAATAACGTCCAAACCGTTCGCCACCGATAACCGATTCGAGCAAATAGGAATGTGGTTTGTTGGCGAGCTTCAGGTAAATGGATAAAGGCGTATCCAGATCAGCAAAAGTCTCAAGCGTGACCGGTATGCGGTTGTAGCCGTCGGCGGCCAATCGTTGGAAGGTGGCTTCATTCATGGTGTTCTCGACAAAGACAGTTGAAACAGGAAATACAACGGAAAGACAGGCGTATTTAGTTACGCCAAATCTGCCATCGCCATGCCCAAACTGTTTTATCGACAAACGTCATGATCATATTTCAAAGAGAAAAATATTCCGTCTAGACGGTTATCTTAACGTACTTTAACGCGGCTGACAGATCGTCAATAAACGCGTCACAATCCAGACCACGTAATTCCTGCCCTTCGTTGTAACCATAGGGCACGATAAAAACCGGACATCCGGCCGCGCGCGCGGCGGCGGCATCGTGCATGGAGTCCCCAATCAAAACAAGCTCTTCAACTTTCACGCCAAATTGTTTTGCGGTGTGTTGGATCGGCAACGGGTGCGGCTTTTTTTCCGCCAGACTGTCACCGCAGACAACCAACTCAAAATAGTCGGCAAGCGCGGTTTTTTCCAGCAGGGGCAACACAAACCGTTCCGACTTGTTGGTAATACAAGCGAGTTTGAAGCCCTTTTCCTTGAATAATTCCAGCCCTTCAAAAACGCCGGGGAAGGGCCGGGATGTGTCGGCCAGGCATGATTCGTATTGTTTTTCAAACTGCGCAATGGCAACTTTGGTGGCGCCTGCACCCAATTCACCAACCGCACTTTTCATGCTCAGCGAAACCAGATTGGCGATACCACGGCCGATGAAATTACGGATGACGATCGCTTCCAGCGGGCCAAAACCAAACGCCGCGCGCATCCGATTGGCAGCCGTGGCAATATCGTCGGCCGTGTCCAAGAGCGTACCGTCAAGATCGAGCGCCAGCAACTTTGCAGACACCGGCATTGGAAACTTTGGCTTGGCACGATAACGAATTTTTTTTGTTTCGTCTTTTCCATCGTCAGCCGGCAGCTGTCCATCAGCAACCACGTTCAAAGTGGCCGTCTGGACTGCCGTTTCCGCCATTTCCCGCCCGTTCGCCGCGTCAACGCTAGTGCTGTTCAAATTGTCTGGCAAGTTGTTGTGTTGCATATCAGATTCGCTTCCAAATGCAGATTACGTGGGCAAAACCATGGTCAAACGCGGCGGTCAACCAACATTCCAGGCCAATCAGGATGCCGTTGAATTCGCCAACGCCGCGCGCATTGCCGAGATGGTTTTTGTATAGTCGTCCGAATTAAAAATAGCCGAACCGGCGACAAAGGTATCGGCGCCCGCATTGGCAATGTCGACAATATTGTCCGCTTTCACGCCGCCATCCACCTCCAGCCAAACTTCCCGGCCGGATCGTTCAAACTCGGTCGCAATGCGTTTTTTTGCCAACCGTAGTTTTTCTAACGCCGCCGGAATAAATTTTTGCCCGCCAAACCCGGGATTCACACTCATGATCAGGATGAGATCAACCTTGTCCATAACGTGATCAAGAAAGTTCAACGAGGTCGCCGGGTTAAAGACCAAACCCGCCTTGCACCCGCTTTCACGAATAAGCGACAACGTCCGATCAACATGCCCGGATGCTTCCGGGTGAAAGGAAATAATGTCTGCACCCGCCTTGGCAAAATCGGGAATAATCCGATCAACCGGCTTGACCATCAAATGCACATCGATTGGCACCCTGCCGCCATCTGCACGTTTTGCGTGGGGCCGGACCGCCTCACATACCATTGGACCAATGGTCAGATTCGGCACGTAATGATTGTCCATCACATCAAAATGGATCAGGTCCGCGCCGGCGGCAATGACATTACGCACTTCCTCACCCAAACGGGCAAAGTCAGCGGACAGAATGGAAGGGGCGATTTTAAAATGCATGGCGTGATTTTACGCGAAGACGAGCGCATTCTGCGTGGTAGCATCTCACCATGAGCGACAACAACAAATACGCAATAAAAATTTCTGCCAACGCTTTTTTCCTACCCGAGCAGTCGGACGAAGACAACGATCAATTCGTGTTTGCATACACCATCAAAATCACCAATGTCGGCACCCTGCCGGCCAAACTGATTTCCCGTCACTGGGTGATTACCGATGCTGACAACAAGATTCAAGAGGTGCGGGGTGTCGGTGTGGTGGGCGAACAACCGGTGCTCGGTCCGGGGGAGAGTTTTGAGTACACCTCGGGATCATCGCTCGAAACCAGCGTGGGAACCATGCGTGGCACCTATCAAATGGTTGCGGATGACGGCACAAAATTTGATGCCATCGTGCCCGAATTTATATTATCGGTGCCGCGGGTCTTACATTAGCCTGCCAGACAACGGCGCTTTTGTACAAACGTGCGCTAATCTGAATGACCGTTTTGCTGATCCTTTGATTGCGACGAATTTGTCGCAGGTTCATCCACTTTTTTTGCCAATTTTTTTGTCGACTTCGGCAACGTCCACCAAACGATAAATGTGGCCAAACAAAGCACCAGGAAGATTTCAAATATTACCCAAGCCATCGTTCATTTCCTTTTTTGCCACTGCTTATATCTTCTTTCGGTCATCCCTGCCGAAATTTGAAATGCGGCATGGTAAGACCGCATGGCCGCCCGCTTATACTGGCAACATGAAATCCGTTCGATCCATTCTGCCACGTGTAAATTTTTTTTCCAAATCCATCCTATCCATATTGCTGGTGCTGGCATTACTCGCCGGTTGTGCATCTTCCCCGCCGATGCCAACACAAATCAGCACCGCGCCATCCAGCCAATCCGCCGCCTGCAGCGTTGCGGCGCCGATTTGTCCGGTGTGTCCAACCTGTGCGCCGGCCTCTCCGTCCACATCGATGCCCACTATTGTTGATGAGCCACCCCTTACCAGTGCCGAACCACTACGCGGGCGGCTCGAAAAGACAGACTGGTCGCAACTCGTCGATTGGGAGAGTGACGATCCGAGTGAGGCTCTGACTGCGTTTGAACAGGGTTGCAGCGTCCTGAAAACGCGCAGCGAATGGGCAACGGTTTGCAACCACGCCAGTGAGCTGGTTGCTAAAAAATTTAGCCGGCATGACGCGACAAATTTTTTTCGTCAAAATTTTCAACCGTTCCAAGTCCGAAATGCAAATGAATCCACCACCGGAACGGTGACCGGATACTACGAACCGTTGCTGATGGGCTCTCGCACGCGTACCAAGACTTTTCGCTACCCGATATTTGCTCAGCCGCAGGACCTCATTTCTGTGGAACTAAGCGATCTTTATCCGGATTTAAAACATCGGCGTTTGCGTGGGCGCATTGTCGGCAATAAATTAGTGCCCTACTATGATCGGGCGGATATTGAAGGCACCAATCCGGAAAAATCACCGTTAAGCGGGCTCGAAATCGCCTGGGTCGACAATGCCGTTGAATTGTTTTTTTTGCACATTCAAGGGTCCGGCCAGATTCAATTTACCGATGGCGGTCGTATGCGGGTTGGTTATGCGGACCAAAATGGCCACCCATTTCGCAGTATTGCCGGGTTATTGATCCGGCGCGGGGAGTTACGCGCCGAACGCGCTTCGATGCAGGGGATCAAGAATTGGGCGGAACGTAACCCAAGAAAAGTTCAGCAATTCATGAATGCCAATCCCAGCTACGTTTTTTTTAAAGAAATTTCCTCTGCCGGCAGCGGCCCGATCGGCACTTTGGGTGTGCCGCTGACGGCCGGCCGCTCGATTGCGGTTGATGCGCGCGTGATCCCGCTCGGTGTTCCGGTATTTCTGTCGACAACATTTCCCAACTCCAAACAACCACTTAACCGGCTGATGGTCGCGCAAGATACCGGCGGCGCGATTGCTGGCGGCGTACGGGTGGACTTTTATTGGGGTTTTGGTGACGAGGCCGGCGCATTGGCCGGACGTATGAAACAAAATGGCGTGAAATGGGTGTTATTGCCCAACAACTACAACCCTAACGGATCTGCGCCAGCACTTGTACCGGCGCCTACCACCGCGCAATAACTTCGGTTTGACAGGCGGAAACCGTTGTCTCCACCCGTGATTTGACCAGTGGACGATGTGACATTCGCCGTCCACCCGCCAGACAATGAATCGTCTATTTTTTCACTGCGGCCGCGGGCTTGGCACCGGCAACTGACTGCTGGGCGGCGACCATTTTTGCTTCGATTGTTTCTTTAGGCAACGCGCCGGAGATGCGCTCGCCATCTTCAAAAAACGTCGCCGGCGTACCATTCACTCGTAACTTCCTGCCCAACGCAACGTTTTGTTCGATGGGCGTCTTACAATCCGCCGCTGCCGATGCCGGCACTTGATTGCGCAACATCCAGCCTTGCCAGGCGGCCAATTTATCTTTTGCACACCAAATCGCGTTTGATTTTGTGGTCGAGTCCTGCGCCAGAATTGGGTACAAAAATACATACGCCGTCATATTGTCGATGGTATTCAAATCGGCCTCGAATTTTTTGCAATAGCCACATAACGGGTCTTCAAAAATGGCTATGCGACGCGAACCATCGCCGCGCACCATCTTGATCGCATTCTCAAACGGCAAGTCGTCAAATTTAATGGCGGTGAGTTTGTTAAGGCGTGTTTCGGTGATATTCACCCGCGACGCGGTATCAATGACACTACCCGTCACAATAAAAGTCACCTTGTCATCAGTGTAAAAAATTTCCGTGCCGGTAAAGACCTCAAACAAACCGCTGTACGCAGATTTGGTGACTTGTTCAGTTTTTAAATCAGGGAATTTTTTTGCCAGCTCCTTTTTTACTTCATCTGGATTCGCCTGAACACCACATGAAACGGTAAATAACGCAGCCGCCAGGGCAATTAATATTTTTTTCATCACATCCACTTTTCGGAAAAAATTGGTTCGGGTCGGACAATATTGGCAAAGGGGAGTCAAGTAACGCGACAACATCAGCTGATTGGGCGTGCTAAATAAAAACATGGGGTTGCGGCCTTCCATATTGAGTTGACCGCCATTGCGGGAAATAGTTTAGGCACGCACGGCATATTGGGCCGCCGCACGCTTGAGAACCGAAATCCGATCGAACCACATGAATCCATCACGTCGCAGCCACTTTGCCACAGCATCATTACGGTTGAACAGTCCCTGCAGATAATCGGTCGTCCCGGCCATAAGTGCGGCAGATTCTATCCGCTTACGCGCGTACCGCCGCAACACCGCCAAATCGCCAACCGACGATAGTGCGCTTCTATCAGCCAACTCGGCCACCAGCTGCCGCGCATCACCAAAACCAAGATTGACCCCCTGACCGGCGAGCGGGTGGATGGCATGCGCGGCGTCGCCCATCAAGGCTAATCCGGGCCGAACCCACTGCAATGCCTGAATTCGTTTGAGTGCCAAGGCGTCACGGCGACCGGCCAGTGTCAATTTGCCCAATGAATGATGTCCCGCGGAACCTACGGCAGCACAAAATTCATCATCCCCCATTGCCTGCCAATGTTGGGCGTTGGTGTGTGAAGTCGACCAAACGATGGAAATTTGATTTTGTGGAAGTGGCAGATAAGCCATCACCCCGTCGTTGGAAAACCATTGTCGGGCCATATTTCCGTGCGCAATTTCTGCGTGAAAATTAGCGACAATTGCATCGCTGCCGTAGTCTTTTTCGATCGCATCAATATTGGCCGATCGTCGCACCTGTGACGCGCGCCCGTCTGCGCCAACCAACAATGTGGCGCAAATGACTTCGCCCGAAGCCAGTGTAATTTTCTGTCCGGCTTGATTGGCGTCTGCCGGTTTGATTTCCAGCACCTCATCACCAATAATCACCCGAATATTGGAAGCCACCACCTTCGCCACCATCGCCGCCAGCAACGATTGCAACTCGATAATGTGTGCCAGCGGCACCCCTTCGTCGAAGGTGAATGCGGGCAAAACGGCCGCCGTTTCAGAGTCCGAAAACACACGCATGGTATCAATCGGCGTACAGCGGCGCGTCGGCATTTCCTGCCACACCTCCAACTCCGTCAAAAATGTGACGGATGATGGTGACAAAGCATAAACACGGTGATCAAAACGCGGTGAATCAACAGTCGTCATCGCGGATATTTTTGTTTCCGGAAATGGATTTTTTTCGATAATCGTCACGTCCACCCCGGACAAACGGGTGGCCGCCAACGCAAAAGCCAGCCCCACCGGCCCGCCGCCGACGATCACAATCTGCTCACGATTGGACTTCATGTGCGCACACCAAACAACATCCTGCGCGCCAACATTCGCCGTGCAAACGGCAACATGTCAACGGCCGCCATCGCCAAACCGCGCGGCAAACGCAAGGTGGCGGCGTCCGCTAAAAACACACTCGCCAATAAATCAGTAAAACCAACGCCTCGCGACACGTCACTTTGACGGGCGTTGTTATAGGTGGTCAACACCATCGTCACAGGATGCTCACCCAGCAACGCGGCCAGCATCTGAGCGTCCCGCAAACCTAAATTAAACCCCTGCCCTGCGACCGGGTGCATCGCCTGCGCGGCATTACCAATAATGACCACATGGCCGGCAACCCGCGCATTGGCTTGACGAAGTCGCAGCGGATAACTGCGGCGTTTGGTCAGCGACAAAAATTGCCCGGCACGACTTCCAAAATGGCGCTGGAATTGCGCGCGAACTTCGGCCTCATCCAAGGCCATCAATGTTTGGATACGATCTTGTTGTGCCACCCACACCATGGCGTATTCGTTTTTATTTTGATACGGCAACAGTGCCAACGGACCGTCCGGCGTGAATCGCTCGTAAGCGATATTTTGATGCGGCCGGTCGGTTTGCACAATCGCCAACATCGCCGATTGTCCATAATCTTTCTCGGTGGTGGTGATGGTCGGCAACTTGTCGAGATTCGCGCCACCGTCCGCCAACACCAATATTTCGGCTTGCGCCGTGACCTGTGTCGCACCAAGCGTGTATTGAATATTCGCGCGCTCAGCGGTGGGGGCGATAGGCGTGATTTTATCGACCCGTGCTCCATAGGTCACGGCAATGCCGGCTTTCGCCAGCGCCGAATCGAGCGCCCCCTGCAACGCGGAATAACCAACAACATAACCCAGCGCCGGCACGTTTGCGTCGACACGGGATAACCTGACACGGCCAAACCCACCCTGTTGGGAGGTATGGATGGTATGAATTTCGGATGGTGCCAAATCTGCTTGCCATGCACCGGCACGTTCGAGCACCACACGACTGCCGTGCGACAACGCCAAACTGCGGGTTTCAGTTGATGGGCCGTCGCGCGCGTCGAGCAGCGCCACCTCCATTCCGCGCGTATGCGCAAGCAACGCGAACGTTGCCCCCACCGGGCCGGCGCCGACCACCAAAATCTTGAATTTCGTCATCTCAGCCAACGATGGGTTGCACGCCCGGCTAACGACGGGGGCGTTCGGTCGAGGCAAGCGTCGTTAACGCCTCAATATCTTTAACCGATTTTGGACAGGTCACGGTTAAATTTTCGTTGCCGGTTTTGGTCACCAAAATATCATCTTCAATGCGTATGCCAATATCCCAAAACGCTTTGGGTACGTTGTCGGCGGGCCGAATATAAAGTCCCGGCTCAACGGTCACCACCATGCCGGCTTGCATGGTCACCCATTTGCCATCGGCTTTTTTGTAGTTGCCGGCGTCGTGTACATCCAGCCCCAGCCAATGGCCGGCACGGTGCATATAAAACTGCTTGTACGCCTCGGTTTCAATGACACTCGCGAGCGACCCCTTGCACAACTTCAAATCGATCAAACCCTGCGCCAATACTTTCACGGCGACGTCATGGTATTTGCCAAACGGGTTGCCCGGCTTGACCGCCTTGATACACGCCAGCTGTGCGGCCAATACCAATTCATATACATCGCGTTGCGCGGCTGAAAATTTGCCGGCAACCGGAAAGGTGCGGGTGATGTCGGCGGCATAACTTTCCAATTCACAACCGGCATCAATCAACATCAAATCACCTTTGTTGATGACCGCGGAATTTTCCCGATAGTGCAACACACAGGCGTTGGCACCTGCGGCAACAATCGATCCATAGGCCGGTTGGCGCGCGCCGTTCTTAATAAACTCGTGCAAAATTTCCGCCTCAACCTGATACTCACGCATGCCAACAGTGGCAAATTGCATGGCGCGCGCGTGGGCGGCCGAAGATATTTGTCCGGCGCGACGCATGATGTCGATTTCAACGTCATCCTTGACCTGCCGCATCAAATCGATTTTTTGGCGCACGTCATGAATTTCCGCCGGCGCAGTCACACCCATACGCACTTTGGCGCGCACCGCGTTCAACCACTGGGCGATGCGTGCGTCCCACGAGGCATCAACACCGACCGGGGTATGAATCACCGCTTGATTGGCCATCAAATCCGGCATCAGCTTGTCGAGCTCGGCAAAGGTATAGGCCTCGTCGACTGCAAAAATTTCCTTGGCCATGGTGGGGCCGAATCGAAAACCATCCCAGATTTCGCGCTCAATATTTTTTTCGCGGCAAAACAAGATGTGCCGGGGCTTTTTACCGAGCGTCATCACCAGCACCGCTTCGGGCTCGCGTAAGCCGGTCAAATAATAAAAGTAACTGTCCCAGCGAAAATCGAAATGCGCATCGGCATTGCGTGTCACTTCATGTGCCGTCGGCAAAATCATCAAACCTTCTTGCAAAATTTTTGCCAGACGTTGACGGCGCTTCATGTGCGGCGCGATATTGGGCACCACAACAGGTAACGGCAGGGATTCACGTTTCATAGGGACTCTCATATTTATAGACGGCGCAGCCAGGCTTTAGCCATGCGCCATTTTAACGCCGAGGCGGGATTCGAGTTCAGCCAAGTGCTCGGGTGTGCCAATGTTCTCCCACACGCCGACAAAATGCTCCGCACTGATGCGGTTGGCGGCGACAACCGGGTCGGCCCACGGAAATAACCTGGACTTTTCTCCGATTGGCAGACCGTGGAAAAGTTTTGGGTGCCAGCAGGTAATGCCGGCGTAATTGAGGCGCCTTCCTTCGCGGGTGGCAAAACCATCCCGGATCGCAAAGTCGCCAAGCGGATGGAAAATCGGGTTGTCCGCAAGCACAAAATGCCCGTCGATTTCATTGCGCGCGATGGCCGCCAGTGGTGCCGCCAAACGAGCGTAATCATAGTTGGTAAAAATATCGCCGCTGACGGTCACAAACGGATCCGGCCCGAGCATTGACAGTGCATTGACAATGCCGCCGCGGGTTTCCAACGCGGATTGCTCACCATCACCCTCAGGCGAATAACGTAGGGATACACCCCACTTTGCGCCACACCCCAGGGTATGTTGTAACTGCTTGCCCAACCAAGCGGTATTGATAACCAAATCACCAAATCCGGCACGCGCCAGCGCTTCAATTTGCCAGACAATAATCGGCTTGCCGGCCAACAGCAATAACGGTTTGGGGGTATGGTCGGTGAGCGGGCGCATACGATGTCCGCGACCGGCGGCAAAAATCAATGCGCGATATTTCATTGGTTAATCACCAGCATGGCGGCGGTTTTCGAAGCATAAATGGCTGGAGAATGACGCAAATGCTGGCGTTTGATTATTTGAACGCACTCCATTAAAACGACACACCGGTGGTGCGTGTCAGGCCGTCGTCAATTTTGAGTTGATCAAACAGGCGCGCCAACGGGAACAGTTCGCTGTAGCGCTCACAACATTTGCGCACATAACGGGCAAAACGCGGTGTATCCGCCAAATAGCGAGGCTTGCCATCGCGATAATTAATCCGGGCAAAAATTCCCATGACCTTTAAATGCCGCTGCAACGCCATCCATTCCACCTCGCGGTAAAAGGTACCAAAATCGTCAGGCACCGGCAGTCCTGCTTTTTTCGCTTTTTCCCAATAGCGCACCGTGCCATCCAAAATCCGCTCTTCTTCCCAGGAAACAAACGCATCACGCCATAAACAGGCGATATCGTAGCCAATCGGACCGATCAGGGCATCTTGAAAATCCAGCACCCCGGGATTCGAGCTCGACACCATCAAATTGCGCGGCATAAAGTCGCGATGCACAAACACCCGTTGTTGCGCCAGGTTGGAGGCGATCACCTGCGAAAACACACTGTCGAGTGCCGCCTGCTGCTGTGGATTCAGTGTCACCTGCAAATGTTTGCTGATGTACCAGTCTGGAAACAGCGAAATTTCACGGCGCAACACCGCCTCATCATAGGGGGGCAATTCGCCCGGCACGGTTGCCAGTTGCCATTTCACCAAGGAATCGGTGGCATCGCGCATCAATCCATCAACATTTGACTCATTGGCCACATCCAAATACGTCTGCAATCCGAGGTCGGTCAGCAGCAAAAAGCCGCGATCGAGATCCTCGGCGTACACCAACGGTGTGTTTAATCCCGCCGCAGCCATCATTTTGGCGATACGCACAAACGGACGGCAATTTTCCTGCGGCGGCGGGGCATCCATGGCGATGAACGTGCCACCGCTATGGGTTATGCGAAAATAGCGACGGAAACTGGCGTCGGACGATGCGGGAGCCAACACTCCCTCGCCCACACTGCGACCAACTGCATTGACCACGTCATCTGACAAAAGCCACGCCGATAATTCGCGCAACCGGATATCTTCGGATTCGATTGATTTCATTTTTATTCCAACAATAGTGCGCAAATTTTATCATCCCGCTTCCGCAGTCCACACACAAACAATGTCCGCACCCCGTATGCCGACGTTGCGCCGGTCAGGATGGTTCGTTTTTTTCGCCTTATTGACGGCCTCAACCGCCGGAAACGCCCAACTGGTCACCCCGCTGACACAAGCAGACCTGAACGACGCTGTCCGGGAAGGCAAAAAATTTGAAAAGACCCTGCCGGCACCCGACGCAATGATTACCCGCAACAAAGTGACGGTTCGGGTCATTGAGGCCAATCAAATCGACGGAGTGGTGCAAAAATCGGTCCGCGCAGAGGGCAATGTCACCCTCACCCAGGACACACTGAAACTGACAGCCGCGGAAATTACTTTTGACAAAGTCAACGACACCGTGACCGCCAAAGGCGACATCCGTCTGGATCGGGGCGGCGACGTCATTACCGGTGTCGACATGTTGTTGCGACTCGGCACCGACACCGGCTTTATTACCTCGCCAAGTTTTTTTTTCTCCAAAGACCCAGCCCGCCCTTCACAACGATTTGAAGCCCGCGGCATCGCCAGTCGCATCAACTTTGAAGGGGAAAACAAAGAACGTCTGTTCAAAGCCGAATACACCACCTGCAAGCCCGGCGAAAATGAGTGGATGCTCAAGGTTAATGAGTTGGCGCTTAATCGCGGCACCAACGTTGGCACCGCCATCAATGGGTTTGTCGAGTTCAAGGGCGTGCCGATCATGTACGCGCCTTTTATCACCTTCCCGCTGAACAACGAACGCAAATCAGGGTTTTTGCCGCCCTCCTTTGGCTCGTCATCCAGGAGCGGCGGCGAATTTGCCGTACCGTATTACTGGAACATTTCAGCCCATACAGACGCAACCCTGACGCCTAAAATTTACACCCGTCGCGGCATGCAATTTGGCAGTGAACTACGTTATTTGCGGCCGACCGCAGTCGGCCAATTCGACGGTGAATATTTACCCAACGACCGCGAAGCCACGAGCGACCGCTACTTTTGGTCGTGGCGGCACTTTCAAAATCTTGACCGCCAACTTGGCTTTCTGGGTCGCGGCTGGAGCGCCCTGATTAATGCGCAAAAGGTATCGGATGACAACTATTTTCGCGATCTTTCGACCCGCATCGCCAATACAGCGCAAACCAATCTGCCACGCGATGTTGCGCTGAACTACGCATCTGACTTTGGCAACTTTAATCTGCGCACACTGAGCTTTCAGACCCTGCAAGACCCGCTTGCGCCGATTGTCACACCCTATAAATTGGCGCCACAATTGTCTTTTAACGCCCGCCCCGCTCGTTTTGACGGCGTTGAATTTAATACTTTTGGTGAATACACCGACTTTCGCCACCCCACCCTGGTAAACGGGCAGCGGCTGCTGATTTACCCGTCACTCGCTTATGCGATCAAGCGACCGTTCGCCTTTGTCACGCCAAAAATCGGCTATCACGTCACCCGGTACGAGCTGACCGGCAATACCAGCGGCTTTAGCGGCGGCACCCGTTCGCTGCCGATCTTTAGCATTGATAGCGGGCTGGCATTTGAGCGCCCGTTTACGGTTTTTAAACAATCCGTGACCCAGACGCTCGAGCCGCGACTGTTCTATTTGTACGTGCCGTTTCGCGAACAAGCCAAATTGCCCCAGTTCTCGACGTCCGAGACCGACTTCAACTTTGCGCAAATTTTTAACGAAAATTTGTTTGTTGGCGGTGACCGCATCTCCGACGCCCGCCAATTGACCGCCGCCGTCACCACCCGCTTCATCGAAAACGCCACCGGCATCGAGCGCCTGCGAGCGGCCATCGGCCAACGCTACTATTTTCGGCCGCAATTGGTGTCTTTATCCGGCACGGCGCTGGGTGTGGCGCCTGAAGAATTGGGCACGGCCAGCCAGTCCGACCTGCTGTTTGCCGTCAGCGGGCAAGTGTCCAACAACTGGTCGTTGGATTCAAGTTTTCAATATTCAGCCAGTCGCGGCCAGTTTCAAAAATCCAATATTGCCGCCCGCTATAACGCCGACGGTGGCCGACTGGTCAATTTCTCCTACCGATTTACCCGTGACTCCCTCAAACAGGTCGATATTTCCACCCAGTGGCCGTTTGGCAAGTCTGCCCCGGGCTGGACCTTGCTGGCCCGCGCCAACCACTCCATTCAAGACCGGCGATTACTCGAGGGCCTGATTGGCGTCGAGTATAATCAGGGCTGCTGGGAAATCCGCATGGTGGCGCATCGTTTTACCACGGCAACGAACCAATATTCAAACTCGATTCAGCTGCAACTTGAGCTGAAAGGCTTGTCAAAGCTGGGCATCAACCCGTTTGACACAATCAAACAGAATATTGCCGGTTACCGGCGATCCGACGATCGCTAAACCGGGCGTTTTGAGCAGTACACACAATTTATACCCGCTGCCGTTGTTGCCGATAGCGGGGGGGTTCCTGATTTTTTTCGACGGATGGTGATATGAAGTTTCATTTTTCTTGTGTTGTATTGACCGGTTTGGTCACCGCAGTAGCCGCAAACGCGCAATCCCCCATTTTGCCGAACAACCCGATGTTACCGGGTACGCCGGTGGCTGCACCCGGCGCGGGTGCACAACCAAAAATAGATGCACGCATGACCGCACCCGCCCGTGCCGGTGGCGTGATTGCAGTCGACCGCATCGTCGCCGTGGTGAATAACGAAGTCATCACACTCGGCGAGTTAAACGAACAAATGGCCATGGTCGCCAAGAACTTGCAAAAGGCCGGCACCCCGCTGCCGCCGCAGGATGCGCTGCAAAAACAAATGCTCGAACGCATGATCAATGATCGTGTGCAGGTTCAGGAAGCCAGGGAAACCGGCATTCGTGTCGACGACTCCACTCTCGACAAAACCCTGCAACGTATCGCCGACGAAAATGGCGTTTCGATGACCGAATTCCGCCGTTTGCTGGAACAGGATGGCATTACCTGGCAAAAATTTCGCGAAGACATTCGCAATCAGGTAACGATGTCGCGGCTGCGCGAGCGCGAAGTGGAAGGCAATATTTCCGTTACCGAGGCCGAGGTCGATACCCAGTTGGCCCTCGAAATTCGCGAACAAAGTACCAATCAAGAATTTAGACTGGCGCATATTCTGGTGGTGGTTCCAGAACAAGCCACACCCGCACAAGTTGAAACGCGCCGCAAACGCGCCATGCAGGCGTTGAGCGAATTGCGCAAAGGCGCCGAGTTCGCGCAAATTTCCGCGCAGTACTCCGACGCGCCCGACGCCCTGCAAGGCGGCAGCTTGGGATGGCGGGAATCCAATCGGTTGCCGGCGATTTTTCTGGAGGCCATCAACTCACTGCAGCCGGGTGATGCAACCGATATCTTGCGTTCACCCAATGGCTTTCATATCGTCAAACTGCTGGACAAACGCGGCAAAAGTGCCACCCCGTCGATTCAACAAACCAAGGGGCGGCACATTTTGGTTCGCAATAAAGACGGCCTGACGGATGAAGAAGCGCGTAATCGTCTGCAACGTTTACGCGAGCGAATTATTGGCGGTGCCGAATTTGCCGAATTGGCAAAAGTCCACTCCGATGACCCGTCCTCAAGCAAGGGCGGCGATTTGGGCTGGATGTCTCCGGGTGATACCGTTCCGGAATTTGAACGGGTCATGAATCAATTGCGCGATAACGAACTCTCGCAACCGTTCCAGTCGCCGTTTGGCTGGCACATTTTGCAGGTACAGGAGCGCCGCAGTGAGGGATTGTCGGAAGACCGTAAACGCGCCGTCGCCCGTAACGCCATCCGTGCCCGCAAGGCAGACGAGGCGTTCACCGACTGGCTGCGCCAAACCCGCGACCGTGCGTTTGTTGAATATCGTTTAGACGACAAGGGCTAAACATCTCAGCCGTCGCGCCCCGGGATTAATCGTCAAACGCATTGCTGCATTTAGATACAGTGATGTTCAACCCCGCACATCCAATGAAAATCGCCATCACCGCCGGTGAACCCGCCGGCATCGGCCCCGATCTTTGCGCACTGCTGTCGCAAGCACATTTCGCCGATAAGCTGGTGGTGATCGGCGACCATAATTTGATTGCGCAGCGCGCCGCCATCCATGACGTCAACATATCAGCATTATCCGTTCAGCATATTGCTTTGAACACACCCGCCGCCGCGGGCACATTGAATTCCGGCAATGCCGGCCACGTGTTGGCCCTGTTGGATCGCGCCATCAGCGGCTGCCAGTCGGGTGAATTTGCCGCCATGGTGACGGCACCCGTACAAAAATCGGTGATCAATGACGCCGGTGTCGCCTTTACCGGGCACACCGAATACCTTGCCGAAAAAACCGCTGCTCCGTTTGTAGTGATGATGTTGGTGGGCGGCACCAACCCGGTATTGCGCGTGGCACTCACCACCATTCATATGCCGCTGCGTGAGGTGCCGGCAGCCATCACGCGTCAACGCCTGATGGACACCTTGCGCGTTCTTCACCAAGACCTACATGAAAAATTTGCCATCACCAAGCCACGTATCCTGGTTGCCGGCCTCAATCCCCATGCGGGTGAATCCGGCCATCTGGGTCGGGAAGAAATTGAAATCATTGCGCCGGTAATTCAACAACTTCAGCAACAAGGCATGTTGCTGGAAGGACCGCTTCCGGCAGATACTCTTTTTACCGCGCCGTATCTAGATCGTGCCGACGCCGTGCTGGCGATGTATCACGATCAGGGCCTACCGGTTTTGAAACACAAAAGTTTTGGCCAGGGGGTTAACGTTACTCTCGGCCTGCCCATTATTCGCACTTCGGTCGACCATGGCACAGCACTGCATTTGGCCGGCAAAGTCGGCATGATCGACACCGGCAGTATGTTTTCTGCGGTTGAGTTGGCGATAGAACTGGCGGCGCGGGTGGACAGCTCCGGCCGCACCACTTCCTCAAGCTGACCCATGCTGCCACGCGCCAAAAAACAATTCGGCCAGCACTTTTTAACCGACCGCCATTACATTGACCGTATTGTCAGCGCCATTTATGCGCAGCCAAACGATGTGATGATTGAAATCGGTCCCGGTCCGGGCGCGCTCACCGCGCCACTGCTTGAACAAGTTTCGCATTTACACGTTGTGGAAATTGACCGCGATCTGGCGGCGGCGTTACGTACTCGATTTGATCCGGCCACACTGACGGTTCATGAACAGGACGTGCTGGCGTTTGATTTTTCAATCTTAGGCGGCGCGTTTCGATGTGTGGGCAACCTGCCCTACAACATCTCCACACCGTTTTTGTTTCATTTGGGCGCCTTTGCCGAGCAACTAATTGACGGCACTTTTATGCTGCAAAAAGAAGTGGTGGACCGCATGGTCGCCGCGCCGGACTCGCGCGACTACGGGCGGTTGTCGGTCATGTTGCAGTACCGGTTTGCGGTCACCAAACTATTTAATGTCCCGCCGGGTGCATTCACGCCGCCTCCCAAAGTTGATTCGGCGATTGTGCAGATGGTGCCACTTGATGCACACCGGCTACGCGCCAAAAGTGACAACCGTTTTGCCGCGATGGTCACCGCCGGATTTGGCCAGCGGCGCAAGACACTCGGCAATACCTTAAAGCCATTTCTCACCACCACGGAAATTGCCGCGTGTGGCATCGACCCGCAACGGCGCGCGGAAACATTGTCGGTGGCTGAATTTGTCGCGCTGGCAGACCGCCCAATGATCGGCAAAACCAAACAATAGAACGGACGCTATTTTCCGGCCGTTTTGTGTCGAAACGACCCGTGGATAAAAGAGTTTCTAAAACGCCCGATAAGCGTGATCGTTTCGATCCAGCTCCTTTTTCAATGTCTCGTATTCCGGGCACATACGTTTCACCTCCGCCCAAAACGCCGCGGAATGATTCATATGCCGCAAATGGGCAAGCTCATGGCAAACAACATAATCAATCAAGCCTGGCCCGGCCTTGATCAGGCGCCATGAAAAACGCACTTCGCGGCGGCTGTTGCAACTGCCCCAACGGCTATTGGCGCTGGAAAGAAATACCCGTGGCGGCGTGAGCTGGTGCAATCGTGCAAACAAAAACGCACGCTGCGCAAAATGCGGCAAGGCCTGTTTTTTCATCCATGTCACCACCGCTTTTTCGATCAAAACCGGATCCGCCGTTTTGACTTTCACGAACAAATGTGCCATCGGCGCATCGGCGCGTTCCACACTGGCGCGGGCATGGCCAACGTCGATCATCAAAGTCAGATGTTCACCCATATACGCAATGGTCGTGCCAGTCTCCCAGCGCTGCGGCACGATTTGTCGGTGAGACCACTGCCCAAGTTTTTTGGCTACCCAATTGGCGTGTTGGTCGATCATGCCTTCAATGACCGAAATCGGTGTGGTCAACGATGCCGCCACAGTCAGGCCGGCACCGTCGACCTTCAGACCCACGCCGCGTCGACCACGACGCCGCACCAGTTTGTAATCGACCCGGCGGCCATCAAGCGCAATGGAATGTTCACTTTCTTCCTTGGCCGGGCGGGTGTGGGTGGGAGAACGGGGGTTTGCATCCCTGACCGACTTGGGCGCTAAAAATTCTGTTAACTGATCGAACAAATCGTAGGGCATGGCTTCAGTTGACCTTTGGCAACGTCAACATTTCAGATTCAATCCACGCCTCCACTTCTGCATTGACCATTGCGGCGTCTTTACCCGCGGTCCCAATAGCCGGGCCGATCGACATGGTCACTTTGCCCGGATATTTTAAAAACGCATTGCGTCGCCAACATTCACCGGCATTGTGTGCAATCGGCAATACCGGTGTGCCGGTCGCGGTCGCGAGCAACGAGCCGCCCATGCCATATTTGCGTTTTTCTCCGGGTGCAACACGGGTCCCCTCGGGAAAAATAATGACCCAGTAACCACTTTTGAGGCGCTCACGTCCCTGCTCTAAAATCTGATCACGTGCACTGCGACCGCTTTTACGATCAATCGAAATGGACTTGAGCCCGCCTAAAACCCAGCCGATGATCGGCACCCACAATAGTTCTTTCTTAATGATCCACGCGGCCCGCGGCACATGACTCAAAATTCCCACTGTCTCCCATGCGGATTGATGTTTGGACATCACCACCACCGGCGTATTGGGCATGTTTTCCAAACCACGCATCTGGTAATCAATGCCACAAACGTGTTTGGCAAGCCACAATATTTGTTTGCCCCATGACCTGGCGCACTCATAACCTACGTCATGCCAAACAATGGCGAGTGGCACCGTGAAGGCACCATATACAATCGTCACCAGCACAGCCAGCACAAAAAACAATATGGAGCGCACAATAATCATGGGCGTGTACCGAGCGTGACTTCGCTCACCAATTGACGAACCGCTTCTGCCAAATCGGCAAACACACGGGTGCCGGGCGGCAGTGCAGCGTGTTGGCTGGTTTTTTTTCCCTTACCGGTCAGCACCAATATCGGCAGACAACCGACAACAACACCGGCTTGTAAATCGCGCAATGAATCACCAATGGTGGGCACGCCCGCCAACCCGACTTTGAAACGCGCGGCAATATCGGTAAACATGCCGATATTGGGCTTGCGGCATTGGCAACGATCTTCATCGGTATGTGGACAGAAAAAAACCGCATCAATCCGACCGCCCTGGCGGAATACCATTTCAACCATCTTGTCGTTGATCGACGCGAGTGTGGCCATGTCAAACAGACCGCGGCCAATACCGGATTGATTGGTCGCCACCACCACCCGATAGCCGGCACGATTGAGACTGGCGATTGCCTCGATGGAACCGGGAATGGCCTTCCACTCCGTGGGCGATTTAATAAACTGCGCGCTGTCCTCATTGATCACGCCATCACGATCAAGAATGATTAATTTGGAAGTGGTTGGCATGATTTGGGCGATCCGGCCTAGGCTGCCAATTTCGACAGGTCGGCAACGCGGTTCATTTCGCGGTGCAGGGTCGCCAACAGGCCCAGCCGGTTGGCGCGTATTGCGGGGTCATCGGCGTTGACCATGACTTGATCAAAAAAAACGTCCACCGGCTCGCGCAGCGCGGCGAGGGATTTGAGTGATCCCTCATAATCCGCCGCGTCGAATTGTTGCCGGGCTTGGGGCACGACGGCTTCCATCGCATTGGCCAGCGCTGTTTCGGCGGCCTCCACAAATCTGGATTTGTCGTAGTCGCCAGCCGCGCCATCCGCTTTCTTGAGAATATTGCCAATACGCTTGTTTGCCGCTGCCAGTGCTTGTGCTTGGGCAAGTGTTGAAAACGCACGCACTGCACCAAGCCGCGCCGGCAATTCCGCCCAGCGCGGCGGCCGCAGGCTGACCACCGCGTCGATTTCCAGCGCGGTATAACCCAGCTCACGCAGATAACCGGCCAATCGGTCAAAAATGTAGGTGGCCAGTTTTTCGTTCGCCTCCGGCACCGTGTTCACAAATGGCTTGAGCGCCAACACGGTCAAGTCATGCACACTCAGCGGTAAATCACGCTCGATCAACATGCGCACCACACCCAGCGCGTGGCGGCGCAACGCAAACGGATCTTTATCACCGGTGGGCTCCTGGCCGATGCTGAACAAGCCGGCCAGAGTTTCCATTTTGTCCGCCAGTGCCAGTGCCAGGCCCACCGGATGGGCAGGCAGTGCATCGCCCGAAAAACGCGGCTGGTAGTGCTGCTGAATGGCATCGGCAACCGTGGCGGATTCGCCATCGTGCAATGCATAATGGCGCCCCATGATGCCCTGCAATTCCGGAAATTCACCGACCATGTCGGAGACCAGATCGACCTTGGCCAAGGTGGCGGCACGCTCGGCCATGAGCCGGTTCGCGCCGATGCTTGTGGCGATTTCGCCCGCCAGCAGACGCACTCGCTCAACCCGCTCACCCTGCGAACCTAGCTTGTTGTGATACACCACGTTCGCCAGCTTCGGCAGACGATCCACCAATTTAATTTTTTTGTCCGTCTCAAAAAAGAACCGCGCATCGGCCAGCCGCGGCCGGATCACCCGCTGGTTGCCTTCGATCACCGTGCGCGGATCATCAAGGCGCATGTTGGAGACCATCAAAAAACGTGACGTCAATCCGCCCTCCGAATGAAACATTGGAAAGTATTTTTGATTGAGCTTCATGGTCAATATCAGACACTCGGCGGGCACCGCCAGAAACTCGCGCTCAAATTGACCGACGTACACCGTCGGCATTTCCACCAGCCCCGTGACTTCATCGAGCAACGCCACATAGTCGTCGCGATTGCCCAGCACTTCACCACATTGGTCGGCGTGCAAGATCAATAAGCGCTCAATTTCGTTACGACGTTTTGCAAACGAGGCGATCACGCCACCGTCTTTTTCCAAACGTGTTTCGTATTCGTTGGCGTGTCTCAAGTTGATGTCTTTGGCACCCTGAAAACGATGGCCGTGAACGACATTGCCGGCGGCTAATCCCAGTGCAGTGACAGCAATCACCTGTTCACCGTGCATTGCCACCAGGCCATGCGCGGGACGCACGAATTGCACGGTGGTCAGCCCATCGGCCAATTGATACGTCATCATTTTCGGAATGGGCAACTTACTGATGGCATCAGACAATACCGCCTGCAAACCCTCTTGCAAGGATGCCCCGTTGATCGACAAATTCAGATAAACGATCTCCTCATTGCCCTCGATCTTGCGCGATGTTTGTGTGAACGCCGCCCCTTCCTTTTCCAGGCGTTTTTGCAGTGCCGGGGTCGGCGCGCCATTCGCATCCAACGCCACTTTCGACGGCATCAATTTTTTGGATTCGGCGCGATCGGGGGCAACTCCCCGCACACTGCCGATGCGCACCGCCAGCCGTCGCGGGGTGGCGAACATTTCAATTTTTGCGTCCGCCTCCGTCAATCCGCGAGCTCGCAAGCCGGCATGAATCGCCTGCGCAAACGCCTCTCCCAATTTTTGCAGCGCCTTGGGCGGCAGCTCTTCGGTGAAAAGTTCAACCAACAATGTTTCGGTTTCGTGACTCACTATGCCGCCTTTTTTGCAGCTGCAACAAATTTTTCAACTGCCTCTGCTGATGCCATCGGAAAACCGAGGCGTTCACGTGACTCGTAATAACTTTGTGCCACGCTACGAGCCAGATTGCGAATGCGGCCAATATAGGCGGCGCGTTCGGTGACCGAAATCGCGCCGTGTGCGTCGAGCATATTAAATGTATGCGCGGCTTTGAGCACCTGCTCATAGGCGGGCAGCGCCAATTGCACCCCGATGAGCCGTTTGGCATCGGCCTCATGGTCGATGAAATGTTGCAGCAGCACCGGCACATTCGAGTGTTCAAAATTATAGGTCGATTGTTCGACCTCGTTTTGATGAAACACGTCGCCATATTTGAGTGTTTTGGTGACACCGTTTTCCTGCCACGTTGTCCACACCAGGTCATAGACGTTTTCGACGTTCTGCAAATACATGGCGAGGCGCTCAAGCCCGTAGGTGATTTCGCCGGTGATGGGCTTGCACTCGATACCACCAACCTGCTGAAAATAAGTGAACTGGGTGACTTCCATGCCGTTCAGCCACACTTCCCAGCCCAAGCCCCATGCACCCAGGGTGGGATTTTCCCAGTCGTCTTCAACAAAACGCACGTCATTTTTTTGCAGTTCGAGACCGAGTGCTGCCAGTGAACCCAAATAAAGGTCGAGAATATTCAGCGGTGACGGCTTCAACACCACCTGATATTGGTAATAGTGTTGCAGCCGATTCGGGTTATTTCCGTAGCGGCCATCCTTGGGTCGACGCGATGGCTGCACATAAGCCGCCCGCCACGGTTCCGGCCCCAACGCACGCAAGAAGGTTGCGGTGTGCGACGTGCCCGCCCCGACTTCCATATCGTAGGGCTGCAACAATGCGCAACCATTGGCGTTCCAATAATTTTGCAGGCGCAGGATGATTTCTTGAAAAGTTGGGCCGTTCATACTTGAATGATGCTCGCTCTATTTTGACAACCCTGATTTTACGGGTTTCATAGAGGAGAGGCAAAACCATCGGACTCTTTTGTCCGCCGCCGATGTTGCCACCATGCAAACAGCAGGGCTGCGCCCAGCAGCAGCTTGACAGGTGTGTCATGCCAACGGCTGTACGGTGTGGCACCCTGGCGCGGAACGGCTGCCACCTCCAACACATCACGGGAAAATTGGGGCAAAACCTTGACGATTCGACCCTTGTCGTCAATCGCGGCGGTCACACCGGTATTGGTCGAACGCAACATCCAGCGCGCGGTTTCGAGCGACCGCATCTGCGAAAACTGCAGGTGTTGATCGGCTGCCAACGATTGACCGTACCACGCCATATTGGAAATATTGATCAATAACTCCGCTGCAGGCAGTGCTTGCGCGATTTCCGCGCCAAAGGTGTCCTCGTAACAAATATTGATGCCGACCGTATGTCCGGCAAGCCGCAACGGTGCGGGTGAGACGGGGCCCGGTGTAAAACCGGAAAGTGGAATACTGAGCCACTGATACACCCACGAAAATAATGGCGGCACAAACTCACCAAATGCGACCAGATGTTGTTTGGCGTAACGTTGCACTGGTGAGGTACCAACCGACACCGCGCCGTTAAAATATGCACTCTGTCCGTCTGCAGTTGCCGTTTCACCTCGATAGGCCACCCCGAACAACAAATCCCCGCCGTTGGCCCGCGCCTGTTGCTGGAACACAGCCAACACATGACTCGGCACGTCATGCAACATCATTGGCAAGGCGGTTTCCGGCAACACAATCAGACGGCCCCGGCTTTTCTCGGCCAGGCTGAGATAGGTCTCAATGGTGGCGGCACGTTGATCGTCGCGCCATTTCAGGTGCTGCGCAATATTGCCTTGTACCAGCGATACCGTGACCGGCTTACCCGACGGGCTGGACCATTCGAATGCAGCCGCCACAATGCCACCCAGCCAAACGATGGTAAAAACGACGGCAAGGCGACGACGTGGTTGCGGCAATGCGCCCGATAATTTTGAAGACACGACCACAATTGCGCCGGCGGTCATGGCCAATAGACAGCTGATACCAAACGCGCCGAAAATCGGCGCATAACCGGCCAACGGTGCCATCGTTTGTGGCGACGGCACTTGTGAATAACCAAGAGTCAACCACGGGAAGCCGGACATCACCCAGGCACGCAACAATTCGGCACCCACAAAAACGGCCGGCATCAGCAATAAAAAACGGGTGGCGGGGGGCACACCAAGCCGCGCTTGCAACCAACCGGCGAGCGCCGGGTACAGCGCCAAATAGCCGCAAAATAAAAATATCGCAACCGCTGCCAACGGTGCGGGCATGCCGCCATAAACGTGCAAACTGACATACAGCCACGACACGCCGGCAAGGAATAATCCCATGCCCCAGGCAAAACCGATGGCCGCAGCCTGTTGGGCGGATGGCGCGCGCGACCACAAGGAAAACAACACCACCAGCGAGACGATAGCCAACGGCCAGACGTGAAACGGCGCAAATGAAAATACCGTGGCCGCACCGGTTGTGGTTGCGACTAGCAGGCGGATGGACAGTCGCACAATCAGCCGATAGTTGGTATTACGCCGTTTTGCCGACCGCGATTGCCGGGTCCGCGCCACCTTGGTCGACCAGCAGACGTTCAACCATCAACGAATGCACCCTGCGGCTGTCTGCACGCAGCACCAGAAAACGAAAACCACTAAAGGTGATGGATTCGTTGCGTTTTGGAACGTGACCAAAATGGCTCACAACCAGCCCACCAACCGTATCAAACTCCTCGTCGGAAAAGTGGGTGGCAAAGTGCGCGTTAAAGTCGCCAATTTCCGTCACCGCCTTGACCCGAAAACGACCGCCCTTGTCCGGCAGAATATTGTCTTCCGTTTCATCAAAGTCAAACTCATCCTCGATATCGCCGACAATTTGCTCAAGAACGTCTTCGATGGTGATGATGCCGGCTACACCGCCATATTCGTCAACAACCATGGCGATGTGATTGCGGTTGGCCTTGAATTCCCGTAACAACACATTCAGGCGTTTCGACTCCGGAACAAACACCGCCGGTCGCAGCATATCGCGCACATCAAATTCGTCGGAATTTGCGTAATACCGCAACAAATCCTTTGCCAGCAAAATACCGATCACATTGTCGCGTGAATTTTCGAACACCGGAAAACGGGAGTGGGCGGTTTCAATTACGCTTGGAATGAACTGGTTTGGCTCCTCTTCAACGTCAATCATGTCCATTTGTGAGCGCGGAATCATGACATCGCGCACCTGCATTTCGGATACCTGCATCACCCCTTCGATCATGGTGAGCGCATCCGCATCCAACAATTCGTTTTCCAGCGCGCCGTGTAACAACGCCACCAGTTGATCGCGATCCTCGGGCTCCCTCAGCAACATCGAGGAGAGTCGCTCCATTAACGATCGTTTCGGCCCATCTTCCATTCGGTCATCGCCGCGCATTTTGATCAGATTGCATGGCCGCAGAAAATTCGGCCCCTGCGCACCCGATTTTCATTGGCGGCTTGCTGTTGAGATTTGGCTATTTTACCGCACTCGGCACAGCCAACACCGCTTCGTGGTTGATATCAAACGACTCGTCATAAGGGTTGCCGATCCCCAGTGTAGCGAGGATTTTGATCTCGGCAGACTCCATCACCAGCGCTTCGCGCGAGGTTTCATGGTCAAGACCCGCCAAGTGCAACACGCCATGAATGGTCAGATGCGCGTAATGATCGTTTAATAATTTTTTCTGCGCTTTGGCTTCACGCGCCACCACCGGCGCGCACAGAACAATATCGCCCACCAATAACGGGGCGTCGTTTTCATGATAAACAAAGGTCAACACGTTGGTCGCATAGTCCTTGCCGCGAAATGCTGAGTTGAGGTTGCGCGCCTCCGCAGCATTGACAATCCGAACCGTGATTTGGGCTGCCTTGTTTACTGCCTCCAATGCCGCTTGCAGCCATTTTTTGAACATGGCGGCGCTGGGAATATTGCGCAGTCGGCTCACACATTGCACCGCGACTGTTGATGGCTCCCGCTTGGTTGGCTTATTCATGCCAAAACTTTATGAAAATCGACTATCCGCGCCACGCTTGGGGAACTTTTGCCCGAAACACGCCGCCGATAGACATGTTTCATTTTTAATTGCGCCGCGTTTTGGTATGTTCATCGTAGGCCGAAACAATCGCCTGAACAATGGGATGACGAACCACGTCTGCGGCCTGAAAAATGGTAAAGCCAATACCCGGTATCCCGTACAACACATTACGCGCGTCAACCAGTCCGCTCAATTGGCCAATCTTTAAGTCGACCTGGGTGACGTCGCCAGTGATCACCGCCTTGGTGCCAAATCCAACCCGCGTCAAAAACATTTTCATTTGTTCCGGCGTGGTATTTTGCGCCTCGTCGAGAATAATAAATGAATGATTAAGCGTACGACCGCGCATAAACGCCAACGGTGCCACTTCAATTTGACTGCGTTCAAACATCCGGCTGACTTTGTCAAAACCCAGCAAATCATAAAGCGCGTCATATAACGGCCGCAAATACGGATCAACTTTTTGCGACAGATCGCCCGGCAAAAATCCAAGGCGCTCGCCGGCCTCCACCGCCGGGCGCGTCAACACAATGCGCTTGACCTGATCACGTTCGAAGGCATCGACCGCGCAGGCGACCGCCAAATACGTTTTACCCGTTCCGGCCGGGCCCACGCCAAAGGTGATGTCATGGGTTTGGATGGTCTGAAGGTAGTGTGTCTGGCGCTCGGTGCGCGCACGCAAGTCGGCGCGGCGGGTGTGCAACACCACGTCACCGTTGTTCATCACCAGCTTGGGAGAATTCATGTCGCGCACATTCTGCAATTCCACCAGGCCAAGTTGAATTTCCTCGGCGGACATGTCCTTGTTTGCCTTGGCGTAAAAACGGTTCAGCGCCCTGGCCGCGACTTTAATGTTGTCGCGCTCCCCCGACACCAAAAATTTTTCACCGCGCCGGGAGATGGATACGTCAAGCGTGGCCTCGATCTGCCGCAGGTTGGCGTCGAGCGCGCCGCACAGCACGTTGAGGCGGCGGTTGTTGACGGGGGTGAACGAAAATTCGAGCGAGGCGGGCTTCATCACTCTGCCGCCATGGTTTCGTCATCCTGTGTGACAACTCTGGCGCGCAAGGTGAAATGCATGGCCTCGGTGATGACCACATCCACAAAGTGTCCGATCAGGCGCATGTCTCCCGGAAAATTCACCACCCGGTTGTTGTCGGTGCGTGCCATCAATTCATTGGCGTCCTTGCGCGAGACACCTTCTACCAGCACCCGCTGCACACTGCCCACCATATTTTCCGAGATGGCGGTGGATTGCGCTTCCAGCACTTTTTGCATGTGGCGCAGGCGTTTGAGTTTCACCTCCTGTGGGGTGTCATCAAGCAGACTCGCCGCGGGTGTGCCCGGACGGCGTGAGTACACAAACGAAAATGCGCCGTCAAACTGAACGTCATCAATCAGTTTCATGGTGCGCAAAAAATCGTCCTCGCTTTCACCGGGAAAACCTACGATAAAGTCGCTTGAAATTGAAATACCCGGGCGTTTCTCGCGCAATCTGCGAATAATCGATTTGTATTCCATCACCGTGTAGCCGCGTTTCATGGCGGCGAGAACTTTGTCGCTGCCCGCCTGCACCGGCAGGTGCAATTGCGACACCAGCTTGGGCAGCTTGGCATAACAATCGATCAACCGCTGGGTGAATTCCAGCGGGTGCGAGGTGGTGTAACGGATGCGCTCGATTTGCGCGATGCCATGCACGACAGTCAGCAGGTAGGCAAAATCGGCTTCCGCTTCTTCGCCGTCGTCATCGATCATTTTGCCGATATACGCATTGACGTTTTGGCCGAGCAACGTCACCTCTTTGACGCCGCGGGCCGCAAGTTTGTGAATGTCCGCCAGGACATCGGCGAGTGGCCGGGAAATTTCCTCGCCACGTGTGTAGGGCACCACACAAAAACTGCAATATTTCGAGCAGCCCTCCATGATCGACACAAAGGCGGTGGCACCATCCACACGCGCCGGCGGCATATTGTCGAATTTTTCATTTTCAGGGAAGGAAATATCCACCTGAGATATTTGCAATTTTTGTTGGGCATCAAGCATCGCCGGCAAACGATGCAAGGTCTGCGGGCCAAATACCAGATCAACATACGGCGCACGTTTAACCAGCGCATCGCCTTCTTGCGACGCCACACAGCCACCCACACCAATCAACAACCCGGGCCTCGCATCCTTCATTTCGCGCAGGCGGCCCAAATCAGAAAACATTTTTTCGCTGGCTTTTTCCCGCACAGAACAGGTGTTCAACAAAATGAGATCGGCATCTTCCGCGCGATCTGTCTTGGTGTATCCCTTTTCTGCCGCCAGGACATCGGCCATCATGTCCGAGTCATATACGTTCATTTGGCAACCAAAGGTCTTGATAAAGACTTTTTTAGGCGGCTGATCTGCGGGGAGATGTGCAGGATGCTTGGGGTCGACAGATGAAGTCGACGCGGCGGGAAAATCGGTTGATTCTAATGACATCGTGCCTCCTGGGTCTCGGCGGTTATGCCGGGCAGGTTTGTGAAATGAATGAAAACAGCCGCTCCGGAAAATATACTTTTTCACCGGCACATGCGCGAGTTTGACAGCGCATCAAAACATTGGTTGATGATGTTGCCAAAGCAACAAAGGCCGACATGAGGTCGGCCTTTGTTGATGATTGGTGGCCAATCCCTGATTCGAACAGGGGACCCACGGATTATGATTCCGTTGCTCTAACCGGCTGAGCTAATTGGCCTCTTTACCCGCTTGGTACATCCCAGTAAAGGCCGCAGATTATGACGGTTTTTGCGTGTTTTTGCAATCCCAATAACAAACATCAACCGCGCTTCTTGTCACCAGTCTTGACAAACTTTTCGAGCCAACGATGCTCTTCCCATAACCGGTGCAGCACCGATTCGCGGCCACGGTAGCCGTGATCCTCATAGGGCAGCATCACCAGCCGCGCGGTTCCACCCATGCCGCGAATGGCCTGGTAAAAACGCTCGCTTTGCACCGGGAAGGTGCCGGTGTTCGAGTCCGCCTCGCCGTGGATCAACAACAATGGGGTTTTGATCTGGTCGGCGTAATTAAACGGCGACATTTGGCTGTACACGTCACGCGCTTTCCAATAGGTTCGGTCTTCCGCCTGAAAGCCGAAGGGTGTCAGTGTGCGGTTGTAGGCACCACTTTCGGCAATGCCGGCGGCAAACAGCTTGGTGTGTGCCAGCAGGTTGGCGACCATGAATGCCCCGTAGGAATGCCCGCCCACGGCGATTTTACTGCGGTCGGCAACCCCGCGCCGCACCACCTCGTCAATTGCCGCCTCGGCACTGGCGATCAACTGTGGCAAATAGTTGTCATTGGGTTCCTTGCCATTCTCGGCCACAATCGGCATGGCCGGGTTATCCAATACGGCATATCCCTGCGTTAAAAATGGCAGCGGGCCGGAAAAGCTCGGACGTACATACCGATACGGTGATCCGGAAAATTGTCCCGCCGCGTCCGCCGAGCGAAATTCGCGCGGATAAGCCCACATCAGCAATGGGAGCGGCTCATCACCGCGCTTGAATCCGGCAGGCAAATACAACGTCGCCGATAGGTCAAGACCGTCGCGACGTTTATATTTGATGATTTCTCTTGTGACATTTGCCAGCGGATTTTTTGGCGTCGCAAATTTTGTTAATTGCTGCATCTTGCCACTGTTCAAGTCACGCAAATACATGTTGGGGGCATCGGCCGCGCTTTCCCGCTGCAACAAAAGCTTGATCGCGCTCGCATTGACGCTGTCGTCAATAACTGCCATCGGCGCGTCGTAGTAAGGAGCCTCCGATCGGAATAATCGCCTCGTTTCCCTGCTTTCCAATTCCAAGCGATCCACAAACGGTCGATCACCTTCCGGTGACGCACCAGTGCCGCTTAAATAAATTGCCCGGCCATCGTGAGAAAGATCCAATACCCGGTATCCCCTGGGATTCGTTTCCGTGACCGGCGTGCCGGGGTCGTTATAACGATCCTCCAATGAGCGCTCAAAAAATTTCACTGCGTTGCGGGTGGGCTCCCCCGGATAAACCCGCCAGGTGACGGACTTGCGGGATTTGCGTGAGGCTTCGGTTAACAACGCAACATTGTCGTTGCCCCATAAAATGCTCTGGTAACGCAATTCCATTTTTTCCAGCAATACCGGTTCGCCGTCAAAGGGCGAAACAAGCATGAATAAATAGTCGCCTAAACCATTCTTGCGCATTTCAATGGCTTGCGCCCATGTAATGGTGGCATTGGCATCACTGCGCCAAGAATATTGCCGCGGTCCTTTTTGCACGGCATCGGCATCGAGCTCTTCGTCCTCCGTGAGCGGGGTCTCCGACAACACCCGCACCAGCCCGCCAATATTGGCCTCCAATGCATCACGTATCTCCGTCTTTACTGGAAATCTGCTGACCGGCACGTTGTACGAATATGGGCGTTTGATTGTTTGTACCATCGCGTACTGACCGTCCGGTGAGGCGGCAAAACCACGCACGACACCGGTGGCGATCTGCGCAATTTTTCCGTCAAGCCATACTCTGGAAACATCGGCTGCTGCATAGTAGTCGAACAAAGCCTCATCATGCGTCGACTTCAATAAATTTTGGTAGGTCCGGGCGACATTTCGTTTGCCCATATTTTCCAGAATGGACGGACCGGATGCGCCCAAGGGCACCTTTGGTGGTGCGCCGCGGCCATGCGGTATCAATGCAACCAATAACGATTTGCTGTCGCCGAACCATGAAAATGCACGGCCCATCACGCCATTTAATGGTCGATCGGTGACGCGTTTTACATGAAAACCATTGGTGACGTCCATCACCATGAGCTCGATAGACGTTTCACGCACCACCGTCATCGCAATACGTTTGCCATCCGGCGACCAGAGCACATCGCCAATGCGCGCCCCACCTGGCAAACCAGTAACAATTCGCTCGATGCGGTCGGCAATTTTGACCAATCGCATGCCGGTTGCATTGTTGGTTCGACTTAAGTCATTGCTGCGCGGATTAATGCGCAGACCGGCAAGTCGCAGCTCGGGTTGTGCAAGCTCATTTACGGATGGCAACGCCGGCCGATCCATCAATACAATCCAATCATTATTGGGTGACACAAGGGTCTGTGGAATAAGTTGTGCATCAACCATTTCAATCATCGCCACCGGCGGCAATTGATAACGGGTGGCATCGTTGGCATGGGCTGAAAAAGCAACTGCAATTGCCGCACAGAAAAAAATTCGTCCAAGTTGACTGTAGGCACTGGGATTGGGTTTGGCCATAGTGATGTTCATCAATGCTTGTCAATTATTTTTGGCAATATTCACGCCAGCCCGCCAAACGCGATTTGCGCATCGCGTTACGAGGCCATTATTAGAAAAGAATGCACGGAGCCTATTCTACTGTTTTAGGCACGGCAAATTGGCGAATTTGATGGAGTATAATTTTTACCCATAACCTCTTACAACATTACCGCTGCGATTGCTTTTACCTATAAACAAGCGTAATGTTGCGCTGCAATAAAACGCATAGAGGGTGGCTACCATCCGGAACCCCCAAATAGGTCGAGGCGAATCAGTCAACGCTCGACACTGGAAGTTTTTTTAAATCACCATCTACCGGTCAGCAAAAAAATGAATGCCCGGATAGTCAGCCCCGCATGGACAATTCAAATAAAAAAATAAGTGCGCTTACCATCGGTGCAGTTGGCGTTGTCTTTGGTGACATTGGTACCAGTCCGCTGTATGCCTTTAAAGAGTCATTTAGTCCCGCTCACGGGATTCCACTGAATGAAATCACGGTATACGGCATTCTTTCTGTCATGTTCTGGGCGATGACTGCGCTGGTTACTGTCAAATATCTCGTTTTCATGATGCGCGCAGATAACAAAGGCGAAGGTGGCATTCTGGCATTGACCGCGTTGGCACAGCGCTGCTTTCGCAAAGGCACCCGGCTGCATTGGTGGGTGGTCGCGCTGGGTATGTTTGGCGCGGCAATGTTTTATGGTGACGCGATTATTACCCCGGCCATGTCGGTTTTGTCCGCAGTCGAGGGGCTGAAAATAGTGACCCCCGCACTGGAAAAATATATCTTGCCGGTGTCGATTGGGATAATGGTTGGGTTGTTTGCCATCCAAAGACATGGAACAGCCGCTGTTGCCCGGTTTTTCGGGCCCACCATGATGTTATGGTTTATGGTGCTTGCGGTGCTGGGCATTCTGCAAATTGTGCAGCATCCGGAAATTTTGGCGGCAATAAATCCCTGGTATAGCTGGCAGTTTTTTATAGAGCACAAATTTGCCGCATGGATTACGCTCGGCGCAGTCGTATTGTGTGTCACCGGTGGTGAAGCACTTTACGCGGATATGGGGCATTTCGGACGCACCCCAATTCGTTTGGGTTGGTTCACCATTGTTTGGCCGGCATTACTGCTCAATTACTTCGGACAAGGCGCGCTGGTACTTGCAGATAATAGTACGATCACCAATCCATTTTATTTGATGGCACCCGACTGGGCATTGTTGCCTCTGATTGCGCTGGCGACATCCGCCGCCATTATTGCTTCACAAGCCGTCATTTCCGGCGCATTCAGCTTGACCAAACAGGCGATTCAGCTCGGTTATTTACCACGATTTAGCATTGAGTACACCAACGAACGAGAAGCGGGCCAAATCTATGTTCCGTTCATCAATTGGGGGCTTCTCGCCGGCATTATTGCCTTGGTGTTGATTTTTGAACGCTCGGAAAATTTGGCCGCTGCTTACGGCATTGCGGTCATGCTTACGATGACAATTGATACGCTATTGCTATTTATTGTCATTTGGAAAGTTTGGAAATGGAATCCAGTTTTCAGTATCACCATCATCGCCGTCATATTAGCCAATGACATCATGTTTTTATCGGCGACTTTTACAAAAATAATCGATGGTGGGTGGTTTCCATTATTGATTGGCGCGACGGTCTTCACCATCATGAGCACCTGGCGCCGCGGACGGGAAATTGTTCGCCGCAAGGTAAACGACGGTGCCATGCCGCTTAAAGGTTTTGTTGAGTCAATCGCCTTATCGGATACGCCGAGGGTCGAAGGCACGGGTGTATTTATGACCACCAATCCAGACGGCGTGCCGAACGCATTGCTGCACAATTTGAAACACAACAAAGTTTTACATGGCCGAGTCATTGTTCTGTCGATCCAAATTGAGGACATTCCAAGAGTCCCCAAGGAAGATTACATTTGGATTGACAATCTCGGTCACGGTTTTTATAGCGTCACCGCACACTATGGCTTTAAGGAAACACCCAATGTGCCAATCATGATGAAAGATTGCCTGTTGCAATCGATGAAGTTCGACATGATGGAGACGAGCTTTTTTGTGAACCGCGAGTCGATCATTGCCACTCGGAAGGGAGGTATGTCCGTTTGGCGGCAACACCTGTTTGTATGGATGTCGCATTTGGCCGCCAAGGTGTCCGACTACTTCCGCATACCCAGCAATCGCGTAGTTGAACTGGGCACACAAGTCGAGATTTGATCAAGGCATGATGCCCGCAAGGCATCGACCGGGTCTGCCCTATAAGTGGGTCAATTTTCGGTCGGCGACAACAGATTACCGATAATTTTATTGATGTAAAAAAACAAAAAGCCCAGTACATCTGTACTGGGCTTTTTGTTATATAGGGTCTTGGCGATGACCTACTTTCGCACGGGTATACCGCACTATCATCGGCGCTACGTCGTTTCACGGTCCTGT
>CAMTWK010000018.1:0-92462 GCA_947085425.1 uncultured Burkholderiales bacterium | reverse complement strand
AGTTTGTTGAAATTCTGCTGCGCTCGGTGATGCGGCGTTGGTAAGCGGCTCAAAATTCTCATGTATACCGCATACATTCCGGTTTTTCGCCGCTTTCCGCCTTGCCTGACCTTCGCTCGCGACGAATTTCAACAAACTGCTGCTCTGCTCGGCTTGTCGATGCGAGCGGCAAGTATGAAATAATCGAGCCTAACCTTTCAACGCCAATGAAGTTTTTATCCATTCCGGCGTGTGATCCCTTCACCACGCTTATTATTTGACCCCGCCTTGAAACATCTCGACTGGCTCGAAGCCGAAGCCATCCATATCATGCGCGAAGTGGTCGCTGAATGTGCGCAGCCGGCACTGTTGTTTTCCGGCGGCAAAGACTCCATTTGTTTGTTGCGGCTTGCCGAAAAGGCATTTCGCCCGGATCGTTTTCCGTTTCCGCTGCTGCATATCGATACCGGCCACAATTTTCCGGAAGTGATGGCCTTTCGTGACCAGCGGGTGGCCGAACTCGGCGAAAAGTTGATTGTCGGCTCGGTCGAAGAATCTATGGCCAGTGGCCGCGTGGTACTGGCGCATCCGGCTGAAAGCCGTAATCCCCATCAAAGTGTGACGCTACTCGACACCATCGCCCAGTATGGGTTTGACGCACTGTTTGGCGGCGCCCGGCGGGATGAGGAAAAAGCCCGTGCCAAGGAGCGCATTTTTTCGCACCGTGATGCCTGGGGGCAGTGGGACCCCAAAAACCAGCGGCCGGAACTGTGGAATCTGTTTAATGCGCGCCTCAAACCCAAAGAGCATTTGCGGGTGTTTCCGATTTCCAATTGGACCGAACTGGATGTTTGGCAATATATCGCCCGCGAAAAACTGGCGGTACCGACCATTTATTACGCACACAACCGCCCAGTGATCGAACGACATGGCCTGTTGGTGCCCGTCACTGCGGTCACGCCAGCGGCCGAAGGCGAAACCGTGGTCACCCGCAGTGTGCGTTTTCGTACGGTGGGCGACATGACTTGTACCTGCCCGGTGGCGTCAACCGCAGCAACCTATGACGAAATTATTGTTGAGACCGCGTCGGCCACCCTGACCGAACGGGGCGCGACGCGCATGGACGACAAAACTGCCGAAGCATCGATGGAATTGCGCAAAAAGGAAGGGTACTTCTGATGCGTGACATTCATCAACTGGATGAAGTCGATACTTTGCGTTTTTCAACGGCGGGCTCGGTCGATGACGGCAAAAGCACTTTGATCGGTCGCCTGCTTTACGAGTCCCACGGCATTCTTGAGGATCAACTAGCCAGTCTGGCCGGCGCCACCATCAAACACGGCCATGTGCCGGCAGGCGAGGAGATTGACTTTGCCTTGTTGACCGACGGCCTGATTGCCGAACGTGAGCAGGGCATCACCATTGATGTCGCTTATCGTTATTTCACCACCCCCAAACGACGTTTTATCATCGCCGACACGCCGGGGCACGAGCAGTACACGCGCAATATGATCACCGGTTCGTCGACGGCAGATTTAACCATTGTGTTGGTGGACGCGGCGCGGGGAATCAGTACCCAATCGCGTCGGCATGCTGTGATTGCCTCGTTGTTACATATTCCACATTTGGTGGTGGCCATCAACAAAATGGATCTGGTTGGCTATGACGAGGCAGTCTTTAACCGGTTGCGTGATGAATTTGCGCCATTTCTGGCCAAGCTCAATTTCGCGCAAGTCTCGTTTATTCCAATATCGGCGTTGAAAGGCGACATGCTCGCCACCCGCCGTACAACCGGCGCAGCGGCCATGCCTTGGTATGTCGGACCGACGTTATTGGCGACCCTGGAAACCACCACGGCGCATCAAATTGCCGCCACTGGCGGGCATTTGTTCCGGTTTCCGGTGCAACGGGTCGTCAAAACCAAATTTGGCCCCACGCAGGCATTACGTGGTTATCAGGGCACTATTGCCGGTGGCAGCATAAAAGTTGGCGACCCTGTTTTGATTTTACCCAATGGACACAACGCGATCATTGCGGAAATTCACACCGTCGATGGCGCACTAGCCGAGGCGCATGAAGAGCAGGCCGTCACCTTGGTATTGGACCGGCAAATTGAACTTTCCCGCGGTGGAATGCTGGTATCCAATGCAGCCAGTACTGCCGAAATAAATGCCAAACCCTATGTGGAAAGCGCATTTTCAGCCAATTTGTGCTGGTTAGACCCGTCTAGAATGGAGTTTGGTCGGCGCTATTGGCTCAAACACACCAGCCATTCGACCCGTGCGCTGGTCGAAAAAATTGATTTCTTTTTGGACGTTGAAACACTCGCCAAAACGGACATCAGCGCCATTGCACAGGACGATCATGCCAGTAAAGGTCCAGCGGTGATGTCCATGAACGAGATCGCACGGGTGCAAATATCGATCCAACAACCGCTGATATTTGATGCCTTTGAAACCAATCGCACCACCGGCTGTTTTGTGTTGATTGACGAAACCACTCACCGGACGGTGGCCGCGGGCATGATAATTGACTCGTCCGCGCCGTAATTTTCATCCATCAATGTGATTCAATCTTTCATGATTCCAGCCAAATTTACCGCCGTTGTGTTTGCTTTTTTTATGTCGTTGCTGATGGCGTTTGTCATGTCCGCCATTCTCACATTGGTCAATTTGGGGTGGGTTGCGGATTTTTTTAGCCGCTGGATGAAGGCCTTTTTAGTGGCCTGGGCGTTTGCTTTTCCAGCCGTATTTTTTGTGGCACCTCTCGCTCGCAAATTGACAGCTAAATTTATTTGTTAGTATAAATAATTGTTTAATATCAAATTGTTACATAGTTTAATTAAAGTGTTTTCTGTCAAATGAAAGTCGGTCACGCCGCGGTGCCATTGGCAGTATTGGGTGTGTCGGTGGCGATTGTTTCCACTGCCGCCATCATGATTCGATTCGCCCAACAGGAGGGCGTGCCATCGTTGGCGATTGCATTCTGGCGATTGGCCATTGCGGCGTTTATCTTGGTTGTTTTTGTCGGCGCCAGGCCGCAGCGAAGAGCCGAAATACGCGCCATGTCCAAACAAGTCTGGTTGCTGATTATTGCCGCCGGCTTTTTTCTCGCGCTGCATTTTGCCTCGTGGATTTCGTCATTGGCTTACACCTCGGTTGCCAGCAGTGCCGCCTTGGTGACCACCAATCCAATTTGGATTGCGCTAATTTCGTGGTTGCTGTTTCGCGAGCGCGTTGGCGGCTGGTTGGCGGTGGGCATTGCCACCGCCATGCTCGGCAGCCTGTGTATTTTCCTGTCGGACACCATGCTGGCCCCCACCGCCCAACAATCCACCGCGCAGGTCACGCACCTTAACCCGGCATTGGGCAATTCGCTGGCGTTGGTCGGGTCGTTAACGGTATGCGGTTATTTACTGATCGGTCGACGGCTGGCTGGCGTCGTGTCGATTTGGCTGTATGTGGCGCTGGTGTTTTCTGCTGCTGCGGTGTTTTTAGGGCTGTTTGCGCTGCTCGCCAATACCAATTTGAGCCATTTCAGCCAGTTAGGCTGGTTATGTTTGATTGGCTTGGCGCTGGGTCCACAATTGCTCGGTCACACGGGGATCAATTGGTCACTGAAACATCTCACCCCCGCATTGGTCGCCATCGCCATTCTCGCTGAGCCGATCGGCTCGGCATTGTTGGCCTGGTGGATGTTTGACGAGCGATTTGTGTGGTTACAACTGGTCGGCTTTGGCTTATTGCTGACCGGCATTTTTCTCGCCTTACGTTCACCCCGATCTTAGCTTTGACGGCACAACCAACCTATAATTCTGGCTGCCGTCGTTGGCTGCGGTTGTCGACTGCAGTCGTTGGTTGCTATTGCGGCGTTTTTTTCGCGGCAACTTTGAAACTCTGTGCCCACCTTGTTCATGCCCCCCAACAATAAAACCATCTCCACGCCTGATCGTCACACCGACGCCAATCAGCATCTTGCTGCCTGGCAACGTCTGTCCACCTCGAAACGACCGCGTATTTTGTTGGTCAGCCACGACATGGGCGGCGGCGTTGAGCGGCATATCCGTGATTTGGCCAGTCTGCTTGCTGCCCATTTCGAAGTGCTGGTATTGCGACCCGCCGGGCATTTTGCGGTCAAACTCGAGTGGCTTCATCCCGCATTCTCTGCGTCCGGTTCTGAATCGGATGCCGCTTGGTGCGTCTGGTTCACGGTGCCGTCGCAATGGTC
Source organism: uncultured Burkholderiales bacterium (assembly GCA_947085425.1). Classification (GTDB taxonomy): domain Bacteria; phylum Pseudomonadota; class Gammaproteobacteria; order Burkholderiales; family Usitatibacteraceae; genus UKL13-2. The sequence goes on along the minus strand of CAMTWK010000018.1, from coordinate 88,256 downwards.
GGAATTGATCGCTTGTTTGCAATCTCTGGCCGTTGTCAGGGTTCATTTTCATCATTTGCACGGCCTGCCGGAAAAAGTCCGTGAACTTCCGGCTGACCTGGTCGTGCCATTTGATGTCACGCTTCATGACCATTGGCCGCTCACGCCGGATTACCATTTGCCCGCAGGTGGCGTGATGGAAAGTGTGCCAGATGGCGCAGGTGAACTCGTCACATGGCGCGAATCGGCTGGGCAATTCCTTAAAAATGCGGCAAGAATTTTTGCGCCATCGCAATATTTGATGAGCCAGATTCAGGCTGGTCATCCATGTTTAAAGCTGACGATGTGGCAACACCCGTCGCTGCAAACAAGCCAACCGGCTGCGCCCATCAAGGTGGCGGTGTTGGGACGGATGTCGCCTGGCAAAGGGCTCGATGTGGTCACAGCCTGCGCGCGGTATGCCAGCGAACAGCATTTGCCCATTTACTTTCGCATCATCGGCCCGACCACCGAGCCGATCCCGGCGTTTCCGGTGCTGCCGATGGATGCATCCGGCAGTTATAACGATGATGAGTTGGCAACACGGCTCGCCATTGAACAACCGGACGTGATATTTTTCCCGGCGCAGGTGCCGGAAAGTTTTTCCTACACACTCGGCATGGCGCTTGATGCCGGGTTGCCGATCGTCGCGTCCCGATTGGGCGCGTTCACGGAACGCTTGACAGACGTCGCCCACGCCCGTTTGCTCGCTTGGGACACCGCGCCGCAGATGTGGTGTGAAGCGTTGATCGCCATGGCTGCGACCAAGCCGGCGGCAACGGACGAAGTTAAAAAACGTCACCCCGACGCGGGTATTTCCCGCTACGTTGAGCCGATAACCGTTGGTGCCACAGCGCCACCTGATCACAACATCGCGCCACCACGCGCGAGCGCCTATTACCCGGTGAAACATCTGGGTGAGACCGACGCATTGTCGATGGCGGATCTGTATCGTTATGGTGTCGATTGTGGCCAGCAGGAAGCGCGCACAGAATTAAAACGCCGCAGTGTCGAGGCGGATGCAGATTTGGCCGCCTTGGAAGCGCGCCGTCTGGTGCTGGAAAGTGAGCTTGGAGCTGCCAGTGACGAGCTGAATACCGTTGCAGCAGCCCTCCACCACGAAATGTCGATGACGCGCGAATTGACCGATCAGAATATGCAAATGGCCGATCACATCATGCGGCTGGATGCACAGATCGTCGAAAATCAGGCCGACTTTACCCATGTGCTGGCAAGCACCCGTGAAACGCTCGAACACGAACGTGATGCGGCGCGTGAAGCCTTCACGCAAATTTCCAATTCGACTTCATGGAAATTGTCTGCGCCGATTCGCATGGTGATGCATTTGATCAAACAAACCCTGCACATCGGCCGTACCGCCGCCAGCAACGGCAAGGCGTTGCCACATCGTATGGCGGTGGCCAAACAAATCCTGCGCGAGCAGGGTGCCGTGGCGCTGGGCAAACGTGTACACGAAAAACTGGTGCGCAAGGCCGATGACACGGTCAAATTAAAGGCACTTTACCTGCAAGAAAAAGTGATTGAACCGCTGATGATCACCACCAGCAGGACACCGCAGGTGTCGATTGTGATTCCGGTTTATGGTCAGCACGTCATGACCTACACCTGCTTAAAAAGTATTCAAGCCACCTGCGCCGACGAATCCATCGAAATCATTGTGATTGATGATTGTTCACCCGAACCGGCCGGTGAGGCGTTGCTGCCTGTCACCGGTATTACCGTGGTACGCAATGACACCAATCTCGGTTTTTTAAGAAACTGCAATAAAGCCGCCGCCATGGCGCGCGGCGAATTTGTGTTGATTTTGAACAACGACATCATTGTCACGGACGGTTGGCTCAAGGCCATGCGTGATGTATGGACCGAGCGGGCCGATGTCGGGATGGTCGGCGCAAAACTGATTTATCCAAACGGACAACTGCAGGAAGCGGGTGGCATTGTCTGGCGGGATGGCTCGGCGTGGAATTGGGGGCGTAATCAGGACGCCAGCAAACCGGCCTACAACTATTTGCGGGAAGTGGATTACACCTCCGGCGCGTGTTTGTTGCTCAAGCGGGAATTCTGGAATCAGCTCGGTGGTTTTGATGAGCGTTATGCGCCGGCTTATTACGAAGACACTGATCTGGCGTTTCGAGTGCGCGCAGCGGGCAAAAAAGTGTTTTATCAACCGCGCGCGGTGGTGGTGCACTTTGAAGGGCAAAGTTCCGGCACGGATGTCAGCCAGGGCATCAAAAAATATCAGGTGATCAATCAACAAACTTTTCTGGTGCGCTGGCGCAATGTGCTCGCCAAACATCGCATCAACGGCCTGATGCCACAACTCGAACGTGATCGTTACGCCAAACGGCGCGTGTTGGTGGTGGATGCTTGTATGCTCACACCGGACCAGGATTCGGGCAGTCTGCGTATGTTTGAAATGCTTGGCCTGATGGCCAAGATGGGTGCCAAGGTGACGTTCCTGGCCGACAATCTCGAGTTTCGTGAGCCTTATGTCTCACAAATTCAGGCGCTGGGAGTGGAAGTGATTTACCACCCGGTCGAATCCAACGTCACCCGCTTTTTGGAGCGTCACGCAGCTGAATATGAAGTGATATTTCTGTCGCGCGCCACGGTTGCGGTCAAACACGTTGATACGGTGAAGCGCGCGGCACCGCGTGCACGTTTGATTTTTGACACGGTTGATTTACATTTCTTACGCCAAGAACGCGAAGCCGAGCTGGCCAACGACAGCATCATGCGAACTGCGGCTGCGCGCATGAAAAGGCAAGAACTCGACATCATGGTCAAAGCCGACCTGACCCTGGTTGTCAGTCCGCTCGAAGAAAAATTACTCACGGAAATTGCGCCAGAAGTTCGGGTCAACATTTTGTCGAATATTCACGTCAATATGCCCGGACCAAAGTCATTTGCCGAGCGCCAAGGGGTGGTCTTTATCGGCGGCTTCCGGCATCCTCCCAACCTCGATGCGATCACCTGGTACGTGGAAAATGTGTTGCCGATTTTGCGTGCAAAAAACGCCAATATCGTCACGACGGTAATTGGCAGCAATGCGCCACCCGGCCTGCAAAAATTTGCCGCCAAAGATTTTGTCATTGCCGGATTTGTGCCCGATGTCGGTCCGTACTATGACAATGCAAGACTGTCGATTTCACCGCTGCGTTATGGTGCGGGCGTCAAAGGCAAGGTCAATATCGCCATGCAGTATGGTGTGCCGGTGATCGCCACTTCACCATCGGTGGAGGGGATGTATTTACGTGACAACGTAGATGTGTTGCGCGCTGACACAGCGGAAGAATTTGCCGATGCCATTATTCGCGCCAATTGCGACGAGACCTTGTGGAATCAACTCCGGTCCAATGGTCTGGCCAATATTGACCAATATTTTTCCCGTGCCACGGCATCACAAATATTGATCGGTTTATTGGAAATCGAACCGTAGCCCGTTTCACTCATTGGCAATTTTATTGCTGATAAGGCAACGCATCACCAGGCCACGTCACCACCCCTTCGTCGATGCCCGGGCTGGGCATGCCGGGTAAGCGTGATGCCTCGCCTTCGAGCGCATTCTCCACCGCCTTCCACACCGGCTCGACAGCAATTTCGATCATGGAAACTTGATCCCGACAGCGCGGGCCTGCCAGTGGATGATCAATGGCCGAAAACACCGGGTGCCCGATTGGTTTATACAGCGCGCTTGGAATGGTCGGATGATATAAAACCACCATCGGTTGTTTTAGTGCGCTATATAAGTGAGTGGGACCCGTATCAATACCGACGTATAAATCGAGATGTGACATGATCGCCGCAGATTCGCGCAGCGTCGTTTGCCCGGCAAAACTCAACACGCGGCCACGTAACGATCGTTCCAGCTCGGCAATACGTTCCTGATCATCGGCCGCACCAAAACAAACAAAGCGTGCGTCCGGGTAGTGTTGAACAATCCGTAAGCCCAGTTCGATGAATCGGCTAATCGGCCAATCTCGCCACGCCTTGGTGGCAAAACTGGCCACTTGAAAACCAACCTTGGGCAAATTATTTGAAGCACCAAGCATGCCGTATAACCTTGCCGCGGCGGCCTCACGTTCGGCAGGCGTCACCACATAATCAAGTTCGTAACCCTGGTGCACAATGCCGGCCGCCTGAATCATGGATAAAAACCAGGCCACGGCGTGAATGCTGTTTTGTGGTGGCGCACCAAATGCCATCAATAGTTTTTTATTAAGACGAGTGCTTTGCTGTTGTTCTGCGATCACATGTCGGGCCTTGCGGCAGGCATACCCGACCAGGGAGCGGTCCTGACCCCACACAAATGCGTAGTCGTATTCTGGTTCGGAAAACACATCAACCCAACCTCGATGCCAGGCACTTTTTTTGCTGACCGCACCCACCTTGGTGAGGTAGGGTAGGTTTTCCAGCACCGTATAACGGGCGGGGTGGCCCAGACAGGTGATTTCTGCATTGGGGAAAAACGCGGCAATGGCCCGGATTGCCGGAGTGGCCAGTAGCGTGTCACCGATGCGCGTGACGTTGATGATCAACACGCGTTTGGCATTGGCGGCATCGGCATGAGAGATCAAAGGTGGGGAACTGTTCATGGCAGTTGTTTACGCAAGGTATCGAGTTGGCTGAGTGAAATTTGCAAAAACAGCAGTTGCAATACCTGCTCAGCCAATTGGTGACGACCTTTTTTGTAGAGGCCGACCAGCTCGGCGGTTGATCGGGCGTTGATCTGCCCATCACTCACCGCCTCAAGTAAGGCCGGCATCGGCTCAAGCCGGTCGGCCAGATCTGTATTGAGCCAGGTTTTTAATGGCGGGTTAAAACCCTTTTTCTTGGCCTCAAACAAATTGAGTTGATCAAGCTGTGGCATGGCTTTCGAAAATATTAATTTGGCAGGTCGGGTGAATCGTTGTGCGTCAGGCATGCTTGCGGCCAATTCCACCCAGCGATGATCCAACAGCGGGGCACGCAATTCCAGTCCGTGTGCCATGGTACATAAATCGCCCTTACGCAAAATGTATTCAGGCAAATAATTCTGTTGATCGATCGCCAGCAACTCTCTAATAGGAGAGCGCGTTTTCAGACATTTTTGGCTCAAGCCACGCCAGTACACCAGACTTTTGTTTTTTAATTTTGGTTGTAGCGCCGCTCGCTGTGACGGCGTAAAACCGGAAAAGCGCAGGCTGTAAGCATGCCACCAATCCATACGCACCTCGTCCACAAATTTTGTGCTGCGACTGCCGCCCACATCCCGCACGCTGGACCAACTGTTGTTGCCGGCAAGAAATGTCCGCCGCCAGGATGTTTTCAGATGTTTTTCAAAGCGTTTATAGCCGGCAAATATTTCGTCACCGCCATCTCCGCCGAGCACCACTTTGACGTGTTTGCTGGTTTCCCGCGCCAAGTACCAGGTGGGGATCGCCGATGGATCGGCAAATGGTTCGTCCAAATCGGCGATGATGTGATCAATGTCGTCGCGGATGGTCTGTGGTATGGCGATGGTTAAATTTGGAAAACCGAGCGTCTCGGCAATTTGTTTGGCACGTGGTGATTCATCCAAATCAGTGTCGGCAAATCCTGCGGTAAAGGATTGCAACTGCTGATGACCGGAAGCTGCCAGCCGTGCAGCCACGGTTGAGGAGTCGATGCCTGACGATAAAAACACGCCCAGTGGACGGTCGGCGACCGTACGCATGGCGATCGCGGCATCGAGCGTCGCGAGCCACTTGTTGCCCGCCACAGCGACGGGTTGTACAGCGGTGGGTGGCTGCCAATAACATTGGGTCACGACGCTGCGGGTCTGCAAATCAAACTGCAACCAATGCGCGTTCGGCAGGCGGTTGATGTTGGCGAATACGGTGCGCGGCGCGGGAATATAACGATGCGCCAAATAGGCATCAATGGCGTGTGGATTCCATTCACGTTTGCTGTTGGGAACAAACGGCAACACCGATCGCACGGTAGAACCAAACGCCAGATTGCCATCGATGAGTGAATACACCATCGGTTTGAGCCCCATACGATCACGCACCAACCAGAGCTTCTTTAAACGCAAATCAAGAATGGCAATGGCAAACATGCCACGCAGGCGCGGCAACATATCGATGCCCCACGCTTCATAAGCGCGCAGGATGAACTCCGTATCGGAGCGGGTACGAAAAACCGCGCCGAGTTTGGTTAATTCTTCAGCGTCAACCGCCCAGTCATACACTTCGCCGTTGTAACAAATCCAAATATCGCCGGTGTCGTTTTGCATCGGCTGATCGGCAATCGGCCGCGGGTCGATGATCGACAGACGGGCGTGGATGAGTGCATTAGCCGCACTTGGTGGATTATGCACAGCCGCGTGCGGAGTTGAACCGGCATTAACAGGCGACCAGTCCGACTGCCAACGGGCGATGTGTTGTGCATCCGGGCCACGATTTTTCAGGGCGGACATCATGGCATCGGCCACAGCGGGTGCCATATTGTGCTGGGAGAAAAATCCGGCGATGCCACACATAGTCAGGTCTTTTTCCGCTGCTTTTGGCACTGCTGCTCAAACACGGCCAACATTTTTTCGAGCATCATATCCAGCCCAAAATGTTGTTGTGCATATTCGAGACTGGCGGCACCCATTTTCTGGCGCAAAGTATGGTTACGCATCAGTTGCCCCAGCCCTGCTGCCAACGCTGCCGCATCACGCGGCACCACCATCAATCCTGTCTGCCCGTCCTGCACCGCTTCATCGATCGCACCTACCGATGTCGACACAACCGGTTTGCCACACGCCATGGCTTGCATGATGCCTTGCGGCACCCCTTCGTCACCGTAGGAGGGGAGGGTGAATAAATCCAGCGTGGCCAACCACTCCGGTACGTTATCAACATTACCGGCAAATCGAACCGTGTTGGCAAGGGCTTCATTTTGCACCCGTGTTTCGAGGCGCACTCGCTGCGGGCCGTCGCCAATGACAATCAATTTCCATTGTGGAAATTCGACCGCCAAAATTTTCATGGCATCGAGTAAATAGTCATGGCCCTTCCAATCGCGCAATGTTGCCAATATGCCAATGGTGGGATGATCGGTTACGCCAAGTTTGACACGCAGCGTCGTTTGGTCGAGCGGTCGAAAGCGTTGCAAATCAATGCCGGTGCGTACCGAGGTCATACGATTGAGGTCATAACCGTTGTCGCGATGTAATTGTTGGCGCAATGCTTCACCGGTGGTGACAATGTATGCGCTCGCGCGGGTATACAACCAACGGGTGGACCAGTGATTGTTGATCGCTGTGGACACGTGTCGGGTGCGCACAATCGGCACCGCATCGGTCAGGCTGGCGGAGGCAACCGCCGCCAGCCAAGTGTCGGTCGAACTGTGGGTATTGATGACATCAATGTCGTGCAGATGATCGGCCAACCAACCGCGCATGGCCAGCAGCGGACCAATGCGTTTTTTACCGATGTTGATCGCGGTAACGGGTACGCCCATTTTTATTGCTGCCGGCAATATCTCGGCATTTTCAGGGGTCAGCAACATGACGCGATGGCCACGATCCAGCAAACCGCGCGCTTCGGTCAGGATGCGAATCTCCTGCCCACCCCAGCCAATGGATGATTCGGTGTGCAGGATGGAAAGGGGTTTGGTCATATCGAAAATTCCGGTTCATAACGCTTGAACCATTGTTCCAAAACCGTCAGCGCCCATATACGTCCGGCGTGATTGCTGCGTTTGTTTTGATGTTCAGACATGAGCTTCGCCAGAGCGCCGTCCCGGAATAAGCCGCGCCGCATCAGTCCGTTTGTTCCTAACGCCGCATCAACGTGTGGTTTTAAATCACCCGCCAGCCACATTGACAACGGCATCACAAACCCTTGTTTGTTGCGGTAAACAATGTCGGCAGGTAAATATTTTTCGGCGAGTTTTTTCAAAATATATTTGGTGGTTTTGCCGTTTTGTTTGAGGCTTGGATCGAGTGTGGCGACAAACTCGACAAATTGATGATCGAGGTAGGGCACCCGTGCTTCCAGGGAATAGGCCATGGTGGCTCGATCCACTTTGGTCAACAGATCATCTGCCAACCAAAGTCGTTCATCGACGTACATTATTTTTTCAAGGTAGTCGGTGGCATCACACTCGTCAAAAAACTTTGCCGCATAGTCGGCAATATGCGTTTTTTGCCGGCGCAGCAGCCGTGCTGAAAAAATTTCAGGCTGCACGGCAATGTCAAACACGTTTGGAATGGTTGCATAACGTTTGTTGCGCGGCTGCATGATGGCTTTTATGAGCCGATCTTTGCGCGCGGCAGCGGGCAGGGCGCGCAATAAACCCGGCAATGGTGAACCCGCGCCGCCCAAAAACGATGATATTTTTTCTTCAGCCACACGCTTGCGATAATTCCCGTATCCGGAAAACAGCTCATCCGCACCTTCGCCGGTTAAGGCAACCGTGACGTGTTGACGGGTTAATTTGGACAGCAGCATGGTCGGCAAGGCCGCTTGGTCGCCGAACGGCTCATCAAACACATCAACCCAGTCGGCAAATGCGTCGGTGATATCAGACGACTTCACCATCAGCGCGTGATGGCGGCTGCCTAAATGGGTGGCGACCTTTGCCGCTTCATCGTGTTCGCTTTCAGTTGTGTCTGCGACGCCTTGATCGTTTAAAAATCCCAGATTAAATGTTTCAATCGGCTTACCCGTCAGGTCGGTCATCACGGCGGCAACCAGACTGGAGTCGATACCGCCGCTGACAAACGCCCCTAAAGGTACATCTGCCACCAACATCGATTGAACCGATGCGCGCAACTGTTCATCCAGCGCGGCAATCGCGTCGGCTTCAGCGAAAGATTGTTTATCGGCATAGCTCGGTTGCCAATATTTCCATGTTGTCAGCTCGGCGGTGGTCGTGTTGAGACGTATCGCATGCCCGGCCGGGAGCTTGCGAATGGATTGATAAATGGTGAGTGGGGCGGGGATGTATTGGCATTCCAAAAACAAACCGAGCGCGTCCAAATCAATATCGCGGGCAACCTGCGGGTGTTCGGTGATGGCTTTGAGTTCAGACGCAAACACGAATAATTTGCCGTCCCAGGCAAAATGGAATGGTTTGATGCCCAGATGGTCACGCGCCACCAGTAGTGACTTTGCCTGTTGATCATAACAAGCAAAAGCAAACATGCCCTGAAATCGACCAAGCGCGGCATCCCCCCATTGCGCTATGGCTTGCAAAACGACTTCGGTATCGCCGTTGGTGCGAAAAGACCTGCCGAGTTGTTTTAATTCCTCCCGCAAGACCCGGAAGTTGTACACCTCGCCGTTAAAAACCAGGGTATGGCGACCGTCGGACATCGGTTGGATGCTGGCAGCAATATCAATGACCGATAACCGGCGATGGCCAAAATGCACGTTCCCGGATGAAAAATACCCCTCGGCATCGGGTCCACGATGGCTCAACCGCCGGTTCATTCTCATCAGCAACGGGCGTGGCTCGTCCGGCTGCGGGCCAAATGGGACAAACCCGCTTATGCCACACATATCGGCGCGCAGGTTGAATTGGATGCGGGTGTCGCTGAATATGGAGTCGTAATGGTCTTCACGCTTTGTTTTTTCCAAGCGTGAGTTTACTAGACAGAGCCCGATTGCTCGTGTTTATGTACGTTTTGGAATTACGCAAACCAGCTGCAATTGAGTCTTGTCGACCCGGATGGACAGGGCGCTTTTACGACAGAGTCAAACGGCGGGGCGTTGGCCTATGAAACACTTTTGCGAATACTGATCGCCTCTTCGACAATATTGGCCAAATGTGATGCGATCCAAATATGACGCTCCTTGGCGGCCATGCCGGGCGGGTTGTAACACTTCACCATGGACTGGATTCGTCTGCCTGCGGTGTCGCCATCAAAGCAGTCGAATGGGTTTTTCCCCTCCGGGGAGGTTTCGCCATCGCTGTTTTTTAACCCATGTATCTTCAGGCCGACCACGCCAAGACCACTTTCCCACGCAAGGGTAATTTCATGGTTGATCCATTTTCGATTGGCGGTATTGGCGCCAATCAGCACCACCGCACACGCGCGTGAGCGCATTTGTTCTTCAACCCAACGCTTAATTTTTCGGTCAGGTTCGGCACCGCTGACGATGGCGTTCCAGTCATTGTCGCGTGCCGGCTCATTGCAATTGATCGCACCGATACTGCGCACCGCAGCCGCCCGCCAACTGTCACCTTTGTGATGAAAGCTTAAAAAACATGCTCGTTTTGACATTTTTGTTTCCTTCGTGGTCCGGTTTGATCACAGCAATTTACGACTTCGATTCATATTGCGTGGAGTCTGACTGAGCCGCGCAAAATAAGCGGCGCATGCGTTTTTGTCAGATCGCGACAATCAATGTGCGGTTATAGAACGATCTGCTGTGTAGCTATCCGTATGATTTACGACTGGAATTAAAAATAATTCAGGGTTACTTTTAAAAAAGTAGCAAGAGCAGGTGCTTGTTTAGCGATAATGGTGGGGTGTTTGGGTCTCATAAACTGGCTTCGACTGCCCCATTATTACCGCACCAGCTATTTGACATAATATAAATATGCCGCAACCTATATATTGGAAGTGTCGCTCGTCAAACCATGGATAACGTTAAAACTACCGACCCCAAAGACATCGGCATTCCGCTGTCAACCGCCATCCGCGACCGTTTGCAGCGCGCTTCAAAACGCTTTCATGCCAACGACAATATTGCTGAATTTATCCAGCCCGGCGATTTGGCGGGATTACAGGACGAGGTTGAATCAAAAATGCAGGCGGTTTTGGAAAGTTTGGTTATTGATACAAACAACGACCACAACACCAACGAAACCGCCCGGCGGATAGCCAAGATGTTCATTCACGAAGTGTTTCGCGGGCGTTATTTTGCCGCGCCGGAAACCACTGAATTTCCCAATATTTCGCATCTGAACGAACTGATGATTGTCGGGCCAATTACCGTTCGCAGTGCGTGCTCCCATCATCTTTGCCCCATCATGGGTCGTGTTTGGGTCGGCGTGATGCCGAATGAGCATTCCAACCTGATTGGTCTGTCGAAATACAGCCGCCTGATCGACTGGGTCATGAGTCGGCCGCAAATCCAGGAAGAAGCCGTTTCACAAGTCGCCGAATTGTTGCAAAGCAAGATTCAGCCGGACGGCTTGGCCATTGTGATGGAAGCCGATCACTTTTGTATGCATTGGCGAGGTGTCAAGGATTCGCAGGCCAAAATGATCAATAGCGTCATGCGCGGCTCCTTTTTGAAAGATTCAAACTTGCGCCGCGAGTTTTTATCGCTGATCAACCAACGCTAGAGAACAAAAATGATGATACGTTTGCTCTACGCCAGCCGAGCCACCGAGGGTAACCACGTTGCCATGATCGAATCGATCCTGGCGCAGTCGCGCACTTACAATCCGGCGCATGGTATCACCGGCATTCTTTGTTATGGCGGCGATATTTTCATGCAGGTGTTGGAGGGCAGCCGCAAAGAGGTCAATGACCTGTATGGCCATATTGTTCGCGATCCGCGGCACATGGATGTGCTGATTTTGAGTTATGAAGAAATCACCGAGCGACGATTCTCAGGATGGACCATGGGGCAGGTCAATCTCGATAAAATTAACCCCTCCGTACTGCTTAAGTACTCACCCCGCCCTACCCTGGATCCATATTCCGTATCCGGCGCGGTTTCGATGGCGCTGTTGGAGGAGTTGTTATCAACGGCGGCTATTATTGGGCGTACATAATCAAGCATCACCTACCTAAAAGGTGCATTGACAACGTTATAATGCTGGCAAGTCGGAGCGTAGCGCAGCCTGGTAGCGCACTTGCATGGGGTGCAAGGGGTCGGAAGTTCGAATCTTCTCGCTCCGACCAAACAAATTTAAAAGCCCGATTAGAACTCTAATCGGGCTTTTTTTATTTATTGCCTGCTTGGGGAATATGGTCGGGGATTTTTTGTAAATTTATTTATGCGCCAAGCATCGTTAATATGCTTTTTAACTCGCTACGAATTTCACGCTGATCGAGTGCGCGCATTTGCCGTGCCGCCGCGGCGGAAGCGGCTTTGGCAGCGACCGGCACGTTGTTTTCAACCGTATCCAAACGATTGCGGGCACCGTTGATGGTGAAGCCATGCTCATACAATAACTCGCGAATTCGACGGATCAACAATACCTCATGGTGCTGATAATAACGACGATTGCCGCGCCGTTTGAGCGGCTTCAATTGGGTAAATTCCTGCTCCCAATAACGCAGCACATGTGGTTTGACACCACATAGGTCGCTGACTTCACCAATGGTGAAATATCGTTTGGCCGGAATGGCCGGTAGGCTACTGGATGGTTGCGGATCCATTGAACGACTTCTCCACGAGGGTCTTCAATTTCTGGCTCGCATGAAACGTCACCACCCGGCGTGCCGTGATCGGGATTTCTTCTCCCGTCTTCGGGTTACGGCCAGGTCGCTGCGGTTTATTGCGAAGTTGAAAATTACCAAATCCTGACAGCTTCACACTGTCGCCTCGTTCGAGCGCCATCCTGATTTCCTCGAAAAACGATTCCACCATATCCTTGGCTTCTCGCTTGTTCAAACCGACCTTTTCAAACATTAAGTCAGCCAGTTCCGCTTTTGTCAGTGTCATTGACATTTTCTTGTTTATTTTCTGAGGGTTGCGCCGAATTTCTGAGACATCACCTCAACAAACTGAGCTATCACTTGATCGCACTCAACATCTGTCAAAGTTCTCTCAGTATCTTGCATAACTATACGAAACGCAAGGCTTTTTTTCCCATTTTCGACGTGCGAACCCCGGTAGAAATCAAAAAGCTTAAATTCCACCAAATTGGCGAGTTTGAGTCCTTTTGTGGTGTCGGAAATAGCCTGAATAGACACAGAATCGTCCACCAAAAGTGCCACGTCTCGGCGAACCAATTGCATCCGCGAAATGGGTTGACTGCGAATTTCAGTCTGGCTGGAAATGGACAATACATCCAATTCAAAGGCGATAGGCGCATTGGATAATTCATATTTTTGTTGCCAACGCGGGTGTAATTCGCCGATCCAGCCTATTTTATTGCCATCAACCAATATTGCCGCGCTACGACCAGGGTGAAGAGCAGGATGGCTTTCAGCCTCAAAACGAACCGCCAATCCACACAAAAGTGTCTCGATATCGCCCTTTAACGAGAAAAAGTCCATTTTTTCAACTTTGTCCTCCCCCCACTGTTCTACATGGCGCGGTCCATATACCAAGCCGGCGATCCGCTCGGGCTGGTTTTCCAGTTTGGCATCACTGCCGGTAAAACAGCGACCGATTTCAAATAACTTGGCACGTGATTCACCGTGGTTCAAATTATGTTGCAACGATGCAATCAGTCCGCCCAGCAGACTGGTACGCATCACACTCATTTGAGATGCAATTGGATTGGAGAGTCGCACCGGATGGGCATTGCCTTGCAATTTCGTTTCCCGGGATTCCGGTACAAAACTGTAATTGATGACCTCTTGATATCCCAAATCAGCAAGCTCGTGGCGTAGCCGGCTACGCGAACGGTAGGAGTCCGAGATGGCTGTCATGGGTACGGAAGCTTGCGGTGGGGCTGCCGGTATGGATTCATAACCATGAATACGCGCCACCTCTTCCACAAAGTCTTCCTCAATATTCAGGTCGAAGCGGTAGCCCGGTGGGGTCACCACCATGTCGGTTGATGGGTCATCAGTCACGACTGTGCAATTCAGGCGCTCAAATATCTGTTTCATTTCGACTGGATCAATCAACATGCCGATCAAGGCACATACACGAGCCGGTCGAACTCGAACGGGCTTGCGTTCGGGTAATGTTCCGCGTGCCTCGGCAATCGGGCTGACGCTTGTTTGCGCGGTGCCACAGATGGCAAGCGTCAATTCCGTGGCGTATTCAATACCATCCAAGGCAGAATCTGGATCAACCCCGCGCTCAAAACGAAACGCCGCATCCGAATTAATGCCCAGAGTGCGTGTTTTGCCTTGAATCACATCCGGATTGAAGTAAGCGGCTTCGAAAAATATATTGGTTGTGGAATCGGTAACAGACGACTCAAGTCCGCCCATGACGCCGCCTATTGCAATCGGGCCTTGCTCATCCGTAATCAACAGCATGTCTGCCGTTAACGCAACCTGCTGCTCATTCAGCAAATTGATGGTTTCTGCCTCATGTGGGAAACGCACATTGACGGTGCCTGTCAGCTTATCGTTGTCAAATGCATGCATCGGCCGACCACGTTCAAGGGTCAAATAGTTGGTGATATCAACCAACGGCGAAATGGCGCGGAATCCGCCCCTTGCCAGTCGCCGGGTCATCCATTCGGGTGTCACAGCACGGGAATTAATATTGCTGATGACTCGGCCAAGGTAGTGGCCACAGGCTTGAGGCGCGCCAATGGCGACCTTGCGTTGTGCAGCGCCGGTTATGGCGATCGCGCGCGCCTTTGGTAAATTCAATGGCGCGCCGGTGAGCGCTGCCAAATCGCGTGCAACACCGATCATTGACAGGCAATCACCACGATTGGGGGTGATTTTTAGTGTGAGTACAACGTCATCCAGATCGAGGTATTGGCGGATATCTGCGCCAATCGGCGCGTCCGCCGGTAGCGCCAGCAGGCCGCCGTGGTCATCAGACAGGCCCAACTCGCGCGCCGAACACAACATGCCATTTGACTCCACGCCGCGAAGTTTAGCCTGTTCAATTATGAGCCCGGGCAACTGCGCACCAACCAACGCACACGGCACCCGCATGCCCACTGCAACATTGGGTGCACCACAAACAATTTGCAGCAATGAGCCGGTTCCTGCATCAACCTCGGTGACGCGTAGTTTGTCTGCCGCAGGGTGGGCCGCAACTGTTTTTACTTCAGCGATGACGATACGGTTAAACGCCGCCGCGACCGGCGATTGCTCCTCAACCTCGAGGCCAGTCATGGTCAACTTGTGGGCAATTTCGTCGGCTGTCATGTCGACAGCAACCAGTTCTTTTAACCAATTTACCGATACTTTCATTGATTGGACTCTTATTCTTGGTTAGCGAAATTGGGAAAGAAATTTAACGTCATTTTCAAAAAATAAACGCAGGTCATTCACGCCGTATTTCAGCATGGTTAAACGATCAAGCCCCATACCAAAGGCAAAACCGGAATATTTTTCAGGGTCAATTCCGCCGTTACGCAGCACCTGCGGGTGCACCACCCCCGCGCCGCCAATTTCCAGCCATTTGATCTTGCCACCCTTGTTTTCCCACTCCATATCCACTTCCACGCCGGGCTCAACAAACGGAAAATAGGACGGCCGAAAACGAATTTGCATATCGTCGCGTTCAAAAAATGCATTGAGAAATTGCGTCAGGGTGCCCTTCAAGCTTGCCAGACTGATATTTTCCTCAACCCATAATCCCTCTACCTGATGAAACATGGGCGAATGGGTGGCATCGTGATCACAGCGATAAACCCGTCCCGGACAAATAATCCGGATCGGCGGTTTGTGTGATTGCATGTGGCGTATTTGTACCGGTGAAGTTTGTGTACGCAGCACATTCTTCGACCCCTGAATGTAGAAGGTGTCTTGCATCGACCTCGCCGGATGATTTTCCGGGGTATTCAACGCCTGAAAGTTGAAATAGTCGTTCTCAATCTCAGGGCCATCCGCAACGCTAAACCCCATGGTTGCGAATAACGCCTCGACACGTTCGAGAGTACGTGTGACCGGGTGCAACCCCCCCTTGCCGGACGTGCGGCCCGGTAGAGTCACATCAATGGCTTCAGCCGCCAGTTTATGCTGCAACTCCGCGTCCAGAATACGTGTTTTGGCACCTTGAATAAGCGCCTCGACCTGCGTTTTTATGGCGTTGATGGCCGCACCGGCGACTTTTTTGTCTTCCGGCGGTAACTTACCGAGTGCTTTTAGCTGCTCGGTTACTGAACCCGTTTTACCCAGAAATTTGGCCTTGGTTTGTTCAAGATCAGGCATCGAGGACACTGCATTAAGCGATTGGGTCGCTTCGACAAGAATTTCATCTAGGGTCATAGGGTCCTTATCACGGTCTTTTATTTAATTTTTTACCCAGCGAACAACATACAAACAAAAAAGCCCGCCTAGACTGCTAAGCGGGCTTTTTGCGATTTACAAATGAACCTACGCGGCGAGCCCTGCTTTGGCCAGCTCAATAAATCGCGCGAATGCGGGCTTGTCCATGACAGCCAAATCCGCCAACACTTTACGATCGACTTCAATCGAGGCTTTTTTCAAGCCGTTCATGAATACAGAATAGGTCATGCCGCCATCCCGAACTGCGGCGTTGATACGCGCAATCCACAATGAACGAAACACACGTTTTTTGTTACGACGATCACGATAGGCGTATTGACCCGCCTTCATCACCGCTTCTTTGGCGATACGGTAGACGGTGGAACGACGACCACGGAAGCCTTTGGCGGCGTCCAGGACTTTTTTGTGACGCGCTTTGGCGGTTACACCACGTTTAACTCTAGGCATGGCGGTCTCCTTTACGCGTACGGCAACATGGCGCGAACACTGGCCATATTGGTTGCATGAATTTCGGTGGTTCCACGCAATTGACGCTTGGACTTGGTAGTCTTTTTGGTCAAAATGTGGCGTTTAAACGCTTGTGAGCGTTTGATTGAGCCCGATCCTCTCGGTTTAAAGCGCTTGGCTGCGCCGCTCTTGGTCTTCATTTTTGGCATGATATTTCCTTGGGTTGCCTTACCGCAGCAGGTGGTGGAACCTATCCACACTTTGAACCTGAAGTCGGCTTGTTTGTTACGACTGAACTCTTTGCACCTTGACATGCCGGAGGATGCGCTCCTTAAATTTTCTTCTTTGGACCGACCATCATCACCATCTGACGGCCTTCCATTTTTGGAAATTGCTCAATTTGGCCAATTTCCGTCAAATCTGCTTCAACACGTTTCAATAACTGAAATCCCAGCTCTTGATGTGCCATTTCACGCCCACGAAATCGAAGGGTGATTTTTGTTTTATCGCCCTCTTCCAAAAACCGTTTCAGGTTGCGCACTTTGATGTTGTAATCACCATCATCAGTGCCCGGTCGGAATTTAACTTCTTTCACCTGAATTTGTTTCTGTTTCAGTTTGGCTTCATGGGCTTTTTTTGCTTCGCGGTATTTAAATTTGCCGTAATCCATGATTCGACAAACCGGTGGCTTCGCTGTTGGGGCGATTTCCACCAAATCCAGCTCCGCGGTTTCGGCGCGCTGTTGCGCGTCGCCCATGCTGACAATGCCAAGTTGCTCACCCTCTGGGCCAAGCAATCGAACCTCGGTCACACCACGTATTTCCGAATTGATTCGAACGTCTTTATCGGTAGCGATAAAACTCTCCTAAAACATTAACGACAATCTTGGGCCGCCAACGATGGCCGCCTCAAGGACGAACCCCATAAGGGGAAAAGCTTAAACGCAACGGACTCCGCGTCGGCTAATGTTTGGCCGACACTTCATCCATTGCGCGGGATATAAATGCCTCGATCGACATTGGGGGGAGATTTTCGCCACCACCTTTGCCGTCTCGAATCCGTACAGTCACGGTACCAGCGTCCATTTCTTTATCGCCCAGAACGAGCTGATAAGGTACTTTTTGAACGCTATGTTCCCGTATTTTATAGGAAATTTTCTCATTTCGCAAATCTGCCTGCGACCGAATACCAGCCGCTTTAAGGGCATCAACCACCTTGGAAACGTACGCCGCCTGATTCTCGGTCACATTCATGGCAACCACCTGAACGGGTGCCAGCCAAAGCGGCATCGAGCCCGCATGATTTTCTATCAAAATGCCAATGAATCGTTCAAGCGAGCCAACAATTGCCCGATGCAACATAACCGGGGCAACACGATTGCTGTGGGCATCAACGTATTCGCCACCCAGACGGCCGGCGGTATTGTAGTCAACTTGAATGGTTCCGCATTGCCAGGAGCGGCCAATCGAGTCCTTTAGGTGGTATTCGATCTTGGGGCCGTAAAATGCGCCTTCGCCGGGCAATTCCTGCCAGCTGACACCGCATGAGCGCAGCGCGTCCCGCAAAGCGTTCTCGGCCCGATCCCATGTTTCATCGGTGCCCACCCGTTTATCCGGCCGCAGGGCAATTTTGATGGCGATGTCTTTAAAGCCAAAATCCTGATAAACCGTCAGCGCTTGCTGATTAAACGCGGTACATTCGGCTTGAATTTGCTCTTCAGTACAAAAAATATGGCCGTCATCCTGCACAAATCCCCGCACGCGCATGATGCCGTGCAATGCTCCAGACGGTTCATTACGATGGCAGGAGCCAAATTCACCATAGCGCAGCGGCAAATCCCGGTACGAGCGCAGATCAGAGTTAAACACCATCACATGGCCGGGGCAATTCATCGGCTTGATGCCGTATTGGTGTTTTTCGGACTCGGTCGTGAACATATTGTCCTGGTAGTTATCCCAGTGCCCGGTACGCTCCCACAGTGACCGATTGAGAATCTGCGGGCATTTGATTTCCTGATAACCGTTTTGCTCATAAACCCGGCGCATATGTTGCTCGACCTGCTGCCAGATCGACCAACCTTTAGGGTGCCAAAACACCATGCCCGGCGCTTCTTCCTGCATATGGAAAAGGTCGAGCAATTTGCCGAGCTTGCGATGGTCGCGTTTTTCGGCTTCTTCGAGCATGTGCAAGTACTGTTCCTGATCTTCCTTTTTTGCCCAAGCCGTGCCGTAAATGCGTTGTAGCATCTCGTTTTTTGCGTCGCCACGCCAATAGGCGCCCGCCACTTTCATGACCTTGAATACTTTCAACTTCCCAGTTGAGGGCACATGCGGGCCACGGCACAAATCGGTGAATTCCCCCTCGGTGTAGAGCGACACGTCCTGATCGGCCGGAATACTTTCGATGATTTCCGCCTTGTACGCCTCGCCAATAGCCTTAAAATACGCCACGGCCTCATCGCGTGGCAATACCCGACGCGTGACTTTTTCGTCCTTTTTTGCCAATTCAGCCATTTTTTTCTCGATGGCGATCAAATCTTCGGGCGTAAAAGGGCGTTTGGTGGCGAAGTCATAATAAAAACCGTTTTCAATCACCGGGCCAATGGTGACCTGCGCCTCGGGAAATAACGTCTTGACTGCGTAAGCCAATAAATGGGCGGTCGAGTGGCGAATCACCTCGATCCCTTCCGGATCCTTGTCGGTGATGATTGCCAATGCCGCATCGCGCTCGATCAAAAAGCTGGTATCCACCACTTTGCCGTCGACTTTGCCTGCCAGCGCCGCTTTGGCAAGTCCAGCACCAATACTGGCGGCCACGTCGGCCACGGTCACCGGCTGATCGAACTGACGGACGGATTGATCTGGGAGTGTAATGGCGATCATTTTAAACCTCGTGAATCTGTGGTTGGCTGTTGCAAATAGAAATAGGAGTGACAAAAAAAAGCGTGCCGGATTAAAGGTCGGCACCAAAAAGTGAAAAGTGCGCGGGACTTACGACCGCCGCCCCAAAAGCAAAAAAGCGCGGCTGTTGCCGCGCTTTTTTGATAAACAAGACGAAAACACGCCGCGCGGCTAGCGAATCAAACCTTTCAGCGTAGTCAGCGGTGTCATAACCATTTTTCGTCTTCTTCATTAATTGGTAGGCGCAATTGGACTCGAACCAACGACCCCCACCATGTCAAGGTGGTGCTCTAACCAGCTGAGCTATGCGCCTAAAGTCTCAAATGCCAACTGCAAACTTCACCGCATTCATCACAGAAGTGGGTGCGTTTCTAGCCAAAATCGACAGGGCGAATAATAGCACAATCGGCGGCTTTTAGAGCATTTGTGTTGTTCCAATTGATGGAATTTCGCAAGCGTTGAGCATGTACACTGCCACAACATTGGGAATATTGGAAAACTGAAAAATAACGACAAGCGCCCGCATGGGACCCGGACGCATCTGTTAGATCAGCGCGATTTCAGGGCAATGAACCAGTCGTTCAATATCCAATAGCGTGATCAGTTGGTCATTCAATTCGGCCACCCCAAAAATTTGATCACTATCCAAGGCGGACAAAAATTCCCGGGCGGGTCGCAGTCGTTGGCTGCCAAGACTGACAACTGTGGCGGCACCATCAACCAATAGCCCGACAAAACGGTCATCTATTTCTATAAAAATGGTGTCGGTCAACGCATCACGCACGCACGGATCCAAACCCAGCTTGAGCCGCATATCAACGATGGGTGTAATGTGGCTGCGAAAATGAACCACACCTGTTATATAACCAGGCACGTTTGCAACAGGGGTGGCAGCAGAAAAATGGCGGATTTCCACGACGTGCCGAAAATCCACACCAAACTGCTCACCACCGAGGCGAAATACCAGAAAGTCCGGTGCAGAGTCGCCGGCACCATCGATGGCCGGCGGGTTTCGACGCGGCTGCAGATTTGCGATTGAGGAATTTTGTGGCGTCATCATCGTCCTTCGGTGTCCGTTTCGAGATTCGGCAACTGCCTGCAACCCTTTGTGCCCCCTGATCATTCATGATTTCCTGACCGAGGCGGGGTTTGATAAAAGTAGTATTTATCGACAATGAAGCACGTGTTCCAACAATAACCGAATGAAAAGCCTGCCAATTTGGTGCTTTTAACCGTGCATCCGGCCTTGCTCGCATCTGAACACGGGCACCATCGCTCAATGCGCCTGCTCTCTATGGATTTCGGTTTACCCGGCCGTTGTCGATACGCACCTTGTCGCCCACGCGCAAGCCTTGATCACTGTCTGACTTCAGGGTCCGAAATGTGCCGTCACCGAGGCGCACGCGAATCTCAACATGCAGGGTGGATTTATTGGATTTTTCAATCGTATTACCTAACACCGCGCCGCCTACGACACCAGCGACGGTGGCCACATCTTTTCCACGGCCACTGCCAACCTGATGTCCCAAAACACCACCAACGACCCCACCAATAACCGCACCGGCACCACTACCCTGCCTCTTTTCAGTAACGGGCACAATGCTGTCGATCGTGCCGCAGTCCGGGCAATTGACGACTGGATCATTCGACTTGGCGCTGGTCACGACCTTGCCGTCCGTTGTTTGTGTTGAACCGGCGTAACTGGGTGTGGGGGCGTTGGTGGCGTTATATGCTGGTGCCTTGGTGGGCGTGGCGGGGGCCGCTGCGGTGGTTGGGCGCTTGCCAATCGGCACATCATTCTTTGCCAACGGTTGGCCCAAAGTTGGTTTATCAATTGGTTTTAACGATGGTGCCGGAGTCGTTGATTTTGCATCAGTCGGTTCGGCATCCGGCGCACTTCCTGCCGCACCCAACGCCGCGCCCGTGGATGTTATCGACGGCGGCATGCCGGTGGACGCAGGCGAAGATGTGGCATTATTGCCGCCCGCAGATGGAATCACGCCTGTCATCACACCGATGCCGACGGCACTGGCTATGGTGACGGCAATCGCGGCGACAATAATCATGGGATGGGTTTTTTGCAACATGGAGACACCTGACTGAAATGAATTTAGAGTAAACGATTGATGAAGCAACCAACGATTTGGCAACAAACCGAAAAACGCTGTTGCAGCGATTTTCGTTGACCGGCACTGTTGGGTCATCCGCCGCATAATTCTCCAGATGGTAGCAGCGAATCAGTCATTGCCCATTACCTCAACACCAAAAAATTTGGAAAACACATGGCCGGCTCCAGTCTTTTTTTACTGATCGACGACATCGCAACTATTCTTGATGACGTCGCCACCATGACCAAAATAGCCACTAAAAAAACGGCCGGTGTTTTGGCTGACGACCTTGCGCTCAATGCGCATCAGGTCTCCGGCGTCAAACCGAACCGCGAGTTACCGGTGGTATGGGCGGTTGCCAGGGGATCAGCAATCAACAAGTTGATATTGGTGCCCGCTGCGCTCGTCATCAGCGTGTATGCACCATGGGCAATCACGCCGCTATTGATGACCGGCGGCGCATACCTGTGTTATGAGGGTGTGGAAAAATTTTTTCATGGTTGGTCGACCCCGCGCGAAACAAAAGTCGCACGCCACAATGAGTTACTTGCCACCATCAAGAACAACAACGTCAACATCGTCGCTGTTGAAAAGGAAAAAATTAAAGGTGCAATCCGGACCGACTTCATTCTGTCGGCGGAAATTATTATCATTGCACTGGGCACGGTTGCCGCCGCCGCATTCGGCAAACAGCTTTTGGTGCTGAGCATCGTGGCAATCGGCATGACGATTGGTGTGTACGGTTTGGTTGCCGGCATCGTTAAATTGGATGACGCCGGCTTATACCTGACCCAAAAAAGTGGCGCGGATTGGTGGACAACGATACAACATCGCTCGGGTGCGTTTTTGTTGCACGCAGCACCGCTGTTGATGAGGTTTCTTTCAGTCGCAGGATCGATTGCCATGTTTTTGGTGGGTGGCGGAATTCTTGTGCACGGCATCCCGGCCGTACAGCTGGCGATTGGCGGGGTCGCACTGCTATCTGGTGGCGTACCCTACATCGGCATGATGCTGGATGTGGCCTTGCCGGTTATTTTTGAAGGTTTATTCGGCGTGTTGGCGGGTGTCATTTGTTTATTGGCCGTCGTCACCATTCAAGCGGCGATCAAGAAATTTTCAGCGGCCAAGGCACCATAAATTTAAAAGGCATTGCCTGCATATTTCACGGGGACGCACTCGAGTGTGGATGGGCGTGTGATTTTTCTCTCGACAGGCCGAGTAATATCGAGATATTAAGAGGAAAGAGAGCGGAAAAGCGCATGTTCAGAGGCCTGCTATCGAGTGCGCAGGCCATCAACCTTACGGGGTACAGTTTGGATTCGCAGAATTTATAGGTCGCCAAGAATAAAAAACGTATTTAAGGCGGGCCGACCCGTGAAATATGCAGGTTAGCAGTTTGTTGAAATTCGTCGCGAGCGAAGGTCAGGCAAGGCGGAAAGCGGCGAAAAACCGGAATGTATGCGGTATACATGAGAATTTTGAGCCGCTTGCCAACGCCGCATCACCGAGCGCAGCAGAATTTCAACAAACTGTTAGGATGCGGCGCGTGTATCCAGCCAGGTGTGCATCAATGCACGTGCCTCGACGTTATGCATTGGCAACACCACAACATCAGCGGGCTTTGCCCACGCCACCAGTTGTTTTGCAGCCGCCAACTCGGTCTGGCCGACAATAATTTTCTCCGCTGTTATGCCCGCTAACAGTAATGTCGCGCGCAGCAGATCCGGCACTTCACCCGCGTCGCGGCCTCGTAACATGCCGTCGATGTCTTTGAGCAAAATCAGATCCGGCGCAAACGCTGCCGCTGTTTTCGCCAGCGCTTCAATATCGTCGTCTTCACGATTGCCGGCTTGGCCGAGCAATAAACCCAATCGACCGCCCTTCGGCAAACGCCGATGATTGGCAACGGTGAGCAGCCCGGAGAGACCTGCCGGATTGTGTGCGTAGTCGACAAAAACATGGACGCCATCCATCTCCCAGTATTCAAGCCGCCCGGGATTATCAAACCGGCTGCGCCCAAAGTTTGCCAATACGCCGGCAATGATTGCCGGTGAAAAACCGAGCATCGATGCCGCCAACACCGCAGCGGAAATATTAGCAACGTTGTAGGCTGCGCTGCCGTCAACGGTCAATGGCATCGCATTAATTGCGCCCAAATCATGCTCGGTTTGCTGGTGAAACATTTTTAATTTTCCGTTTTCAACACCACACACACTGCCGCCTTGCGCGCGATTTTTCTGCAATAAAGTATGTTGATAATCACCAGCAAACAAGGCCAGTTTCGGCCATAAATGCCCGGAACGCCTCACCAATACTGGATCATCGGCATTTGTTACCAGGCATCCGCGTTTGTCCAGTGCGTGGGCGACAATCAATTTGGCATCGGCCAGGTCGTCCAACGAATCAACACCGTATTCGCCAAAATGGTCGGCACTGATATTGGTCACCACGGCAACTCCGGCGTGGGCGACCGCCAAGCCGCGGCGCAACATGCCGCCGCGTGCCGTCTCCAGAATGGCGCAATCGACCCGCGGATCGCGCAGCACCGAGCGTGCCCCACCCGGACCCGAGTAGTCACCCGCCGCAAGCTGTTCACCGTCGACAAACACGCCTTCGGTGCAGGAATACCCGGGCACACGTTGAGCCGCCTTGGCCATTGCCGCAATCAGCCGGACGGTGGTGGTTTTGCCGTTTGAGCCGGTCACCAATACCGTTGGTATTGCATGGACCGCTGTCCAATCGATTTTATCTGCCACCGGTAACGCGTCAATTGGGTACGACAGCGCGCCAACACCGCCACCAATCGAAACCCTGTCCTCATCGATCAACAAGGATTGTTGATGTATTGCCGCCGCCGCCACCAGTTTCATTAATGCTGGATTGTGCTCCGCAGCCGACTCCTTGCGAAGTCGGGCCAGCGCGGCGACCATATCGCCGACATCATTTTCCCGCTCTGTTGTGCCATTGGTGGCGTTGGTGGCATTGGTGACCACCAGTTCAGGATGCATGTACGCGACGGCGCTGAGCCATGCCCATTCATTTACTTCTGTCGCGGTGAACAGCTGATCCAGCGGTGCGGATAACACCAGCGAGGTCATTTCGCGATGCACACGAATCACAAAATTAATGCCGCTCATATCCCAGCCGAGTGCGACACACATTTCTGACGCCAATTGTTGCCAACGTTGGTGCGCCAGGTCATTTTTCGCGGCGACACCCCGCGCTTCCAGAATGGCACCAGTCGTCGAAAAAAACAGATTCGGGCCGGTCAGCCGCCGCGAACCATCAAAGTGTGGTGAGTCGGGTTCGTGGTTGCTCATTACCTTGACACCGTCACTTAGTCGTCACTTTCACGCTGGAAACGGATGCCACGCGCATCCATCACCATACCGTTGGACACCACACTGGAAAAGTCGGCGACCTCGTCAATCAAATTCATAGGCTTGGCGGAAACGGACGGGGAACTTGTCGGCACGGCCACTTTGGGTGAGGTACCTTCCGGTTGAAATTTAATAATCTGCTTCCACGAACGCGTCAGTGCATCGGCGAAGATCAACAACAAATCGCCTTTGCGACTGATGCGCAGGCCACGACTTATCGCCATTTGTTCGTCGGCAATAATTTCAATTTGACTGTCCGCCACTCCATTGGCGCGCAATACCTTGGCCAGCATATTCGGGATCTCATCCCCATCCCGGCCACGCAAACCGTCGTCGCGGCGGCAAATGTAATGGTCAAACTTGCCGGCGGCGGTTTGGGCAATGGCATGGATGTCTTCATCACGTCGGTCACCCGGTGCCGATAGGACGACGATGCGCCGCCCCTGCACTTGCATTCGCTGCGCCAAATCACACATGGCCGCCACCGCATGGGCGTTGTGACCATAATCAAAAATGACCCGGAACGGATGCTCATCATAAACATTCATGCGTCCGGGCGCCTGAAAGAAGGTGGTCACAAAGGTGCGCAGGCCGGTGCGGATGGCGTCCAGTTTGATGCCCAGCGAAAACGCAATGGCGGCGGCGAACATGGCGTTCTGCACATTGTGCAAGGCGCGCCCTTCGAGGGTGGCGGGAATCAGGTGGGTCCAGATCAACGGAATATGCGCGCCCTTTTCGTAGAGCGTGATCATCTGCCCGTTGACGCCGTCCTCGAGCGCACACGCCCTTCCGCCCGCCCGCACATGTTCGCGCACCAGCGTGTGTGTCTGGTTGGTGGTGACGTAACAAATATTCTTGGCGTCGGTATAGGCCGACATCTTGAACACATTGCTGTCATCGGCATTGAGCACCGCACAGTCGCGCGCGATTTCGACCACAATTCGTTTTACCACAGCGAGTTGTTCAAGCGTATCAATGCCCTTCATGCCGAGGTGATCGGATTGCACATTCAGAACCGCGCCGACGTTGACCCATGGCACCCCCATGCCGGCCCGTAACAAACCACCGCGGGCCACTTCGAGCACCGCCATGTCAATTTGTGGATCCTGCAACACCATGCGTGTCGCCAGTGGTCCGGTCATGTCGCCTTCGACAGTGCGCTGGCCATCTATATACACGCCGTCGGTGGTGGTTAAGCCAGGTGTGAATCCGGCCATCTTGGTGATGTGCGCCAGCATTCGCGATGTGGTGGTTTTGCCATTGGTGCCGGTAATACAGGCAATCGGTACGCGTGACGGTGAGCCCGGTGGAAACAACATATCAATGACCGGTCCGGCCGCATCGCGCGGCGTGCCTTCGGATGGCGACACGTGCATACGAAAGCCGGGTGCGGCATTCACTTCGCAAATTCCACCGCCGATTTTTTTATAACTTTCGGCAATGTTGGTAGTCAAAAAATCAACCCCGCCAACATCAAGGCCAATCGCGCGGATGGCCCGAACCGCCATGTCACGGTTGTCCGGATGAATAATATCGGTCACATCGGTCGCCGTGCCGCCGGTGGAAAGATTGGCGGTCGAGCGCAGATAGACAATCCGTCCTGCCGCCGGAATGGTGTCAGCGGTCAATTCCTGTCTGGTCAACATCGACTCGGCCTGTGCATCCAGATCCAAGCGCGTTAATGCCTTCTCATGACCGACACCGCGACGCGGATCGAGATTGACCTGTTCAACCAACAGCCGAATTGAGTTTTTGCCGTCACCGATCACGTGGCCGGGCGTGCGTTTGGTGGCGGCCACCAATTCACCGTTCACCACCAGCAGGCGATGATCGTCACCGGTCACATACGATTCAACAATGACCGAGCGTGAATGCGCCTGTGCAAACGCAAAACCCTCCTGCACGGCGTGCTCGGAATTCAGGCGAATGGAAATTCCCCGGCCGTGGTTGCCGTTGTACGGTTTGGTGACCACCGGAAAACCCATACGATTGGCGGCACGAACCGCCGCGTCCGCTGTTTGCACCAAAATTTGTTTGGGAACGGGCAACCCCAATGCCGCCAAAATCTTGTTGGTTTCTTCCTTGTCGGAGGCCAGCTCAACCGCAATATGGCTGGTGCGGCCGGTGATGGTGGCCTGGATGCGTTGTTGGTACTTGCCATAGCCCAGTTGCACCAACGATTGATCATTCATGCGCATCCACGGGATATCACGGGCTTCAGCGGCATGAACAATAGATGCGGTGGATGGACCGAGCGCGCGGCGTTGCGCAAAACGAATAAATTCATCGCGTGCGGTTGGCCAAAACCAATCATTCGGAACCGTGCCGACGGGTTGTAAATTTTTCGGCAACAGCGCGGACAACAGTTTCAGTGCCAGTTCACCGGCCGCGATTCCCTCATCCCGATGGGTGTATTCGTACACCACCGTGTAGACACCTTCGCGTCCGGCACTGCGGGTTTTGCCAAAAGTGACCTGTTCGCCGGCAACGTTTTGCAATTCGATGGCAACGTGTTCCAGCACGTGTCCCAGCCAGGTGCCGTCATCTTCCCGCATGCGGCGCACAAAACCGCCGGGCTCCCCGTACGAGCAGCCATGTTCATTCAGGCCGGGCAAAGCGGCAATCAGGGCATCAATGTAGGCGGTGCCCAGTTTCGCCGTTGGCCAATTTTCCAACTCACCCAGATCAAGCTCAAACTTGATGACAGGAAAGTGTGCGTAGACCGATGGGCCGACATAAATGTTGCGATCCAAAATACGCATGGTTAACGCTTTCGTTCTAAGGGTTGGGATATCTATTCTTTTTTGCGTGCCAATTTACAGGCAGCCGCATTACGGGTGTGTAAATTAAAGGTGGCACCCGCAACCAAGATATGTAGTTTTAAACCGAGCATACAAACTGGTTTGCCCTCGGCCACCTGGTCCATCGATGAAAATTGCATTTCACTGGCGTCAATTACGGTTACCGCGCCCGACCCTTCCACTTCGAGGGTGTTGTCCGGACCGATAAAAGCGGCCGTGTCTTCATCGAGCCCAATGCCAACCGCAAACGGGTTGTAGGCCAACGCGGCCAGCAAACGACCGATCCGATCTCGCTGGCGGAAATGTTGATCAATGATAAAACGGTTGGTCAAACCCAACCCCGGCGCCAATCGCACCGCACCGGCGATGGGTGAGGCGCCCTCCTCACCAAACGCAATCATGTGTTCGGATAAAAATGACGCACCGGCACTGGTGCCGGCCACGTGCATGCCGGCCGCGTTACGCCTGCGGATGACCTTGGCGATCGGTGTGCCGCCCAATAAAGTCGACAGCCGCAACTGGTTGCCGCCGGTGAAAAAGATGCCGTTGGCCCGCTCGATCCGTTGCACACGTCCGGCTTCTTCACAATCGCGTCGCGAATCAAAATCCATGGTGGTTACTTCACCGGCCCCCAAACTCGAAAATATTTCTTCATAACGCGCGCCGGAGTCGGCGATGCGGCTGGCGGTGGGAACGACAACAATGTTGGCCGCCGATGCGTCGCCTTGCCCGCATAACGTCACAAAACGGCGCAGGATTTCCTTTTTGTTTTCTTTTTCTTCCGCGCCGCCGATGGGAATAATCCACCCGCGACTTTGTCCTACAGGTACCTGGCTTGGCATTACACACCGTCCGCTGCGTCAATAATCACAGTCGACATTATTGCGCGACTTCGAGCGTGAACAAATTTGTCGGCGAAACTGACTGCGGCAGCGAGCAAGACAAAAAGGCAAACACCATTAACCACGCCATATTTCGAGCCGTTATGCTTGAAAAATAGCGTCCTACCTAGACTTTTATAATCATCTCGTCGGCGGTATGCTCACACCTGTTTGGTCACGCCAGCTGCCAGCATGACGGCAATTTCATCAGACGAATAACCAACTTCGGCCAAAATTTCGGCGCTGTGTTCACCGAGCCGCGCGGGCAGGGAGCGAATCGATGGTGGCGTTGCACTCCATTCGCCTATCGGTGCCGTGGCGCGAATGCGCCCCTCGGTGGGATGATCAAACTGCGGGAAAAAACCAATCGCCTGCATATGTTCGTCTTCGAGCAACGAATCAATCGAATGCATGGTCGCGAATGGAATATCGGCTTTGTCCAGCAATGCCTGCCAATAGGCGGTCGGTTTGCCCGCCATGGTGGCGGCGACAAACTCATACACTTCGCCGATATGCGCGGCACGTTGCGTGTGCTCGCAAAATTTCGGATTGGTCTTGAGGTCGGCGCGGCCAATCGCGTCAAAAAAAGTCATCCAATGTTTGTTGTTATAAATCAACACACATAAAAAACCATCGGATGTGGCATACGGTCGGCGGTGCGGCGCAATCAAGCGGGCATAGGCCGTTTCACCCAATGGCGGGTCAAATGTTTTTCCACCCATATGATCGCCGAGTACAAATTGCGACATGGCCTCAAACATGGAAATTTCAATGGCTTGGCCCTCGCCACTGCGTTCGCGGTGAAACAAAGCGGCCAACACGGCGTTGACCGTATGCAGCCCGACACTGCGATCGCCAATGGTGACCGGAGAATAACGCGGCACGTCCCCGGTCTGACGTTGGCTGAGGGAGGCCACGCCGGTAATCCCCTGAATCAAATCATCGTATGCCGGCCGACCGGCATAAGGGCCTTTCTCCGCGTAACCAAAGGCACCGACGTAAATGATTTTTGGGTTTACCTTTTTGACCGCCTCGTAGCCTAAACCGAGTCGCGCCATGGATTGTGGCCTGACGTTGTACACCAACACGTCCGCTGCGGCGGCCAGTTTCAGGCAGGCCTCCAACCCTTTGGGCTGCTTCAGGTCCAATACCAGCGAACGTTTGTTGCGATTCAAATGCAAATGTATATGTCCCATGCCGGGATTTTTCATCGGCCCCACCCAGCGCATATTGTCACCGGCGTGGGATTCAACTTTGATCACGTCCGCCCCCATGTCGCCGAGAATTTGCGTGCAATACGGCCCCATGATGACCGTGGTCAAATCGAGGACTTTTATTCCTTGTAATGCGCCCGCCATAACTTTCCAATTTGTCGTCAGTAATTTGATTGCAACTTTACCGCAGTCCGAAGGCAACATCTTGCCACGAAGTACCTAATGGAAATACTTGTGCCAAATCGATTTTTAATCGCGCTTTGATGCAGTAGAATGCGCTTGGGTCATGCGCGAACTCTTGGGGTGTATGGTGCGTGTCCGTGCAGGTTCGACTATGACTTGTGGTGCCAACAACTCACTTTTAACTAGCGAAAAACTGTGAACAACGCGATCCCGCTTTTTAACGTCCCCTCGCGGCTGGACGATGACGCTTGGGACGACCTGCTTAACTTCATCGAAGAAAAGCGGGTCATTCCCATTATCGGCCCAGAACTACTGAAGATTGAGACGGAAAGCGGCCCACGACTGCTCTACGATTGGATTGCCGAAAAGTTGGCCGCCAAACTCAATGTAGATACCGCCAATCTGCCACAGCCATATTCCTTGAACGATGTGGTGTGTTGGCATGTCGCCTCGCACGGTCGTCGCGAAGAAGCCTACACGCGCTTGCGTTCGATCTTGCGCGAGGCGAGCTTTGTGCCACCGGTGGCACTCAAACAGTTGGCCGACATCACCGATCTTGATTTATTTGTGTCAACCACCTTTGATAGTTATCTCGAACAAGCCATCAATGAGGCCCGCTTCGCCGGCGCGCAATCCACCGAAGTGATTAGCTATGCACCCAATCGAATCGCCGATTTAAGCACCGAACGCGAGCAGATGACCAGGCCTGTGGTGTATCACCTCCTTGGTCGTGTATCGGCTTCGCCAACCTATGTGATCTCGGATGAAGACACGCTCGAATTCATTTGTGCGCTACAAAGTGAACACCTGACCCCCGAAAAATTATTCCACGAACTCGAGAATAATCACCTGCTGTTGATCGGCAGCAATTTTTCGAATTGGCTGGTGCGGCTTTTCCTGCGCATGGCCAAACGCCGCCGTCTGTCTGACCCGCGTGATGTTGGCGAAGTACTGGCCGACAATCATTCCGGCGATGATGAGCGCCTCATGGCGTTTTTGCAGCAGGTCAGCCTGCGCACGCGGGTGTACACCGGCGCTGAAGACTTTGTGGCGGAGTTGCATCGGCGTTGGATTGCGCGCAATAAAAAGGGCAATGGCAAGAGCAACGTCGTGTCACTTGATGTCCCTTCACGTTTCTTGCTGCCAGCGGTAGAAATGCCAGAAAACGCGGTATTCATTAGTTATGCCCGGGAAGATTTGCCGGCCGTTCAGCGTCTCAAAGCGGCACTCGACCTGGCCAATATCAAAGTTTGGTTTGACATGGAGCGGCTTGAAAGTGGCGATGATTACGACCGTAAAATTCAAAAAAACATTGCCCGCTGCGCGTATTTTATCCCGATGGTGTCTGCCAATACTGAACGCCGTCTCGAAGCATACTTTCGCCGCGAGTGGAGTTATGCAATTGATCGCACCCGAAATATGGCTGACGGCGCGGTGTTTATCCTGCCCGTGGTCATCGACGACACCGTTGAAGTGAGTGCACAAGTGCCGGACAAATTCAAGGCCGCGCATTTTTCAAAGCTTGCCGGCGGCGTGGCAACGGAGGCGTTTGTTGAACGACTGCAGACCCTCTTGAAAGGGCACGCATGAACACGCCTGTCGACGCAACAACAGCAATCGAATCCACCATCGACAACCAGCACCCGTGGTTGGGCCTGGCCTCTTTCACGGAAGAAACCCGCCAGTATTTCTATGGACGAGAGGAAGAAGTCGGCGAGTTGTCACGCCGCGTACAGCGCAAGTTGCTCACCGTATTGTTCGGCCAGTCTGGACTTGGAAAAACCTCTATTCTCAACGCCGGTATTGTGCCGCGTTTGCGGCCCGAAGGTTATTGCCCGGTGTATGTGCGGGTGGATTACGGCACCGCCGCCCTTTCCCCTTCGGAGCAGATCAAACAAGCCATCTTTCGCGCCACCGCATCGCAAGGTACGTGGACCAAATCCGGTACCGCAACAGAAGGCGAATCGCTGTGGGAATTTCTGCATCACCGTGATGACGAGCTGCTAGACACGACGGGCAAACCGATCATCCCGCTGTTAATTTTCGATCAATTCGAAGAAATTTTCACCCTCGCGCAAGCCGATGACGGCGGCCGCAAACGCGCGGCGGAATTCATCGAAGACTTGGCTGATTTAGTCGAGAACCGCCCACCAAAAGCGTTAGAAGCCAAGATTGACGCTGACGACAGCGTGGCTGAAAAATTCGATTTTTCCCGCGCCGATTACCGCATCCTGATTTCGCTGCGTGAAGATTACTTGGCGCACTTGGAAAGCGTGAAGTCGGCCATGCCGTCGATTACCCAAAACCGCATGCGCTTGGCGCGAATGAATGGCGAACAAGCCTTAGCGGCCGTGATGAAACCCGGTGGCAAGCTGGTGACGCAAGAAGTCGCCGAATCCATCGTACGCTTTGTGGCCGGTGGTGCAGAGCTGCGCAATGCTGAGGTTGAGCCATCGCTGTTATCGCTGATCGCGCGTGAACTGAACAACGCACGTATCGCACAAGGCAAGAACGAAATCTCGGTCGATTTACTCGCAGGCTCGAACGAAACGATTCTGTCCGAATTCTACGAGCGTTCACTCGCCGACCAGCCCGCCGCCGTGCGTAAGGTGATCGAAAGTGACCTCTTAACCGATTCTGGTTATCGCGAAAACTTGGCCGAAGAACGTGTACTCAAGGCCTTCACCGCAGCGGGTGCCGGACAGAACAATTACGCAGATGCCGCGACCACCCTCGCCACACTGGTCAATCGCCGTCTACTCCGTATCGAAGAACGCCTTGATGTGCGCCGTGTTGAACTGACCCACGATGTGCTGTGTGGTGTAGTGAAAGCCAGCCGCGAAGAACGGCAGGAGCGTGAGGCGCTGGCGGAGGCTGACCAGAGGCTGGCGGCGCAAAGAGAGCGGGAGGCCGCTACGCGCAAGGCGCTCGTGCGTGCCAGACAAATCGCGGCAGGGTGTGCAGTGCTGGCGATTGTCGCTGTCGGCAGTGGCGTCGTTGCTTACCGCGCCCAGAAGGAGGCGGTGAAAGTTCGAGTGGCGTCCGAAGCCTCGCGCGGCGAAGCGGAGAAGCTGCTGGAGTTCCTGCTTGAAGATTTCCTGATCGAAATGCAGCCGATGGGTCGCGCGGATGTGCTCGCAAGCCTGGCCCAGCGGACAGTCGCGTACTACGACAAATTGCCCCCGGAGGCGCGCAATGCCGTGACCCAGCGCAACAGCGCATACGCCAAGAGCGTTTACGCCCTGGCGCTGAATGCTGTCGGCAAGCAAGAAGAGGCTCAGAAGTGGGCTGACGAAGCGGGTGCCACGCTGAAAGCCCTGCGCGCCGCGGGCGACAAGACGGACGAGACCTTGATCGTCTACGCCCGGTATCGATTCGTCGTCGCCCAATTGTTGACCAGCCGCAACGATTGGCCGGCGATGATCCCTGTGGCCAACGAGGCGCTGGAGACCCTAAAGCCCCTGCTGGCCACAGCCGAACCGCCCAAAAAAGCCCTCGAGGCGGCCGCATTGCACTACCAGCGGCTGGGCGATGCCTATTTGCGCACCAGCCGACCGAAAGACGTGCTCGAAATGTCGGCGAAGGTGCAGAGCATTACCAAGCAATTGGGCGCGCTCGATGTGACCAACCACGCGATGACCATACGCTACATTTGGGCGTGTCGGAACGAAGGTGATGCCTTGACACGTTTGGGTCGGCTCACCGAGGCCCGGGCCTCATTGGAACCCTGCCTCAACCTGACGGGTGAAATACTCAAGATTCGCGCCGGGCATCGCTTCGCGCTGAACGCGCGGGCATTCTTGTTTAGCGCACTGGCGCGGATCGATCTACAGCAGCTGAGCTATGCACGCCAACTGCCTAATTTGCTTGAGGCACTCAAGATCCAGGAAGAACTCATTGCCCGGCAAGCGGGCACGGGGGCGGGGCGGGGCGCCTTGCGCTTTGCGCACGAGCGCCTTTATGAAGTCCTGATGACATTGGGGCGCGTGCAAGAAGCGGAAAGTCATGCAGAGCAAGCGGTCGCCGTCGGCAAGGATGAGACGCTCGGGGGCGATGGCGCCAATGGGATCGGCATCACCTACACGGTGCGGGCTTGGATTGCGGCAGAGCTCGGTGATTTGATGAAAGCTAACGCCCACATGGCGCAGGCGGAGCGGCACTTCGATATCTCCCGCAAAGCGGGTGCCAGCGAACGGGCGCGATTGAATCATCGGTTGGGACTGAGTGGGTCTCGCGCACGCATCGCCCTTGCGACCGGAAGCGACGTGCCCGCCGCACGGCAGAACCTCGAACAGGCGATGGCCGACGTAATGGCGTTCCTCAAAGACGACAAAGCCGTGTTAAGGGATAGCAGCTTTGCGGAAGACGTCAGCGTAGCGGCCCAACTTGCGATGATGCAAGGACTCTACGGCGACGCCGAGGTACGGTTTCGGGAGGCGCTGGGCTATCGTAAACCGGATGCCGAATCGTCCCTCGACCAGCAAAGGCTGACCAATGTCATTCGCGTCGGGTTGGCGCTGGCGTTAGCGCGCCAAGGCAAGCGCGATGAGGCCAGTAAGGAATTGGTGCCGACGCGCGCCTATTACGCCCTGCCGCAGGTGATCAATAGCGACAACCCGTTTCTCAAGTCAGGCCGTGCGAACCAACTGCAGGCCGAGGCGCTGGTCAACACCCCGGAGCGTGCGGCGCTATTGGCTAGCGCGCTGGCAAGCCTCGACGCATTGCCAGCAACGATAAAGCGGCTTAAGTCTATTGAGCGGCGGCGGGCGGAGATTGCGGCGGAGATGAAAATGTAATAAACGAGTAAAGGTCGTTTATTGCCGGGCATTTTCTGGCATTTATGGTTGAAAACGCCTGCCCTCCGTAGTTAAAGAGAATTCACTGCCCTTCGCATTACCACCCTGCTCTGCACGCTCACATCAATGACCCAAGCCATCTTCCTCTCCTGCGCCTCGCAAGATGCCGATGCTCACCGCGATAGATCGTCGTGAAACCCGTCTGGTTTGACCAAAACTATCCTGCTATACTAGTCATAATTCTGACCATTTTTAATGGAGATCATCATGCACACATGGCCCGTACAAGACGCGAAAGCGCGCTTTAGTGAACTCCTCGAAACCAGTCTCGCCGAAGGCCCGCAGGTGGTGACCAAACACGGCAAAGCCGCCGCCGTGCTGGTGCCGATTCGTCAGTGGGAAGCGTTGCAGGTGTCCGGCAAACGCACACTCAAACAATTGATGTTGGATCGCAGCGTGATTGCGGATATCTCCGTGCCCGCACGTGGCAACTTAACGTTGCGGAAAGTCTAAGCCACGTGTTTTTGCTCGATACCAATATCGTCTCTGAATCGCGTAAGCCGAAACCCCACGGTGGCGTGATGGCTTGGCTGGACGCACAGGAATCGAATGCACTATTTATCTCGGCGATGACAATCGGCGAGCTACAACGCGGGGTGGAAATCACGCGAGAGCAAGACGAAACCAAAGCCGCACAAATCGAATCGTGGCTCGAGCAAATCATCAATAGCGGGCAGCTACTGCCGCTTGATGCAGCCGTGTGCCGCGAATGGGCGCGGCTGATGCACGGCAAATCTGACACACTTGCCGACGATGCCTTTATCGCCGCGACCGCGCGCGTGAATGGGTTGACAGTCGTCACGCGTAACGTGCGCGACTTTAAGGCGCTCGGTGTGGCGACGCTCAATCCGTTTGTGAAAGTGGCATAACAATGTCGGCGTCCGCCATTTTCCTCTCCTACGCCTCGCAGGACGCCGACATTGCCCGGTGCATTTGCGAAGCCCTGCGAGCGGCGGGCTTGGAAGTGTGGTTCGACCAAAGTGAACTGCGTGGTGGCGACGCGTGGGATGCGTCGATTCGCAAACAAATCAAGGAGTGTGCGTTGTTTGTGCCGATCATCTCGGTGAATACCAACGCGCGACCGGAAGGTTATTTCCGGTTGGAGTGGAAACTCGCGGTCGATCGTTCGCACTTGATGGCGGATGACAAGGCATTTTTCTTTCCGGTGGTGCTTGATGATGTGGCCGAACCCACGGCTCGTGTGCCTGACAAGTTTCGTGAGCGACAATGGACGCGGCTCAATGACGATGCTTCGACGGCGGCCTTCGCTCAGCGGGTTGCAAAACTCACCGGTGGGAGCGGTATTTCTGGCAAAAGTGCTTCAAGAAGCTCGTCAACTAACGAGTTTGCCAATTCAACGACAAACTCTAAAACTGTCTCACCGGATGCAGCGCAGCGGAAGTCCGGGGCCCAATTTTCTTCTAGTACGCACGGTGCAACCAACTTGGATCCCAGCGCAGTTACCAAACTAAGCCGGGACGACAGCTTTACGAGCGGCGCAAGTGGAGAGCAGCAAACCCCCTCCATCGCCGTCCTAGCCTTCGCCAACCGCAGCGCCAGCGCAGACGACGAATATTTCTCCGATGGCTTAGCCGATGAGCTCTTAAACGTGCTCGCCAAGATAAAGGGCCTGCGTGTTGCTGCACGTACCTCTGCGTTTTCGTTCAAAGGCAAACAGACGACTGTGGCTGAGATTGGCCGCATCCTCAACGTCGCCACCGTCCTAGAAGGCAGCGTACGCAAGAGCGGCAACCGCGTGCGCATCTCGGTGCAGCTAGTGAAAGTTGATGATGGTTTCCAGCTTTGGGGCGAGACATACGACCGCACCTTGGACGACATCTTCGCCGTGCAAGACGACATCGCGCAATCCGTGGTGAAGGAGTTGCGCTCAACGCTGCTGGGCGAACGCCACGCACCAGAAGCAAAGATCGCCGCTGAGATTGCTGCAGCCACCACCGCGCGCAGCGAAAACCCCGAAGCGCTGCGGTTATGTATGCAGGCCCGCTTCCTCAGAGAGAAGCGTACCGATACCGAGCTTCAGGCGGCGATTGCGCTGTATGAACAAGCCATCGCGCTTGACCCCACCTACGCAGCGGCCTACTCAGGATTGGCGCGCGCCTTGGACTTATTCGCCAGTTACGGCACCTACGTTGGCCG
Organism: uncultured Burkholderiales bacterium; assembly: GCA_947085425.1. GTDB lineage: Bacteria > Pseudomonadota > Gammaproteobacteria > Burkholderiales > Usitatibacteraceae > UKL13-2. The sequence goes on along the minus strand of CAMTWK010000018.1, from coordinate 51,215 downwards.
CGACCCAATGCCGTTCTGGGCGCGGGCGAAAGCAGCGGCGAAAGCAGCGATTACGCATGACCCAAGTGACGCGGACGCTTACCTATCCCTGGCACACCAAGCCGCTGACATCGACCGGAACATGGCAGAAGCGGATCGTTTGATCGCCAAGGCGTTTGAATTGAACCCCAATTCGGTCGAGGTGTATCGCTCACAAGCGAGTCAGCATATGAGGCGGCGGCAGCACGAAGAAATGCGTGCATGTCTGCTAAAAGCGCTGGCGCTTGACCCACTGGCGATGATGACACGTGTAAATTTAGTCCAGTGGGCCATCGCTCAACATCGAAATGATGAAGCTGAGCAAATGCTCAATGAACTTAAACAAATGAACCCAGGGTGGTGGGTGCCCGAAGCCCACCTCGTGCGACTCGAACAAATTAAGGGCAACCAATCCGCAGCCAGCGAGCACGTCTTCAAATGGCTGCAGTTGCGGGGCAATACCGAGGCAGCCGCTTTCACGCGCGCTGAACTCGATGCGGGCGGCTGGCAGGGTTATATGCGTGCCGCGATTGCGGATCCTGCGACGGCAAAGGTCGGGCGCGCCCATCTCGCGTATTACCACCTCGTGCTCGGTGACAAAGACGCCGCATTTGCGCTGTTGCATGAATCTGTTTCGGCACATGACGAAAGCATGTGGATGATCGTTGCGGATCCGCGCTTTGAGCCGCTTTACGACGACCCGCGCTATGCTGAACTGGTCAAACGCACGGGGTTTAGCGAATAACTATGTCTACATCCACATCGAAAAATATCAAACCCCGCCTCTGCTTAACCGTCGGCGTTACCGGCCATCGTGAACACAAACTTGAGGGTGCGGACATCGCGGCGGTGACGGCCACGATTACGCGCACGTTAGGTCAATTGCAGCAAGCCTTAAGCGCGGTGGGCAAACATCATCATGCGGCGTTTACCAACGAGACGGTGCAATTACGCATGGTGTCTGCCTTGGCGGATGGTGCCGATACCATTGTGGCCAAAGCCGCACTCGCCGCAGGCTGGCGGGTGGATGCGTGTTTGCCGTTTCCGCGTGAGCAGTATGCGAATGATTTCACTAATTCGGCGCATCACGATGATTTTGTTGCTCTGCTGGAAAAGGTCACCGCCACTTTCGAGTTGCCGGGCAACCATAGCGAGGCCACCGCCGCGTATGAAGCCGTGGGGCGCTTGGTATTGGAGCAATGCGATGTGTTGTTGGCGCTCTGGGACGGCGATCCGAATCGTGGGCGCGGTGGCACGTCACGCGTGGTGGCCGATGCGGTGGCGCGGCATATTCCGGTGATTCACGTCCACACGCATGTGGATGAGCCTGTACAACTTTTGTGGACGGGTTTGAGTGATGCAGAAATCGAGCAGCCAAGCGTGGAGATTGTGCCGCGCGCGCCAGCAGACACGGCCATTGCCCAAGTCGTGGCAGCCCTCACCGTGCCGCCAGAGCATAAGGTCGATACCCGCATGTTGATGCAGTTTTATCGTGAACGCGCCGCCACCAGCACGCCCGCGCTGCCGTATCCTTTATTGCTTGCGGCCACTGGGGTACGTCCCTTATCGCGGCGCGATTTCAAGCCGATGCAAGCCGATGCGAGTAGTGCGGATTTACGGGCGCTATTGGCATTGAGCACCGGCCGCGGCGGCGATCATGCGTTCGCCGAAAAGCTCACCACACGCTACGGTGTTGCGGATACGGCCGCTGGCTACTTCGCGCAGATTTTTCGTTCTGGCTTCGTGGCGAATTTCACGCTCGCTGCGATTGCAGTGATTTTGGCGTTGTCTGGTTTGCTATTCCCTGCGATGAAGCTGCCCATCATCTCCGGCGAATTGATTTGCGTGATTCTGATATTGATTAACACCCACGCGGGCAAACGCTTCGGTTGGCATGAGCGGTGGATGGATAACCGTCACTTGGCCGAGCAATTGCGTGCATTGGCCCTGACCAGCGTGCTCGGCGACCTCGGACTACGCAGCCACGCGAGTCACAGTGGGCGCGACGCCGCGGCGATTCCAGGCTGGGTCGGCTGGCTCGCGCGCGCGACCGCACGTGAGACGGGTTTACCGAATGTGCATGCCGACGATGCCACGCTCACCCGTGTGCGTGACATGGCATTGCATCTCATCAACGAACAAATGGCTTACCAACACACCAATGCGGCGCGTATGCATAAGCTCGAACATCGCTTGCATCAGTCGGGCGAAATTTTGTTCGGCGGCACCATCGTGGCCTGTGTGGCATGGATTATTGCCAAGCTCACCGGAATGCCGATGGGCGTGGTCGGCAATGTCGGCATGACCGAGATCGTGACCTTTATCACCGCTGTGTTGCCCGCGCTCGGCGCATCGATCTACGGCATTCGTATGCAAGGTGATTTTGCCGGGGTCGCGTTTCGCTCGCAAGTAACGGTGTCGCGCTTGGAGCGCTTAAAGCGCGCAATGCACGACGACCCAATCGACTACGCAAGGCTTACCGCACGTCTGCGCAATTTAGCAGACATCATGCTCACCGATGTATCGAGTTGGCGGACGACGTATCAAGCACGGCCGTTGGCGTTGCCGGGGTAAATGCCGGATGGTCCAAACGCCAATTCTCTGGCGTGTTGAGGCAAAATCGCGCGATCAACAGCTACAACAAATAGGCGACGGGCGGTTAAAGCCTGCTTTGATAAACGAAATCAGATGAATAGAAAAACAATGGACTTGCGCCTGATTGCATGTGTCCCCCCCACTATTATTTTGCTTATGGTCCAACCCAATATGGGCGGGTCGCCCATTAAGCACGGACGATGCCGCGACCGCCGAAAAAGGCAGGATTAAAAGTTGCAGCCGCATTTGAACGGTCGGTTAGTGAATAAACCCGTCATACAAACGATACACTGCTGGCATTGTTGAGCCTAAAAGTTTCACCAAGCACGACCATGCACGCCAATCTTGGCCACTTGCGCGATCGAAGTGTCCAACAAAATGCGATGTTGCTCAATATCGCCATTGAACATTCACCGAGTGAATCTTGGCTGGTTTTTGCCGAAACACAAACCAACGACCGTCGCTCGATTTTTGGCGGCGTCAGCAATGCCGTTGGCGGCGTTATTGGCTGATCAAGGATCGCCTCGGCTTGGATATCACTGCCAGCCGTACCTCTGCAACAACAACATGGACGGCCGGATTCGGTTGGTACGGCATTTCATTCTGACCACGCAGCGAACGCGCCCCCCTTGAAATTTGCAAGTTAGCGGCGGGTGACTCCCTCGACACCTGGTACCGCGTTGACGGCGCGCATCATCCGTACCATTTGTTCGGCACCGCGCACTTCAACGGTAAAACGCATGGAGGCGAGATTGCCACGGGACAAGGTATTGACGCCAAGCACGTTGATGCGCTCATGCGACAGCGCTTCGGATATATCGCGCAGCAGCCCTTGCCGGTCCACCGCCGCCACTTCAATATCGGCGGAGAAAGGCTGGTCTCCGGTGTCCCCCCAAGTCGCCTGCATCAGCCGGTCGCGCTGATCAACGGACAAACCAGTGATGTTGTGGCAATCCATGCGATGCACCATCACACCACGATTTTTGGTGACAAAACCAACAATCGGATCCATCGGCAGCGGCTTGCAACACTTGGCGACCATGGTTTGAATATTGTTCAATCCCAATACCAGTACCCCGGCATGGCTGGTGGTTGCTTGTGTCGATTTGACCGGCTGGAACAGCGGCGCTTCGGCCACCGCCGCCACCGGCGCGGTCAACTCCCGAATCGCCACCTCAATCTGGTGCGGCGTGATTTCATTACGACCGATGGCCGCACAAAATTCATCCAGATCACGCTGCGCCAAATGGGTGGCGATTTTCTCCAGCGCCAGTGCATTGGCACCCGCCTTGGCCACTTCCTTTTCCAAGGTCTGCCGGCCGTGCGCTTTATCGACTTCAAAAAATTCCTGGCGAAACCATGCCTTGGCTTTTGACTGACCGCGATGGCTCATCAAAAAACCGAGTTGCGGATTAAGCCAATCGCGTGACGGCCCGCCTTGTTTAGCGGCCAGAATTTCGACCACCTGTGCATTCGCCAATTTGGTCGACAACGGCACGATATGGCCGTCAATTTTTGCGCCCCGGCAACGGTGGCCGAGGTCGGTATGCACATGGTAGGCAAAATCAATCGGTGTTGATCCGGCCGGCAAATCAATCACCCGCCCCTGTGGGGTAAACACATAAACGGTGTCGTTAAAAAGCCCTTCCTTGACCGCGTCCGAGAAGCCGGAGTCGGTCACCAATTCGCGATTCCACTCCAGCACTTGACGCAACCAGGCAATTTTTGATTCAAACTTTTTTTCTGCGGCGGATTTTGCCGCTTTTTGATTCGCGCCTTCTTTATAGCGCCAATGCGCCGCCATGCCGTGTTCCGACGCCAAATGCATGGCGCGGGTTCGGATTTGCACTTCTAATGTTTTGCCATCGGCATCAATCACCGCGGAATGCAGCGATTGGTAATTGTTCGCCTTGGGTTGCGCAATATAGTTGTCAAATTCACCGGCAATCGGTTGCCACTGGTCGTGTATAAAACCCAGTACCGCATAACAATCGGCCACGCTCTCCACAATTACCCGCACGGCGCGCACGTCATAAACTTTTTCAAACGGCAGCTGTTTGGATTGCATCTTGCGATGGATCGACCAAATATGTTTGGGTCGCCCGGCTATTTCACCAACAATGCCCAGCGCGGCCAGATCGGTTCTTAATTTACGCACCACATCGGCAACATATTGTTCGCGTTCCGGGCGTTTACCATCCAGGTAGCCGGCAATTTTTTTATACAAGACCGGCTCGAGAAAACGAAAGCTGAGATCTTCCAACTCCCACTTCAACTCAAAAACGCCCAAGCGGTTGGCCAGCGGCGCGAACAGGTTGCGTGTCATCAATGCCGCCGCGTGTTGCACCACGCTGTCGGCTTTGGTGATGGTGCGCAAATAAACCGCCCGCTCGGCCAGTTTGATCAAGATAACCCGCACGTCATCGGCCATCGCCAACAACATCTTTCGCAACAATTCGATTGCGGCGGCGTCATTGGCGCGGCCGGTTAACGTTTCAATTTTTCCAGCGCGCGCCAGCCCACGCATCAAAGTAATGACGTCTTCCCCAAACGCGCTGGTCAAGACCGCGTAGTCACGGTCTTTTTCGGCTGTGGTTAGGCCAAGAATGGCGGCAATCAGCGTGTCGTCATCCACCTGAATATCCAATAACACACCGGCCACATCCAGGGCGCGCAGCACAATTTGCGGACGTTCGGCCGCTTTTGATGAGGAGGTGACTAGTTTTAGCGCCTTGTGGACTCGAATAGCGGCATTTTCAGGAAAATACCCGCTTACACGCTCGACCAGCCGCACAGCAACCGTTTCCAGGTCCATTTCCGAGCCGGCTATGTCTTTTTTGGTGTGCACCGGTCTATTTTAAAGCAGCAATGACAAATGGCCCCGATGGCTCAAAATTGCCTTGAACTGCCCTAATCCGAGCCGATTTCACGCCGTTTCCGCGCAACATTTAATGACTAGGACAAAGCTTAACAAAAGGCAGTTATTTTTATTGGATATGGCTCGTATGTTATTGACGTTACCGGGCAGCGCGCCTATCCTGTGCAACTCAATAACCCGTCAAAAAGTCAAATAAAAGCGGAGACAGCCATGGTCAACGAATTGAAGCCAACCGGCACCAGCGCCCAAGAATTTATCTGGTTGCACGAGCAGGAACGTGTGGCCATTACACACCGCCGCTCCAGCACCGCCACATTGGCAGCGGCCGATTCCAAAAGTACGCCGTTATGGGGATTGGCACTTTCCGGCGGTGGCATCCGCAGCGCTACTTTTTGTCTGGGGGTATTACAGGCTTTGGCGAAGGCGAAAATTTCCCTGTCTGGTGAAGCCGGCCATGCAGCTTCAGCCGACAAACCGCTGCTGGCGCGTTTTGATTATTTGTCGACGGTGAGTGGCGGCGGATATACCGGATGTTTTTATTCGGCGATGTTTCGGCCCCGTCATGGTGAGTCCAGCAGCCCTGAAGACAAAGCGACGGCCGCCTATGCCGCACTCGCCACCGACCCGCCCGGCCGCATGGGCGAGCCCGACGCCAACACCGCGCCGGATCGCCCGCTGCGATGGTTGCGGGAGAATGGACGATATCTCGCCCCCAGCAACACCGGCGATCTGATTTACGACGCAGCGATCACGATTCGCAATCTTTGTGCGGTTCATTACGTTATCGGCGTTACCCTATTGACAATATTTTTAGGTTTGTTTCTGTTCCGATACGGAACCATTACCATGGGTCCGGAATGGTTGGGCAATATTGCAAGCGGTATGGAGCTGGCCACCCAATCAAACTGCACCCATTGTCACGGCAGTCTTTGGTTAAGTCCGTGGTTTGGCATCACCGCCATCTGGATCGCGTTGGTGTTATTGCCGTTTGGTACGGCGTATTGGTTTGATCAAGAAAAATCATGGTTCAACATTCCGTTTCTGACCGCACCATTTGTGGTGGCAGTGGGGTTATTGATTGCAGCAGTGGTTGCATTGGCGGTGATCGATCCAAATATCGCGGTAGGTTTTAAGTCGCCTTTCGGCCACGGTGTCGGGTTGGGGATTGTGCTGTTCATCGCCATATTGTTTTTGGCTCTGGTGGTGTTTGTTATTTTCAAACTGGTTTATGGTGCCACCCACCGCATCTTTCGGGCAAAAATCACCCGCGGTCTCAGTCGTGCGTTGATTGTGACGCTTGGTTTGTTGGGTGTGGCGATGATTGAATCCGCCGGCCAAACGTTATATCTTTGGGTGCTGACCGTCGAATCCAAATCTGTCACGGTCATGAGTCTGGCGGTGGCTGTTTTGGCATTGGTTTCCGCGCTGCGTCAATTCGCACCCATGTTGGCGCAGCCCGGCAAACAGGGTTGGTTATCAAAATTACCGATGAATGTTTTGTTGGCGGCGATTGGTATTCCGCTGCTGTTGATGTTGCTGGTGGCCTGGCAACTGGTTGCCACCACGGTGTTTTTTCAGGGGAGATTACCGGTTGGCGGCAGTGATGGCGTTCTCATCACCGGTGCCATTCAAGATGCCCAACGTCACTATCATCTGGCGCTGCTCTTGTTTTGTTTGATCGGCACCATGGCCGCCGGTTATTTTTTGGGTTTTATCAATCTTTCCAGTTTGCAGACCATGTACAGCGCCCGTATCACCCGCGCCTATCTGGGCGCGTCTAACGAGCGCCGATTTAATGAGAATGCCGCCGCGCAACGAGTCACCGAGCCGCACGTCTATGATGATTTTTCCCGCAGCGCCTATTACACCAATAACCATCAGGGACCGGCGCACATCATCAACGTCACCATCAACGCCACCACCGGCAGTGGTGATCAACTCACGCAGCGTGACCGGCAGGGAATTCCCATGGCGATCACCCCGGCGGGTGTGCTGGTGAACGGTGTGCCGTGGCAACACGCCGTTGACGGCAAGCCACATCAGCAAATGGGCGCGGAACTCACCATCGGGCAGTGGATCGGCATCTCCGGCGCAGCCTTTAGTACCGGCATTGGCCGCGGCACGGGGCTGGGAACGGCGCTGGTGTTTGGTCTGGCCAATATCCGGCTCGGCTGGTGGTGGGATTCAGGGCAACCTTCACGCCAATATGTTTGGCCAATGTGGCGCAACCAAACCTTTCTTGATCGCGAATTTCGCGCGCATTTTGTCGGTCAGGATGATTCACATTGGTATTTGAGTGACGGCGGCCACTATGAAAACACCGGTGTGTTGGAGTTATTGCGCCGTCGCGTTGGTTTTATTGTTTGCTGCGACTGCGGTGCCGACCCAAATTACACTTATGAAGACAGCGCCAATCTGATGCGACTGGCACGCATCGATTTTGGTGCCGAATTTGAATTGATTTCACCTGAAAAGGCACCGGTGTTGGCCGCACGCGCGGCGGAAATTGGTCGGTACTTCGCGGGTGACGAAGATGAGTTGGCGGAAAAACCTCAAGGCAAAAACAACCAATGCGCCCTGCTTTATCGTGTCACCTTTGCCAGCAATGACACCAATCAGCCGACTGAATGTTTTGTGTTGATGCTCAAACCGCGATTGATTCTGGATGCCCCACTTGACCTGTTTGAATATCAAACCAAAAACCCCGACTTTCCGCAGCAAACCACCTTTGATCAATTTTTTGATGAAGCGCAGTGGGAAAGTTATCGCAAGCTCGGCGCAATGATCGGCTCGCGTATTTTTCCATCGTGATCAATTTATAAATCCCCCGCGGATCCGCCAAGGACACTGTTATGCCAAAACCCATCCAGCACACCATCAGCGCCACTTCGGCGAGTGACTTCGACAATTGGCTGACCCAAACCGATCCGTTTGCAACGTCCGACCCGATGTTTCTGGCCGAAGGCGACAGTTGGTTCAACAAGTTTTATCCGGCACGCGGCAATATGCTCGAACAAATCGACCTGACACAACGCACCCGCATGCTCGATCACTCGTGGTCAGGCGACAAGGCCGACGACATGTTTGCACCGCATCGCATCGCGGCGGTGGCGCAGTATCTCGATCTGTATTCCTACCAAGCCATTTTGCTCAGCGCGGGCGGCAACGACGTCATCGGCAATATCGGCGAATTACTCACCTCCACCGGCAATAACGCCAGACTGTCCAACCCGGCGGTCGAGAACGCATTTGACAAGGTCGAAAAATATTTGCGGGCATTTTGTGATGCACGCAGCACCTCCAGCCGCAACGCCAGCACCCGGATTTTTATTCACACCTACGATTTTGTGGTTCCCCGCAATGCGCCGGTGAAAGGAAAAATTGCCGGGCCGTGGGTTTATCCGCGCCTGATGGCAAAAGATGTCACCGACAAAAACGTGCAAAAAAATCTCGTCAACGAACTTTTAATCCGTTGGCTGGCACGCCTCACGACCTTGGCTGAGCCAACGTCCGGTAAACACATTGATGGCTTTCACGTCCTGCTGACCCAGGGCATGCTCACCCCGGCCAACGCCAACGACAGCGGCCGCTCCGGCGATTGGGAGGATGAAATCCATCCAACGGTGGCGGGTTATCGAAAAATCACCGCGCAGTTGGTAAATCCGCTGTTGAACGGGATTTTGGCGGGGGCGTAATCGCGCAATTGGGTAAACAGGCAAACTGGCAAACTGGCAAACAATAGCCAGCCCGATTAACCTTGCGAATAGGTCACTCCGACCGAGCACGGATTGATCGTGCGACGGGAAGTATCGTCCGCCTCAATCCTGGATATGCCGCTGATCCCGCAATCAACCGGATGAGACTTGTCACGCAATCGTTCCAAATCACAAGTCAACACGACCAATTTTATTCGTCGACAACCGCGACTCTGCCCAATACCACATCGGTGGTGGCAAACAACGACGGCATGCCACCGGTGTGGATAAACAGCACGTTTTCATTTTTTTGGTAGGCACCCTGGCGGACGAGGCCAATCAGCCCCGCCATGATTTTGCCGGTGTAGGTGAGATCGAGCGGGATGCCTTCGAGTCGGGCGAGCAATTGGATGGCTTCGACGGTGCGCTGATTCGGCAGGGAATATTTCGGCCGCCAGTAGCCGCCATCGGTTTTCACCAATTCACGCGGTACCTCACCACGCAAGCCCAATAATTTTGCGGTCGCCTGTGCTTCTTTATAAACCAGCGGCTCCTGATTCTCCGGGTCACGGCTGACGCCGATGCCCATCACCGGAATGTGTGCATTGCAGCCAAATAGCCCGGTGATGACACCAGCATGGGTGCCGGAGCTGCCGGAGCCGACCACGATATGGTCGATGCGCAAGGCTGCTTCAAACATTTGCGCGAGTATTTCCTGCACACAGGCCACGTAACCGAGTGCGCCAATGGCGTTGGAGCCACCACCGGGCACGATGTAACCCTTGCGACCTTTCGCCGCCAGATCATTGGCGATTTTTTGCATGGCTTCCAGCATATTGCTGCCGGCCGGCACCACGGTGATGTCCTCCACGCCCATCAAACGAAACATAAAATGATTGCCGTTGGCGTTTTCGTCGTAACTATTGGCGATGCGCTCTTCAATCACAAAACGACACTTCAAGCCTTCCTTGGCGGCCGCCGCGAGGGTGATTCGGCAATGGTTGGATTGTGGTGCGCCACAGGTGATGAGCGTGTCCGCGCCCTGCGCCAACGCGTCGGCCACCAAAAATTCCAGCTTGCGTGTTTTGTTGCCACCGGGAAAGAGTCCCAACATGTCATCGCGTTTGATATAAATATTCGGGCCCCCAAGCGCTTTGGTCAGGTTTGGCAAGAACTCAATGGGTGTGGCAAACGGCGTGTAACGGCGACGTGGAAATTTGGATAAATCCATGGCGATGATCCTTTTCGGGTGGCGAATAGAATCATTTTACGCGCCCAAAGCATGAGCATCGCCCGGCAGCCGACAAAAAACAGAATCGCCAATAACACGAGAGCTTTTGAGCAAGTCGCTGAGACAAGCCGCCCCTATTCGACTTTCTCATCCGGCAGTAACTGCTCAGGCACATTGGTCCAATAACGTTTAAACGTTTGCCGGTGTGTCGTCACGACAGGACTGCCGTTGGCGTCGGTGGCAAATTTCAATGTGATGGCGCCGTCCCAATCGGTGCGGCGAACGGCGATGTTGCGGGAGGTAAACCGAGCCATCACATCCGGATGGGGATGACGAAAGCGATTCCGATAGCCCACCGGAATCAACGCCAGCTTGGGGTTCACCGCGTCAATAAACAGGTCGGTGGATGACGTTTTGCTGCCGTGGTGCGGAACAATCAACACATCCGCCTTAAGTTCGTCGCCGGCACGGCCGATCATCTCGGCTTCGACCGATTTTTCAACATCTGCCGTCATCAAAACCGAACCGCCGGGCGCGGTAATTTTAATCACACAACCGATATTGTTGGACTTGCGTGTTTCATCATAGGCCGGCGTGGTCGGGTGTAATACATCAAAATCCACCCCGTCCCAGCGCCAGATGTCGCCGACTTCGCAGCGCATGACTTCGGCGGCGTTTTTCAGGTATTCACTTTTTGGATTGGCCGAGGTCATGACCCACTTCGGATTACGGGCATCGATGATCGAGCGGGCACCACCGGAGTGATCCTCATCGGCGTGGGTGATGACCAGTGCATCAAGGCTGCGAATACCCTGCCCGCGTAAATACGGCACCACAACGCGATTGCCCGAGTCGGCATCCGGGTTCCACTTCGGGCCGGTGTCATACACCATGGTGTAATTTGTGGTGCGCACCACGGTCGCCAAGCCCTGGCCGACATCGAGTAATGTCACCCACAATTCACCCGGTTTGGGTGTCGGCGGCAACACCAGGAACATCGGCAACATCGCCACCCAACCGGCCCAGCGAAAGTGTATGCCATGGGGCAATAACAACATCACCACACCGGTCATGGCCAGCACCACCGTCCAGATTTGCGGCGCATGGGATTGCCATACGGCGTTGGGCAGCCTCGCCAGCCAATCGAGTAGGAGGTAGGTAAAACTCAGCACAAAATGAGCCAGATTCAATAAAAAATCAAATGGCAGAATGGCGCCCAGCAACGTGAGCGGCACCACCAGCCAACTCACCACCGGGATGGCAACCGCGTTGGCAAGTGGTGAAACCACCGACACCTCCTGGAAAAGTGCCAGCGTCATCGGTAATAATCCGAGCGTGACCGCCACCTGTGTTTTCACCGCCGCCGACCACAAATTTAATTTGCCGGGGCGATTGGTGGTGACATAAAAGATCATCGCCACCGCACCAAACGACAACCAGAACCCCGGCGCCAACACACACCACGGGTCGAGTACCACCACCGCAAACAATGCGGCAGCCAAAATTCGCGAGCCTGATAGACCGCGTCCGATAAACAGCGCAATGGCGACCGCCAACAGCATAAAAAATGTACGCTGGGTCGGCACCGAAAATCCGGCAATGAGTGAATAGGTCAGCGCCGAAATGGCCCCCACCAGCGCCGCTGCGCGTTGCGCCGGCAACCGCGCCGCCAAACTCGGCAATCGTGCCCACAGGGTAAATCCAAGCCAGTACATGAGCGCCGCCACCATGGTGATGTGCAGACCCGATATCGACATCAAATGGCCGGTGCCGCTACGCCAAAATGTTTTCCATTGTGCGGCGGGAATGGCATTTTGTTCACCGATGGCCAAGGCGACCAACACACCCGCATATGGTTGCTCACCAAGCGCGGCCTGCATACGACTGCGTATTTTCATTCGCAATTGATCGATCGAAATCATAAAGCCGGTTGCCGCGTCGCGTTGTTTTTCATTGACACCCTTGATGCGGATATAGCCGGTGGCGCGGATATTGCGCTCCAAGGCCCACGCCTCAAAATCAAATCCGTGCGGGTTGGCCGAGCCATGTGGCCTGCGCAGACGCACCGTCAGGTGCCAACGATCACCCGGTGTGAGGGTTGGCGGCAGGGTCACTTCAGCTGTTTTACGATTGGTTTCGTTGTACCAATTGAGAGAAATATTTTTCGGCACAACGGCGGTGGCGGTCACCACCTGTTCAACTTCAACCTGAAAGCGTGTGCCGCGCTCGGTGATAGTCGGCAGTTTGTTTACGACAGCTATGACTTCGATATCGCGCCCCTCCCAGGCGCGCGGCAATTCTTCGGCCAGCCGAATTTCGGCGCGGTGCTGGGCATAACCCCAGCCGACCAGCAGGCCGCCACCCAACCAAAGAATGGCCACCAGTTGCGATAAAATTGTTCTGCGGTCGATTTTTTCGTGCAAACGCATGGCGGCCAGCGCCGTCAACACCAGCAACAACGCCATCACAATCGGCCACCATGCCGGGGTCGGCGGCAGCAGTGCACGAGTATGTAAATTGAGGGTGCCGAGAATCAGGCCGAGGACAAAGGCGCGCACGAAATTTTATTTTGAGTCGAACCATTGATAAAAATAGCAGACCAATCCTTGGACCCAAAACAATTGCGCAAAATATCCGGGGCAAAATTGGCGCGCCGGTAAATTTTAATATGATGATTTGTCCAAACTAACGCTGCCGCGCCTGATTTGGCTGACAGCGCTGGCACCGGCCTGTGCGATAGTGTCGGGATCAGATGTGGGACATGGGGGGGGGCGGGCGTTGATCAGGTCGGGTTTTGCCACCGATATCGTTTTTTTCCAACAATGACCAACCAGCCATTCAAAAATTTATAATTCGAAACGATGCGTAATCAATGAAACGTTATTTGCGGGACAAGTTGCCGAAACCAGATTCTATTCGGGCGAACAAATACATGATGTGGCTGGTACCCTGGCTCCAGCATCCGCGTTTGTGGCATATGCATCGGCAAAGTGTCGCGCTCGGTGTGGCGATCGGCATCATCACCGGGCTCATTCCCGGCCCGGTACAAATCCTGCTGGCGATACTGGTTGCCATCCCACTGCGTGCCAACGTGCTCGCCGCCGCCGCCGCGACCTTCTACACCAATCCATTTACGTTTATCCCCTTGTACATGCTGGCCTATTCGATAGGCACGCTGGTCACCGGTGAGCCAATGGCCAATCTGGTACCGCCGGATTTGGCGTTTTCATGGTCGGCACCTTGGCAGGTCATCCCTAATATGTTTCATTGGTTTGCTCTGCTTGGCCATACTTTGATCATCGGCCTGGCTATTCAGGCAACAGCGATGGCGGTGCTCGGTTATTTCGCGACCAGACTCATTTGGCGGATTGTGGTGACACAAAAATGGCGCAATCGTCACAAACTGAAACGCTGGTGAGGTTGGACACGCATGAACAGGCCGACGCTTTGATATTTTATTAAAGGCTTTATTCCATGACCCCAGAATATTGGCAGGACGCCTGCTCCCAATTGTCCAAGCGTTGCAAGGTGATGAAAAAACTCATCAAGCAATATCCCGAGGCCACGCTGCGCACCCGTGGCAACGCTTTTTCCACACTCTCCCGTGCCATTGTCGGCCAACAAATATCCATCAAAGCCGCACAGTCGGTGTGGGATCGATTGGTGTTGGCAGCCGGTGACATCGCGCCACCGCGTATGTTGGAAATGTCTGTGGAAGAAATGCGCGGCTGTGGATTGTCCGGCAGCAAAGTGGTGTATATCAAAGACCTCGCCCGCCATTTTGATAAAAAACTCGTCAACCCGCGCCGTTGGCCACGGATGAGTGACGATGACATCATCGAAGATTTGGTGCGGGTCAAAGGCATCGGTCGCTGGAGCGCCGAAATGTTTTTGATTTTTTATTTGATGCGCCCAAACGTTTTTCCGGTCGCCGATATCGGCTTGATTCGCGGCATTGAAAAACTTTTTCACGATGGTGAACGCCTGAGCAAAAACGAGGTACTCGCCTACACCGAGCGTTGGGCACCGTGGAATACGGTCGCCACCTGGTATGTGTGGCGGTCGCTCGATCCGATTCCGGTCGAGTATTAATGCCCAAGCTTGAGCACGCGGCGGTTTATGCGTTGGTTAAAAAAATCCCACGCGGCAAAGTTGCGAGCTACGGCCAATTGGCATCGCTGCTGGGATTGCCTCGCCACGCCCGGCACGTCGGTTATGCGCTCGCGGCCACGCCTCAAAATATCAAAATACCGTGGCAACGGGTGGTCAACGCCCAGGGGCGCATCAGTTTGCGGCTGACCCATTGGCAAAGTGGCTCGGATGATTTGCAGCGCATTTTGCTGGAGGCCGAGGGCGTGGTGTTTGATGCCAGCGGCAAAATCAATTTGAAACAATTTGGGTGGTTGGTGATTCCTGAGCCTGTGCACACGCTTGGCAAAGGAAAATTACAGCGGAACGCTGATTCCCAATAATTTGGCGACGCTGCCAAGCAAGATAATGGCGCTCGCAGCAATGAAGACGATGACCGCGAATCGCAGACTCGTATTGGCGGCACCCTTCCATCCCCGCGATTTCACCAGATAAACAGGTACGGCCAGTTCCGGCAGTCCCCCAGAAAAGGCCGTATACAATTTGACTCGCTCCTCCGCGAAGCGATGTGCCTGCGCATCCGCTGCGACCCATAACGCGGTCGTCAAGGAAAATGCGAGTCGGCAGACAATCGTAAACCAGGGTTTATCGGTTAGCGAATCCGGCAGGAATACCAGCATCACGAGGATCAATATCATGCTGGCCCAATACAGGGCGACGGTTCTGCCTACGGTCAATCGCGGGTCGAGGAACCATTGCGGGCGTGGCCGCTGGTGGGTGGCCGCATCGGCCGCTGCTGTCTTTTTACAATGACACGCGTCAACCGAGAATGCCGTCAGAAATTGTCAAGGTGCGCTGCATACGCGCCGCCAAGGTTGGGTCATGGGTGACCATCACCAACGCCGTGCCGATTTTAGCGTTGAGTTGCAAGATCAAATCGAACACTTGATCCGCCGTGCCACGATCCAAATTGCCGGTAGGCTCGTCTGCCAACACACAGGCGGGTCGTGTCACCAACGCACGCGCCACCGCCACGCGTTGGCGTTCACCGCCGGATAACTCACCCGGTTTGTGCTGCAGTCGATGTGACAAACCGACTTCATTGAGCATGTCGGCAGCTTGTTGTTTGGCTTCATCGGCGCTGAGATTGCGTGCGGCAGCACCAATCCACAGCGGCATGGCAACATTTTCCAACGCAGAAAATTCGGCCAACAAATGATGGAACTGATACACAAACCCCAACGCTTTATTACGCAGCGCACCTTGTGCGACCGGAGTGAGTTTGTCCATGCGTGTGCCGAGCAGCGCCACTGCGCCTGACGTGGGCGCATCGAGTCCACCGAGAATATGCAAAAGGGTTGATTTGCCGGAGCCGGACGCACCGATAATGGCGACTGTTTCCCCTTGTTTAATCGCCAGATCAATGCCACGCAACACCTTGACATCCAGCCCTCCCTGCACAAAGGTTTTGGTCAGGCCGGTGCAGGCCAGCACATTGTTATCATTTGATTTATTCATAACGCAGCGCCTCGGCCGGGTTGACTTTGGAAGCGTTATAACTTGGATACAGCGTGGCGATAAACGACAGTGCCAGCGAGATCACGGCGGTCACCCACACATCCGCCCATTTCAAATCACTCGGTAGCGAGGTCAGAAAATAAACTTCCGGCGACAGCAACTTCGGCAATCCCAATACCGATTCGGCAAAATTAAGAATCGCGCCAATGTTGAGCGCCAACAATACGCCACTGATCACACCAACGATGGTGCCGATGACACCAACAATGGCGCCCTGCACCACAAATATTTTCATGATCATGCCTGGTGAAGCGCCGAGTGTGCGCAAGATGGCAATGTCGGGATGTTTATCGCGCACCACCATCACCAGCGTCGACACCAAATTAAACGCCGCCACCGCGATGATGAGCGTGAGGATAATAAACATCATACGTTTTTCGATTTCGACGGCACGGAAATAGGTGACATTTTGCGCGGTCCAATCCTGCACATAACCATCCACTTTGAGAACGTCCTGCAATTGTCTGGCGATTTTGCGGGCCTCGTTGAGATCGGCGACCTTGACACGTAATCCACTGACGTTTTCGTCCATCCGAAACAACACCTGGGCATCGCGCATATTGATTAACGCCAGATTGAGGTCGTACTCATAGTGCCCCGATGAAAACACCCCCACCACCGTAAAGCTGCGAAATCGCGGCATCATGCCGGCCGGGGTCATCGACAATTGTGGCGTGGTCAATTGCAATTTGGCACCGACGTTCACCCCCAAGGCGCGTGCCAATTCACCACCAATCACAATGCCGTATTCCCCGGCATGGAGATCGGTCAGTTTGCCGATGCGCATTTGTTTGCCGATGTCCGACACCGAGTCTTCCTGCATCGGGTCAATACCACGCACACCCACACCACGAATCGATTGGCCGATGGCGAGCAATCCCTGGCCGTTCACAAATGGTGCCACACCCACCACGTCCGGCTGCTTGCGGGTGTCGGCCATCAGTTGTTGCCAGTTTGCAAGGCCAGACTCAAATCCGTTGATCTGAATATGCGAGGCGACCCCGACCATTTTGGCGCGCACTTCTTTTTGAAAACCATTCATCACCGACATCACGGTAATCAGCGCGGCAATACCCAGCGCGATGCCCAACATCGAGGCGAGAGAAATGAACGAGACAAAACTATTGCGTCTGGTTTCGCTGTTTTTGGCGCGGGTGTAGCGCAGGCCAATAAAAAGAGGGAGTGATTTCAAGTCGTGGTCACGGATAAAAAGTTGTGTGAGTGTGCCATAAAAGACTGGATAATTCGGATATTGTTCAGACTTGATTTTGCGGCCAACACCCTATTTCACCCGACCCCACCGGCATTATGCATACCACCCGTCATCTCACCCTGCTCATTGCTGACCTCATCCCCCCGCCCGGCTTTGCCCTGCCAGTGGCCATGCCGGCTTTGGATGAGCTGCTGGCGCGGTGCCTGACCAAATCTACGGCGGGTTGCACACTCGAAGACACGCTGCTGGCCGAATTTGCCACCGACGGATTTGCGCCGATTGCCGCGCTGACACATTTGGCCGACTACCCAGGTCCGGCTGTGGCTGAAACAACCTGGATACGCGCCGACCCGGTGCATTTTGCCGTCAGCCGCGACAATATGCAGTTATTTGACAGCCACGTGGTCAAACCCACTGCCGACGAGATGTTGGCAATCGCAGAAACCATCAATTCACATTTTGTGGAGGATGGACTGGTTGTGCATTTTGCGGATGCGGCACGTGGTTATATCGAAATCAACGCCAACGATATTCCGGTGGCCACGCCAATATGGGCGATGAGCGACGCCAGTGTGTTCGATAATTTGCCGCGCATCACCACCAAAACCCGCACCAATTGGCGGGCGCGCACCAATGAAATCCAAATGCTGCTGCACGATCATCCGGTCAACCAAGCACGGGAAGCGGCCGGTGCGGTGCCCATCAACGGCCTGTGGTTATGGGGTGGCGGCAGCTTGAAAGATTTTGACGGCGGTTGTGAATACGATCACGTCGTCGCCCGATTGGCGCTGGCACGTGGCTTGGCTGCGGTCTGTGGTTGTCCACAAACCACCCTGCCGACCTCGATGAATGAATGGCTGGCCAACCCCGCCGCCAACGCAAAAAATACGCTGGTGGTGTTACACACTGCCACCCGCGAAATTCGTTCACAAGCCCGCGAGGCATGGCCAATCGAACTCGCGTCGATTGATCGCGACTGGATCACCCCCGCCGTCGCCGCACTCGACCAGGGCACCCTGACATCACTCACCCTTGTGATTCCCAACGAAACAAAAACACTGACCCTCACCGCCAAAGCCAACGGCTTGATCGGTCGCATCAAACGTTTGGTGAGCACCAAAAAATCCATCCGGGATTTTGTTTAGTGCGCACCATCACCACTCGTGGCGTCCAGCCCGACGCCTACGCACACTTGATTGCCGACGGTGTCGATGTACGAATGGCAAAACTCTATGCTGGGCGAGGCGTTTCCGGCATTAATGACTTGAACACCAAGCTGGATGCGCTGCTTGCTCCACAGCTATTAATGCATATCGAACGTGCCGCGGTCTATCTTGCTGATGCCATTGCCGCCAAAAAACGCCTGATGATTGTCGCCGATTACGATGCCGACGGTGCCACCGCCTGCGCGCTCGGCATGCATGCGCTGACACAAATGGGCGCGAAAGTAGATTTTGTGGTGCCGAATCGCTTCACACTTGGTTATGGATTAACACCCGAAGTGGTTGATCTTGCCGCCGCCCATCCATCGGGCAAACCGGACGTGATCATCACGGTTGATAACGGCATCGCCAGTGTGGAAGGTGTGGCCGCCGCCAACCGGCTGGGCATTGATGTGCTGGTGACCGATCATCATTTGCCGGGGCAAACCCTGCCGGATGCGGCGGTGATTGTGAATCCGAATCAGCCGGGTGATACCTTCCCTGCCAAATCGTTGGCCGGTGTCGGCGTGATGTTTTACACCATGCTGGCGCTGCGCGCCGAGCTTCGCAAACGTAATGTCTTTGCCAACACCACCGAGCCCAATCTTGCCGATCTGTTGGATCTGGTGGCGCTCGGCACGGTCGCCGACGTGGTGAAACTCGAACACAACAATCGTATTTTGGTTGAGCAAGGACTACAACGCATTCGTGCCGGCCGTGCCTGCAAAGGCATCGCCGCGTTATTGAGTGTCGGTGGCCGTGATGCCAGCCGCGCCTCGACATATGACCTTGGTTTTGTACTCGGCCCACGCATCAACGCCGCCGGGCGCTTGGAAGATATGTCGGTTGGAATTAATTGCCTATTGGCCAATGACACCGCCACCGCCATGCAGCTCGCCAGCAAA
Organism: uncultured Burkholderiales bacterium; assembly: GCA_947085425.1. Taxonomy (GTDB): domain Bacteria; phylum Pseudomonadota; class Gammaproteobacteria; order Burkholderiales; family Usitatibacteraceae; genus UKL13-2. The sequence goes on along the minus strand of CAMTWK010000018.1, from coordinate 31,811 downwards.
CTCGATGCCTTAAACCGCGAACGGCGGGTGATCGAAGCCGACATGAAAGAAGGCGCACTCACCACACTTGATACCATCGACATTCAAAACCGTTATGCGCTGGCGTTATTCGAACCCGGCTGGCATCAGGGCGTGGTGGGTATCTTGGCGGGACGTTTACGTGAACAAACCCATCGCCCGGTGATCGCGTTTGCACGCGATGGCAACGGCAACCTCAAAGGCTCCGGTCGCTCGATCGCCGCGTTACATATGCGGGATGCACTCGATCTCATCACCAAACGCTTCCCCGACCTGATTGAAAAATTTGGTGGCCACGCCATGGCCGCCGGCCTCACCATTCGTGAATCCGCCCTACCCGACTTTGCCAAAGCGTTTGAATCGGTCGCGCGTGAATTACTCACCCCCACCGACTTACAAGAACAAATCGAAACCGACGGCACCATCGAAGCCAGCGCCTTGGATTTTGATTTTGTGCGTATGCTTGAATCGCAGGTTTGGGGTCAGGGTTTTGTTGCCCCCAGTTATCAAGGCGCCTTCAAAATTCTTGATCAACGCGTGGTCGGAGAAAAACACCTCAAACTCAAAGTGAGTTTGGGTGGGCAAAGCTTTGATGCCATGCGCTTTGGCTCGGCGGAATCGCTAAACCCCAGCATTGACGCGGTGTTTCGGCCATCGATCAATACTTTTCGAGGTGCGTCGGTGGTGCAGTTGATGTTTGATCATATTGCATGATGGGTCGTTGCCTCCGATTTCCTGACGTTTTTTTATCAAATTTGCGGGATGAAGCAATGGCACCACCCCCCCTCCGTTATAATTCAACCTTAATTTTTTTAGAATAAAACTCATGGAAGCCGACCGCGTTAACGCCATCTCCAATGCCCTTGCCGATTTGTCCGCCCGTCTGGACGAATTGCGGAGGTATCTTTGACTTTGATGCAAAAGTAACCCGCCTCGAAGAAGTCACCCGCCTGAGCGAAGACCCCGCCGTTTGGGCCGATACCAAACGCGCTTCAGAGCTCGGTAAAGAAAAAAAATTACTCGATGGCGTGATCACCACCATCGAAACCGCCACCGCCTCCGCCAAAGACAGCATCGAATTATTTGACCTGGCCAAAGCCGAAGGCGACGACGGCACACTCGAAGCCATTGAAGCCGATACCGCCGTGATTGAAAAGGCCGTGGCTGACATGGAGTTCCGCCGCATGTTTTCCAATCCGGCCGACCCGTGCAGCGCGTTTATTGATATTCAGGCCGGGGCCGGTGGCACCGAAGCGCAGGATTGGGCGTCGATGTTATTGCGCCAATACCTGCGTTACGCCGAACGCAAAGGTTTCAAAACCGAAATGCTTGAAGAGTCGGCCGGTGAAGTGGCCGGCATCAAAAGCGCCTCGATCAAAGTCACCGGTGACTATGCCTATGGTTATTTGCGTTCGGAAACTGGTGTGCATCGGTTGGTGAGAAAGTCACCGTTCGATTCGGCCGGCGGGCGTCACACCTCGTTTGCATCGTTGTTTGTGTATCCGGAAATCGACGATTCAATTGAAATCGACATCAATCCGGCCGATTTGCGGATCGACACCTATCGCGCCTCCGGTGCCGGTGGCCAGCACATCAACAAAACCGACTCGGCGGTGCGTATCACCCACGCCCCCACCGGGGTGGTGGTGCAGTGTCAAAACGATCGTTCACAACACCGCAACCGCGCCGAAGCGATGGCGATGTTGAAATCAAAATTGTACGAACTCGAAATTCGCAAGCGCCAGAGTGAACAAGACAAACTCGAAGCCACCAAAACCGATGTCGGCTGGGGGCACCAAATTCGCTCGTATGTGCTGGATCAATCACGCATCAAGGATTTGCGCACCAACGTCGAAACCAGCAACACGCAAAAAGTGCTCGATGGTGATCTCGATTTATTTATCGAAGCCAGCTTGAAACACGGCGTTTAATTTCGAACCCACCTTGTTGCCATTACTGCACCACCCGGAAAGACCAACATGACTGACACCACCAATTCCCCCGCCGGCGCCACGCCCACCACGACCCCCGCCGTCGATGAAAACCATGTGATTGCCGAGCGCCGGCAAAAACTTGCCGCCATTCGTGAAAAAACCGGCGGCCATCCGTTTCCGAATGATTTCCGTCCGGAAAACATGGCGGTGGATTTACACGCCCAATACGGCCACTTCAGCAAAGAGGAGTTGGAGGCCAACAAGGAAGCCAACAAATCGCCAATCGTCAAAGTGGCCGGTCGCATTATGTTGAAGCGGGTGATGGGCAAGGCATCGTTTGCCACCATTCAAGATGCCTCGGCACGCATTCAGTTATATGTAAATCTCGAAGGCGTAGGTGAAGACGCGCTGGAAGCGTTCAAACATTACGACCTGGGGGACATTGTTGGCGCAGAAGGGGTGATGTTTAAAACCAAAACCGGTGAACTGTCGATTAATGTTTCGATGGTCCGGTTGATTACCAAATCATTACGACCGCTGCCGGAAAAGTTTCACGGCCTGACCGATACCGAACAGCGTTATCGCATGCGTTATGTGGACTTGATGGTCAATCCGGAAGTCAAACACACCTTTGAAACGCGCTCCAAAATTGTCTCTGAGATTCGCAGCTTTATGGTTGAAGCCGGTTATCTGGAAGTCGAAACACCGATGATGCACCCAATTCCCGGTGGCGCGGCGGCCAAACCCTTTATCACCCATCACAACACGCTCGATATGCAGCTTTATTTGCGCATCGCTCCGGAGCTTTATTTAAAGCGCCTGGTGGTCGGTGGATTTGAGCGGGTGTTTGAAATCAATCGCAATTTCCGCAACGAAGGCATGAGTGTTCGCCACAATCCGGAATTCACCATGATGGAGTTTTATATCGCCTATCGCGATTTTCATCATCTGATGCAATTCACCGAAGACATGTTCCGTGCGGTTGCCAGCAAAGTGGTCGGCAAAACGCTGATCGATTATCAAGGGTTGCAAATTGATTTTGGCAAGCCGTTCGACCGCCTGACCATGCCACAAGCCGTGGTGAAATATTTTCCGCAATACACGGACGCGGACTTCAATGACCGGGCAACACTGGAAACGCTGTGTAAAAAACACCACGCCCAAGTCAAAGCCAGTGACACCATTGGCACCCTGCAATTAAAACTATTCGAAGAAACCGCCGAAGCGAAATTGATCCAGCCGACTTTTATTGTTGATTACCCGGCCGAGGTCTCCCCCCTGGCACGTCGCAATGACCACAACCCGGCGATCACCGACCGTTTCGAGTTATTTATCGCCGGCCGCGAAATCGCCAATGGTTTTTCGGAGCTCAACGATGCGGAAGATCAAGCCGCCAGATTTATTGAGCAGGTGCAAGCCAAAGAAGGCGGCGACGAAGAGGCCATGCATTACGACGCGGATTTTGTGCGTGCGCTTGAATACGGCATGCCGCCGACCGCAGGCGAAGGCATTGGTATTGACCGTCTGGTGATGTTGCTGACGGATTCAGCGTCAATTCGGGATGTGATTTTGTTTCCGCAACTGCGGGCGAGTGATGTGGCGAAGTAATTTCTAACTTCGACGCAACACCTTACATTCATGCTGCCAATAGTTCGCAACGTCGAATTTTTGACAAAACATCACCCATGGATTCACGTGCAATTGCCGTATCGTAACTCGCTTGGCCACGCAGCCACCAGCCGTCACTCAAAGCAAAATACCGGCAAAGACGCAGATCAGTGTCAGCCGTAATGGCACGCTTGCCGGCGACAATATCGCCGATACGTTGTGGCGGCACGCCGATATCTTTCGCCAACCGATATTTGGTCAGCCCAAGCGGTTTCAAAAATTCTTCATTCAACATTTCGCCTGGAGAAACAGGCAGGATTTTACGCATCGTTAACCTCTTTCAGTGGTAATCCACAATCTCTACATTCTTTGGCCCATCGACAGTCCAAACAAAGCACACACGCCATTGATCGTTAATGCGAATGCTGTGTTGCCCTTTCCGATTTCCCTTTAGTGCTTCCAACTGATTTCCAGGCGGGGCGCGAAGGTCATCTAAAACAGCCGACCAATCAAGTTGTGTTAATTTTCGCAGGGCTGGCCGCTCAATGTTTACCCAGCGCGCGACACGCTCCCCGGAAAATAGCGACTTGGTCTTTTCGCATTTAAAGCTCTTGATTGGCATCGAACAATAATAACGCTATGCGTTAATAACATCAAGCGTATATATTGGGATGGCCAGACGTAATCTTGACGATTGAAACAGAAAAATTGACGATTGCCTGAGGTTTCGCCCGTAATCGGTCAGATCGCCCGAGCAAGCCATAACAAACCAACGATTGGCGTCACCACAATCCATGCACCAACAATCACCCGTCCAATGGTTCGGGTGCGCTCAATATGCGGCGGGATTGGACTCATTGTGTCCGTGCGGTATTGGCCGTGCAGCAAATAAAGCAGGCTGAAGATTGCCGGACGGTAGCCAATGGGCGCAAGAAACACAGCAGTCCAGTGCGTGACGGGCGCGCCAAGATTGCGCAACGTGCTTAGCGCAGCGATCGCAAAAAAGAACCACGCAAAGAGAGCGACCGTGCACAAAATTGATAACGACAAAAGTAGCTCACGCATAATTTGTGGCCTTGTACCGGCTTTCAGCTGATGTTCGGAAAAGGCAATAGGATCGCGCTATCGAGTCTTGCCTGCTGCGGCCACATCGCGAATCGCCTGCAAGGTCATATTCGGCGAAATCGCTTGCGGGTCGATGCGAATTTCGATGAGTGCCGGTTTACCGGCTTGCATAGCGCGATCAAACGCCGGGGCAAATTCTGCGGTGTGCTCAACCACTTCGCCGTGCGCACCAAATGCCCGTGCGTAGGCGGCAAAGTCGGGATTGACGAGTGTGGTGCCGTGTACGTTGCCGGGAAATTCGCGTTCCTGATGCATACGAATGGTGCCGTACATGCCGTTGTTGACCACCACTATGATGATATTGAGCTGGTATTGGACAGCGGTGGCGAGCTCTTGGCCGGTCATGAGAAAACAGCCGTCGCCTGCAAAGGCAACAACCGTTCGCGTCGGGTGCACTGCCTTGGCGGCAATCGCGGCTGGCACGCCATAACCCATCGCGCCGGAGGTCGGCGCAAGCTGGGTACGAAAGCCCGCACTGGTGCGATAACAATGAAAACGATGTAACCAGGTGGCGTAGTTACCGGCACCGTTACAAATCACACCGTCGGCGGGCAACACCGCATCAAGCTGCTGGATAACATCCCACATTTGCACCTTGCCCGGTGTTGCTTTTTTGCCCTGCCAGCTTTGGTAATCGGCGCGTGACTCGAGCAATTGTTTGCCAACCCCTTCACGGGTGAGGCGTGGCATTGCCGCCAACACTTTGGCCATTTCCGGCATGGTGGCATTGATCATCAGATCGGCCTGATAAACACGCCCCAACTCTTCCACACCGGCTTGGATATGCACCAACTTTTGTGATGCCGCCGGGATCGGCGCGGTGATGAGCCCGTACCCACCGGTAGTCATTTCACCCAACCGCGGGCCAATAGCTATCACCAAGTCAGACTCTTTGACCCGTGCCGCCAGCGCGGGGTTGATGCCGATGCCGACGTCACCGGCATAGTTTGCATGGGCGTTGTCAAAAACGTCTTGATAACGAAACGCACAGGTGACGGGAATCCGTTGGATTTCGGCAAATTTTTGCAAATCCGCACACGATTCACCACCCCAACCCGTGCCACCGGCGATGACGATTGGTCGCTCCGCATTTTCTAACATGGCGGTCAGCTTGGCGATTTCAGGCTGACCAGGCGCAATGCCAATGCGCTGCCAGCTACGGGTATCCGCCACATCCACCATCGCCGACAACATGTCCTCTGGCAATGCCAATACCACCGGGCCCATCCGACCGGAGGTGGCGACTTGATAGGCGCGGGCAATGAACTCCGGCACCCGGTCGGCGCGATCAATTTGTGCGACCCATTTCGCCATTTGGCCAAACATGCGCCGATAGTCGATTTCCTGAAACGCCTCACGCTCGATAAAATCACTGCCGACCTGGCCGATAAATAAAATCATCGGTGTTGAGTCTTGATAGGCGGTGTGCACACCTATCGAGGCATTGGTCGCGCCCGGCCCGCGGGTGACAAAACATAAACCGGGTTTACCGGTTAATTTGCCATAGGCATCGGCCATATTGGCCGCACCACTCTCATGACGGCAGGTGATGAGTTTGATGGTGTCGCGATGGGTATACAGCGCATCGAGCACCGGCAAATAACTTTCGCCGGGCACGCAGAAGGCCAAATCGGCACCGTGAATTCTCAGTTGATCGACCAGAATCTGGCCGCCGGAACGAAAGGTTGATCTATTACTAGCAGCGCTCGGATTGGTCATTTTTTTATTGGCGGGTTTACGCCATGATCAGTGGTTGATTAGGCCCAATTTGCCACCAAGTCATGGGCGGTGGCGGTGGTGATTTTTACCCGGGTGATGTCACCGGGTTGGTGTTTGTGTTTGCCGTGAATTTCAACTTGGCCGTCGATCTCCGGGGCATCGGCCGCGGTGCGTCCGATGGCACCGTCCTTGGTAATGGTGTCGATCAATACATCAACCGTGCGGCCAACTTTGTGTTGTAACTTGGCCGCGCTGATTTCGGCTTGCACCGCCATGAAGCGCGCCACCCGTTCCTGTTTGAGCTCTTCCGGCACATGGTCCGCCAGGGCATTGGCAGTGGCACCTTCAACCGCCGAATAGGCAAAACAACCGACACGATCCAATTGTGCTTCAACCAGGAAATCCAGCAACTCCTGAAATTCGGCTTCGCTCTCACCCGGAAAGCCGGCGATAAAGGTGGAACGCAGTGTGATATCCGGGCAAAGCTTGCGCCAGTTTTGAATACGCTCGAGGGTTTTCTCCGTGGCGGCCGGTCGTTTCATCGCCTTCAAGATACGCGTGTTGGCATGCTGAAACGGAATATCCAGATACGGCAAAATTTTACCGTCGGCCATCAAGGGAATGATTTCATCCACATGCGGATAAGGGTAAACGTAATGCAAACGCACCCACGCATTAGACTGCCGCGCCAATTCACCCATCGCCTCACACATTTCTGTCATACGGGTTTTAACCGGTTTGCCATTCCAAAAACCGGTACGGTATTTGATATCAACACCATAAGCGCTGGTGTCTTGTGACACCACTAACAATTCGCGCACGCCGGACTTGATGAGGTTTTCGGCTTCCTGCAAGACACTGCCAATCGGACGTGAAACCAGATCACCACGCATCGACGGAATGATACAAAACGTGCAACGATGGTTACAGCCTTCGGAAATCTTCAGGTAGGCGTAGTGTTTGGGCGTGAGTTTGATGCCGGCAGGTGGCAACAAATCAATAAACGGATCGTGTGGCTGTGGCAAATGTTTGTGCACATGCCCCATCACTTCATCTTTGGCGTGCGGGCCGGTCACGGCCAATACCTTGGGGTGAATTTGTTTGACCAAATTGTCCGTGCCCCTGCCCGCTTTGGCACCCAAACAGCCGGTGACAATCACCTTGCCGTTTTCGGCGAGGGCTTCGCCGATTGCATCGAGTGACTCCTGCACGGCCGAATCAATAAAACCACAGGTATTTACGACCACCAGGTCGGCACCGCTGTAGTCCGGTGCAATTTCGTAACCCTCGGCGCGCAGCTGGGTGATGATCTGCTCGGAATCGACCAGCGCTTTGGGACAACCCAACGAAACAAAACCCACACGTGGTGGGCGGATTTTTTCTTTGGCGACTTTGGAAATTTTGATGGGACGAAGAATCGACATGGACAACGACTTATTGACTAGAGGTTCGGAAAACGCAGTTGCAGGCTTGCAGGCAGTTGCGTTCAGGAGGCTTTTTTCTTGCGCTTGGGCGCGGGCTTGCCGGCCTTGGCTGAGGACGATGGGTCGTTTTTGCCATCGTTCTTGGCGTCATTCGCTGCCGATTGGGTGTTTCCACCCGGGGCGGCATACGGGAATGCGGAAAACATTTGCATGGCTTGTTTGCGTAGTTCTTCCTGCATGCCAATTACGCTTGAGGTACCTTTTTCGATGAAGTCGCCCAGCGCATTGCCTGCACCGGCCGCACCGATCCCGGTCAGACCCGGCACCATTTGCACCCAAGCATCCGGCTTAAAGGCAGGTGCCGCCCCGTACAGGGTGGACGATTGTTCTTGAAATTTCTTTTGTGCTTCATGAAATGCGCCGATCGAGCGCTCCAAATAACTGCCCATCAGGCCCTGCATGGAATGCCCGTAATAACGAATGATGTTGGCGAGCATGTCGGCTGTGAACATCGGTACCCCACCTGATTCTTCCTCAAGAATGACCTGCAACAAGATGCTGCGGGTCAAATCTTCGCCACTGCGGGCGTCTTGCACCACAAACGCTTCTTGGCTCAGCACAAATTGTTTGATTTCTGCCAGGGTGATGTAGGCACTGGTTTCGGTGTCATACAAACGGCGATTGGGGTATTTTTTAATGACGCGTGCCATGATGGCTCCTCAGTGGAATAACGCCGCATACCAGGAATTTATTTGCCACTTTGGTGGCAATTTTCCCGTGTTGCAGTACACAAAATGGGTGGCAATATAATCAATAACGCGATGACCTGACTTTGCGGCGGGGCACAAACTGGCGTGTAACAGTGAATGCCACCTGAACCATTATCACATTGAATATGTTAGCATTTTTCGCCGTTTTCAGCCATCCGCCGCCAGCTCGGCGGAATTATGGTGCGCCGCACAATTTTTTCTTGACATCGCATCTTTCTGAGCCTAATATAGGTTTTGTGCAGCGCAGCATATCAACGAATTCAAGGTAAGCTGCTCCATTAATTTATTTACCTGATTTGGAGGTTCTACATGAACACATTTAACAACGCCACTACCGAACAATTCGGTGACTTTTCAATATCCACTGTCGATGCCGCAATGAAATTTGCACAAGTTGGTCTGGCCAGCACCGAGCACCTGATGGCATTGAACATGGAAGCCATCAAAACCAGCTTTGACGTCACTGCCAGGAACGTAAAAGCAGTTTCGACCGTTAAAGACGCGCAAGACCTGAACTCGTTGCGCACCGGTGCTGCTGAAGTCGGCATGGAATTCATGATGGGTTACAGCAAGAATTTTTACAACGCCGCCGCCAATGCACAGGCACAGTACAGCGCCCTGGTTGAAGAGCGTGTCGGCCAATTCCAAAAGTCGGTTGTTGATAATCTGGACAAGGTTGCAAAATCTGCACCAGCCGGCTCGGATGTGTTTATTGCCGCCATCAAAAATGGTCTGGCCGCATCGACCGCCGCAACCGATAGCATTTCAAAAGCCACCAAACAAGCGACCGCATTTGCCGACACCGCGTTCAAAGCGGCCACCGACAATGCTGAGAAGGCAACCAAGCCTGCTTCAAAGCGTAAGTAATCGTCTCCTCCTCCTTAACAGTTTGTTAGGGACTTGGCCCCAAGGGATGATTCCCTTGGGGCTTTTTCTTTGTGGCCGCTAAAATACCGCCTGCTGTTAAAACCAACTCGAAAAAATACATGAAAAAAATCGCACTTATTACCGGCGGGGTCGGAGGCATCGGCACCGGCATCTCCAAACGTCTGGCGGCCGATGGTTGTTTTGTGATCGCCAATTTTATTGTCGACGACTCCGAAAAAGCATGGCATGCCGCCATGTCCGCCGCCGGGTATGGCGGTGATTGCTGCGCATCCATCCATGGCGACGTCAGCGATTTTGCCGCGAGTGTGGCGATGATCATCGAAATTGAAAAAAAATATGGTCCGGTCGCAATACTGGTCAACTGTGCGGGCATCACCCGTGATGCGAGCTTTCGCAAAATGACAGTCGACCAATGGCGCGCGGTCATGTCCACCAATCTGGACAGTGCTTTTAATGTCACCAAACAAGTGATTGAAGGCATGGTGACCCGTGGCTGGGGACGCATCATCAATATTTCCAGTGTCAACGGTGTCAAGGGAGCATTTGGACAGACCAATTACGCCGCAGCCAAGGCCGGAATTCTCGGCTTCACCAAAGCATTGGCACTCGAAGTGGCCAAAAAAGGCATCACGGTCAACACGGTGTCACCTGGTTTTATAGATACGGCGATGACCCAGGCGATGCCGGAATCGGCGCGGCAAGAGGTCATCCATTCGATCCCGACCCAACGCATGGGAGTCCCCGAAGATATCGCCAGCGCGGTGGCGTTTTTGGCGAGCGAATCGTCGAGCTACATTACCGGCGTGAATTTATCGGTAAACGGCGGCGTCCACCTCTACCAATAACAACAACCATTTCAAACGCGTCGCGATGACGATGCGCCGCATTTGAATGATGGCTTACTGCATGTGCTGGCCGCCATTAATGGCGATATTTGCGCCGGTAATAAACGCCGCCTCATCGGAAGCGAGATAGGCACACAGCCCCGCCACCTCCTCGGGTTTGCCCAATCGGCCGATCGGAATTTGCGGAATAATTTTCGAATTCAAAATATCTTCGGCGATGGCGGTGACCATTTGTGTGCCGATATAGCCGGGCGAAATGGTGTTGACGGTCACGCCCTTTTTGGCCACTTCCAGTGCCAGCGCTTTGGTAAAGCCATGCATACCGGCTTTCGCAGCCGAATAGTTGGTTTGACCAAAGGCACCCTTTTGTCCATTAACCGATGACACATTAATCACCCGTCCCCAACCGCGGGTCACCATGCCATCAACAATCGGCTTGCTCATATTAAAAACGCTGTCCAGATTGGTATCGATGACCGCATCCCAATCGATTTTGGTCATTTTTTTGAACGTCATGTCGCGGGTGATGCCGGCGTTGTTGATCAGAATATCAATGGGTCCGACTTCCCGCTGAATCAAATCGATTGCAGTCGCGCAGGAATCGAAATTGGATACGTCTGCAGCGTAAGCATGGATATGATAATCACGACTGGCCATATCCTTGAGCCATTCGGAGGATTTGGTATTGGACGGCGAATAGGTGACCACGACTTTAATGCCCATTCGCGCAAGTTTCATACAAATGGCTTCACCGAGGCCACCCATACCACCCGTGACCAATGCAATTCGCTGTGTTGCGGCCATAACCAATCTCCTGTTCAGATTTGAATTTGAGCGCCCAGTTTACGGCGATTGCCCTCTAAACGGCACCGCAGTGCAGCAATCAGGATTTTTCCAGCACGTATCGACCGGGCGCGGCTTCGATGGCTGGAAAATCGGCATTGCCGGGCGTACTGCGGGCGGCAATTTTACGGCCCCCAAAATCGGCCAGCCATTCAGACCATCGTGCCCACCAACTGCCGGGGACTTCAGCTGCGGTTTTCATCCACTCGTCTGGTGTGAGGTCGACATCGCCACCCGTCCAGTAATTGCGTTTATTTTTGTGCGCCGGATTGACCACACCGGCAATATGACCGGAGGCACCCAGCACAAACTCAACCTCGCCACTCAAACACGCCGCACTGGCATAGGCCGAACGCCAAGGCACAATATGATCTTCCTTGGTTGCCAATATAAATCCCGGCATATCAACATAACTCATATCAACCGGCACGCCACAAACCGAAACCTTGTCCGGTTTGGCGAGATTATTTTCCACGTAGGTGTGTCGTAAATACCAGCAATACCACGGGCCCGGCAGATTGGTGCTGTCCGTATTCCAATAAAGCAAATCAAACGCGGGCGGTTTGGACCCTTTTAAATAATTGCTGACCACGTAGCTCCAAATCAAATCATTGGCGCGCAACGACGAAAATGCCAGCGCCAATTCGGCGCCATTGACGATACCGCCTGCACCGACCTCGCGTTCGCGTTTGGCTAAAAATGCATCATCGATATAAACGTCAATTTCACCCACGTCGGTGAAATCAATAAAGGTGGTCAACATCGTCACACTTTCAACGACATCATGGCCCAATCGACGTAACACCGCCAACGCACACGCCAGCAAGGTGCCGCCGACGCAGAATCCCAATGCATTGATTTTTTCGACATTGGTAATCACGCGTACGGTATCAATTGCCTTGATCACCCCATTGGCGATGTAGTCATCCCAGGTCAGATGGCCGAGGTCTTTGTTTACGTTGCGCCACGACATTACAAATACCGTGTGGCCCTGTGCTACCGCATAACGAATAAAGGAATTTTCTGGTGTCAGATCGAGAATATAAAACTTGTTGATACATGGCGGCACCAACAACAACGGCCGCACAAATACTTCTTTGGTGATCGGCGCATACTGAATCAGCTGGAAAATTTCATTTTCAAACACCACGTCACCGGGCGACACAGCGATGTTTTCGCCCACCTTAAATGCAGTCTGATCGGTAATCGAGACCTGCCCCCGACCAACGTCTTCCTGCAAATTTTTGATGCCGCCGCGAATCGATTCGCCTTTGCTATCAATGGCCAGTTTCAGTGCGTCCGGATTGGTCGCCAAAAAGTTGGAGGGCGCAACCGCGTCCAGATATTGTTTCAGAAAAAAATGTGCGCGCTTTTTTTCCTCCGGTGCCAACACCGACGCATCCAGGCTCTTCACCAGCGCGTGGCTGGTTGCCAGATAAGCATCGGCGAGCATTTTGAATGGCGGTTGTGCCTGCCACGCCTGGCTGGCAAATCGTTTGTCGTCGGCGCTGGAAACCTGCATCGCCGCCATCATTTCGGGAATATTGGGGGGATTGTTGGCTGGCATTGTTTTAGTTGGTTAATATGCACGGTATCGTTGTCAGCGACTATTTTGGCACTGAAAATCAAACTGTGCACGCCTGTAGGCGCGTGGTCAAGATGGCCAATGTGCGCCGAGCGAATTTACTTTATCAATTCAACCCAAATTCCAAAATGTATATCATCATCATTGCCTGGTTGTACGTTGTAGTACTGATGGCAGCCACCGAAAGCAACTTGACTGCGGCGATCATGACCCTACTGTTTTTTGGTTTACTGCCAAGCGCGTTGTTATTCTGGTTATTTGGTGGCGTAGGCCGCGCGCGACGGACGGCCAAACATCGTCTCAATCAGCGGCCGAAGGAGCTCACTGTCGACGCAATCGACGAATCAGTGGCCGATCAAAAAATGGACCAACAAGATCGAGCCAATACCAAGACCGATTAGTGCAAATTGCGCCAGCGAATCGCGCAACGAGGTACGCCGGTGTAGACCTGGAATCAAATCCGCGATCGCCACATACATCATGCTGGCCGCGGCGAGGCACAGAAATATATACGAGTAGGCTTCGAGTTCCTGCAGCAAAAAATAAGCCAGCACCGCGCCCACCAAGGTCGCCAGGCTCGACACCATATTCCAGAATAACGCCCGACGTTTAGACATGCCGGAGTGAATCAGCACCATAAAATCACCCAACTCTTGCGGTAATTCGTGGGCGATGATGGCAACCGAGGTGAGGATACCCAGGCGGACATCGGCGACAAACGCTGCGGCAATCACCAGGCCGTCGGTGAAATTATGAAAGCTGTCACCGATGATGATCATCCACGCGGACGATGCATTGCCATGGGCCACGTCACCGGGCGCGCCATGATGGTGATGATGGCCATGATCAGCATGCGACGATTTAGTTGGTGGGCTGCCAGGCTCAGCCAGCGTGGCAAATTGTGCGCCATGATCGTGGCTATGGCGCCATAACACCATTTTTTCCAGCACAAAAAAGCCGAGAATGCCCGCCATTATCCAAGCGGCAACTTTGTGATATTCGGTGGTGGTTTCAAAAATATGCGGCAGCAGATCCAGGAATACGACTGCCAACAGCGCACCCACCGCATAACTGACAAACAATGGGATCAGCCGTGGCTGGACCCGCCACGCAACCAACGCCGCGAGGGTGACGGAAATAATGCCACCGGCAAGCGCGGCGGTAATAATATAAAGAAGTGTCATGGGTTATTTTGATCTTGATCAGGTTGGCTAAACAGCCCGACCAACCATTCGAGTATCGACGCATCAATTAATGCAACTCGATTGCAACATTCTAACATTCACGCCTGCAACCCGATGCGGCATTTTTACGCCAAATGAATAAATGCCGCCATCCGTCCGGATGGCAATCCGGACTTGCCCTCGCGCCGGTGGGAAAAAAATCGCTCGGGATCACTCACCGTACATAATCCGCCGCCATAAATGTGTGTTTCCGCGATTCCGGCTGCCGATAACCGCAAGCGCGCCAGCTTAAATATATCCGCCAGAAATTTTTGATGATGGCTGCCAACAATGGGATGAAACGCGCATGATGTGGCCGTATCCAGCGCCACAAACGTGTCTCGCACGTCGATGCCCACTTCAAATTTTTCTGGGCCGATGGCCGGCCCCATCCATGCCAGCAAATTTGCCGGGGCGACGTGCATCGATTGGATGGTCGCCTCAATCACTCCGGCAGCCAAGCCGCGCCAACCGGCGTGGACGGCGGCAACCACGGTGCCACCCAGATCGGTAAACAACACCGGCAGACAATCCGCCACCATCGCGGTGCAGACCCTGCCAGATTGGCGTGAGAAGGCAGAGTCGGCGGTGATGGCTTGCAGAGCGTCGATCGCATCCAAATCCGCCACCGACACACCATGCACCTGGCTCATCCATCGCGGCGGAAAACCAATGAGTTGTTCGACCCGGCGGCGATTTTCAGCCACGGCGAGAGGATCATCACCAACACTTTTTCCCAAATTTAATCCCGCCAGCGCACCGAGACTGACCCCGCCGATACGGGTGGTAAACACCGATCGCACATTTTTCGGCGCGGGCCAATCGGGCACAATACAGTCGGAAAGCGTCAACACTAGACTTCCGCGACCGCCGCAATCAAGGCCTGCATATCGTCCGGAATGGGTGCCTTGAATGAAACCAATTCTCTTGTTTTCGGGTGTTCAAATGCCAGCGCCTTGGCGTGTAGTGCCTGCCGCCCCAACAGGGTGACAGCGTCATGCAACAACGGCGACAAGCCTTTGACTCCCTTGCCATAGACACTATCCCCTTCCAGCGGAAAGCCGATCGACGCCATATGCACGCGGATTTGATGGGTGCGTCCGGTTTCGAGTTTGCATTCGAGCAAAGTGTGAAAAGTGAATATTTCTTCGGCACGGTAATGGGTGATGGCGGGTTTGCCGGGCCCCAGACTATTCACCACAGACATCTTGACGCGTTCACGCGGGTGCCGTCCAATCGGCGCATCGACTGTGCCATCGGTCAATACCTGCCCGCGCACCAACGCGGCGTAACGGCGCGACACGGTATGCGCCTGCAACTGTCTCACCAACGCCAACTGGGCCACTTCATTGCGGGCGATCACCATTAGTCCACTGGTGTCTTTATCGAGTCGGTGCACAATTCCCGCGCGCGGCACATGCATGGTTTCAGGGTAGCGATACAAAATGCCATTCAACACCGTTCCAGACCAATTGCCGACCGCCGGATGCACCACCAGATTGGGTGGTTTGTTGATGACAACAATATCATCGTCTTCAAACACCACATTCAGCGGCAAGTCTTCGGCCTGAAAAGCATTGTCTTCATCACGTGGCTTGATATTGGCTTGTATCAATTCGGTGCCCATGACTTTGGTTTTGGGCGTGGCGATCTCACCATTCAGGCGAATATCACCCGATTTCACCAAAACAGCCAGTCTGCTGCGCGAATGATCGGGGAACAAACTCGCCAAAGTCGCGTCGAAACGGCTTCCCGCGAGGCTTAATGGCACCTTCACCTCCACCACATCACCCGTATGTGGCACACCGGTGACGTTTCGAGGCATCACTGGGCTATAATCGTCGTCTTCAAAATCGTTTGATTGCATGGTTGAAAGTATGACACGTCCCTTCGCACCTTCCTCGTTCAAATCCATTGTTATGCTGGTCTTGTTGCCGCTATTTTTGTTTGGCTGCGGGATGTTCGGCGAAAAAATGGGCAGCTCAAAAAACTGGACCGTCGAGCAGTATTACGAAAACGCCCGCGCGGAACTCAACTCCGGCAACAATCAAGGTGCCATCAAACTGTATGAGCAACTGGAGGCCCGCTATCCGTTTGGTCGATATTCCCAACAAGCGCAACTCGACATTGCCTACGCCTATTACAAAGATAACGAAACCGCCCAAGCGGTCAGCGCGGCCGAACGCTTCATGAAGTTGCATCCGAATCACCCGAATCTCGACTACGCCTATTATTTAAAGGGTTTGGCCTATTTCAAGCCTGATCTGGGTATTTTTGGTGAAGTGTTGAATTTGAATCAGGCCGAACGCGACCCGAAGGCCTTGCGTGATTCGTTTGACGCCTTCAAAGAACTCGTCAACCGCTTTCCCGACAGTATTTATGCAGATGACACCCGCGGCCGGATGATTTATTTGGTGAATACCCTCGCCAAACACGACCTATCTGTCGCCCGTTATTACTATCATCGCGGTGGCTATTTGGCGGCGGTCAATCGCGCACAAGCGGTGTTGATCCGGTATCCCCAGGCACCGGTTTCGGAAGAGGCCCTGGTGATTTCCGTAGAATCATATGAAAAAATGGGCATGAAAGAATTGGCCGACGCATCACGTCGTGTTTTGGAGAAAAACTATCCGAAAAATCCGCTGATTGCCAAGTCGGCCGCCGGCGGCGACAAACCATGGTGGCGCGTTTGGTAGCACCAATCGAAAAAGTCGTTGCTGAGTCTGCTTTTACAGCCAAAATCTCCTGAAGTGCCGCACCAGCACTAGAGTTTAAATATCGTAATAACGCCCTCTGCAGAGGGCGTTTCTTTATGGGAATGGGTAACATCCAAGCGGCAAAAACGGATTGCCGATGGTGGCGTCGATGGCCCAGCTGATGGATAATTGTTGCGAATAAGTACGCACAGTACGCGCGCGCCATACCGGCAAATTAAAATCATTGTGTGCAGCCAACTTGGTCAGATTTTCGACTTAAATAATGTATTGGAAAAGAGTGGGTTCCGTATTGTTTCATCACAATAAAGTCGTAGTGCGCCAATTCATTCAATTCTCCCGCGTGGTGGGATTGTTCATGGTCGCCATTTCGCTGCTGGTGTTGTTTGGATGGTGGCAGGAGCTGCCGTACTTGACGACCATTTTCCCCGGCTCACGATCTGTCAAAGCGTCTGCGGCGATGTGCTTCGCGTTATCGGGCAGCGCCCTGCTCCTGAGCCAAAGTCGCCGATTCGAATTGCAGATGGTGAGCCGCCTGTTGTCCATTGTGGTTGCAGCCGTTGGTTTCATCACCCTGCTGGCCTACGCCCGATCGACCAGTGTGCCGGGTGGCAACATGGCCGAATTGGTGGCGGTCGCCATGATGCTGCTGGGCGGGCTAGGGCTGCTGGTATCAATCGAGCGTGCACTGTTTTGGCGGGAAGCGTGTGCCATCGGCGTCCTTGCCGTCGCCATGTTGGGGCTGTCGTTTTATGGCTTTTCACTGGCCGGAAAAGACGAAGTGGATTGGCTGCGGGTGCCGATTCCATCTGCCATCCTGTTATTCATGGCGGCATTGGGCTGGATGTCGTCTGTCCCCACCACCGGACTGACCAGAGTGGCAACTTCGGATACATTCGGCGGCCAGCTCGCCCGTTTTTTGTTGTTGCCAGCGATGTTATTGCCGGTGGCGTTTACCTTCATATTTGAATTGCTGCGCGTTTGGCTGAAGATTTCCGAAACCTACGCATTTGCGTTCGCGGCGTTGTTTACCAGTGGCACCGTTGCCTGTTTGATATGGTTGGTGGCCCGATTACTCGACAAGGTTGAACACCAGCATCGTAAATCGATCAAGCTGCAAGACGATGCCAATACAGATAAATTGACCTCATTGGCAAACCGGCGGGTATTTGACGAAACACTGGCAAATTTATTGCGCAGCCGCCGTGAGAACGATGCGGTATTTTCATTGCTCATGTTGGATCTGGATAGATTCAAAAATTACAACGACGACTTCGGCCATCTGGCCGGCGATGAAGCATTGCGAATTTCCGGAAAAATTTTGCGCGCATCCGTCCGTCCCGGCGATTTGGCGGCACGATATGGCGGCGAAGAGTTTGCCCTGCTGCTGCCGGATACCGATGCCACACAGGCGTCTGCGGTTGCCAAACGTATCCTTGAGGGATTTCGCGCTTTCCCGTGGCGGCATCGGGTTGTTACGGTCAGTATCGGCATCGCCGAAGCGCGCACCAATATCGGCGCCTCGGAATTGGTCGGACGCGCGGATCGGGCGCTGTACCAAGCGAAAAGTGATGGCCGTGATCGCGCGCTGATATCAACCGAAATCGCAGCGACGCCACATGAACCACCAAGCGGCGTAAGTGCGTAATAAATGGCGAACTGTGCGGCCGTCGCCCATGCGTCCACGCATAACGCGCTTTCCAGAACACCAGAACATCGGAAAAAATGCCTGGGCTACCACTACCTATTGGCAAGATTTTTTGTAGTACCGCGTTGCTTGCCGGAGCTATGCCTCTGGCTTGGGCGCAATCGCATTGTGCTGCTGTACGAGCCGACCGGAGTGGTGGCGCGCAAATTTCGCGGCGCGCTGCTTGCACGGGGCCGGGAGCATCAGAGCTTGTCATATTTAGAACAAGTGGACGGCACCCACGATGAAGCCAGCCGTGCATTGCGAGTCGACGGCAGGCTGCGGTTTTTGTACGGCCGTGATGCGGCGGCTGGCCGGGTGGATGTAAAATGTTAGCCCTTTACGATGCCTTTTATAAGCACATTAAACCGGCGATTTGTTTCTCATCATGTACCAGTGGATATTTTTTGGTAATTTAACCAACTTTTTGGTAAAGTTACCAAATGCCTGCCAAACCAGCCGCGAAAAAATCGTCTGCCAAGGTGTCGCCGCGAGCGGCCAGTCTGGCCACACCGATTACCTTCCCCGATGCCATTGCCGCCTTGCCGGCACCGGCCACCACCCGCGCACGTATCCTGCACGCGGCGGTGGAAATTCTCAATGACGAGGGTTTTGGCGCACTCACTCAAACCAAAGTCGCTGAAAAGGCCGGCGTGCGCCAAAGTCACATTACGTATTACTTCCCTGCCCGCAACGACCTGTTGCGTGAAACCGCATCATATGGCTGTAACGCCATGCTCGAAATCATGGCCGGCAGCATTGACGCAGGAACACTCACCTTAAAAACCGCGCGCAGCATCTTTGTTGCCGACTTGTCCGATCGCCGATTTGCCCGTTTGATCTGTGCCCTGGTGGTGGCATCGGACGAAGATGATCGGATCAAACCATGGCTGGCCGGTTTTGAAGACACCAACCGCAAGCGCCTGCTGGCGATGTTTCTCAAGCTGGGCTTGAAAATAAATATGGCCGATATCGAGTTATTTCACGCCACCTACGTAGGCTCGGTGATCCTCGACCTGGGTGATTCAACGCCAGCATCACTCGACCGCTCCACGCGAATTTTGCAACGCGCGTTTGACCAGATTCTGGCAAAAGGCATGAATGCCGGACCGCGGCCAGCACCACGGTCAACATCAAATGCCGCCAAAAAATTGACTGCCGGGAAAACGACCAAAAAATGAACCCAATCAATACAATGGTCTGCAAATCCAGTCTGGCGTTGGCCATTGCTTTCACACTCACCGCGTGTGCGGTCGGCACGGACTACGTTCGCCCAGATTTCCAACACCGCGTGCAGTGGGTCGCCCCTCTCCCGCATGATGGTCAAACCATTTCACTTGTCAATTGGTGGGCGCAATGGAATGATCCGGTGTTGGTCGAATTGATCGATAACGCCGAACGGGAGAACACCACCATTGCCCAGGCGGCGGCGCGCATACGGCAGTCGCGCGCCAGTTATCAAAGCATCACATCGGTGTTGTTTCCCGCCTTTATGGCGAATGCAGCCGACATACGCAGCAAAAGCGGCCAACCCAATCAAGACGCAGCGAGTACTGGTTTTGGCGCGGCCGGCAACCCCAACGAACAACAGCGTTCACGCAATTCAAGTCTCGACGCCGCTTGGGAATTGGATGTGGTGGGCGGCGGTCGGCGTGGCCGGCAAGCAGCCCAACAACGTCTCGACGCACGTCGGGCGGATTGGCACGATGCACGGGTTTCGATCGCCGGCGAGGTCGCCAGCCAATATGTCAATTTACGCACCTGTGAAGTGTTGCTTGCCGGTTATGAAATTGACGCAAAATCACGCGCCGAAACCGCCCGCCTCATCACGCTCAAAAGCAATGCTGGATTTGAGGCACCGGCCAACGCCAAGTTATCCGACGCCAGTGCCGCAGAATCCAATGCACGTTGGATTCAACAACAGGCCGAATGTGACATCAACGTTAAGGTTCTCGCCGAGTTAACCGTCACCAGCGAAGCGCTGCTCAGACAAAGCCTTAAAGCACGACACGCGATGGTACCGACACCTGCGGCCTTTGTCGTCACCCGTATTCCCGCCAAGACCATTTCGCAACGACCCGATATCGCCAGTGCCGAACACGAGTTGGCTGCCACCATGGCCGACATCGGCGTGGCCATTGCCGACCGCTTTCCACGCATTACCTTAACCGGCAGTATCGGTTTTAGCGAATTCAGCGGCAGCGGTCCGGCCAGTCAGGGGCGCACATGGAACTATGGCCCCGCCATCACGCTGCCCATTTTTGATATGGGTCGACGCGCGGCGAACGTCGATATTGCCCGTGCGCGTTACGACGAATCGCTGGCGATTTACAAGGGCAAAACATTGCGGGCGGTACGCGAGGTCGAAGAGGCGCTGGTGCGCCTCGACAGCGCCGCAAAACGCGAGCAGGATACTGGCCGCGCATTTGCCGGTTACCAAACCTTTTTGGCCGCCGCCGACGCGCGGGTCAAAGCCGGTGCCGGCAGTGTCACCGAACTCGAAGAAGCACGCCGCGCCATGGTGCACGCACAAGGTGCATCCGTTGCCGTGACCCGCGAACGCCTCACCGCATGGATCGCGTTGTACAAGGCGGTTGGTGGTGGTTGGTCCGATCGCGCAGCAAGTGAATCAAGTGAACCAGGTGAAACCAAAAATAGACTCATTAAGGATATGAAGTGATGAAAAGCCCAGCAAAAACCTTAGCGACACTGCCCCGTTGGCAAAAGGTCGTCCTGCTTGGCAGCATTGTTGTACTGATTGCGGCTGCCATATTGGTGAGCAATGCGAGCAATGCCGCAGATGAAAAAAAACCTTCCACCAATCACGCCAAACCGGCCCTGACCGTCACCGCCGTCAAACCGACGTCCAGTGCCATTGCCGCCACTTTTAATGCCAGCGGCAATATCGCCGCATGGCAAGAAGCTATTGTTGGTGCCGAGGTCGCTGGACTGCGAATTGACGAAGTGCGGGCGAATGTCGGCGACGTGGTCAAAAAAGGCCAAGTATTGGCGACCTTTGCGCCGGAACAGGTCGAAGCCGAAATGGCGCAATTCCGTGCCAGTGTTGCCGAAGCCGAAGCGGCATTGGCCGAAGCCCAAGGCAATGCGGATCGCGCCAAAACACTTGAGAAAACCGGTGCCATGTCCAGCCAGCAAATCAATCAATATCTGACTGCCGCCAAAACGGCGGAAGCGCGACTCGCCTCGGCACGCGCCATGGCCAGAGTCGGCCAGGTACGATTGACCAACACCCAAGTGGTGGCGGCGGACGACGGCACCATCTCCGCGCGGCTGGCAACCGTTGGCGCGGTGGTGCAATCCGGCCAGGAATTATTCCGGCTGGTGCGTAAAAACAGATTGGAATGGCGCGCCGAAGTCACCTCGTCCGAATTGGCAAAAATTGCCAAAGGCCAAAAAGTAGTAGTGATGACGCCAAGCGGTGACACGGTCGACGGCACGGTGCGTATGATCGCACCCACGGTCGATCCGGTTACCCGCAATGTTCAGGTATTCGTCGATCTGGCATCGGGCCGACACGCCAAGTCCGGCATGTTT
The DNA here is from genome assembly GCA_947085425.1 of uncultured Burkholderiales bacterium. Taxonomy (GTDB): domain Bacteria; phylum Pseudomonadota; class Gammaproteobacteria; order Burkholderiales; family Usitatibacteraceae; genus UKL13-2. Next base: position 9,873 of record CAMTWK010000018.1, on the reverse strand, counting down.
GCGCGGGGTGAATTTGTCTTGGCCAAAACCAATGGCTTGACGGTGCCACCACAAGCAGTGGTGGTGCGTGATGGCTTTACTTATGTGTTTGTCATCAACCCGGACAACAGTGTGCAACAGGTCAAAGTCCAAGCTGGGCGGCGCTTTCCAGACAGTGTTGAAATTCGCGATGGTTTAAAAGCCGACAGTGTGATTGTCGCCCAAGGTGCCGGATTTTTAAACGACGGCGATCTGGTCAAAGTGGTGGCGGCAACCGAAGCCACCGCCAAACAGTCTCCTCCTAAAAAATAATCGGACCCGTCATGAATTTCTCCACCTGGTCCATCAACAATCCGATTCCGGCAATTGTCTTTTTTATTCTGCTGACATTCGCCGGTCTGATCAGTTTCAATATGTCCGGCGTGCAGGATTTTCCGGATATTGAATTACCGATGGTGACAGTGGTGGCGAACCTGCCCGGCGCGGCACCCGCCCAGTTGGAAACGGAAGTCGCCCGCAAAATTGAAAATGCGCTGGCAACACTGCAGGGCGTCAAACACATTTACACCAACATTCTCGACGGCACTGTCAGCATCAACGTCGAATTTAACCTCGAAAAAAATGCCAGCGAAGCCACCAATGAAGTGCGTGATGCGGTGAGCTCGGTGCGGGCGGATTTGCCTGCGGAGTTGCGCGACCCACAAATCTCCAAAGTTTCATCGGCCGGCAAACCGATCATGACCTATGTGGTGTCGTCCGAATCAATGGACGAAGAGGCGGTGTCGTGGTTTGTGGACAATGCCATGACCAAACAAATGCTGGCCGTGCCGGGTGTGGGCAAAGTGGCCCGCCTCGGTGGCGTTACGCGCGAGATTCGCGTCGAACTCGATCAGGCAAAAATGTCGTCTATGGGGGTGACAGCCGCGGACGTATCGCATCAATTGCGCCGGGTGCAACAAGAAGTCCCCGGCGGTCGCGGTGATGTCGGCGGGGCCGAACAATCGGTGCGCACCATTGCCACCGTCAAAACGGTGATTGAACTGGCATCACTCGACATTCCGCTTGCGGACGGACGACGGGTTCGACTGAATCAAATTGCCACCGTGACCGATACCATCGCCGAACGGCGCGCCATTGCCCTGCTGGATGGCAAACGGGTCATCGCCTTCGAAATCAGCCGCACCAAGGGCGCCTCGGAAGTGACCACCGCCGTCGGTGTCAGAACCGCCATTGAAACGCTGCGCACCGCCCACCCTACGCTGAAAATTGATGAGGCGATCGATAACGTTTGGCCAGTGGAAGAAAATTTTTCCGGCTCGATGATCTTGTTGATTGAAGGTGCGGTACTGGCGGTGATTGTGGTGTGGTTTTTTCTGCGCGATTGGCGCTCCACACTGGTGGCGGCCTCCGCCCTGCCTTTATCAATCGTGCCGACCTTTCTGGGCATGTATTTATTCGGCTTTACCCTCAATACCGTCACCTTGTTGGCGCTGGCCCTGGTGGTGGGCATATTGGTCGACGACGCCATTGTTGAAATTGAAAACATAACCCGTCATTTACGCATGGGCAAATCGCCACTGGTGGCCGCGCGTGAGGCGGCCGACGAAATTGGTCTGGCGGTGATTGCCACCACCTTTGCCTTGATCGCGGTTTTTTTGCCGACGGCATTTATGGCCGGCATCCCCGGCAAGTTTTTTAAGCAGTTTGGCTGGACCGCAGTGTTGGCCATTTTCGCCTCATTGGTCGTGGCGCGTTTGCTGACGCCGATGATGTCGGCGTATCTACTCAAACCAACCGTCGAACACCAACAAAAAGACGGCGTCATCATGACCCAGTATTTGCGCTGGGTGGGCTGGTGTATTCAACATCGACTCATCACGGCAATTGCGGCCGCGTTATTTTTTATCGGCTCCCTGGCGCTGGTGCCATTGTTGCCAAAAGGCTTTGTGCCGACCGCCGATCGTGCCCAAACCATCATCAATATCGATTTGCCACCCGGCAGCACACTCAGCGAAACCTATGCCGCCGCCGAACGCGCCCGATTAATTGCTGTTGGTGTCAAGGATGTCAAACATGTGTTTAGCTCAGTAGGTGGCGGGGTATCTGGTGATGCCTTCGCCATTGGTGTCGCCGCCGAGGCACGCAAGGCCGCGCTAACTGTGTTGCTGACCCATCGCAACGACCGCTCGCGCGGACAACAAGACATTGAAATGGAATTGCGCGAAAAACTCGCCGATCAACCGGGTGTGCGCATCTCCGTGGGACCACAAGATACCGGCGTCAAAATGCAATTGGTATTGCAATCCGAGGACCCTGATGCGCTGTTGATCACGTCACGCAATCTCGAACGCGATTTGCGTACCCTGCAGGGTGTCGGCAACGTCGCCTCGACCGCCAGTTTGGTCAGACCGGAAATTATTGTTCGTCCCGACTTTGCCCGTGCCGCCGACTTGGGGGTCTCGGCAGCGGCGATTGGTGAAACGGTGCGTGTGGCCACCAGTGGCGACTACAGCCAAAATTTGGCGAAGTTTAATGTCAGTGAACGACAGATTCCAATTCGCGTGTTACTGCCGAATACAACCCGTGCCGATCTGGCGGCGATTGAACGGCTGCTGGTGCCCGGCAAAAACGGCCCGGTGATGCTCAAACAGGTGGCGAGTGTTGAAGTCGGCAGCGGCCCGGCGCAAATTGACCGCCTCGATCGCAATCGTCAAGTCACGTTTGACGTCGAACTGGGCAGTCGTGAACTTGGCAGCGTGTATGAAGAGGCGATGTTATTGCCGACCATGAAAAATTTGCCCCCCACCGTAAAACAAGCCGAATTTGGCGACACACAAATGATGGCGGAACTGTTTGCCAGTTTTGGTTTGGCAATGGTCATTGGCATTCTGTGTATTTTTGCCGTGTTGGTGCTGCTATTCCGTGATTTTATGCAGCCCTTTACCATTCTGGCCGCCCTGCCCTTGTCGATTGGTGGCGCATTTATTTTGTTGCTCATCACGGGGAAGAGCTTTTCCATGCCGTCGTTAATTGGCCTGTTGATGCTCATGGGGGTGGTCACCAAAAATTCCATCCTGCTGGTCGAATACGCCATTGTCGCGCGGCGTGATCATGGCTTGTCTCGTTACGACGCATTGATCGATGCCTGCCATAAACGTGCCCGGCCGATTGTCATGACCACACTCGCCATGGGTTTTGGCATGTTGCCGATTGCGCTGGGTTTTGGTGCCGACCCGTCGTTTCGCTCACCTATGGCGGTGGCGGTAATAGGCGGGCTGGTAACGTCAACGTTATTGAGTCTGATTGTGGTGCCGGCGGTTTATACCTACGTCGATGATGCGGAGGGCTTACTGAAACGCGGCTGGCAGCGTCTCAAAGGTGCACCTGCACCCATCAGTCAAGTTGCAGGCTAACAGTTGGTTGAAATTCGTCGTGAGCGAAGGTCAGGCAAGGCGGAAAGCGGCGAAAAACCGGAATGTATGCGGTATACATGAGGATTTTGAGCCGCTTGCCAACGCCGCATCACCGAGCGCAGCAGAATTACAACAAACTGCTAAGGCGAGTATTCGGCCGCCGGACACACATCGTTTCATCCTGAAACGGTGTGTGCACTTTGTTTGATACAGATCAAACATACCCGCCAATGGCAACCTAATATGGATGTGGATTGCGCTCACAAGCGGCAAATTGATGCATCAACAATTTCTGAACCAGGTTTTTACATTAGGGTTTGGGATGGCAACGGGGTTATTTTTGAGTGGATTATCTGTTCACTGACGAACGAATAGCTGGCTATTCGTGCCGAAGAAACAGGAAATATGCCAAAAATGGACCGTTTGCACCCAAACAGTCCCGAAGGGATGCCTAATGGAAAATCCCGTTTGAATCTTGCAAGCGTAACCAAGCTCGTCCATTTGGACACTGCGGAGAACAACATGCAAAATCCGGTCACTGTGCGTCCGACTTGGCGGCGTTTGGCGTAATGAAGTGGATTCTGGCTCTGCTGCTGGGTGCGTTGGCCGGTGTCGGCGGCTACGTCGTCTGGTCTTCTCAGGCCGTGTCCTACCTGTCGGAAGATCCCAAGGTGTGTATCAACTGCCACATCATGAACCCGCAATACGATGGCTGGCTAAAAGCCAGCCACCACGCGGTGGCCACATGCAACGACTGCCACAACCCGCAGACGTTTTTTGCCAAGTACATTTCCAAAGCCGAAAACGGGTTTTGGCACTCCAAGGGATTCACGCTACAGGATTTTCCTGAGCCCATTCGAATCCGGCCCCACAACAAACAGGTGCTGAACAACAACTGCGCGGGCTGTCACCGGGATATGGTTGATGCCCTGATGAATACCAGCGGGCGCGACGTGAGTCCGCTTGATTGTGTACGCTGCCATGCCAACGTCGGACACGATGCGACTCAATGAAAGGAAATATTGTGAATATAAAACCACGAACCCTCGTTATCATCGCCGTTGTTGCTGCGGTGGCCGTCGTTGGCTTGTCCCTGCTCGGCAACAATATCGCCCAGCGTCAGACTGAAGCAAAATACACCGTGCTGCGGGTTGCCGACATCAATGAGACCACCAGCGACCCGGCTGAATGGGGCAAGAATTTTCCGCGCCAATACGACAGCTACAAACGCACCGTCGACATGGAGCGCACCCGCTACGGCGGTAGCGAAGCCGAGCCGCGCCCGGCCCAGACACCCGTTCCGGTAGTCGGCACTACCAAAACGGTCAGTAAAATCGAAGAAGATACCCGTCTCAAGACCATGTGGGCCGGCCACCCGTTCGCCATTGATTTCCGCGAAGAGCGCGGTCATGCGTACATGCTCTCCGACCAGCGCGAAACCGAACGGGTTCGCCAGCGCAAACAACCCGGCTCCTGCTTGCACTGCCATGCCTCGACAACCGTTGCCTACCGCAACGCCGGTCTGGAAAAAGGCGCACCTGGCAAACTGACTGATTCACTGACCAGCCCGGCTGGTCAGGAACAACTCATGAAAGGCTTCAGTGTCATCAACGCCATGCCCTACGCCGAAGCAACCAAATTGGTTACGCATCCGGTCACCTGCCTGGATTGCCACGATCCGCAATCGATGCAATTGCGCATTACCCGGCCGGGATTTATCGAAGGCATCCAGGCGCTGGCCACCAGCAACGACGCCGTCCCTCACCTGCCCTCCATCGACAAATGGCGCAAAGGCAACCGCGCCACGCCCTACAACCCCAATAGCGACGCCACCCGCCAGGAAATGCGTTCGTTCAGTTGCGCCCAATGCCACGTCGAGTACTACTTCAAGGGCGAGGACAAACAGTTGGTGTTCCCGTGGAGCAAGGGGCTGAAGGCCGAACAAATACTCGAGGTTTATGACCAGCCGAAATTCAAGGATGGCAAACCATTTGCCGACTGGAAACACAAACTTACCGGAGCAGACCTGATCAAAGTGCAGCACCCCGAATTTGAATTGTGGAGCCAGGGCATTCATGCCCGCTCGGGCGTGGCGTGTGCGGATTGCCACATGCCCTATGTGCGTGAAGGAGCCATTAAAGTCAGCGACCATCACATTCGCAGTCCCCTCTTGAACATTTCAAAATCCTGCAATGTTTGTCACAAAAGCAGTGAGGAAGAAATGAAAGAAAGGGTACATATCATTCAGGATCGCACCAAAAAACTGATGAGTCGGGCGCTCGATGCAACTGTCGGTCTTGTCGCGGACATCGAACTGGCCATAAAAAACGGTGCCACCGACGAGCAACTCACGGACGCCCGGCAGTTGCAACGCAAGGCGACCTACGCTGTGGATTTCATCAACGCCGAGAACTCGATGGGTTTTCACGCACCACAAGAGGCCGCGCGCATCCTTGCCGAGGCGATTGATTATGCGCAGCAGGGTCGGCTCGCCATCGCCAGGATTCACCCTGCAAAACAAACGGCAAAAGCCACCAAATAAACCTTCGGTCGTATTGATTTCCCCCTGACCGCAGCAGCACACCACCGCAGCATCAGCCCAAGTCGTGCGGTGGTGAAAGGTGGTGAGGCACAGCCGTCATATCCAAAAACGACCACACGCTCGCAGAATCAGATCGCAGGAAGACTATAATCCACATCGTCTTCTCTCATGGGATTTGTCATTCATGCAATTTAAGGAACACACGTTTTTAATCGCCGGTGGCGGTTCCGGCCTAGGCGCAGCCACTGCCCGGTTGTTTGCGGCCAATGGCGGCAATATCGTCATTGCCGACGTGAATAAAGGGGCCGGCGGTAAAACAGCAGCAGCCATCGGTACGCGCGCCAAATATATTGAAACCGACGTCACCAATGAGGCGAGTGTGCAGGCGGCGGTGGATTTATGCCTATCGGCGTATGGTGGACTTCACGGTGCCGTGAATTGCGCCGGTGTGGCACCGGGCGAACGGGTGGTCGGTAAAACCGGACCGCATTCCCTTGCCAACTTTTCCCGCACCATCAGCATTAACCTGATCGGCACCTTTAACGTCATTCGCTTGGCCGCCCACGCCATGAGCACCCAAACGCCGAACGCCTCCGGTGAGCGTGGGGTGATCATCAACACCTCGTCGGTAGCTTCATTCGAAGGCCAGATCGGTCAGGCCGGTTATGCCGCCTCCAAAGCCGGTGTCAACGGTATGACCCTGCCGATTGCCCGTGAACTGGCGAAGTTCGGCATTCGTGTCATGACGATTGCACCGGGCATTTTTGATACGCCGATGTTGGCCGGCATGAGTGAGGAAATTCGCGCCTCACTCGGTGCACAAATTCCATTTCCATCGCGCTTGGGCACACCGGAAGAATACGCCGCACTGGCCAAACATATTGTTGAAAACGAAGTGTTAAACGGCACGGTCATTCGCCTCGATGGCGCCATTCGCATGGGGGCAAAATGAGTTTTGACACCCGCCTTTCCGAAGACGTCGACGCGCTGCGTGATGCCACCAAAAAATTATGCGACGATACTCTCGCGCCACGCGCCGCCCAAATTGACCACGACAATGTGTTCCCGATGGACATGTGGAAAAAGTTTGGTGATATGGGTTTACTCGGCATGTCGGTACCGGAGGAATTCGGCGGCAGTGGCATGGGCTACCTCGCCCATACCGTGGCGATGGAGGAAATTTCGCGCGCCTCCGGCGCAGTGGGGCTGGCCTATGGTGCCCACTCCAACCTGTGTGTGAACAATCTTTTTCTGAACGGCAACGACACACAACGCAAAAAATATTTGCCCCGGCTTTGCTCGGGCGAACACGTCGGCGCACTCGCCATGAGTGAACCGGGTGCGGGCTCCGACGTGATCGGCTCGATGGCCTGTCGCGCCGAGAAAAAAGGCGACCGCTGGATCGCAAATGGCAACAAAATGTGGATCACCAATGGTCCGCACGCCGACACCCTGATCGTGTACATGCGCACCGCTCCAAAGGACATGGGCTCCAAAGCCATGACCGCCTTCATCGTTGAAAAAAGTTTCAAAGGTTTTCGCACCGCGCAAAAACTCGACAAACTCGGCATGCGCGGCTCGGACACCTGTGAGCTGGTATTTGAAGACTGCGAGATTCCCGATGAAAATGTGCTGGGCGCGGTCAATGGCGGCTCACGCGTGTTGATGAGTGGCCTCGACACCGAACGCACTGTGTTGTCCGGTGGGCCGATTGGCATCATGCAGGCGGCCATGGACGTGGTGCTGCCCTATGTGCATGAACGCAAACAATTCGGCCAGGCCATCGGCACCTTCGGCCTGATGCAGGGCAAAATCGCCGACATGTATGTGGCCCTGCAAACCTCGCGCGCCTTCACCTACAAGGTCGCCGCCATGCTCGATGCAGGCCGTGGCCGCGCCGCGCGCAAAGACGCGGCGGCGTGCATCCTGTACGCCTCCGAATCCGCCGTCAAAGTGACGTTGGAGGCCATCCAATGCCTCGGCGGCAACGGCTACATCAACGACTACCCGACCGGTCGTTTGTTTCGTGACGCCAAGTTGTATGACATTGGCGCCGGCACCAATGAAATTCGCCGCATGTTGATCGGGCGGGAGTTGTTTGAGGAGAGTGCATAGATTTTTTTGCCGAAGATAGACACAGATATTGATTGCGACGCGATCAGTGTTTATCTGTGTTCATCTGTGGTTCCATATTTTTCATTTACGCTGCCACCGGTGCAATTTAATCGGCGTGCGCTTCAAACTCACTGCGCAAGACTTGCGGCAATCCATTCAAGAACGCGTCATCCAGCGGATAGTGGGGCATGTGATCCTTGACCACGCGCAGCAACGCCGCCCCCTGACGCAAATCCTTTGGCCGCTTGGCGGCTGATCGCGTGGGTTGTTTGCCCAGCCATAATTTATGCAACGCGAAATAGCGCGGATCTGGCGCATCAACGGGGACTGGCCAGCCCTGAAAATCGATGATGACCTGCCTGATCGGGCGGCCAAGGTGCAGCCAATCCTGACCCATCAGCCCCTCCGGCTGCCACGGCAACACTCCCTTCATCCGCATGGCATCCGCCTCTGTGGACAATAAATCGACCCGATAGCCCTTGCTGTTGACAACAGTCTTGGGGCTGGTGGGCGACACAATAAAACTTGCGTCCACCCGTTTGAGGGTCAACAGCAATTGACGTGGCAATCCAGTCATATCGTCACGCGCACCGAATATGAGGGATTCATCAGTGTCTGCTGCTGCCGCACCAAAGAATATGGTGAAATCCAAATCGTCCGTCGCATCCATGCCAGTGGAAAAGACAGTCGCCGCCTCCACCTCATAGGCTTTCAAGGCATAGGTGCCGATGGTCAGGACGTGGCGGCCACCGAAATTCATCTGGTCAAATGCTCTGAGGATGTCACCTGCCAAACGATCGATGGATGGCAGGCGCAGGGCGCGCCAGACTGGGGCGAGCTCTTTGATACGGCCTTCGATACCTGCACACCGGGCAAGCAAGTCTTGCTTATCCGTGGTGAATTGCGCATGCAAAGCCGCGGTCGCATCCGACCGGGGCCCCAAGGATTTGGTTTGCTGCTTCCCCGATTGCCCTGGGTAATATTGGTATAGGTATTCCCGGCTATTGATGATGCGCCAATACATGCCTCCCGGCAATTTGGACAGGGGCACCCGAACGGCTTTCAGCTCGTCGTAGAGCTGTCCGGCATTGACCAAACCGCGCAGTTGTTCTGAGCTGAATTCCATGATGAGAAATAATTTACCGTAAAAATGCAATCATACGCTTAAGTTACGGTAAATCAATACAATACAATGAGTTAATCGTTATATTTTGTTGATTTTTAAATCCAAAGCAACACACGCGATTGCGGCGTCTGTTTCAAGTTGGCCATGCACTTTGGCGTAATTGGCAACCTCCGCTGGTTTGCCGTCGTCAAAAAATTAGCGCATCGCCACCGGGATAGCCAGCACAAATTTCATGCGCGGCCTTCATCGATAAGCCGCTTGATGTCCGCGCCGCGCACGCGATTCGCGTACATAAATGCCTTCAGCTTGGTTGCGGCTTCCACCTTGTCCTGCTTTTGCGCACTCCTGCTGGGCACCAAGTCGGCAATGGCCTCCCGCAAATGGTAATCGTAAAACTCGTGCCTCTTTGCACCTGCCTGAGCAACTCTGGAAATTTTATTTTTGCTTCGTAAGAATCAATTTTGATTTTCATGATTGTGTTCCGGGAATTAATCGTGGTCTGTCCCAGATTATTCTGCGAGAAGTAAAGGGGTCACAAAGTAAAGGGGTCAAAAGTAAAGGGGTCACCCATTAGCCGCCCGTTGTAAAGAGCGCGAATAAAACACTCGCCATTGCTGCGATACGTGCGTAACGCTGATTCCTTCCTGCCAAACGCCTTTTCTTTGCAAAATCTCCTCGCGCCCCTTGCTTCAGTGTGT
>CAMTWK010000017.1:0-63544 GCA_947085425.1 uncultured Burkholderiales bacterium | reverse complement strand
TACGTAACTGCGCTGGCATCCAGTCCGTTCCAACCACTAACTAAGTTGTCTCCCCGGCTTATTTTCGTAACTACGTCCGGGGTCCAATTGCCGTCATCCCAGCTCATTTACGTAACTGCGCTGGCATCCAGTCCGTTCCAACCACTAACTAAGTTGTCTCCCCGGCTTATTTTCGTAACTACGTCCGGGGCCCAATTGCCGTCATCTCAGCAAAATCACCGTCATTCCCGCGCAGGCGGGAATCCAGTCCATCCAACCACTGGCGTCGTAGCTGTTGCTGATGTCTGGTCCATTTCCCCCTCACCCAATTGAGGGATAGCCTCCAACTCTGATTGCGATTGACACCGCAATCCATCTGCTATTAAATCAGCGAACAAAACAGCGTTCATTGGTTGAACGCTAAAAATAATAATCATTTCGCGCAGATACTCAATGTCAAATTCCACGCCTCAGGACGTTGAATCACCCATTGGAGAAAACCATTTACGGTTGCTCCGGCTGCTTAACGACAGCCCGGAGCTGAGCCAACGCGACCTTTCCCGCGAGCTCGGCATGAGCCTGGGCAAAGTCAACTACTGTCTGAAAGCATTGGTGGACAAGGGCTTGGTGAAGGTGGGTAATTTTCGCAACAACGACAACAAACTCAGCTACGCCTACCTGCTCACCCCGCGCGGCATCAAAAGCAAAGCGCTGATCACCGCGCATTTTTTACAGCGCAAGATGGCCGAATACGAAACGCTGAAAGCCGAAATCGCGCAACTCAAACGTGAAGTTGGCCAACATGCCGACGCCGACGCAACCGCAAACAACAACGGTAAACAAACATGAGCGCCTGGTACGCGGTGATGTGCAAACCCCGCCAGGAGACGCTGGCCGAAACCAATTTGGCCAATCAAGGCTACCGTGTTTATTTACCGCGCCTCGCCACCCAGTGCCGCCGCGCAGGAAAATGGGTGGACACCGTCGAGCCAATGTTTCCGCGCTACTTATTTGTATCGCCCAAAGATGAACAGCAAAGCCTCGCACCGGTACGCTCCACTTTGGGTGTGAGTGCGCTGGTGAGATTTGGCAACCAGCCCGCCACCATCCCGGAAGATGCCGTAGCGTCATTGCGGGCGCAACACGACCCCGCCACCGGTGCGTGCGCGAGCAAAAGCATTTTCACGCCGGCCGCGCCAGTGAAGTTTCATTCAGGCCCATTTGCCGGGCTCGATGGCGTATTCGATGCAGAAACGGCAGACGCGCGGGTATTTGTATTGCTCGACTTTTTGGGCAAGGTGAACAAGGTCAAAGTTTCGCGCGACTGGCTGGTGCCGGCCGCTTAGCGATTGGTATGAATGCGCCGCATTTGCGGGATTGGTAATCACAATCGTCGGATGTAGCATCGCCGTGCCCTGCTGTGGATCGCCGGGTAAATGAATCACCAAATGCAAAACACAAAGGTGTTTTGTACGGCGGTAGCGTGCTTGAATCCATGACGGGTTGCAGTCCAAGAGGGGCCGCTGCCCCGAGACTGGCTCTGATCGCGGGCGATCATCCCTGAAGTTCGCGCACTTATGACGAGTGGCCGAAAGTTATGGCCGTATCAAAAGAACTTCAGCACCTATTTTTACGAACATCAAAAAGAGAGCTTATGGAATCGCTTAGAGAAAGAATCGCAATCGCCATTCAGCAAAGCGCCGAAATGCGCGATGCTCATCTTTCAAAAACTATCACCGATGACCAGGTTCTGTTGGAATCTGGCTTGGATTCACTAGGCTTCGCTATTTTGGTTGCTCGCTTGGAAGAAGAGCTGGGATACGACCCGTTTGTTCTAATGAACGAGCCGGTCTACCCCAAAACATTCGGCGAATTTGTTTCGATCTACGAGAGATATAGACCAGCGGGGGTTTGATGGTGCGTCTGTCGGATAAATTGTTCGACATGCCAGATGGGCAAACGATTTGGTTTGCCCCTGCCGGCACGCCCGTTACTGCGGGCCAATTGAAGTCGGCAATAGAAAAGGCAGACCCAAGCCTTTGGAAGGGGCGGCGAGTTCGCATTGGCAACCTTTCGCCCGTGGAGTTAGCAGGTGCCCTTTTTTTCCTTGACGGCCTTGCAAGCCACATTTGCCTTCCTTCTGTTGGAATAGACGGCGAGGAGTCGGCGGTGGCGCACCATCCCGACGAGGTGACAATGGACGGCGGTGGTATTGACCTCTCGAGCACGCCTCCGCCCTTCCCCCCAGGCACCCGCGACGAGAACCCTACCTGTGGCGACTCGCGGTCAGGGAGTTCATTTGAGACAAGTTGGGTGCTTTACACCTCGGGCACCACTGGAACACCGAAGGAAATCTTACATTCGCTGCGATCCCTGACAAGGACCGCGACAACGGCAAAATTGCAGAAGCAATTCGTGTGGGGAAGTTTATATGGCCTACGTCGATTTGCCGGACTGCAAGTGTTCTTGCAAGCTTGGCTGGCCGGCACCCCGCTACTACTCGCTAGTGAACCAATGAATTTGGATTTGACGCTTGAGTCGATGCTTGCGGTAAATTGCAATGCACTTTCTGCAACACCGTCGATGTGGCGACGAATCGTTATGCATCCCAGTTTTTCAAAGCTAAAATTTGAACGCATCACCCTTGGCGGAGAAATCGTCGACCAGCAAATCTTGGATTTGTTAAGGCACCAATTCCCGCAAGCTCGTATCTCCCATATCTATGCCTCAACAGAGGCTGGCGTCGGCTTCACCGTAAGGGATGGCCTTGCCGGGTTTCCGCTGGATTATCTTGACGCGGCAGGCGGGCGCTTGGAGATGAAGATTAGCGAAGACAATCATCTCATGCTGCGCACACTCGATGGTTTAGGAGACGACGTTAACCAATGGCTGGACTCGGGTGACGTCGTCGAAGTGAGGTCGAATCGTGTTCATTTCATCGGGCGCGCCAATGGATCAATCAATGTCGGGGGGAATAAAGTCATGCCTGAGGAAATCGAGGCGATATTATTGGAGCTTCCAGAAATCGCAATGGCACATGTTGGTGGGCGCAAAAGTTCAATGATGGGAAACTTGGTAGAAGCGGCCGTCATGCCTTCAGCAGGGGTGGCGTTCGATGCCGCACTCAAAGCGAAGATTGTTGGTCACTGTAGATCACGTTTAGAGGCCTTCAAAGTTCCCGTCTTCATCGTTGAAGCAAAGGAATTCGCCGTGACAGATTCCGGCAAAATAGCTCGCGTGGTGGTCCAATGAAACAGACCGTTCTGGTGACGGGTGCACGACGCGGCCTCGGCTTGGCGATCACGACACGGCTGGTGGCGGACGGCTATCGCGTGATTGCAGTGGCGCGAAGCGAAAGCCCAGAACTTTCCAAAATTTGTGACGGCGAGGCAGCCGTGTTCGAGCAATTTGATCTGGCAAACATTGCCCTGATACACGCGTGGGTTGGCGTCCTGGCGAAGCGTTATGGGCGATTCTACGGACTGGTAAACAATGCCGCCATCGGAAATGATGGGGTGTTAGCAACGATGCACGAGCATGACATCAGTGACCTTTTGAAAATCAACCTGCACTCGCCGATTGTCCTCACAAAGTACCTTTCGCGGTCAATGCTGCTAAATGGTAGTGGACGGATCGTCAACATATCCTCGATCATTGCCACAACAGGCTTCAGCGGACTCGCCGTGTACGCCGCGACAAAAGCAGGCTTGATCGGATTTACCAAGTCACTTTCGCGTGAACTTGGAAAGGCCTCCATCACCGTGAACTGCGTTGCGCCGGGGTATATGGAGACTGAGATGACAAAGGGGTTGCCAGCCGAGAAACTTGCCTCAATCCGACGGCGCAGCCCGTCTGGAAAACTGGCTATGACGGAGGACGCTGCCGCGGCAGTGTCATTTCTGCTCGGCGAGGGCGGCGCGATGATTACAGGCACCACGATCACCGTCGATGCCGGGAGTACTGCTTGACCACCCACGTGCATCCGACGGCCATGGTCTCGCCAAAAGCGGAACTGGGCGACAACGTCTCCATTGGGGCTTATTCAATTATTCATGATCATGTGCGCATCGGATCTGAGAGCAAGATAGATGCGTTTTGCGAGTTGGGATACCCCACCCCGCTCGCGGAAAATGAAGTGCTCGAATTTGGCCGCGCTACCATCATCCGTTCGCATAGCGTCTTTTACGCGGGCTCAAGCTTTGGGGAAGGACTTGTTACCGGGCATCGTGTTTCAGTCCGCGAAAAAACACGTGCGGGAAAGGGCTTCCAGATCGGGACACTTGCGGATATTCAAGGCCACTGCGACATTGGCGAATATGTCCGCACGCAAAGCTCTGTGACGATCGGCCAGAAATCCCACATCGGAAATTTCGTCTGGCTCTTCCCCGGTGTCATCCTAACCAATGATCCGAATCCCCCCAGTGACGACTTGCTTGGCGTGACGATCGAAGACTACGTCGTCGTCGCCGTTGGCGCCACACTCCTCCCCGGCATCACACTGGGTCGCGAATCATTCGTCGCCGCCCACTCTCTTGTCGGGCAAGACATGCCCGCTGACTCACTCGTCTCGGGAAATCCCGCAAAAAGAATCTGCAATGCAAGCGACCTGCGGGTTAGGTCAGATCCCAGTGTTCGCGCCTATCCTTGGACGAAGCGATTTGTGCGCGGTTACCCGCCGGCAGTCATCGAGGCTTGGGCGTCAGGTGCCCTCAACATTGATTTCGACTCAAGGACGAACAATCAATGAAATTTTCGATCGATAAATGTGAAGTAATCAGCCTCCCCAAGATCTCTGATCCACGGGGGAATCTCACCTACGTTGAAGGGGGCGGTGTCATTCCCTTCGATATCAAACGCGTTTATTACTTGTATGACGTTCCAGGCGGCGCGGAACGAGGTGGACATGCCCACAAGGAACTGCACCAGCTCATCATCGCGATGTCAGGGAGTTTCGATGTCGTGCTTAACGACGGTGATAGAGAAAAGCGGATTCACTTAAATCGTTCATACGTCGGCTTATACGTATGTCCGATGATTTGGCGCGAATTGGACAATTTTTCTTCTGGGTCTGTGTGTATGGTGCTCGCCTCGAACAAGTATGACGAGAGCGATTATTTCCGTGACTATCAAAATTTTCTTGAGGCAAGGGGCCAAGCATGAAGGTGCCTTTTTTGGACTTGACCGCCGCATATCAGGAACTCCGCGATGAGATCGATGGCGCTGTATCGAGAGTGCTGGCGTCAGGCGTTTACATCGGCGGCTCGGAAGTCGAGGAATTCGAAAATGAATACGCAACGTACACTGAAGCCAGACACTGTGTCGGTGTTGGCAACGGACTTGACGCACTTCAACTTTGCCTTCGTGCCATGGGCGTCGGGCCTGGTGATGAAGTGATCGTTCCGAGCAACACTTTCATCGCCAGTTGGTTGGCGGTGAGTCATTGTGGTGCCACGCCAGTACCAGTCGATCCTGCGTCAGATACCTACAACATCGACCCGAAGAAAATTGTGGCGGCAATCACTGAGCGAACCCGCGTCATCATGCCGGTTCATCTGTACGGGCAGCCAGCCGACCTGGACGGTATTATTGCCATCGCACGTGAGCGCGGCCTGCGGGTGCTTGAAGATGCCGCCCAGGCTCACGGTGCGCAATATAAGAATAAACGGATTGGCGCGCACGGCGATGCGGTTTCGTGGAGCTTTTATCCCGGCAAGAATCTCGGTGCGATGGGCGACGCGGGAGCAATCACGACGAACGATAGCGAACTGGCCGACCAGATCGGGCTGCTTCGTAATTACGGGTCCCTCAAAAAATATGTGCATGATGTAAAAGGGTACAACAGTCGCCTCGACCCGATTCAAGCAGCGATTCTGCGCGTCAAATTAAAGTACCTCGACGTGTGGAATGACCGTCGCACCTCCGTGGCGTCCGCCTATGCAGAGGGCTTGAAGACAACGGGACTGGTGCTGCCTAAGGTGCCTGCCTGGGCAATCCCGGCCTGGCATCTTTACGTTGTACGTCATCCGGACCGCGATCGGATCGCGACGGCATTGGCCGAGGCAGGGGTCGGTACACTGATTCATTACCCGATTTCACCAAGCCGTCAACTCGCATACAGCGCGGCAAGCGAATACGCCCAAGAGCAAGATTTTGCCGACAAACTCTCGAAAGAAATACTAAGTCTGCCGATATCACCGCACCAATCGAGCGAAACTTGCAGTGAGGTTATCGACGCCATACAAACCACGCTTCGTCGGCTTCAAATGGAGCATGACCCCTTGAGCGAACAGTGTGCATAAAGTGCATTGGGTAGGATCGTACCGGTCAACATGCGACCATTGAGGGGAAGAGCGGCGAACACTGTCTTTGGTGCCTTGATTTCGGCAAGCGGTGCCAGAATTTATTCGCTAGGGGCATCCTTGGTGTTCATGCTTGTCTGTGCGCGCTTGCTTGGCCCGGCCGGGCAGGGGCTCGTTGCTGCCGTTGCGAGTTGGGCATTACTTTTTGGGACACTTGCACATCTCAGCTTGGGACAGGTTGCCCTCCATGCTGGGACGCAGTCCCACCGACACGAATGGTTTGCGCGCACACTTGGTACGTTGGCGAGTCTCGCAGCCCTCCTTACGGTGTTCGCGTGGTTCGTGGCGGCGTTGTTGTATCTCTTGCCCGATTCAACATTGTTTAGAGACATACCGACATCGCTGCTCGTACTGGGATTTTTGGCTGTGCCCCTGATCGTTTGGGAGGCGTATGGTTCCAGCCTGTTGATGTCGATCGACAGGTTGGACATTTATAACCGAGCGCAGGTTATTGGGAAGACACTTTCCATCGTGTTTGCGGTGCTTTTTATAGAATATGCAGGGCTAGGGGCAGCGGGCGCATTGGCAGCGCTTCTTGTATCGCAAGCAGTCACCTCTACTTATGGGATCGCGTTATTGATTCAATCCAGCCCTTCCAAGCCGGTCGCGAATTTGCGCACAGCCGTGATCCTAATTTCGGGTGGTGTCAAGTTACACCTAAACGCAATCGGCGCCTATCTGCTCAGCACGATAAACATCTTAGTCGTTCTGCACTATTGTGGTGCGGAAGCCACTGGCCAGTACCACCTAGCGAGCCAAGTCATGATTGGCATCCTAGCCATTCCGCTAGCCGCGCAGCACGTGCTTTACAGTAAGTTAACAATACTTGGGCCGACGACTCTTTGGCGGACCCAGAAGCCAACGATTGCGATCACACTCGGGTTGGTCACTGCGATTTCGCTGTTCATGGCATTGTTGGCTGAGCCTTTGCTTACCCACGTGGCCGGTGAAGGCTACCGCCCCGCAACGCCCATCCTTCATATTCTCCTGCTTGGATCAATTCCAACAAGCCTCAGTATCTTGATGGCTGCCCAGTGGGTCGGACGCGGGCTTTTCCTTCAGACTTCGTTGCTAACCTTTCTTGCAGGGTGTTCAACGCTTCTGCTAAGCATTGTCCTTACCCCCCGGTACGGCGCACAAGGTGCAGCTTGGGCTGTTGTCGTTAGCGCCATGGGTATTCCGTTGATTGCCAACGTATGGATGGCGATCCACGCGGAGAAAAACCTGCGTACATCGAAGCAGACTGCTGAGAAATGAAGTACGGAGAAGATTTGCCGAAAGTTTCGGTCATTGTGCTCACCTACAATCAGGTCGAGTTTGTAGAAATTGCCATCCAGAGCGTTCTTGAGCAGGATTACCCCAATATTGAGCTGGTAGTGTCCGATGATGCCTCGACCGATGGCAGCCGCGAGAAAATAGTGGCGTTCAAAGACGCCACTGATCGTGGGTTCATCGCGCTGACTGGTGAGCAAAATGTTGGGATCACGGCTAACAACAATCGCGCACTCGCCGCGTGCACTGGGACTTACGTCGCATTTCTTGGCGGGGACGACGTCATGCTCCCCGGAAAAATTCGCAAACAAGTCGAATGGCTGGAAATGGATAGCTCGCGAACCCTCTGCTACCACGACCTAGACGTATTCGACAGCGACTCCGACAAAACGCTCTACCTCTGGAGCGACAGGTATTCAATGCGTTCGGGCGATGCAAGATCAATACTAAAATTTGGCACCTACTTCGGCGCATCATCGGTAGTGCTACGCATGCCCAGCAAACGACAGATTTTTTTTGACGACAGAATTCCCATATCCTCAGATTGGCTCTTTTGGATAGAAGCAGTTGCGGCGCATAACGGTTCAGTCGGCGCAATCCCAGACGTGCTGGCGCGGTATCGTCGCCACAGTGTGAACATCACGAGCCAAGTTGCGTACAGACTCAACGAGGCGCTAGTATCCCTGGACATCGTCGAACAAAAGTTTCCAGCCTTTCGCTTCCTATGCCGACAGAAGCGTGGAGAGGCATATTTACTCGCCGGGCTCGCAAGTTGGCGCCAGCGAAAAGTTCCAATGGCATTTGCGCGTCTACTTCAATCATTGCGAGCATGCAATGGCCTCTGGATTGGGCCGGCAATGCTGATTCTCAACAAGGCGCTTCGGCGAAAAATGTGATTTTTGCTGCCAGCGCTTCACCGTTACGACGATAATGTGCCCTATTGATCGTAGCGCCCACGCCAAAGACCTATTGAGAGCGCTGCGAGTCAGTTGGCACTTTGCGCTCGCCCGATGTGGCGTGCATGCAATTTCCGCCGCCTAACTGGCCGTACAATCGCAGATTGCGTTCGCTTGTGTGCAAATTGCCGTCCCAAACACTTCCCGTAAGATCAAACTTTTTAGCATGCGCCCACACGATTTCAGCTTGATTCCCCAACCCCACACTCCCGCACCACACTTCGCAAGTTCCGGAAAATCACTCGAGAGTTGGGCGATCGTGCTCACAGTGTTGCTCTTTGTCTCAATTATATCGATCCAACTTCTCGGGCTACCGAACACGTTAGGCTTGCATATTCCTGCGCACGACCCCGCCACGGATCATATCTGGGCCGTCGTGTTTTCATTATTTGTCGCCGTTTCCATCTTCCTCCTTCCAGTCGCACGAATTGAAGCCTACGCCATACTCATTTGTTGGCTGGGAAAGTGCTTTGTTGGCTTGGTCGGAATGCTTTGGTATGAAAACTATTACTCCTTTCTCGACTCCTACTCGTATTTTCAAGAAGGCACGAACTACCTCACTTCACCCGAGCCATTCATTTTTGGCGACGGCACAAACTTAACGATCCATCTTTCATCATTATTTCAGGTATTGCTCCCGGGCGAGTTTCACACGCTCAAGCAGTGCTTCTCCCTGATTGGCCTGGTGGGGATCTATTGTTTCTACCGCGCAGTTTGCATTTGTGTTGGCAAACGCGACGTAGCTTGGTTGCTCGGCCTTGGGCTGTTCCCCTCGATACTGTTTTGGACCTCCACACTCGGCAAGGATCCAGTTGTCTTCGTGGGTATATCGTTTTTTCTACTCGGCAGCGCAATGGTCTATCGACGGGTCTCCGCGGAATCTGTAGTCATACTACTAGCTGGTATTGCGATTGCTGCATGCATCCGCCCATGGCTTTCAGTCATCATGGCACCATCACTTTTGTTGCTCGCATATCGATCAAGAATAGGATTGATTGGAAAGGTATACCTGTTTGCATTCGTCTTGGGCATCATCAGCGTTTCGGTCATCAGCGTTGCAGATCGCTTTGATTTTTCCAGTCAAAGCGAGGCGCTAGAAAGACTCGACGCTGCGGCACGCGGGTGGTCTGCAGACGGTGACTCGGGGCAGGTAATACAAGCGGACTTGACTAATCCACTTTCTTACGCCGGCTTCCTTCCGCTTGCTGTGTTCACGACTCTGTTTCGGCCCGTTCTAGGTGAGATCTCTTCTGTTTTTGGTCTGTTATCCGGCGTTGAAAATCTACTGCTTTTGTATCTAGCAATAAGAGTCGCCTTTAGACTGAGGCTAGATGACTTACAAAGTCTTCCGGTTCAATTTGGGCTGCTGTTTTTGACCTGTTGGCTCGTGCTATACGCACCTGTCGCATACCAGAATCTCGGCACTGCTGTTCGATTCAAGCTCCAAATTCTCCCCTTATTCCTAGTCCTACTGCTTTACCTTGGTCGGTCCGGTCAACCCGTGGGACACAAATCTGGCCGAAACAGTCCATAGGTGGCCGTCGTGATGTTGATTGCTGCTCGATCAATTGGTGTGAAGTTGCTAGATCTGCTGGGCGACGAGCCAGATGCCTTCGGGCGGTGGCCGCAGGCAGATACAAAGGCGGGCCGGTCGCGCAAGCGCGAAACCATTTCTAGCCGGAACCCGGCGACGCCAACCTTCGTGGAATGATAGTGAGTGTTGCGCATTGAAGAACTCAGCCTACTGCCTCTACATCACGGCAGCCGATTGTGAGAGTCAATCGGATTGTGATACCTGGTGTTTCGGTGTATTGGGCAGATGCGAGCCTAGTGCTCTTGCCCGCACGGCAGCTCTCTCTCCCGCGACTAGCAATCTTGGACCTCTTTTATGGAAAATAATACGGCGCCCCCTGTTGTATTGCACGTAATCGTGGGTCTGGATGCTGGCGGGGCGGAGCTCATGCTCGCACGGTTAGTGCTCCTATCCCAATCACAATCTCGATTTCGCCACGTCGTGCTCTCCTTGAAAGAACTTGGCAGTGTCGGCTCGCAACTACATTCGAAGGGCGTCGAGGTTCACACCTTAAAAATGAAGGGGCTGTTAGGGTTGCCGCTTGTATTTTTCCGTTTGGTACAACACATTCGACGCGTGCGGCCAACCATTTTGCAAACTTGGATGTATCACGCTGACCTGCTCGGCGGCATTGCAGCTCGGTTGGCAGGTTGTGAAATTGTGCTGTGGGGTATCCGTGGGTCCGATATCCCTAATGACCGGTGGTCGCCAACTTGGATCGTTGCCTGGCTTTGCGCCCGGCTCTCGAGCCGCGTACCAACGAAAATAATCTGCTGTGCCGAAGCTGCCCGTGTGGCTCATCGCAACAGAGGCTACGACGGTTCTAAAATGATGGTTATCCCCAATGGTTGCGATCTCGAATTGTTCCACCTTAACCAAGATGCTAGGGCGGCGGCGCGAACGCAGATGCGCTTGGGCGCAGATGAGATAGTTGTGGGAGTCGTCGGGCGATTTGACCCTCTCAAGGACTACCCAACGTTCGTGTCTGCAGCGTCGATAGTCGCTGACCGCCATCCAAACGTAAAATTCATGATGGTCGGCAGACGACTGGACGCTGAAAATAGCGAACTGCGAGGCTTAATACGCGAAAGCAAATGCGCGGACCGCTTCCTGCTCTTGGGCGAGCAAAGCAATATTCACGATTGGTTTTCTGCAATGGACGTATTTTGCCTCTCATCCACAAAAGAAGGATTTCCAAATGTTGTTTGCGAGGCGATGGCGATGAATTTACCCTGTGTTGTAACCGACGCCGGTGATGCAAGGCTGATTGTAGGCGATAGCGGGATAGTTGTAGAGACTTGCTCACCGGAACGGCTAGCGGATGGCTTGACAGCCATCATATGCAAGACCGATGAGGAACGGAAAGGACTGGGGGAACTTGCGAGGCGCCGGGTCGAGGCGCACTTTTCCATCAGCCGGGCCGTTGCGGCATTTGAAAGCCTTTACCTGGATCAGCTTGCCCACATAAGGGAGAACAAAAAGTGAGTGGAATTCAGCGACCGCCGGACGGGGGCAATCTACATGCAGCAACTGTGAAAGGCTTTGGAGATGAGTGGAACCGACTGGATCAGACCGGCATCCCTACAGATGAATACCACTCACTCTTCCATCGCTACTTTTCCATATTCCCTTGGGATGCCCTTCCCCCGCATGCGGTTGGATTTGACTTGGGTTGCGGCAGCGGTCGCTGGGCAAAGTTGGTTGCGCCCCGGGTTGCCCACCTTCATTGCATCGACCCAAGCAGCGCGCTGGACGTGGCACGTCAAAATCTATCAGGGGCCAGTAATTGTTCATTCCATCGTACATCAGTCGATGGAATGCCTCTCAGTGAAAGCAGCATGGATTTTGGCTATTCTTTGGGCGTTCTCCATCACGTTCCGGATACACAGGCTGGATTGAGTGCGTGCGTTCGCAAGCTAAAGCCCGGGGCACCTTTCTTGCTATATTTGTACTATGCATTTGACAATCGTCCATTCTGGTACCGGTGGCTTTGGCGATTCAGCGACGCTCTCCGTCAATCGATTTCACGACTCCCGCCGACTCTGAGGTACCTTGTCACGCAAGTGATTGCCGTCACCGTCTACTTTCCGCTCGCCCGGATCGCCCGCGCTGCTGAAAAGTTGGGCGTCAACGTAGCGAACTTTCCACTGAGTGGCTATCGGCGTTGTAGCCTCTACACCATGCGCACAGACTCACTGGATCGTTTCGGGACGCAGCTTGAAAAAAGGTTTACGAAGAGTCAAATCCAGACGATGATGGAAAACGCCCAGTTCACCCGGATTCATTTTTCGGAAACTGAGCCGTACTGGTGCGCAGTTGGCTTCCGAAGTTTAGATGCACAGTAGGCCATTTATGGAAACTTCCGGGAAATGAAAGTCTTACACATCATATCCAGCCTTGATACCGGCGGAGCCGAGCTTATGCTATTTCGACTCGTTGCCTATTCACAAAAGCACAGGGACATGGAGCATGTCGTGTACTCACTTGGTAGCGCTGGAAAAATCGGCGCGCAGATGACGTCAATCGGGGTGGAGGTTCAGGCTTTCCGGATGCGTAGCGTACTAGACGTCCCGCGCGTATTTCTGCAACTCTATCTTTCCATACGTCGCGCCAATTTCGATATCGTGCAGACGTGGATGTACCACGCCGATCTTCTTGGGGGGCTTGCCGCCCGCCTAGCGAGGCAAAAGCTAATCTTCTGGGGTATCCGGCGCACTGAGTTATTGTCTTCCGAATCATTCATAACTTCAGCCATCCGCAGGCTCTGCGCGCGCCTATCTAAGGTTATTCCGACTCGAATTATTTGCGCTGCGACTGCGGCCCGCCGCGCTCACGCAGCGATTGGATATGACGATTCCAAAATGTTAGTTGTGGTCAATGGGTTCGACGTTTCACGCACACCACCTACGCTTGATCGTCGACTTGAATTCCGTGCACAACTAGGCTTTGCGGCTGACACTATCGTGATTGGATCACTCGGAAGCTATAAGGCAGCCAAAGACCATGCCAATTTCATCAGCGCGGCGGCAATTCTTGCGCGAGACCATCTTAACGTGCGTTTTTTGCTTGTTGGTCGTGGAATCGATGCTGGAAATCTCGAGCTAGGTCGGCTTCTCGACGCGAGCGGCGTTCGAGACCGCTTCATACTACTCAGCGAGAGAGCAGATGTATGGAACTGCTACGCAGCGATGGACGTATTTTGCTTGCACTCTCGCACTGAGGGTTTCCCAAACGTGGTAGCTGAGGCCATGGCGATGAGTGTGCCTTGCGTCGTAACGGATGTCGGCGATGCCGCCTTCCTATTGGGCAGCACCGGGATGACTGCTCCACCCAACAACCCGACTGCACTGGCGAATGGACTCGCGCAGCTCGTGAATCTGACCGCAGACCAGCGAGCCGCGCTCGGGGTTGCCGCGCGCGCACGGATCACGGCGCATTTCACAATTGAAAACGCTGTTGAAGGATTTGAACGAATCTATCGTGAGCAACTGAATTCGGGCGCAATAGCATGTGCGGCATAGCAGGATTTCTCCGGGCGAGTGGCGTACGGGATGCTGTCGATCCTGCGGATGTTCTAAAAAAAATGGCGGGTGCGCTCGTACACCGCGGCCCTGATAGTTCGGGGTATTGGTGGAATGCTGACAACGGTATCGGGTTTTCCCATCGCCGCCTCGCCATCGTGGATCTCACGCCCGCCGGTCACCAGCCAATGGTTTCACAATCTGGCCGATACGTCATTACCTTCAATGGGGAGATATACAACCACCTCGATCTTCGGGCGGCAATTGCCGAAGATCGTCGACACGTGTCTGCGCAAAATGGGTTGAATACGCCATTGTCCTGGAGTGGGCACTCAGATACCGAGACTCTGCTGGCGGGGTTCGATGCATGGGGTATTGCGGACACCGTCTCTCGGAGTAATGGCATGTTTGCGATGGCGATATGGGATCTTGCCGAAAAGACCTTGACCCTTGCGCGGGATAGATTGGGCGAAAAGCCGCTGTACTATGGCTGGCATGGCGACAACTTCCTGTTTGGCTCTGAACTCAAGGCGTTGCAAGCGCATCCGTCATTTCATGCCAAGGTTGATCGGGGTGCGCTTTGCCTGATGCTGCGGCACGGCTATGTGCCAGCGCCCTATTCGATCTTTGAGGGCATCGCTAAACTTGAACCGGGATCGATGCTAACCGTTTCACCCTCGATGCGGTCATCGCAAGTCGTTGCATATTGGTCGCTCAAAGACACAATCGACGCGGCTCAGTCAAATGGCTTTCTTGGTAGCCCGCAACAGGCAGTCGATGAACTGGAGGGCCTCCTGACGGACGCCGTCAGCAAACAAATGATGTCAGATGTGCCCTTGGGTGCATTTCTTTCAGGCGGCATTGATTCATCAACAATTGTCGCTTTAGCGCAGTCCCGCTCCAAAAATAAGGTGAAAACCTTCACAATCGGCTTTCAGGAGGAAGCGTACAACGAAGCGATATACGCAAAGGCAGTGGCCGACCATCTTGGCACCAATCACACTGAGCTCTATGTCACCCCAAAGCAGGCGATGGAAGTGATTCCGCGCTTGCCGACGCTATATGATGAACCGTTTGCTGATTCATCTCAGATACCAACATTCCTGGTTTCGCAGCTGGCGCGGGAACACGTTACTGTCTCGTTGTCCGGTGACGCAGGTGACGAGCTTTTTTGTGGGTACAACCGCTATCAGTTCACATCCAAACTCTGGTCTGGAATATCTGCCACGCCACATGCAATACGAAGTATTTTGGCTTGGGGGTTGACCTCGTTGAGCCCAGAACAGTGGTCGCACATTGACGCGCGCTTTGGAAAAATCTTGCCCAGTCAAGTTCGCGTTGCAAATCTGGGAGACAAATTGCACAAGGCTGCTTCCCTACTTGGCAACGATTCGAGCGACGAACTCTATCGAAGTTTGGTTTCTTATTGGCGCGCGCCGGCGTCGATCGTAATCGGCGGGCATGAGCCACCGACCTACTTAACCGGCCTCGCCCCGAATCTAAGCGGCCTGGACACCGTTGAACGAATGATGGCGCTGGACGCCCTCACCTACCTCCCCGACGACATTCTTGTCAAAGTGGATCGCGCCGCGATGGGCGTGTCGCTCGAATCAAGGGTACCGTTTCTAGACCATAGAGTCGTCGAGTTTGCCTGGCGCTTGCCGATGTCGATGAAACTGCGAGACGGCATGACAAAGTGGGTGCTGCGAGAATTACTGGATCGGCATGTGCCCAAGGCATTGATCGAGCGCCCGAAGATGGGGTTCGGCGTCCCGCTGGATACTTGGCTTCGTGGACCAATGCGGCAGTGGGCTGAGGACCTGCTCGCTCCTGAGCGTCTCGCGCGGGAAGGGTTCTTTCATCCGGAACTGATTCGGCAGCGCTGGGCGGAGCATCTATCGGGGAGCCGCAATTGGCAGTCACTTCTTTGGAACGTACTGATGTTTCAGGGTTGGCTGGAGAATCAGCAAGGAAACGTCGGTTGAGGCGTGACCGGATCCACGTCGGCTGTCAGGCACAATTCACAAATGCGCCCGGT
This sequence comes from uncultured Burkholderiales bacterium, assembly GCA_947085425.1. Taxonomy (GTDB): domain Bacteria; phylum Pseudomonadota; class Gammaproteobacteria; order Burkholderiales; family Usitatibacteraceae; genus UKL13-2. Next base: position 47,846 of record CAMTWK010000017.1, on the reverse strand, counting down.
CATACCAACTTGGGTCGCGCGTTCTCGTCAGCATTCTCCAATTTATCGCGTACGGCACAGATGTGAGAATCGCTCTATTCGCCAACACCGATTGGTATCTCTACAACTTTCGGCTGCCGTTGGCAAATCGCCTTCGCGCACGTGGCGATGAAGTCATTCTGGTTTCCCCACCAGGCCCTTATGGTGAAAAATTACGCGCACTTGGCTTCACTTGGCATGCGTTCGATTTTGCGCGCAAGGGAACGAATCCCGTTGCGGAGTTAAAAACCCTCAACAGATTGACGGAACTCTATCGAACAATCGCACCGGACTTAGCCCACCATTTCACGATCAAATGTGTCCTTTATGGCGGAATTGCTGCAAGGCGACTGGCGATACCGACGGTCTCAGCGGTGACCGGAATGGGCCATGTGTTTACAACCAATACGCTCAAGACAGCAATACTCCGGCCAATGGTTTCGATTGCCTATCGGTATGCGCTCAACCATTCACAAGTCATTTTTCAAAACCCTGACGATCGTGATGCGTTTTTGACGCGTGGTCTTGTTATCCCGGGGCAGGCGCATCTTATCCGTGGTTCTGGTGTCGACATTTCAAAATTCAAGCCTAAAATAACTCCAAACCAATCAGCAGATCCCGGTAAGATTTGTGTGACCTTTGTAGGTCGATTGCTGCGTGAAAAAGGTGTTGTCGAATATGTCGAGGCAGCACGAATAGTCCGCAAGCGCCACCCCAACACCCGCTTCCAAATTGCCGGAGAGCCAGATGACGGCAACCCCTCCTCTATCGCGCCGCTACAAATAAAAGACTGGGCAAAAGAAGGCGTTGTTGAAATATTGGGGCAATGCTCGGCCATGCCAGCCTTGCTGGGTGCGTCCGACCTTTGTGTGTTGCCAAGTTACCGGGAAGGCACGCCCCGAAGCCTACTTGAAGCCGCCGCTTGCGGGTTACCATTAGTCGCCACCGATGTCCCAGGCTGCCGTGAAATTTGTCGCAATGAGGTAAATGGATTATTGGTTCCTGCGCGCGACGCACAGGCATTGGCAACTGCGATTATTCGGCTTATAAACAATCCTGCAGAGCGATTGGCAATGGGTCAAAAATCACGTGAAATCGTGGTGGCGGAATTTTCGGAGGAGCGGGTAATTGCCGAAACCCTAACCGTTTACGCCAAAGCATTGGCATAAATAGATAAATGGAAAATTGATCCGACGTGAATCCAATGCCCCACAGCCACCAAAACTATTGATAATAGCGCTATGAAAATCCTCATCACCGGCGCTGCCGGCTTCATCGGCCACTTCCTGGCACTTCGACTGCTCGCGCGCGGCGATAGCGTGGTTGGTGTCGATAACCTCAACACCTATTACGATGTCACGCTGAAACAAGCGCGGCTGGCAAAACTCACGCCCAACGCCGCGTTTACGTTTATCAAAGCCGACATCGCCGATCGGGTTGCCATGTCGGCAATGTTTGAAGCGCACCAGTTTGATTGTGTCGTCAACCTTGCCGCACAGGCAGGTGTGCGTTACTCGATTGAAAATCCGCATGCCTATATCGAGGCCAACATTGTTGGCTTCCTAAATATTCTTGAAGGCTGCCGTCACAACAAGGTGGCCAATCTGGTGTTTGCTTCATCCAGCTCGGTTTATGGCGCCAATACCGCCCTACCCTTTGCCGAATCCCAAACGGTTGATCACCCGGTCGCGCTTTATGCGGCAACCAAAAAAGCCAATGAACTGATGGCACACAGCTATGCCAACCTCTATGGTTTGCCGTGTACCGGCCTGCGTTTTTTTACCGTTTATGGCCCATGGGGCCGCCCGGATATGGCGTTGTTCTTGTTCACCAAAGCCATACTGGCGGATGAACCAATCAACGTATTCAACAACGGCGACATGGTGCGTGACTTCACCTTTGTAGATGACATTGTTGAGGGCGTGTTGCGGCTGGTGGATCAGCCGGCCACACCCGACCCGACTTGGTCAGGCGATGCACCCAACCCGGCAACCAGTTTTGCACCCTATCGTCTCTACAATATTGGCAATAGTGAGCCGGTGCCATTGATGCGCTACATTCACGCCTTAGAAAGTGCACTTGGTAAAAAGGCCGTGATGACCATGCTGCCGATGCAAGCTGGTGATGTGCGTGCGACCGCTGCGGATGTTTCGCGCTTGAGTGAGGCCGTTGGATTTAAACCAAACACCACTGTTGAAGTTGGCGTAGCGCGTTTTGTCGAATGGTATCGATCGTACTATAAAGTTTAAAAGCATTTTGCACCTCGTTTATCCATAAGCACTTTCAGGCATTTTTATGCCAATCGCTGCGTCAGACGGCGAGTTTCATTATTTTTGTTTTGGGGGCGTTTTGAAACATAGGACCATCGGAATTGTTGGATTGGGCTACGTCGGATTACCATTGGCCATTGAGTTTGGAAAGGTCCTGCCCACCATTGGCTTTGATATTTCCGAAAGTAAAGTAGCCAGTTATCGCAAGGGCATTGATCCAACCGGCGAGGTTGATGGTGATGACTTTAAGGCGGCCAGCCAATTGCAATACACACACCATGTTCACGATCTCGCTCGCGCGGATGTGATTATTGTTGCCGTGCCGACACCCGTTACCGATGCCCGCTTGCCGGATTTTGGTCCGCTGCTCGCGGCCAGCCGTGCAATCGCGCCCCACCTGAAAGAAGGTGCGATTGTGGTTTATGAATCGACCGTCTATCCAGGCGCAACCGAAGAAATTTGCATACCAGAGCTCGAACGCGGTTCGGGCAAAAAGTGGAAGACCGGTTTTTTTGTCGGTTATTCACCCGAGCGCATTAATCCGGGCGACAAACAACACACTCTCACAAAAATTACCAAAGTGGTTGCGGGCGACACACCCGCCACACTTGATACTGTTGCAGCCATCTATGGCGCGGTGGTGACGGCCGGTGTGTATAAGGCGTCCAGCATACAGGTGGCCGAGGCGGCCAAAGTCATTGAAAACACGCAACGTGATTTGAATATCGCATTGATGAATGAGTTGGCGGTGATTTTTCACCGCATGGGGCTCGATACCAAAGAAGTACTCGACGCGGCTGGCACCAAATGGAATTTTTTAAAATTCACACCAGGTTTGGTCGGCGGGCATTGCATCGGCGTGGACCCCTATTACCTGACCTACCAGGCAGAAAAATTTGGTCACCACCCACAGGTGATTTTGGCGGGTCGGCGTATCAATGACAGCATGGGAGGCTATGTTGCTTCGGAAACCATCAAGACCATGGCCAAGGCCTACGGTAGGTTAGAAAGTGGCACCATCAATATTCTGGGTATGACCTTTAAAGAAAACTGCCCAGACCTACGTAATACCAAGGTCATCGATATTGTTACCAGCCTGCGTGAATATGGTCAGCGCGTGTTGATTCATGATCCATATGCAGCACCCGAAGATGCACAGTCACACTACGGCGAATCATTAACCGCATGGCACGTCTTGCCGCCAGCCGATGCACTGGTGCTCGCGGTGTCACACCAGCACTATCGCCAGCTTTCACTCGATGAGTTGCTGTCGAAGGTCAAACCGAATGGTGTGGTGATCGATGTGAAATCGGTACTTGATCGTGAAGCCTTAGCAAAACGCGGCATCACCGTCTGGCGGCTGTAGGCGGGGACTGTTTTGGCACTCGGCTGGCTGGGTCAACGACACAAACACCTAGAATTTTGTTGGCAGCAAATTTGATGACGATATTACGTTTTTGGCTATTTGTTCTATTCATTATGCAATTCATATTAGGCATAACTTAGAATATAAATGTTAGAATGCCGTTCTATTCGTAATGGTATTCACGCCAATGCAAAATCCGGTCACTATTGAGGACATTCTGCGGTCGAGGCGCGGCGCGGCCAGTAGCCTTGCGCTCCAGCGCGACCTCGGCGTGAGCCAGCCAACCATCTCCCGCCTGCTCAAACCGCTGATCATGAATGGGCACGTGTTGCGTGCGGGCGCAGGCAAAAATCAGCTCTATCTGCTGCCGCAGCGGGTGAGCGATTTGGGCTTGTCCGTGCCAATCAATCGTGTGGACGAGGACGGTCGCGCGCATCGATTTGCCAACATCATTGCGTTGGTGAGCTCACGGTTCTGCGTCGAGTTCACATCGGGCGCCCCGATCCTCTACGATAGTCTGCCGTGGTTTCTGTCTGACATGAAGCCGCAAGGGTTCTTGGGTCGCACATTCGCAAAATCACATCCATCGCTCAATCTTCACGACAATCCCGCCACATGGAGCGATGTAGATACGTTACGCGCGATCGCGCTGGTCGGTGATGATCTGCCCGGAAATTTGATTGTCGGCAGCGATGCCTTCGCTCGCTTTCAAGGCCGGCCGCGACCGGCAATCACCAGCAAACGAGAGGACTATCCGGCGCTTGCAAGCCGCGCCCTCGATGGGGATGCGCCCGGATCGTCCGCAGGCGGTGAGCAACCAAAGTTTTGCACAAGGCGAGCCGATGGCACTGACTTGATTGTCAAGTTCTCACCTTCTGGTAAATCGGATGTCTCCCAGCGTTGGCGCGACCTGCTCGTTTGCGAGCACCTGGCGCTGGAAACACTCCATCGCGCTGGTGAGTCAGCCGCATCATCATCACTGCATATCTCAGACCGCGTCTACCTTGAGGTCGAACGATTTGACCGCACACCAGCAGGACGCATCGGCATGGTGTCATTGGCAGCGTTCGACGACGAGTTTATTGGCCAGCGGGATCGGTGGGACAAAACGGCATTGCGCCTTCGTGAACGCGCGCTCATGGCCCCATCGTGCATCGAGCGATTGCTTCTGCTTGAAGCCTTTGGCAGCTTGATCGCCAATAGTGATCGGCACTATGGAAATGCGTCCCTGTTGCGACAGGTCGGCGCATGGACTCTTGCGCCCGCCTACGATATGTTGCCGATGTTCTATGCGCCGAGTTCACTGGGTGTACCCGACAGGCCGTTCGACTTGTCCAGCGTAAACGCGTCGGCTGAAACGCTGGACGTATGGGACCGCGCCTCCAAACTTGCGGTAAGTTTCTGGCAGGCAGCACGAAGTGACAGCCGAATCTCCACAAAATTTCGCAAACGGCTGACAGCCGATTCAGACAAATGGCTGGCGCGCTTTGTGGAGGCAACCGCGCCAGCGCCGTAGCGGCGTATTCCGGTGAACGTGACCGGTCATTCCGGCCCAGCTTGACCACCCACTGCGACGGCATCGCCTTTCTAGGCCGGCTTTCGCCTGACTTCATGCATGACGGTCGCGATTTGTCATCAACAATTTGATGGGACGATTTTCAAGCGGTAACTATTCGGAACCGATGTCTGTAGCCATTTGGCCAATGGCCGGCACGGATAAATCAACGAACGCCCCAAATCACCGGATGAGATATCCGCTGATGGCCGTTCGGTCTGACAAGGATGTAGTGCGGTAGCGCCATTTTCCGGATGAAACTCAACGTAATCCGGGACCACCAGCTTGCAATAGAACTCTGGACTTCATTCCTTCCAAGCCCTACGGCGCAACCAAAGGTTTACGATTTAGTATCGAAATCGGTATCATTCGCGTCATATTAGTCGTTTTGGAAAACCCATGAATAAAGTGAATACGCTCTCAGCCACCGAGCTCAAACGCCGTGGCATGGCCGTGATCGAAGATGGGCTGCGCCACGGTCCGCTGCATATCGTCAAACGAAACAAGCCTGCGGCTGTCGTGCTCACAGAGAAAGAGTATCAACGTCCTACACATGGCGCGCCAGCCAGTCCGGAAGGCGGAATGACTGCGCTGCAATGGCTACTCTCGAAACCACCCACCGGTAAGCGCAGCAAGGCACAGATCGACGCAGACCTTAGAGCCGGACGCGACTGGTGATCGCGTTCTTCGATGCCAGCGCCCTGATTTATCCGATTGAAGGCAAGGGGCCGTTCGCCAGCAAAGTGCGCAAGGAGTTGGCAGCAACGACAAAAATATATCCGAATCTTGCAACGGCATTAAGTCGCCTGTCGTGGTTGGAATGTCGAGTTAGCCCGATGAAATCAAACGACAATGCGACACTGTCGGCGTTTGATGCATTTTTTTCTCGCCCGGATGTGCGATGGGTCGAGCTTTCGCGGGACGTCGTCGAACTGGCGGCGGTGATACGCGTCAAGCATGACCTACGGACACCCGATGCGCTGCAGGCGGCGAGCAGCCTGCAGCTTGGCAAGAATCATTTATTTTTCACCGGCGATGCGGCGTTCAAACGGGTAAATGGTTTGGCGGTAGAAGTATTGGCGTAAAGCCAATGTATACGAATTACCCGTACGCCAGTTGCTGCGCGAGTTCATCCGAACGAACGGACTTTGCGTTTTTATTCGAAAGTCGTTCATCGACAAGCACTTTCAAGCTTTTTCTCTTCAAACGCCGCAGCAGATGGCGAGTTTGGTAATTTAGGAAACCCAAGAAAGATCGTCATCCCTGCGGCGGCAGGTCCAGAACGTCGTTACACGAAAGAGATACAAAGGACTGGATTCCTGCCCCACATTCAAACAAGCTGGGCAGGCTCAAAGCTGGGGCAGGCTCTCTGCGGGGACGACGGGGGGATTTTTCAAGAATGTTTTGCTAGTGCGATAGGCGTTTTCAGACTTATATGATCACTCTCAATATCTTCGCTACATCCTTGGCGGCCGCCGGTTTACTCATGCTGGTGTTAATCCGCCTCGCGCCATGGCTGCGGTTACTTGATCACCCCGGTGGTCGTAAGGAACACGGCCACACCACTCCCATCATCGGCGGGCTGGGCATTGCCTTGGTGTTGTTGGCCGCGATCACGTTTTTGCAACCGCACTACTCGCTTGGCCTGACGGCCGCACTGGTCGTCATTTTGGTGATTGGGCTCGCGGATGACGTTCGTGAAATCCCACCCCTGCCAAAATTTCTCGCCCAGTCGGCGGCGTGTTTGCTGATGGTATATATAGCCGAAGTACAGATTCACCAAGTAGGTGATTTACTCGGGTTCGGCCCGATTGGGTTGTCCGTTTTTGTGGTGCCCATGACAGCCTTTGCCGTTATCGGCGTCATCAACGCGCTCAATATGGCCGATGGCATTGATGGCCATGCCGGTGGCATCGGTGTGATCACCTTCATTACTTACGCCTATGTCGCGCGTGAAAGTGGGCTGTGGGATCAATACAAATTGCTGGTGGTGTTGACCGCAGCCACCGGCGGGTATTTGTTGCTGAATGCGCGCTGGCCATGGAACAAACGCGCGCGCACTTTTTTGGGTGACACGGGCAGCATGTTGCTCGGCTTTCTCATCGGCTGGTTCGCCATTGATCTGACCACCGGCAATGGCGCACCGAGCGACGGCACGCGCACTTTCCCGGCGATCTGTGCGCTATGGGTGATTGTTATTCCGTTGAGTGACTGTGTGTCACTCATGATTCGTCGCAAGCTCGCCGGTCGCAGCATGTTTGTCGCCGACCGTCAGCATTTTCATCACTACTTGTTGAATCGCGGGTTCAGCGTTGGCCAGGCCAGTTTTGTCAGTGGCCTCATTAATGTTGGTTGTGCATTGATCGCTGTGATCGGCTGGCAAATGGGTCTGCCGGAACCGCTCATGTTTGGCGGGTTTGTCGTGTTATTTGTGGCTTATCACGTGCATATGCAAAAAGCCTTTCGCAGCATGCCGCAACATAGCGTATTGGGCGTAACGACGATGTAGGCACCGAAAAAACTCCGTCGCAACACTAAAAGCCGCCTGACCGCGGCTTTTTTTTGCCCAGCGGACTCCCTTCAATATGCACCGATGCGACTGACCTGCCAGCAGTTCCTGCGCCCGAACATTCACAACAGAAACAAGTTTTCACTTAAATAATTTCTGCAGCACCTCGCTCTGCATGGCAACACAGACGTAGTCCGTATCTGCAGGTAGAATTCCCGCGACCTCCATTTTATTTTCCAAGTTCAACACATATTTGCTCGCTAAGGCTGGCGTGGGAAACATTGTCCACTCGCCTGCACCTTGGCGTGCCCAGCCCGCCAGAATGCCGACGGCCCATTGCTGAAACGGCTTTTCAATTGGCAAGACTTTCGTGACAAACTCGCCACGACTATTTTGACCGTTGATTTCTATCGCACCGTCACGAATGACGGCGCCCGCGGCCGCACGGAGCGACAAACTAAAAGCATTTGACAGCAGCAGAGTCGCGGCGAGCGAGCGACCCTGTGGCACGAGCTTTAAATGTTTGGGAATGGAAAGTGGATCACCGAGCCACCATACTTTTTTATGAAGCTGGACCGGCGATTTATTGCAAGGCGAAAAACCGAAGGCTGCCTGCAAATCCACTTCAAGATCACGAGTTAAGTTTTGTCCGCCGAGCGCCCGATCAATGCAACCGAGAGCGCCACGCAGGTCGCCTGAAAAACGATGGTCAACGCCACGAACAATGCAACCCCGAAAAACTTCAAAGCACATCTCGCGCGACAATTTTCCAATGGGTGGCGGTTCGTAACCAAGGTCGTACATAAATTGGAACGCACAGGCACCCAGTTTCACATACTTGTCGATAACCTTTTCCGTCAACCGATGAGGTCCATGACATTCGCGTTCAAGGAGCTCCCGAATAAATACGCAAAATTGAGGATCACTACGATGGCCACGCGCCAATTCGTTTTGGCACCGCATCAAGACCGCCGTTGGCGTGGCGCCAATAAATTTACTGCCGGTCGCATTGTGCATCATTTGCTTTGTGACAATTCGCTTTCCTACATCCTCAATTTCAACTGGCGAAATTACAATTGATTTGTCGATTGGGAGCTTCATTATTGGGCTCCCGATTTTTCTTCAAAACGATTGAGTCGATCCAAAAGCGCGCGATGCCCCCATACAGCAGAATCGCGCATCGGGTATTTTGCCCAACGAATTTTCGATGCCCAACCCGGGCGGCCAATGTACGCAAAAATTTTATCTGGGGCACTATGCCCGACTTGCAGCATCGTAAAAACGTACCTAAATTCGCGCTCCGCAAAGCTCAAATCGTCCATCTGATGGTTAATTGGAATGCCAATTCCAAGTTGATTGCATAGCCGTACGGTTGACCTAAATGGCATGATTCAGTCGTCTTGCAGTGAGCAATCCATTTTTTGGACGGATGCGGCAACGGACATACGCTGCCGCATCCGCGCCGATGCCCATCATGAGAACGTGATTATTGACCTGAAGACCACCACCGACGCTCGGCCTGGCGGGTTCACCAAACAGGCACGGCAAAATGACTACGACCTTCAGGCAGCGCATTACATCAACGGCATCGAAGCCATGAGCGGAATCCGCAAACCGTTTTGGTTTATTGCAGTCGAGGTCAATGCCCCGCATGGCGTGTGGATTCACGAAGCCGGTGCCACCTTCATCGACGACGGCAACCGGCGAATTGAGCAGGCGATGAAGTCCTTGTCGTCGTCCCGATTGGCAGATCAGTGGCCTGGCTATGTTGAGCCGTGGAGTGAGTTGTGCTATTCACCACCCGGAAAATGAAGCGAAACCAGGAGGAGCAACAGACTCAGTTAGCTAACTTAGCTAACCTATGGTAACCTACCCTCATCCATGGAGAAACCATCATGCAAGTCAATATGTTTGATGCCAAAAGTCAGCTTTCGAAATTAGTCAAAGCCGCCCTGGCAGGAGAAGAAGTCATAATTGCCAATAAAGGCGTGCCCTCGGTACGGTTGGTACCGGTTTCTACAGACGTGGCCAATCGCAAACTAGGCGGATGGTCACATTTGAATATGACTGAGGAGCAAATTGACGAAGCCTTCAGCCCGACCGGTAACGCAGAAGTTGCCAAATTATTTGGGCTGCCAGGATTGACTTCTGGCGCAACAAAGCACGGCCGACGTCGCCCGTCGGCGAAGAAAAAAACGGCGACCAAAAAAAATAAGCTGTAGGCAAACGCAATGAATCGTTATTTACTTGACACTCATATTGCCTATTGGTGGATGACTAAAGGTGGCAGGTTGTCCAAGGGGACAAAGGCACTAATTAGCAAACAGCCCTGTTTTATCAGCGTCGCAAGTTTGTGGGAAATGCAATTAAAAAACTCGGTGGGTAAACTCGCATTGCCCAGTGGGTCACTATCCACTTATTTTTCGGAAGCAGGGTTTGAGATGGTGGCAATTACAGCTAAGCATATTGAGCGTGCGCGAGAATTGAATGGTTTACAAGGAGACCCGTTCGATCTATTGCTTGCCGCCGTTGCAGATATAGAAAAGATGATCCTAATCACCAAAGACGAACGCCTTTTGTCACTAGGACTAAAAAATATTCAGGAAGGGTGAATGCCGGCCAGGCAAAACTGCAACGATTCAGACATTGGACGCTCACCACTTGCAATCAAAATTGAACTAATGCCTTTCCTGCCGACCAAATGCCCGACGATTGGCTACTTTCCGGGCAAGAATTCGCTCTTTACCCATTGAATTTTGGTCACACATGCCCCATGTAGCTTTATTGTTACACCCGCGGAAAACCCCGCTAAAATCAGCATCAACTTATTTCCTCTACGGAGCCCCTGCCCCATGAAACGTGTCTTTTTATTCCTTTTGACCAACGTCGCGATTATGTTGGTGATTACGGTGGTCACCAGCGCGCTGGGCGTGAATCGTTTCCTGACCGCCAACGGCCTGAACTTGCCGATGTTGCTGGCGTTTTCGGCCGTGGTTGGTTTTTCCGGCGCGTTTATTTCCTTGCTGATTTCCAAACCAATGGCCAAATGGTCCACCGGCGCCAAGGTCATTACATCGCCACAAAACGAGACCGAACGCTGGTTGATCGGTGTTGTTACCCGTCTGGCCAACAAAGCCAAAATCGGCATGCCGGAAGTTGCCGTATACCAAGGCGAGCCCAACGCGTTTGCCACCGGTGCGTTCAAAAATTCATCGCTTGTTGCAGTTTCGACCGGGCTGCTGGAGTCTATGACCAAGGAAGAAGTCGAAGCGGTGTTGGCGCATGAAGTTGCGCACATCGCCAACGGCGACATGATCACCCTCACCCTGATTCAGGGCGTGATCAATACTTTTGTTGTGTTCCTGTCGAAAATCGTCGGCTATTTTGTTGACAAAGTGGTGCTCGGCAACAAAAGCAGCAGCCCCGGCATTGGTTATTACGTGACCGACATCGCCTGTCAATTGTTGCTGGGTGTGCTGGCATCGATCATTGTTGCCTGGTTTTCGCGCCAGCGCGAATTCCGCGCCGATGCCGGTGCCGCGCAGTTGATCGGCCGACCCGAGCCAATGATTGCTGCGTTGCGCCGTTTGGGTGGTTTGGCACCCGGTGAATTGCCTAAGTCGATGGCGGCGTCCGGCATTTCCGATAAACCCGGCTACATGGCGTTATTCTCAACCCACCCGCCGATGCAAGAGCGGATTGACGCGCTGCAACGCCGCCGCTAATTTGTTGGCGTAACCCGCCTCAAAAAAGCACCAAACAAAAACGCCGCCGATGTTGTTGTCATCGGCGGCGTTTTTTTATTTGGAATCGCAGGCGGATTATTTCTTAAACAATCCAAACAGCCCGCGTTTCTTTTCTGATTCCTCGTCCTTCTCGGGCGGAGAACTCGCGTACTGGACGTTTTTGGCACTTTGCCGCGGGTATTGACCAGTCGCACTGTTTCCAAAAGCGGCACGGCGGTTATAGGTTTCAAAATTAACGTCGGTCTGGCCAATCAATAGTTTCGCCAGATCTTCGAGGGATTTGTCGGTGATATTGGAAGGCTCCAACGTATAGATACTCGGGCCAAAATCTTCGACGTTTTTGAGTTTGAAACGGATCACACCCTCGTCGTAGTCGCTGACAATGTCCAGCCCGCAAATGACTTCCGAATTGATATTAAAAAATTCATGGGTCACCACCCGGCGGTCATTGCGCACCGCTTCGGAGGTAAAACGCATATTGTTTTGCCACAACAGGTCACGGAATTTTTCAATTGTCTCGGCTTCACGCTTGACCTTGATGACTTCCGGCTTGGAGCGGCGAAAGGTGACCGTCAGTTCTTCGTAGTGTTCGCTGTTATTTCGTTGTGAGGTGCGGTATTCAATCCGATAGTCGCCTTGCACCAAACCATCAATTTTGCCCACGGTGAGCAAATCATAGGTGCGCACACACGGCGGTTTCACCACGTTTAATTGACGGAATAAATCATTCAGATATTTAAAAATGGTCCGCGACGCATGATCCACCTGCACGGCATTCGCCTTCAGCGATTGTGTGCGTGCGGCTTCTTGATTCTTTAACGTCTCGGCTTCTTTTTTCAGATCGTCGAGCAAACCCATATTGCAACCTCAGACTAATAATTTTCAAATGTACAGCAGAATTTTTGCCCGCCGTCGCAAACAAGCAATGTGGCGGAGCCTGTCCGCAACAGGTCGAACTTATATTTGTAACAGTTTATCGTACTGCGACAAATCTTTCAGCCCCCGATAGGTCAGAAATGCCGGGTATTTCAGGAGATTGGTGGTTACAACCAAGTTTGGCAGCAAAATTTTCGGTATTTTTATCACAGGCAACCGGCCACTTCGAAACGGCTGGCAACCTTTGCGCAATTCATGAAAAGATTCAATCATAATTTCAGCAGGTAATGAAATAGTCGTTTACAACCCGCGCCCCACCACGCCCATTCCCCGCAGGAGTCATGTAATGGATTGTATTTTGGCACTCGACCAAGGCACCACCAGCTCGCGAGCGATTGTGTTTGATCACGACAGCCGCGTCATTGCCCGCGCGCAAGAAGAATTCCGGCAATATTTTCCACAGCCTGGCTGGGTTGAGCACGATGCCCTGGAAATTTGGCATAGCCAACGCAAAGTGGCCGCCGAGGCGATCCAATCCGCCCAACAGGCGGGCGCACGAATCAAGGCGATCGGCATCACCAATCAGCGCGAGACCACCGTACTGTGGAATCGCCGCACGGGTCTGCCGGTCGCTCCGGCAATCGTTTGGCAGGACCGGCGCACGGCTGAATATTGCGAAACCTTGGTGGCGGCCGGGCATACCGACACGATCCGTGACAAAACCGGACTGGTTATTGATGCCTATTTTTCCGGGACCAAGCTGAAGTGGTTGTTGGATCATGTGCCTGAGGCGAGAGTGCGTGCCGAACGCGGTGAGTTGGCGTTTGGCACAATTGATTGTTGGTTAATTTATAACCTGACTGCAGGCAAAGTCCATGCCACCGACGTCACCAATGCCTCCCGCACTCTGTTATTCGACATTCACCGCTGTCAGTGGGACGACGAGTTATTGACGTTTATGGACATTCCACGCAGTGTACTGCCGAAAATTGTCAGTTCCAGCGGCCATATTGACGACGCCGGCATCACCGCCTGCGAAGGCTTGCCGCCGGGAATCCCGATCACGGGGGTGGCGGGGGATCAGCACGCCGCACTGTTTGGTCAGGGTTGTCATCAAGCGGGGATGGCTAAAAACACCTATGGCACCGGTTGTTTTATGTTGATGAACACCGGCAGCCAGCCGGTGAAATCTAAAAATAAGCTTTTGACCACGGTCGCTTGGCGCATCGGTGATGAAACCGACTACGCCTTGGAGGGCAGTGTCTTTATTGCCGGTGCGGCGGTGCAATGGTTACGCGATGGTTTGGGGCTGATCAAAGACGCCAGCGAAATGGCGGATTTGGCGGCAAGTGTGCCCGATACCGGTGGTGTCATGTTTGTGCCGGCGTTTGCCGGACTCGGCACGCCCCACTGGGACGCCAGTGCCAGGGGCACCATGCTCGGCTTGACGCGCGGCACCACCCGGGCGCACATTGCGCGCGCCACGCTCGAGGCGATTGCCTTTCAATCAGCCGATGTTTTTGCCGCCATGTCGAACGACACCGGTTTGGCGTTGAGTGAATTACGCGTCGATGGCGGCGCTACCGCCAATCCACTATTGATGCAGTTCCAAGCCGACTTGTTGGGCATTCCTGTCGTGCGCCCGACCGTGGCCGAAACCACCGCGCTGGGCGCTGCCTATCTCGCCGGATTGGCGGTTGGCGTTTGGAAAAGCCAAACCGACATTTCCGCGAGCTGGCAGGTTGCAAAACGTTGGCAGCCAACCATGTCACGCGACGCGGTCGCGGCCAGAATGGCGCAGTGGCAAAAAGCGGTTGAACGATCACGTGGCTGGGTGTAATCCGTGACATGAATCTGCGGCTTCATGCGAATCAGCGGCCTCAATAGAATCAGCGGCCTCAATAGAATCAGCGGCCTCAATAGAATCAGCGGCCTAAAGAGCCAAACACCCGCCGCAATATTTCGCTACCCGCGCCCATCGGGTTCTGGCGGATTTTTTTTCTTCTTCGCCAATCATGTAATACAAGCCGTCCAGTGCCTTGGCGGTCACATGGTTTTCGACTTTGCGCTGTTCAGGTGAGATGCGAATAAATCTGGTCTTCTCAACCTGAGCGGCGATATCGTTGTACTTTCTGGCCAGGCCGATTTTGTTGGTGGCCTTGGTGACAATCGGCAGAAATTTCTCAGTCAGGGATGTCTGCGTTTTGTCCTTGAAGAACATTGTCACCGAGTTGTCACCACCGGTCAGGATCGCCTTGGCATCCTGCACCGTTATCGATTTGACGGCATCCGACAATAACCTCTTTGCGTGTGGCACCGCTTGTTCGGCCGCACGGTTGATACCAAGTTTTAAGTCATCAATATCGCGACCGCGGCCCATAAACTTCAAGGCGGTTTCGGCTTTTTCGATCCAGTCGGGTAGTGCAATACGCACCTTGTCATTTCCCCAAAAACCGTCTTGTTTACCGAGCAATTGCACGGCAATATCGGCCCCCTGTGATAACGCTGCTTTGACACCGGTACCGGCATCGCCCTGCGATAAATCTGCAAACGAAAATGCCCGGGCGCGTGGCGGGTGCGTGGCGGCAAGGACCGCAGCCGACAACATGGTCAATGACACAAGCATGTCGCGGCGCGTCGAATTGACCAGTTTGTCACCTGTTTGCATGCGTTGGCGGTCGATTTGTTTGTTAAGCCCGGATTGGATTGTCTTTTCCATTTATGTTCCTTCCATGCCGTGTCGAAATTGAATCGTTGTCTGGCAAAAAACTGCCACTGAATCACTTTGCCGCATCATCCAGTATGGACTACTGCCTGGCCAGCGGCAGCCAACACGCTACAGCTGGCAATTCATAGGCCAATTACAAGATTCACAAAACGCTGGCGTCGTTTTAGCAACAAAAAATGCGAAGAAAAATAATTGACAGGCATCAAAAATCACGGTAACTTACCGGCTGGTCATTTACTTTTGCCCTCCCCTCTCCCATCTGGCGTTTGTTATGTCACTTCCAAATTGCACCTCGCAGTCTTTAACAAAAAACGGCTGTGTTATCAGTCCGTTAGGCGTAGTTACCGGCGCAATTTTGCTGGCCATTTTGCTGGCCGCATGCAATAAAAAGGAACCTGTCCCCGAGCCCGCCCGACCCGCCCTCGCCTACACAATTCCAGCCAGCGGCGGTGCAGAATTGGATATTTTTTCGGGTGAAATTCGCGCCCGCCATGAAGCAGACCATGCGTTTCAGGTCGGTGGCAAAATGACCCACCGGCTGGTCGATGCCGGTGCCAACGTTAAACGCGGCCAGTTGCTGGCGCAGATTGACGCCCAAGATGTGACCCTCGCAGCCGATGCAGCGCGCGCGCAAGTCAGTGCACAAAAAACCGAAGCGGATTATGCAAATGCAGAACTCAATCGGTTTAGCGATCTGTTTGCAAAAGGCTTTGTCAGCCAAAGTGCGCTTGATCAAAAACTGAATTTGGCCAATGCCGCACGCGCACGATTGGATGCCCAACAAGCAACCGCCAACGTGTCACTCAACCGCTCCGGTTACGCCACATTGACCGCTGAAATGGATGGGGTTGTCACCCAGGTGATGGCGGACGTCGGACAAGTGGTCGCCGCCGGGCAACCGATTATGAAAATCGCCAATCCACAAGAAAAAGAATTGGTGATTGCCGTGCCGGAAGCAAAAATCGGCGAATTTCGCGGCGCTGCCGCCGGCAAGCCACGGCCGATTCATATCAGGACTTGGTCCAACCCGGACAAATCCTACGCCGGCAATTTGCGCGAAATCGCCGCTGCTGCGGATGTGGTGACCCGCACTTTTACCGCGCGCATTGCGATCGCGGGTGCCGATCGTGACATTGGACTGGGCATGTCTGCCTATGCCGCCTTTGTTGGCAACGAAGCGGCCGGAAGTTTTGCGGTGCCGTTGTCATCCTTATATGTAAAAGGCAGCATCACCGGCGTGTGGCAAATCGGCGGGGATGGTCGTATCACCTTAAAGCCGATAAAAGTTTTGCAATACCGAGAGACCACCGCACTGGTGCGCGCCGATGGCGCCAATTCAGTCAAACCGGGGGATCGCATTGTTGCCGCCGGCGTGCATAAATTGCGCGATGGTGAAATCGTCCGACCGATTGCCGATCCACAGGTCAAGGGTGACGGCAAAGTTGCGCACGCCAAGGAAGCCACCGATGTGCCCGCACTCGCCGGCCAACCCAGCGGTCGGCCGTCGGTGGCGTTGTTAGACCGCCTGCTGAAGTAAGCCCAATATGAACAAACTTAATTTGTCCACATGGGCGCTGAAAAATCAGCCGCTGGTGTTGTTTATGATCGTCGCCATTGGTATCGCCGGCATTTTGTCGTATGGTCGTCTGGGCCAATCGGAAGATCCGCCGTTTACCTTTAAAGGAATGACCGTGCGCACGCTTTGGCCGGGCGCTTCGGCGGCCGAGGTGGATCAACTGGTGACGGAACGCATTGAACGAAAAATGCAGGAAGTGCCCAATCTGCATTTCATCCGCAGCTATTCACGTCCGGGTGAATCCACCATATTGTTTATTGTTGATGACGCCGCCCCGACTGCAATGGTGCCGGTGACGCAATACGAAGTCCGCAAACGTGTGGGAGATATGCGCCACACCCTTCCCGCCGGGGTGCTTGGGCCATTTTTTAACGATGAATTTGGCGACACCTTTGGCAATATTTTTGCCTTGTCCGGTCAGGGTTATTCCTACGCCGATAAAAAAATCTATATCGATCGTATCCGCCGCGAATTATTGCGGGTGCCTGACGTGTCCAAGGTGGAAATTTTTGGCGAGCAGGAAGAAAAAATCCTCATCGAAATTTCCAACGTCAAAATCGCCAACCTGGGAATTGATGGCGAAACCATTATCACCGCCATGCGCGCACAAAATGCGGTGGTGGCCGGCGGCACCTTTGAAACCGCCACCGACAAAATATTCGTGCGCGCCTCCGGTCACTTTGACAGCGTCGAATCGATTCGTGATTTCACCCTGCGCGCCAACGGCAGGCTGATCAAGATCGGCGACATCGCCACCGTCAAACGCGCCTACGCCGACCCGCCGCTTACGAAGTTTCGCTATCTTGGGCAAGAGGCCCTGGGACTGGGTATTTCCATGCGTGCCGGGGGCGACATCCTCACACTCGGCGAAAATCTCGACGCCGCCATTGAGCGCATCGAAAAAACGCTGCCAATCGGCATCGAGTTACACCGTGTCAACGATCAGCCACGCGCGGTGCGCGAGAGTATCGGCGAATTTGTGCGCGCGCTCGCCGAGGCGGTGATTATTGTCATGGCGGTAACTTTTTTCAGCCTCGGCATGCGCTCCGGCATGGTGGTGGCGTTGTCGATCCCGCTGGTGCTGGCGGCAACATTTTTTTGCATGTACGTCTTTAATGTCGGACTGCATAAAATTTCACTGGGTGCATTGATTTTGTCGTTGGGATTATTGGTGGATGACGCCATCATTGCCATCGAAATGATGTCCATCAAAATGGAGCAGGGCTGGGACCGGATGCGCGCGGCCAGTTTCGCCTATACCTCCACCGCCTTTCCAATGTTGTCCGGCACGCTGGTGACGGCAGCCGGTTTTTTACCGATTGCCACTGCCAAATCCAGCACCGGCGAATACACCATTGCAATTTTTCAGGTGACTACTTTGGCATTGTTGTTGTCGTGGTTCGCCGCGGTAATTTTCATCCCCTATCTGGGTTACCACCTGTTACCAGACTATGTTGATGGCAAACCGGTCATCACCCCGCGGGTGCGGCGTATCGCCGGACTCATCGGCAAACTGCCGTGGATCGGTCAACGCCTGGCCGTCCGGCTGATGCCCGCCGATGCCGTGCATGAAACAGACACCGTCACACATGACGACCATGCACACGATGTTTACAACACGCCGTTTTATCAATGGTTTCGCGCCGCCGTCACTTGCTGTGTGTTGAACAAAAAAACCGTGCTGATGGCCACCGGTGGATTGTTTATTGGCGCGGTGCTGGCGTTTGGCTTGGTGCAACAACAATTTTTCCCGTCGTCGACGCGTGTCGAATTGATTGTGGATGTGCGTCTGGCCGAGGGCTCCTCGATCGCAGCCACCGAAACGCAGGTGAAAAAACTCGAAGCTTTTCTAGACAAGGAAAAGGCGTTGTTTGAAAACTACGTGAGTTACATCGGTACCGGCGCACCGCGTTTTTATTTGCCGCTCGATTTGCAATTGCCGAACCAGGCTTTTGGCCAGATCGTGGTCACCACCAACGATGCCAAGTCACGCGAAATACTCCGCTCGAAGCTGATCCATTTGTTTGAAACCGATATGCCGGAAATCAGGGGGCGTTTATCACGGCTCGAAAACGGACCGCCGGTGGGATTTCCGATTCAGTACCGGGTGTCGGGTGAAGATCTGGAAAAGTTGCGCACTTATGCTTCTGAAGTGGCCGAAATATTACGCACCAACGGCAACGTCGCCAATATTCAACTCGATTGGAATGAGCGTTCCAAGGTGATCAAGCTCGATATTGATCAAAATAAGGCACGTTTACTCGGACTGACCTCGGCCGAAATCGCCGCCTTCGTCAATGGATCGTTGAGTGGCACACCCGTCACCCACCTGCGTGAAAACGATAAACAAATCGAAATCCTGCTGCGCGGTCCGGCCATAGAACGAGCCAAAATTTCTTTGTTGGAAAGTTTGTCGATTCCTACCCATACCGGTCGTGCCGTACCACTCACGCAGGTCGCCAAGGTTCAATACGAATTTGAAGATCCGGTTATCTGGCGTCGTGACCGATTGCCCACCATTACCATCAAGGGTGACATTTACAAACCGTCGTTACAACCCGCGACCATTGTTACGCAGTTGAAAAAACCCATCGCCGCCGTGCGCGAAAAAATGCAGTCCGGCTATTTGCTCGAGGTCGGCGGTGCGGTAGAAGAAAGCGCCCGTGGCGTACAATCGATCAAGGTCGGTATGCCGCTGTTTGTGTTTGCGGTGTTGATGGTCCTGATGATCCAGTTGAAGAGTTTCCAGCGCGTCATTATTGTCGTGCTCACCGCCCCCTTGGGATTGATCGGCGTGACCCTGTTCTTGATTGTGTTGAACAAGCCGTTTGGATTTGTCGCCATGCTCGGCACCATCGCGTTGTTTGGCATGATCATGCGCAATTCGGTCATTCTGATCGACCAAATCGAACAAGACATTGCCGCCGATCAAAATCGGTTTGAGGCGGTGATTGGTGCGACGGTTCGACGCCTGCGACCGATTGTCTTGACCGCAATGGCCGCCGTGCTGGCGATGATTCCGCTGGTCCGTTCGGCTTTTTTTGGCCCGATGGCCGTGGCCATCATGGGCGGCCTGCTGGTGGCCACCCTGCTCACCCTGTTTTTTCTGCCGGCGTTGTACGCCACCTGGTTTGGCATTCATGCACCAGATTCACCAGCACCGACTGAAAAAAACGTGACCGCGTAAAGCACATTTGATCGAATCGGCCTGCCGGCAAATGACCGGGCGGGTACCGATGACGGGTGTCATGTTTGCGCTGCAACGATTAGAATGCCCCTATGCAAACCATTACCCGATCTGTCTTGCTGGCGACCAGCATCGTTGTCCATTTGTTTTTGACCAGCGTGGCCGCGCAAACCATGACCCCGCCGACAGCCGCAACGACCAACACCACCCCGGCCAGACCGAAGATTGCGCTGGTTTTATCCGGCGGCGGTGCGCGCGGCGGCGCACACATTGGTGTGATCAAGGTATTGGAAGAATTGAAAATACCGATCGACATCATCACCGGCACCAGTATGGGTGCACTGGTGGGGGCCGCCTACGCATCCGGCACCTCGGTCGACGAAATTGAAGAGCGCCTGGGCAATGCCAATTGGGCCGATCTGACCACAGATACCAGCCCGCGCGAGGATCGCAGTTTCCTGCGCAAGGAAGAAGATCAGGCAAAACTGCTCGGTCTCGAATTTGGCATCCGAGCAACCGGCCTACAGTTACCGCCGGGTGCAATTTCTGGCCAAAAACTGGATGCACTGTTTTCGCGTATTACCCGCAGGGCACCCGGAACGGTTGACTTCGACAGCTTGCCGATTCGATTTCGCGCCATTGCCACCGATGCCGAATCGGGCAAGATGGTGGTGTTTGATCGTGGCCGTCTGGCCAATGTGATGCGCGCATCCATGTCGGTCCCGGGTGTGATCGCGCCGTTTGAAATTGACAACCACATCTACCTCGATGGCGGGTTAACACGCAATCTGCCGATCGATATCGCCCGCGCCATGGGTGCGGACGTCATCATTGCCGTCAATATCAGCTCCGGCTTATTAAAACGCGATCAGCTGCAGTCGTTGTTTGGTGTGTCGTTGCAGACCATCAATATTCTCACTGAACAGAATGTGCAACGCTCGCTGGCCGAGTTGCGGCCGGGCGACATTCTGCTTACGCCACCGCTGGACACCATCGGCTCGACCAATTTCAACCTTATGGCCGATGCCATTACCATCGGTGCCGCCACAGCGCGGTCAATGGCCGCCAGCTTGCGTGAAATGGCCATTGATGAACCCGCCTATCGGGCCGTCCGACTGGCACAGGCAGAACGCGCCGGTTATGCGATCACGGAAGCCGAAAAAATTAACCAGGTGCGCATCACCGGACTGGAGCGCGCCAACGAAAACGATTTGCGCCGCACCCTCGATGTGAAGGTCGATGATCAGATTGATTTTAAAAAGATTGATACCGGCATCAGCCGCATTTTTGGCACCGGTTATTTCGAGCGGGTCAATTACTCCTTGTTGTACGAAGGTAACCGGCATGTATTGGCGGTGAATGCGCGCGAAAAACAGTGGGGACCCAATTATTTGCGCATCGGCCTGTCCATGGCAGCCGACTCGGCCGGTGAGGGCCGCTTTAATTTGTTGCTGCGTTCACAACAAACCCAATTCAACGCCGCCGGTGCCGAGTGGCGCAACGATTTGCAGATTGGCCGCGACCGGCGACTTGCCACGCGCTTTTTTCAGCCGTTTGGTGCCGGTAGTGTCACCAATATTTCCGCAGGTATCGATTTAACCCGTCGCCCGATCGACATTTTTCAGGATGGCAAACGAATTGTGCAATATGACGTCGGCTCCCAATCCTACGGCATCGATTTGGGCATGGATTTTGGCCGCAATGCAATCGCCAGAGTCGGCCTGATTCGTGGCAACGACAACGCCGAGGTCAATATCGGACCGTCGAGTTTCCCCCCCTTTAACATCAAGCAGGGTGGATTCAAGCTTCGGGCGTTGTATGACAATATCGACGACATCAATTTTCCACGCAGCGGTCGTCTCCTCAGTTTTGATTTTTTTGCCAGCGTGACCCGACTTGGCGCCAGTACCGACTACCGCAAGGTTGAAGCCACCTACAACGAAAATTTTTCAGCCGGCAAACACACTACCTCGTTCGCGGCCCGTTACGGACGCAGTCTACGCGGCAATATTCCAATCTTTGACCAATTTTCGCTTGGCGGTTTTCTACAGCTATCCGGCTATCGACCCGGTGAATTGTTGGGCGAGACCGTGGCGCTGGGCAGACTGTCTTATCACTATCAGTTGCCGGTGGCCCCGTCTTTTTTCGGCCGACGGGTGTTTGCCGGTGTCTCCGGTGAAATGGGTCGCATCGGCAACAGCTTTCAGACTTTGTCCACCAGCGAAAATAAAACATCTTTGGGTGTGTTTCTGGGTGCCGACACCGCCTTGGGGCCACTCTATTTTGGCTACGGTCGTACCCGTGAGCGCGGCACCCTGTTTTATTTTTTCCTCGGCCAGCCTTGATGCGTCATAAATTCACTCGCCTGCGAACACAACTTCCACTACAATCGCGCCACCTTGCCACCGAAACCCGGATCAGCCTGTGCTAAACGTCTTTATTCTCAATAACCGCCGCCTGAATCAACTGCAGGTTGACTCGATTGACGACCTGAAAAATTCCGATCCGATCTGGATCGATCTGGATTCGCCCACAGATGTTGAGCGCGACTGGATTCGCACGTTGTATGGACTGGACGTTCCCACCTCAGAGTCGATGGGCGACATTGAAGCCTCGGCGCGCTTTTTTGAAGGCGATGGCGGCGAGTTGCATTTACGCTCGGATTTTTTGCTGGAGATCGACGACGATTCCCGCAACGTCCTGGTCGCATTCATTCTCAAGGGCAATACCCTGTTCAGCCTGCATATGGAAGACCTGCCGGCGTTTCGTCTGGTGCGTATGCGTGCCCGTACCCGTCCCGGCTACATTGAAGATGCGCGTGAGGTGCTACTGGATTTGTATGCGACCGACGCGGAATATTCCGCAGATGCACTGGAAGGGATTTATGCCAAGCTCGAAAAAATTTCCGGTTTTGTGCTGACCGAACGGATGACCGATGCCGAGGCCAGCAAGGTGTTGGCGCGTATTGCGCTCGAAGAAGATTTGAACGGGCGTATCCGCCGCAACGTCATGGATACCCGCCGCGCAGTATCATTTTTGATGCGCCAGAAATTGCTCGATGGCGATCAAGTCGAGGGAGCACGGCAAATTCTGCGCGACATTGATTCACTCGACAGCCACACCGCCTTTGTGTTCGACAAAATCAACTTCCTGATGGATGCCACCGTTGGTTTTATCAACATCAATCAGAACAAAATCATCAAGATTTTTTCGGTGGCCGCGGTGGCGCTGTTGCCGCCGACGCTGATCGCCTCTGTTTACGGCATGAACTTTCGAGGCTGGTTTCCTGAGCTCAGCTGGGAATACGGTTACCCGTTTGCGATCGGCATGATGATTGTGTCAGTACTGGTTCCATTGGTCTATTTCAAGCGCAAAGGCTGGCTGGATTAGGCGCCGACCCCGCGGAAATGCGCCGCCGGCATAGGTAATTTCAAAAAGTCCTTATTCACAAACGGTCTTCAGCCAGTTTTGCCTCAAATGACCCGCCCTTGGCGGGTTTATTTTTTTTAAGGACGTTTAATAACATTGCAAACACTTTGTTGCTAGATTGTTAAATCAATCGGCATCAACATAAAAAGCTCAAGAACGATCAAGGTATGCCGATGAGGAAACATAGACCTAAAACGCCGATTGGCGCGACATCCTCATGTGTGCACAACAAGATTCCTTCTTCGTCGATGCCAACCCACTATGTTATGTGTGCAATGCACGCATCACAACCGCGCCGGGAATCGGGCTCCTGCGGCAATCAACCGCGGTCAGCACATCTGTTCCGCAAAAAATGCTGCAACGCATCGGCGCTTTCATGGTGGTGTTACTGCTGATTGCCGCCACCCAGCCGCTTCACGCGGACGCCGCTCGTGTCGGCAACAAAATGGCACTTGATCGGCAGGTGGCGCAGGCTTGGCAGGAATCCCACAAACAAAAGATCGAGCTCAATTCAGAGCGATTGGCGGCAGGTGAAATGATCCGCTTTAACCTGCCGGGCGCGGTGGGTCTGGCGGCGTTGCTGACCACCACTATTGAGCGTTTGCCCTCTGGCAACGTGCGCTGGGTTGGCACCTTGTCGTCCGGCAGCCAACAATTTCCAGCCGAACTGATTTTGACCAAGTCCGGTGCGCTCGGCGATATTCGTACCGCCAGTGGACGCATTCGTTTTGAGAACGACCTGACATCCGGTCAAACCGTACAACTCATTCCGCCGGCCGCTGCCGGTGAAGAGTCCTGCGCGGTGGCTTCACTTGCGACAGCAAACATCAAAAAGAGCAGCGCCGCCAATCAGAAACGGGTGTCGGACTTGCTCAATGCCGGCTTGAGCAGCACCGAAGTCGCCAGCGTCGACATCATGTTTGTTTACACCACTCGTGTGGCCAACAAATACGGCGCGCAATTGTCGGCCGTGTTGGATAACGTCATCACCACCGCCAACACCGCCGTTGCCAATAGCAAAGCCCAAATCATTTTTCGTCAGGTCGGCGCACTGCGTGTCAGTCCGCGCTCGGTGATTGTCGGTGACCTCGCGGCCGCTCTCAAGGCGGTGGCCGCCGCGGATGATCCATCACTGCCCGCCAATGCCGACTTCGCCGGTGTCGCCGCCAAACGTGCCGCGTTAGGCGCCGATATGGTGGTATTCCTGACGGCATTTGGCGACTATTCAGTCGGCTGCGGCCCTGCTGGTGGATGTATGGTCGGTGCGGCCTATCAAACGTCGATGGATAGCCTGGCAGACGCGGTTCCCGGCAAACGTGGTTACGCCATTGTTGATGTTGCTGCGCGTGATTTGGCGTTGACGGCAGTGCATGAAATCGGCCATTTACTCGGTGCCGGGCACGACCAGGAAACCGGCGGTGACGGTCTGTTTGCCGACTCCAAAGGCATGCGCTGGAATGGTGGCACCACCGGCGACATCATGTCTTACGCCATTAATCGTGAATTAATGTTTTCCAATCCGGAGTCGCTTTGTGGCCATCAAACCTGCGCTGTGGCCGCACCACAGCCGACCGCAGCCAACAACGTCAAAGCACTCAAGGCGGCGCGTTTTCTCGTCGCCGGCTATCAACCCACCAAAGCCGCGCCCCTGCCGGATATGGCCGGGCTGTGGACGGCCGGTGCGGATCAATCCACCCTGCATCTGAGTCAACGTGGTCGGGTGCTCACCGCCATGTGGTTTCACTACGACGGTGCCGGCCACGCAAGCTGGTTGAGTGTCCCCAATTGTTTGGTCGATGGCCGCCGCTGCAGCGGCAAACTTTATCGGGCATGGACCGCTGCGGAAAGTGCCACCGACACCAGCCCGTTGGCAACACGATCTATTTCGAGCACCTCGGTTGGCCAAGCCGATTTGGATATGAGCAATGCCGAACGTATTGTCATGAATGTGTCGATCTATGGCGACCAACAATCACTCAGTTTTGTCCGCACCACCGCCAAGTCGAGCTTTTTCAGCGAACCGCTTGCGGACGATCAAACCACCGATGGCAGCTGGTGGTTGTCGATGGATCTTGCACCGGGCTTGACGGTGACGCGTAAGGATCAATTGCTCGACATTTATTGGTTTGGTTTTGACACCAGCGGCCAGGGTGGTTGGTATCACGCGCCCCAATGTCAGTTGAGTGGCAATAACAAAACCTGCAGCGGCGATGTGTTTCGCAGCAGCACCCTACCAGGCAGCGGTGGTGCGCGTGCGGTTGCCCAGTTCATCGGCAAAATCGGCCTGAATTTCACCAGCGCCTATTTCGGAACGGTTGAACTCAATCTGGCTGGCCGCTCCTCGCGAACCGCCTTCATCGAACGCGAAGTCACGCTTGACTAACCTGCATATTCCACGGGTCGGCCCCACTTCGCTTGGGGACTGGCCCGTTGAGTTTTATTGCGCTTTGTCATCCAATTTGGTCTTTATTGAACACGGGACCTTTGCGTTCGGCAGTAGGCGTTCAGCGATGAACGACCCACCGCACAACGATTTTTAACCCAAGTTAAGAAAATGCTGGCGGTAGTATTTGAGCTCTTCAATCGACTCGTAAATATCGGCAAGCGCCTCGTGTTTGCCGTGTTTGACCATGCCGGACATGATTTGTGGCTTCCAGCGTTTGGCGAGCTCTTTAAGAGTCGACACATCCAGATTGCGGTAGTGGAAATACTCTTCCAACTGCGGCATACAACGCGCCATAAAACGCCGATCCTGACAAATTGAATTGCCACACATGGGCGAAGTTTTTGCCGGCACGTGCTCGCGCAAAAATTCAATCATTTGCCGCTCCACCACTGCATCGGTCAGGGTTGAGGCGAGCACCCTGTCAATCAGCCCGGATTTTTTGTGGGTCGATCTATTCCACGAATCCATGGCGTCGAGCACCGTTTGCGGCTGATGCACCACCAACACGGGCGCTTCGGCAATGGTATTAAGCTGGGCGTCGGTGACGACAATGGCGATTTCGATGATGGCATCGGATTCCGGCTTTAAACCGGTCATTTCCATGTCGAGCCAGATGAGGTTGTTTTGATCTTGTGGCATGGCGCTAAAATGGGGGGTTGAACCGAAAACGGCAAGGTTGCATTGTATTCGCTTTGCCCTCCTAATTCGACAATCACCATCTCTGTTCGCCTCCCTGCCATTTATAAAGATCGTTGCCTGATGACTGCTGCCCTGTTTACCAAGTTGTTCCTGTTTTTTACCGCCGTGAGCGTGGCCTTTGCTTTATGGCTGACGTTTCGCCATGTGCGTCACGTGGTTGCCAATCGTTCGGCGGTGCCGGCCGAATTCGCCGATTCGATCACACTGGAGGCCCATCAAAAGGCGGCCGATTACACGCTCGATAAACAACGCCTCGGCCTGATCGACGACCTGCTGGGCGTAATCGTGCTGCTGGTGCTGACCATCGGCGGCGGTTTGGCCTGGTTGTTTTCCATGGCGGATGGCCTGATCACAGGCCAATATGCCGTCGGTATCGTTTTTATTGTCGGCCTGTCGATGCTCACCGGCATGATCGGTTTGCCGTTTGATTTATATCGCACCTTTGGCATTGAAGCCAAACACGGCTTTAACAAAACCACGATCAAAACCTACGTGCTCGACTTACTCAAAGGGTGGTTATTGGCGGCGGTGATCGGTCTGCCGTTATTGTTGGGCACGTTTTGGTTGATGGCACAAATGGGTGATCTATGGTGGCTGTATGTCTGGTCGGCGTGGATCGGCTTTTCAATTTTGATGATGGTGATCTACCCGACTGTGATCGCGCCGATGTTCAATAAATTTTCGCCACTGGAAGATGACAGCCTGAAAGCGCGCATTGAGGCACTGCTCAACCGCTGCGGCTTTCAATCCAAAGGCCTGTTTGTGATGGATGGCTCGAAACGATCGTCACACGGCAATGCCTATTTCACCGGATTTGGTCGCACCAAAAAAATCGTCTTTTTTGATACCCTGATCGCGCGCCTGACGCCATCCGAAATCGAAGCCGTGTTGGCGCACGAACTGGGGCATTTCAAACGCAAACACGTCATTAAACGCCTGTTGAGCACCTTTGCGGTCGCGTTTGTGATTCTCGCCCTGATGGGCTGGGTGATCGATAAACCGTGGTTCTACGAAGGGCTGGGCATGCCCCAATCCGGCACGCCGCATGTGGCCGTATCGCTGGTATTATTTTTCACGGTGTTACCGGTGTTCACCTTTTGGATGACCCCCTTGTCGAGTTTGATTTCGCGCAAACACGAATTTGAAGCCGATGCCTACGCCGCCTCACAAACCGACGCCAGCGATCTGGTTTCAGCATTGGTCAAGCTTTATCGCGATAATGCCTCCACACTCACGCCCGACCCGATTCATTCGGCGGTATACGATTCGCACCCCCCGGCGGCGATTCGTATTGGCCACTTAAAAACAATGAGCCAAACAACATGACCCAACTCGTGACCTTAAATTGTGCACCCGGCGGCCAAGCCGCCGCGCTTGATGACACCACCATCAACCAATATCTGGCTACCCTGTCCGGCTGGGCGCGGGTCAACAATGAAATTCACAAAACCTTTCCGTTCAAGAATTACCACGAGACCATGGCGTTTGTGAATGCCTCGGCGTGGATTTCACACCAGCAGGATCATCACCCGGATATGAGTGTGCATTACAACCGCTGTGTGGTGGTCTATTCCACCCATGACGCGGGAGGCATCACCCTCAATGATTTTATTTGCGCCGCCAAAATTGACGCGTTGATGAAATGACCAAAACACTCAAAGCGCTGGTGACCGGCGATTTTGGCCGGGACTATTTGATCGAACTGGCCGACAAGACCGAGTGTGTCGCCATTCGCAAGGGTAAAAAACAGGACGTGACTTGCGGCGATGAAGTGGTGGTCTCCATGACCGGTCTAAAGTCGGCGCGTATTGATGAAGTATTGCCGCGCAAAAATGTATTGTTTCGCAAAGATGCCTGGCGCGAAAAAATCCTTGCCGCCAACATCGATCACGCCGTGATCATTTGTGCGCCAAGCCCGCCGTTTTCACCGACATTTTTGAATCTTTGTTTGTTGGCGTGTGAAGCCGCCAATATCCCCGCCACCATCATGCTCAACAAGATGGATCTGCCGGAATTTAAAGCCTCACACGAGTCATTGCGGCATTTGGAACGCATTGGTTATAACGTTTTGCCGATTTCTGCAAAATTTGACATCACCCCGCTACGGCCCTTGTTGGCCGGCAAAAAAACGTTGTTTGTGGGGGAGTCCGGCATGGGAAAATCGCGCACCGTCAATAATTTACTGATGCGTGACGTTGCCAAGGAAGGTGAAATTTCCGTCGCACTCAACTCCGGCAAACACACCACCACTTTTACCCGTATGTTCTGGCTGGATGCGGATACCGCCATCATCGATTCGCCCGGTATGCAATCGTTTGGCCTGTTTCATCTTGATGACGACGACATCGCCTATGCCATGCCGGAATTCCGCCCCTACTTTGGGGAGTGCAAATTCAACGACTGTGCACACATTGACGAACCCAACTGCGCCGTTATTGCCGCTGCTGAAGCCGGTAAGATCGAATCACAACGTTTTGCGTTTTATCAGGCCTTGATTGAGCAACAACGTGAATTGCGCATGACCCACCCGGAATGGAAAAAATAATCATGGCCAATCTATTGGGTTTACGCACCGTCATTTATCGCGCCACTGACCTGGCAAAAACCAAGGCATGGTATACCGATCTGGTCGGCCAACCGCCATATTTTGACGAGCCGTTTTACGTTGGTTATAACGTCGGCGGTTACGAATTGGGATTGCTTCCAGACGGCGAAGGTGTCGGTAGTTATTGGGGCGTC
This sequence comes from uncultured Burkholderiales bacterium, assembly GCA_947085425.1. Lineage (GTDB taxonomy): Bacteria > Pseudomonadota > Gammaproteobacteria > Burkholderiales > Usitatibacteraceae > UKL13-2. The sequence continues at coordinate 18,702 of CAMTWK010000017.1, read as the reverse complement.
ACCGATATCGAATCTGAAGTGGCGCGGATGGTGAAACTCGGCGCGACCATCAAAGACCCGGTCACCGATGTGGGCGATGGCATCAAGACCGCAACCATCACCGATCCGTTTGGTAACGACATCGGTTTGATCGTCAATCCGCATTTCAAATTGCCGTAGTTGACGCCCCATTTCCCTTGCCGAGTCCCTGCCAGAGGGCCGCGTTCGCGCACGCGTTTATACTGCCGAAGCTATTTTGCGTATGTTGAATCGCGACTGTCACGAATCACTCGATTGGGGCAACAAGGCAGTAGAGCTCGCCCAGCAATTTGGCGAAACCATCACTCTTGCCTCCGCCTACAACACAGTCGGCGCTGCTCTACTCTTCATTGACTACGAACGCGGCCGGGAAACAGTGCTCACCAGCCTGCGGATCGCAGGCGGCCTTCGTGACGGAGGCGTGGGCGTTGCCGAAGCCTACTCGATGCTCGGCTCCGGCGCGGGTGAGTTGTTTGATTTCACCACCGCACAACGCTACCTGACGGAAGGCCTTGCCTTCGCAATCCAACATGACCTTGACCGCATGGCAGGCTACATGGAAGCTTGGATCGCGCTGATCGATACCTATCGGGGAAACTGGGACGCAGCGGGAGATCGTGCCACAAGCTTACTGCCGCGCTTACAGCCGGGCTCCACCAACCGCATCACCGCCCTCATCGCGTTGATCCGGCTACGCATCCGGCGAGGTGACCCCGGTGTGACTGAACTCCTCGAAGAAGCATCTGCGCTCGGCCACCGCAGCGGCACCCTGCAACGGCTCGCGCCGGTTTGTATCCTGAGTGCCGAACATGCGTGGATGACCAACGACGTTGAGCGGGTGATTAAAGAAACGGACCCCGCATTCAGACTCGCGATCCAAAAGCGACACCCTTGGTTTGTAGGTGAACTTGCCTACTGGCGATGGAAGGCCGGCGAGCCCGTCGATCCTGCAACCGTAACCATCGTCGCTCGACCCTATGCATTACAATTCACCGGAAACTGGCACGAAGCGGGTGATGCGTGGATGGCATTGGACTGCCCTCATGAGGCAGCCCGAGCCTACATGGACGGAGACCACGAGGCTCAACTTCATGCCTTGGATATTTTTATGCGCCTGACTGCGAAACCGATGATTGAGCGGCTGCGCGGCGCAATGCTTGGTCGAGGCGCGTCAAACATTCCCCGCGGCCCACGTCCGTCGACGCGCGCAAATCCTGCTGGTCTGACCGGGCGGGAAATGAAGGTGCTGGCATTGGTGGCGGAGGGTCGCTCAAATCGCGACATCGCCAGGCATTTATCGCGCTCATTGCGCACAGTGGAACACCACATCGCCGCCATTCTTGGCAAACTCACTGCAAACACCCGCACCGAAGCAGTGTCAGCGGCCAATCGGCTTGGGCTTCTCAACCCAAAATAGGTGGCGCAGGCGCCCAAAATGGGTACGGGTGCCGATTCATTAATTTCGTGGCGCCAATATTGTGACGGTGCGGCTGAATGTCAGCCGCAATCCAAACCTGATACTTTTAAGGACATAGATATGCCACGTTATCTTGTTGAACGCAGTTTTCCGCAGGGCCTGAGCATTCCAATGAATGCGGACGGGGCCAAAGTTTGTACCACTGTCGTCGCCACAAATGCCGAGGATGGCGTGACTTGGGTACATTCATACGTCAATGCAGACCGCACCAAAACATTCTGCATTTACGACGCTTCGGCACCGGAATCGATTCGCCGCGTCGCCACACGAAATGGACTACCAGTTGACAAAATCACCGGGGTGACCGTGCTGAACCCTTACTTCTACCAGCCGTAACCGGGGCGTACCTGTCAACACCGCATCCTTATGCGAGCAACAAGCAGACCTTCCCGGCCAACAATCACCGCCAAACCGGCGAGTTGCCACCCGGGAAAGTAGCAAACGGGATGTTTGCGCCGGTGCGCAGCCGTGTTAAAGCGTTATGCAAACCGTCTTCATTCGACACCTGCTTGCGCTATCGTGCGCTATGCACTAAAATGACCATGGTCACCACCATAGTCATTTTAAAGAAGAGTCATCATGCAAACTATCCAGGCCTCTGAATTCAAGGCGAAATGCCTTGCCCTAATGGACAAGGTTGCCGCTACAGGAGAGGGCATACTTATTACCAAGAACGGCAAACCTGTTGCGGAATTGCATCCGCCAGCAAGCCTGCGCCCAAAATCGCCGTTTGGGTTGCACAAGGGCATGATTGAAATTAAAGGAAACATCATTGCACCGATTGACGTGAAATGGGACGCCACCAAATGATTGTGCTCGATACCCATGCGCTCGTCTGGATGAATCAGGACGACGCTGCGTTGGGCAAAGCCGCGAGGCGGCTCTTACAGACAGCATGGGACGCGGGTACCTTGGCAGTGAGCGCAATCAGTTTTTGGGAGTGTGAAATGCTGCATGAGGCTAAGCGAGTACGGCTCATGCAATCACCATCTGTATGGCGCACACAACTGCTTGCCGCAGGTTTGATCGAAATCCCTGTTGACGGCGAAATTGCGATGCTTTCAGTTCACCTCGACCTGCCCCACAAAGACCCTGCTGATCGCTTCATTGCGGCAACGACTATTGTCAACGGTGCAGCGTTGATGACAGCGGATACAAAGTTATTGAAGTGGAAGAGCACATTAAAACGCCACGATGCCAAGCGATAGATTATTAAAAGCAGCATTCTTTGCGGCTCCCGAGCTGCTAACAAACTTGGGGCGATTCACCCACGACCATTTCGGAAACGGCACAGGCAATGCACTTTCCTAGCGTAACAAACGGACCGTGACCGCCGCCGTGTCGGGGACATGGTTAATGATGGTGAGACTGTATCCATAAATAGAACGCTGATATTAGCTGTGGTTTTTGAACTGCCTGGAGGTCGCGACGCAATACTGTCTGCAGCTGAACCTCCCGATCCGACGCTGCACTCGGTGCAACATAAGACATGGTCATCAACGGAATAAAGTTAGCCGCCAATTGCGCGATCCTTCAATCAACAATTCATCGGTGCGTGGGCAACTGGAATTAACCCCACCATTGCGACATCTATTGTTTGGCGCGTAACGCTTTAACGTATTTACCGTCGAATGTAGTTGACCAAGTCTTGCCACCATCACTTGATGTGCGCCACACCTGCGACACGCCACCATCAGCCAGCTTGGTCCACTTGATTTCGTTTATTGTGTTGGTGTCTTTTTTATCCGGCAGGCCACGATCACTCATGACCATGGCGTCGTTTTCATAACGCCCTTCCAGCACCAGCAGGTTGCCGCCGATATCGACCCAGGTTTGGTGCCAGACATTGCGTGTGGCATCAAAGGTATTAAAACTTTCGCCGCGATAGCCGCTTTCCGCCTGCCAACTTTCATGCAATACACAAGCACCCAAAATCGGCTTGATGGTATTGGTGCCGGCAAGTTTTCCGTTAGCAGTGGTCACATCTCAATTGCCAATCCAAAAATCGAATTGACGGTGTGATAACGATGTACAGGGTTTGGGGCGCAAGGCCGGTGTGGCGGGCGTTGCCGCTGCAGGCGCTGCCGCTGCAGGCGTCGTTTGTGCATAGGTATCGGGCACCATCGTTAAACCAAAAACGACCAACACCGCAGCAACGTGAAGGATTTGCGTCACGGTGATCTCCCGTTCATTGATCTCGTAGTTGATACAGGCGTGGCGCAAAAACTTATGCTGTCATCACTCGAATCGTTTTCACAAACGTCGGCGCGCGCCGCGCCTTGCTGGCCTGCTCGTACGCATACGCCATCGCGATCAATTGCGGCTCACTCCAAGCGGTACCGACAAATGAAATTCCGCACGGCAACCCATGTACAAAACCGGCCGGTACGGTGATGTGTGGATAACCGGCAACCGCCGCAGGTGAGGAAAATCCGCCCCCGGAAAAATCACCGCGCACAAAGTCGGTCAACCAGGCGGGACTGCCGCTGGGTGCCACCAGAGCATCCAGTTTGTTTTCAGTCAAGGCCTTATCGATGCCTTCCGACCGCGAGAATTTATGATTATTGGCCAGCGCGTCCAAATATTCTTTACTGTCGAGTCCACCCTTCGCAACTGCGCGAACCATGTGCTCCTGGGCAAAATGCGGCATGACCCGATCACTGTTTTTTTCATTGAAGGTGACAATATCGGCCAACGATTTTAACGGCGAGTCCGGGGCAAATTCAGCAAGGTAGGCCGCCATGCCCGCCTTGAACTCCGTTAACAACACTTCATATTCACTCGCACCATATTTATTGGCGTTGGGCAATTCGGCAACCTCAACCAGTGTGGCGCCTTGTGCGGTCAACACCTCCAGCGCTGTTTCAATCACCGCCGAAACCAAATCGTTGCGCCCGCCAAATTGACTTCGCACCACAGCGATGCGTTTGCCTTTTAATCCATCGCGATCCAGAAAACGCATGTAGTCGGTCGCTTTGGCATCGGCGTCTTTGGTTGCAGCATCACGTGTATCCGTCGCGGCCAACACTGTTAACAAAGCGGCGGCATCCGCCACCGAACGGGTCATCGGCCCGGCGGTGTCCTGCGAATGGGCGATTGGAATGATGCCGTTGCGACTGATCAAACCGAGTGTCGGTTTGAAGCCGACAATGCCGTTGATCGACGACGGCGAAATAATCGAGCCGTCGGTTTCGGTGCCCACCGCAAGTGTGGCAAAACTGGCAGCGACAGCCGCACCCGAACCGGAACTCGAACCACTGGTATTACGATCCAGCGCGTGCGGATTTTTGGTCAAGCCACCACGCGAGCTCCAGCCAGAAGTCGAGCGGGTCGAACGGAAATTGGCCCATTCCGACAAATTGGTTTTGCCAAGAATCACCGCACCGGCGTCACGCAATCGGCTGACAATAAAGGCGTCGCGCGGCGGCCGGGCACCCAACAATGCCAACGATCCGGCGCTGGTCTGCATCAGGTCGGCCGTGGCGATGTTGTCTTTGATTAACACCGGAATACCATGCAATGGCCCGCGCACCCTGCCGGCTTTGCGCTCGCGATCACATTCGCGCGCAATTGCCAGCGCGTCTGGATTTAATTCGATAACCGAATTAATATACGGCCCACTTTTGTCATACGCTTTGATCCGCGCCAGATAACCCCGCACCAGCGCCTGACTGGTGGTGAGACCCGAACGCATGGCCGCTTGTTGCTCCACGACTCCTGCCTCGGCCAGATCGGCCGTGCTGGTTGTTGAAGTTGCCGCCATGACCCGATCCCCCCAAATTAGTGCTGCACCGGTGGTGGCCGTTGCACTGACCGCGCCCATCGTACCCATCGTACCCATCGCACCCGACGCTTTTAAAAACCGGCGTCTGTTGACGGACTTCACAGCGTTCACAACGTTACGGTCCTGCGCACCACACCGGCCTTGTCGTGGCGCGCCACAATTTTCACGTCGCCATGCCCTTTAACCACCCACTCCGCCACCACCCGGTCGGCGGTTGGCGTGGTGTCGGTCCAAAAACTCATCAAGGTATGTTTGTAGGCGCGGCCTTCCAATTCGCCGAGCATTTCCCGTGACTCGCCGGCGATCAACTCGCCACCGGTCGGCAATGTGATTTCCGCAATCACGCCGCGCGACTGCCCGCGAGCCAGCGCCCGTTTGGAAACATAACTCGGCAGGTAACCGGTATTTTGTAACACCACTTTGATGCAATGGGTGTCGTCGCTGATTTTTTGCGTCACTACTTCGACCAATTCCAATTTTGGCGAGATCATGGTGTTGTAGAGCAACCAGTCTGGAAATTTTGCGACTTCTTTTTCGAGAAACTGTGGCGGTGGATTGCGGAAGGCGTAAATCTTGTCCCAACCGCCAATTTCGATCGCGCCCAATTGTGGGTGATCAAATTTTTGCCAATCAATGTATCCCTTGCCCTCAAGTGCCTTATCCGACCAGGCCAACATTTTTAAATCATCCTCAATCGGATGCGAGCGGAACCAGTCTATGTATTTGTAATCGGTGATGCCGGCCTCACGCATCGGGCACCAGATTTCGATGGTCCACTCGTACAAACCGAGGTGATCGTAGATCCAATCGAAGGTACCGGAGATGACATCCTTGGGGTGATAACGAAACTCATGATAAACGCTGATCGCCGGATAACCAGTGAGTTCGGCACCCTTGTCGCCCTGCTTTTGATACGCCCACAAATCTTCCGCCGGCATTTCGTCATCTGGCAATGTCGAAAACGGCCGCAACAACACACCGCTCCAGGTATGGAACGACAAACCACCACAGATGTTGTTGTGGTGCGTAATGAAATGCACCACCGCACGCACTTCCGGCTCCGACGTGGGATATGGGCCGGCGCCGAGTTGTTCAAACTCCTGCCGCCAACCGGACGGAAAATTACGATTCAGATCGAGCCCCTGTTTGTCGCGATTGACCTTCACCGTATAACCGTCGTAATCGCGCAGCGTGCCTTCCGGCATCATGCGGTAGTACTGACCACCATATTCATCCGGCTCACGCGCCATCATCAAACGTGGCTCGGTCGGGTGACATTTCCAATTGCCATTGGTGTCGGGAATACGCATGGTTAGAATGCGACCGTCGCCATCAATGTCGCCGATATCCAATCCGTCAATCGGATCTTCCTCAAACGGATAATTTCTGGTCGACGAACGAATCAATTTCGGTGAGTCGCGCATCGCCCATTCCGCCCCATCCGGATTCATGCGTGGACAAATATAGATGGTGCGCGAATCCAGGCAGCGGGTGATGTCCTCACGCTTGCCGAATTCCTTGACCAGCATGTTAATGAAATACAGCGCGGCGACACCACCGGCCAATTCGCTCGAATGAATATTGGCATCCACCCAATAGGCTGGCTTATCGGCGGCCGCACCAGTGGCGGTGTTTGAAGCAGTAATGACCCAAATGTCCCGTCCCTCGTGGCTTTTGCCAATCGATTCGATCGCCAAAATTTTTGGATGCGCGGCAACATAGGAATGCAAAATGGCACTGAATTCGTCGTAGCGATAATAGCGGTCAAAACAAACGTCGTTGAGGTTCATGATCGATTCTGATGGGGTGGGGTTGTATTGGGAACAAAATTGCAAAGTGTGGGATTATTCTCGCACTAATTTTGCTTTTGTTTGGAGCGCGCTTATTTGGCTTCACGTCAACATCAATTTGCAAACAACATCATCCCCTACGGCGCCGGTTCAAGCGCCTGAATGAAAGAAAAATCATGGCTAAACGCACAACCGGAATTGGTGGAATTTTTTTGCGCATACCCGACCCGGCAGCCACCGCCGCCTGGTATGCCAAACATCTCGACATCGTCACAGACGACTACGGCAATTGCCGCGGCACACAGTTCACATGGGGCGCGGCCGCAACTGACACCAGCGCCGGCACCGACGCCAGCAACGCGAGAGGCATGACCATCTGGTCACTTTTTCCAAAAGACACCGAATATTTTGGTGACGTCAGCCAGGCGGTGATGATCAATTACCGCGTCGCCGATCTGGATGCGTTATTGGCCACCCTGCGCAGCGAAGGCGTGTGGGTCGATGAAAAAATGGAAACATCCGAATATGGCAAATTCGGCTGGATCAAGGACAACAACGGCAATCGCATTGAGCTGTGGCAGCCGCCAACCGATAATCCCGATGTCTATTAGCCGCGAAATTTCAACAACGGTGCAGCCGGTTGAATTAGCCCTGAGCTGCCTTCCATTTTTTCCAAGCCCACGGGCCAATAATCAACATCGCGGTGATGCCGAGCAACGTTGCCGACAACGGTTTTTGTAAAAAAATCATCCAGTCGCCCTGGCTGATGGACAATGCGCGGCGCAATTGCGCCTCGGCGAGTGGGCCCAGAATCATGCCGATGATGACCGGCGCGGTTGGAAAATCGTAACGGCGCATGAGAAAGCCAAGCAAGCCGATGGCGTACAACAAAAAAATATCAAAAGCGGACTGGCGCATGCCATACACACCCAAGGTGGCAAATATCAAAATGCCGGCATACAACAAATGGCGCGGTATTTCCAACAGCTTGATCCAGATCCCCACCAGCGGCAGATTCAATACGAGCAGCATGACATTGCCGATATACATCGACGCAATCAATGCCCACACCAAGTCAGCCGAATTCACAAATAACAGGGGCCCGGGCTGCAAGCCATATTGTTGAAACGCAGCCAATAAAATCGCCGCAGTCGCCGAGGTCGGCAATCCCAGCGCCAACAAGGTGGTCATGGTGCCGGTTGAAGACGCGTTATTGGCCGCTTCCGGCCCGGCCACCCCCTCGATGGCCCCATGGCCGAATTCCTGTGGTTTTTTTGATATCCTTTTTTCCATCGCATAGGAAAGGAATGTGGGAATTTCCGCGCCACCGGCCGGTAAGGCACCAAACGGAAATCCTATGGCGGTGCCGCGCAACCACGGCGCCCACGACCGTCTCCAGTCATCCGCCGTCATCCACAATGATCCCGTCACTTGCATGACTTTTTCTTCCGTCGCGCGCTCCTTTGACGCGACCCAAAGCGTTTCGCCGACCGCAAACAAACCAACTGCAACGGTGACCACTTCGATGCCATCGAGCAATTGCGGCACATCAAACGCGAATCGTGCCGCGCCCGATTGGGAATCAATCCCCACCAACCCAATTGCCAGGCCAATGAACAAACTGGTCATGCCGCGTAACGGTGACTCGCCCAATACCGCCGACACCGTCACAAACGCCAACACCATCAGCGAAAAATATTCAGGCGGACCAAATCGAATGGCAATATCCACCACCAGCGGCGACACAAACGTCATCGCAATCACCGTGAGTGTGCCGGCAACAAACGAGCCGATAGCCGAGGTCGCCAGTGCCGCGCCGGCACGACCCTTCTTGGCCATCTTGTTGCCTTCCATCGCGGTGATGATGGTGGCCGATTCACCCGGTGTATTCAGTAAAATAGAAGTGGTCGAGCCGCCATACATGGCGCCGTAATAAATGCCGGCAAACATGATGAGCGCGCCCGACGGGTCAATCTTGCTGGTCACCGGCAACAATAACGCCACCGTCACCGCCGGTCCAACTCCTGGCAATACCCCCACCGCCGTGCCAAGGGTCACGCCGATAAAACACCACAACAAATTCTGCATGGTCAATGCCAGCGAGAACCCTTGCAGCAGTGAATTCAGGACTTCCATAATTTCCTTTGGCCCGGTTTATATTAAAACGGCAGCACACCGCGCGGCAGAGCCAAGCCAAGACCGTAGGTAAAGAATGCATAGGTACTGGCGGAAATAATCAGCCCGATCACCCCGTTCTTGAGATAACGCCGGCCGCCGGTGCCACCAAAGCCACGCGCAGCCAGCACGAACAACAGGGTGCCGGCAATCACAAACCCGGCCGTAACAATCAGCAACCCATCCAGAATCAAGCCAGCGGAAATCCAGCCGAATGCGCGCCAATCCGTGGGCGTGCCCATCTCTTTCGCAGCGTGCACCGTTTCATCGATATCGCGGAAACCGCCAGTCAGCGCCTCTTTGATCAGTAGCAGCCCGAGCAAAATGATGCCGATTGAAACCAAGGTGGGCATTAACCGCGGGCCGACTTTGGCGTATCCCGTCGCCTCGGGAAGTAAGGTCGTGGCGTAAGCCAATGCCGCGCCAAATATCAGCACACCCAAGGCCAGAATAATCTGACCGCTATGCCGCGCCACTACTGGTGAAGGGTTGGTCATGACACTCTCAAGGGGTCAAGGACAAATTTGTCGAAGTTTTTTAGCCGTCAAAAATAATGTCCGGCAAAAGACGCTGCAACGGCGGCGGCGGATCTGCAGCAAAAACCGGGTAGCGCATGCTGACCTGCACTTGCACTACCCGGTCTTCACTTCAATCCATCAAAGAACGACTATTTTTTCAGATTCAGCTTGGTAAGAATGTCACCGATGCGTTTATTTTCTTCGGCAATATATTTTTCGAAGGCGTCACCAGATTGATAAATATCGGTCCAATCCTGCTTCACCAATACTTCTTTCCAAGCCGCTGATTTCACAGTGGTATCGAGTGCCGCCAACAAGTCCTTCTTCTGCTGATCGGTAATGCCAGGGGCGCCAAATACACCGCGCCAGTTAAACAAATCGACCGCCACACCTTGGTCACGCAAAGTGGCGATGTCAATACCGGCGATTTTTTTGTCCGACGAAATCGCCAGTGCACGGAATTTACCCGCCTTGATCTGGCCGGCGAATTCGCTATAGCCCGATACACCCACTGTCACATGTCCACCGAGGATCGCCGCTTGGGCTTCGCCACCACCCGCATACGGAATGTAATTCACCCTCGCCGGATCAACACCAACCGCCTGCGCAATCATCCCGGCCAAAATATGGTCGGTACCACCGGCGCTGCCACCACCCCATGACACGGAGCCTGGATCCGCTTTCAGTTTGTCAGTCAGATCCTTCAAAGTTTTGATTGGCGACGCAGCAGGCACCACCAACACTTCGTATTCGCCGGTCAGACGTGCCAGAGGTGTGACCATACTCAGATTCACCACCGATTTATTCAAAATGATGCCCCCCACCATCACCATGCCGCCGACCATGATGGCGTTGCCATCCCCCTTGGCGGTATTCACAAACTGCGCCAAGCCGATGGTGCCGCCTGCGCCGCCCTTGTTTTCGAACTGGGTACTCTTGACCGCACCAGCCTTGACCATCGCCTGACCAAGATTTCGCGCGGTAGTATCCCAGCCGCCGCCCGGATTGGCCGGGATCATGAATTTGACGGCATCAAGCGCCGAAGCGGACAACGCAACGGAAGACACCAAGCCAACCAACAACACGCCGAGTAGTCGTGGCATTGAGAATTGCGAATTTTGATGTTTCATATTTCCTCCAGTGTTTTTATAAAAACCATCCATGATTTCGGCGTTCGGTATTAGACCCGCCGAGACACCTGCGACTACGTCGATCAAAATACAGTTTAGCCGTTTCAGTTGACACATACACATGACCGGCAACAAGCCTAGCCTGCATATTTCATGGGGTTGCGTTCGAGAGTAGGTCGATTGGCGTGTGATTTTTCGTTCGACTGACCACGGCATAGCGAGCTATGTTTGGCAAATGAGCACGGGAAGAGAACGGAAAAGCGCATGTTCAGCGGCCTGCTATCGAGCGCAAAAGCCCGATGTTTAATTAAAAGCAAACTGGATGGCAAAGTGCGGTAACACTTAACGGGCAAGCCCCCAAGCAGAGCGGGGCCGACCCGTGAAATATGCAGGTTAAGCACCCGCCGGAAAACAATCGGGGCGATGGCGTGCGGGTGCGATTTCGCGTCGAAGCGCGCAGCCGTATGGGTGATACGGCGAGCACTGGAAACGTGAAAGCGCCCCGCGCAGACCGCCTACGATAGCTTTCCGTGACAGTGTTTGAACTTCTTGCCGGACCCACACCAACAAGGATCATTGCGACCGATTTTTTCACCTTCACGCACAAACGGTTGTGCCGGCTCGTCACTTACCTCTTTCTCGGATGACTCCAACGCCTCGTCATAGTTGGCGTGATGGTATTTGACATTGGTCGCCGCGCGAGAATTGGCGATTTCGGCCGCCCGCTCTGCTTCTTCAACCTGCTGCTGGGTTTGCACTTGCACGTTGACCAAAATTTGTGTGGTCTGGCGCTTGACAACATCGAGCATATTGCCAAACAACTCAAAGGCTTCGCGTTTGTATTCCTGCTTGGGTTGTTTTTGCGCATAGCCGCGCAAATGGATACCCTGACGCAAATAATCGAGTGAGGCGAGATGTTCACGCCAATGGGTGTCGATGGCCTGCAACATCACCGAGCGTTCATATTGATGCAGCAAGGATTTGTCGACGTTGGCGAATTTGGTGTTGTATTCGTCGGTGGCCTGGCTGAGCACCCGTCCGATCACCATTTCGGTATCAACTTCATCATCACCGGCCAACCATTGGTCGATTGGCACGGTGATACCAAATTCGCTGCTGAGCGTTTTTATTGCCCCCTCGACATCCCACTGCTCTTCGAGTGTTTCCGGCGGAATATGGCTATTCACAATTCCCGCAAGCACGTCGTTACGCATGGCGGTGATGGTGTTGGAGATGTCATCATCGTCGAGCAACTCATTACGTTGTTGGTAAATCACTTTGCGCTGATCGTTGGCGACGTCATCGTATTCAAGCAGCTGTTTACGAATATCAAAATTGCGGGCTTCGACTTTGCGCTGCGCGCCTTCGATCGAACGCGACACCATCTTCGCCTCAATCGCCTCACCTTCCGGAATCTTCAACCGCGCCATGATCGACTTGAGACGGTCGCCGGCAAAAATCTTCAGCAATGGATCTTCAAACGACAGGAAAAACCGTGATGACCCCGGATCGCCCTGGCGACCGGCGCGACCGCGTAACTGGTTGTCGATGCGGCGCGATTCATGGCGCTCTGAGCCGACAATGTGCAGACCTCCCGCGGCCACCACTTGCTCGTGTAACCGTTTCCATTCGCCGCGAATGTCGGCGATCTTGCGTTCTTTTTCAGCGACCGATAACTTTTCATTCGACTCAATCGCGTGAATTTGCGGCTCAGGATTGCCACCCAATACGATATCGGTGCCACGGCCCGCCATGTTGGTCGCAATGGTGATTTGTTTGGGTTTGCCGGCCTGCGCAATGATGTCGGCTTCACGCGCGTGTTGTTTGGCATTCAACACTTCATGCGGTAGTTTTTCTTTTTTCAACAACTCAGACAACATTTCTGAATTTTCGATCGAGGTGGTGCCAAGCAATACCGGCTGGCCGCGTTCGTGGCAATCTTTGACAGCGGCAACAATGGCGCGGTCTTTTTCAGCCATGGTCATGTAAATCAGGTCGTTTTCATCCTTGCGAACCATCGGACGATTCGGCGGAATGATGACGGTTTCCAGATTGTAAGTCTGCTGGAATTCAAACGCTTCGGTATCCGCCGTTCCGGTCATGCCGGCCAGCTTGCCGTATAGGCGGAAATAATTCTGGAACGTGATCGACGCAAGAGTTTGTGATTCGTTTTGAATCTTTACGCCTTCTTTTGCCTCGACTGCCTGGTGCAATCCTTCCGACCAACGACGTCCCGTCATCATCCGCCCGGTGAATTCATCGACGATGACAATCTCATTGTCCTGCACCACGTAATGTTGATCCTTGTGATACAGAGCATGGGCGCGCACCGCCGCATACAAGTGGTGCATCAACATAATGTTGGCCGGATCATAAAGGGACGACCCGCTTTGCAACAGACCGTTTTCCGCCATCAACTGCTCGGCGCGCTCATGCCCCTGTTCGGACAACGCGACCTGATGTTGTTTTAAGTCGCACCAAAAATCACCCGGACCTTCTTCGGCTTCCTGTTGGGTCAAATGTGGTACCAGCATGTTTATTTTGATGTACATCGCCGTGGAATCTTCGGCCTGACCGGAAATGATCAGCGGGGTGCGCGCCTCGTCGATCAGAATGGAATCCACCTCGTCGACAATCGCATAATTCAGACCACGCATCACCCGCTCTTCTTTGGCGGTTTTCATGTTGTCACGCAGGTAATCAAAACCAAATTCGTTGTTGGTGCCGTAGGTGATGTCGGACCCGAACGCGACGCGTTTGTCGGCCTCATCCATCTGCGACAGATTGCAGCCGACCGACAGTCCGAGGAACTGGTGCAGCCGCCCCATCCACTCGCTGTCGCGTTTGGCCAGGTAATCGTTGACGGTGACCACATGCACGCCCTTGCCGGCAATGGCATTGAGATAACACGGCAGTGTGGCCATCAGGGTTTTGCCCTCGCCGGTGCGCATCTCGGCGATCTTGCCGTCGTGTAACACCATGCCACCCACCAATTGCACGTCGAAATGGCGCATACCCAACGAGCGTTTGCCTGCCTCGCGCACCACCGCAAAAGCTTCATGTAATAAAGCATCCAGCGTTTCGCCTTTTTGAAAACGCTCTTTGAATTCCTGGGTTTTGGCCTTTAATTGTTCGTCCGACAGCGCGATCGTGGCTGCTTCCAACGCGTTGATGGCGACGACACGTTTACGATATTGTTTTAACAATCGTTCGTTGCGACTGCCAAAAATGGCTTTAAGAAATGAATCAATCATTTGATACTTTCAATTTTTCAGGGTTAATGCGGTGTAAGTACGGAATATGGATGGCGCGAAATTTGCAATCGACCGCCTCGGCGTGAATCGGTTGCGTTCGATTTTTGGTCGACGCCAGATTCATTCAGATCACGCAGGCAAGACGAGTGATCGCGCGGCGTCGCCTTTAAAAAAGGCGAACGAGCCGGCGAATTGGCGGGGAACTACGGGGCGCTGGCGGTCTTGACGGCCTGGGCAGGCTCGGGCGCGCGGGCGAAATTGAGGAAGCGGCTGGGGTTCAGGGGTACGGAGTTTTCGCGTACTTCAAAATGCAGATGGGGACCGGTGGCGCGACCGGTTTGACCGAGGTCACCAATGCGTTGCCCCTTCAAGACCACATCGCCCGCTTTTACAATTTTTTTGGCGAGGTGTGCGTAACGGGTGGTCAAGCCATTGTCGTGATCGATATCAACCATATTGCCGTATTCAGCATGCCATTCAGACGCGGCGACGACACCACCAGCCGCAGCTAGAATCGGTGAGCCGGGCGCGGCGATGAAATCAACACCGGCATGGAAGGTGTTGCGACCATTAAACGGGTCAATCCGGAAACCAAAGTTGGAAGAATAATATCCAGACGCGACCGGCAGGATGGTTGGAATGGCTTTGGCCGCGAGGCGACCTTCCATCAATACCGAATCAAGCACACCCAGTTTATCGGCGCGATCATCCAACACTCGCGAGACCTCGGACAACTTGGCGGTGAAATCCTTATAACTAACATCCCCGGTCATATTGGCTGATGCCGCCGGCCCACCGACGCCCGGTGTCACGGCAAAGTTAAATTCACCTTTCACACCAGCCACCTTGGCAAGCCGCTCACCAAAGGCATCGAGGCGCATCATCCGCGCCTGCAACTCACCGAGCTTGACCGCCAGCGAGTTGAGCTGCTCGCGCATATCGCGTTCGGCTTGCTGAGTATTTTGTTGTGTCAGCGTGGAGATTAAACTTTGGATGAACGGGTTTTGAATATCCACCGCGTATTTCATCGTCACCCAATAGGTGCCAAGCGCAAACATAAATCCCGCACTGACAAAGCCCATTGCCGCCATAATGATCTGCGACTGGGAAATCGTGACGATCCGGCTTTTGGCCAAACTGTCCGACACTAAAATAATATTCATTCAACCCCTTTACTGGACACCAACCCGTTGAAGACCCGCTTCAAACCAATCAGCACCTTATTCGGCGAAGACGACGCGATGGCACCATTGGTGGCGCAACATCGGCGACTGACTCGCCTTCAAGATTCATTTGCGGACATCCTCCCACCCGGTTGGGAAAAACTTTGCCGGGTTGCTGCAATGGAGGGGTCTACGATCATTATCGCGGCGGCCAATGGCGCTATTGCAACCAATTTGAAGGCCTATTCACCGCGACTGCTTGAGAATTTCCAAACGGTTTTAGGGAAAAAAACAAAGCAGGAACAAGAGGTTACCGGAATTCGTATTGTGGTGCAACCGGAAATATCGACCTGGCGTCCCCCCACCCCAACATCGATTCGGCTGGCTTCGACCAAGAGCAGCATGAGCGCGGCCCAACTAGATGATTTGACAGGTAAATTAACCAATTCGCCACTCAAAACCGCACTTGAAAAAATTCAAGCCAAACGAGCCGCCACGAGTAAGCGGGCACTGGCAAACGCGGATAAAAAGCCTAAATAAGCAACAGCCGCTCAACCAGATAAATCACGGCAATTAATGCGGCAAAACTCAGCGAGACCTTAATGACCATTTTTGTGTAGTGCAAAAATCTCGGGTTTTTGGTGAACAAATAGCCCAAGAAACAGACCGACGCACCAATGACCGCCACCAATAACAATAATCGCAAGCCAATCAGCATCGATGTTTTCCCTTGTCAGACTGCAGATAACGCCATGGCGCCAAACGCACCCGGCAGTTCATCGTGTTTATCGAATGTCACCATTTCGTACGCCGATTGATCGGCCAGCAATGCCCGCACCAATTGGTTGTTCATCGCATGACCAGACTTGACGCCGGTAAACGCACCGATTAAAGGATGACCAAGCATATAAAGATCGCCCACCGCGTCCAGCGCCTTGTGTTTCACAAATTCGTCTTCCGAGCGCAGGCCATCCGGGTTCAACACATGAAAATCATCGATGACTATGACGTTGTCAAGTGAGCCGCCACGACCCAGGCCCGCCTGGCGCATGGCTTCAACCTCATGGGTGAAACCAAAGGTGCGCGCGCGCGCCACTTCCTTGATAAACGGAATGTCGGCGAAATCAACCTCAACCACATTTTGCCGACCATGAAAAACCGGGTGATCAAAGTCGATGGAAAATTTCAATTTAAAACCGTTGAACGGCTCGAGTCGGACCAGCCGATCCTTGTCGTGCAGCGCAATTACTTTTTTGACGCGAAGGTATTTTTTGGCCTTGGCCTGCTCCTCAATGCCCGCCGACTGCATTAAAAAAACAAACGGCGCGGCACTGCCATCCATGATCGGCACTTCAACCGCATTTAAATCCACATAGGCGTTATCAATACCCAAACCGGCAAACGCCGACATCAAATGCTCAACCGTCGCAACATTGGCGCCGGTCTTGCTGTCTTCGATACGCGTCGACATACGGGTGTCGTTGACGTTCAAAGCATGCGCCCGCACCGTTGGTGCGCCCGGCATATCAGTGCGACAAAAAACAATACCGGTATCGGGCGCGGCCGGTCGAATGGTCATTTCAACCCGATGGCCAAGATGCACCCCGACTCCAGTGGCGCGGACTTTGTTTTTAACGGTACGTTGTTTGATCACGGCGTATTGGATAACTGCGTTGAAATGACAGATGCGCTATTTTACAGTCTTGTCGGCACGGCCGATTTCAAGTGGTGTGACTGGCATTAGATTGTATGTCAGCTATTTTCCGTGGGGAACCGTCACAGCTGACCCATAGCCGACACACAGATTTCCCGAAAGATTCTATGGTTTATGTCAACGCATTTTTGATGCGTGCTGGATCGAATGCCGTGTTGTAGGTGTACATCGACCAAGCAATGCGGGCCAGACGTCGCGCGATGACCACCATCGTTGCCGTGCTCGACAGACCTTTTGCTCTGTAATGCTCGTAGATTGGCTTCCAGAGCTTGGTCTTCTTCGCTGACATAGCAGCGAGGTACAGGAGCCGGCGAAGCTCGGAGGGTCCTCGCTTCGACAGTCTCCGTTTGCCGCGGTAGCGCCCTGATTCATCCGGCCGTGGATCAAGTCCGGTAAAGGCAACAAATGCGTCCGCAGTTTTGAGGGGCACGCGCTCTAGGGTATTGACGATTGATGGGGCCACCACCTTACCAATGCCGTCGAGCGTCAGCATATGCTGAACATGCTCTTTGCGCTTCGGATCTTTATCCGTCAGCTCTTTGACTCTGGCGTCGATGCGCGCCAGGACTTCGTCAAAGCGCTTTCTCATCGACTTAAGGTCTGCACCAAAGCCATCGACCCCCGTGAGCGTCTGGCCCAGTGATGCTCGTAGTGAACTCAGCGTGGCGCGACGTTTGAGTAGCTGACCAATCTCCCTTTGTTCGGGCGTAGGCGGTATCCAAACATGCAGCTTCTCGTGTTCGCGCGAAATCATGCGCGCCAGCATTTCGGCATCAACCCGGTCGGTCTTGCCGCGTAAGCCGATCGCCTTGGCGTAGTTACGCGCGTCTTTAGGGTTAAGTACGTAGACGACGAAGCCTAGCTTGTGAGCCAGGTTCGCCAGGAGCTCGTGATAAATCCCGGTGGACTCTACGCCGACACGGCTACCGGCTGGCAGGCCCTTCAGGAAGGCGGTTAGTGCAGCTTGCTGGTTCTTGACGCCACGTACGGTGAAGCTGGCGTCGGCGCAGGCAAAGACCACTTCATCTTTGGCGACATCTGCGCCAATATGGCGGACAACGGATGACGTTTGCATGATGTAGCTCCTATGATTAATATCAAAGTTGCTGGGGTGGAACACACCTGCGTTAGCTTGCGGACAATTAGGCGGTCGTGGCCGCTAGATTCCTCATCGACGCTGGGTGGTGTGGGTGGGGGATTTCTTTCGGAGTCTGTCTCTCGGTCAGGAGAGCAGATGCGGACATTGGCCCCTCCACCCCGGCGTCTCTACTGTTACAGAAGAGAAACCTTAACACCAGCGCAACCATACAAGCGCAACCATACAAGCCGACACACAGATTTCCCGAAAGCGGACATCGCGGATAGTCTAATCGCCGTTACTTAAGGACTACCTTCGTGAATTTTGAGCCCTTTGATTGAAGGTAGTGCCTTGAGCAATGCTCGGCAACGTCACAGGCTTTGATCGCAGAAAATGGTGTTTGCTTCGGTGATTCAATCCCCACTCGGAACGCCTTTAGCTTAGAGATTGGGTAACGTTCCAGCATCTGCCACGTTTGCTTGTTTGTGGCGTCATAGGTCAGCGCGAAAAGAGAAAATTCCGTCTTGTCGTCTTTGACAAGCACGAACGCACCGCCAATCAAACCGTTCCCCTGAAGGTCGGCGGGATAGCAGCATGGCTG
>CAMTWK010000016.1:0-111824 GCA_947085425.1 uncultured Burkholderiales bacterium | reverse complement strand
GGCCAAAAGCGGACATCCAAATGCGCCCTCCAGTTGAAGTTTTGCCCATTGCAAACTACACGCCAGATTTGCATGGTTGGCAGGCTCGCTTATCAACGAGAAGTGTATGAGCGCACTGCACCTTCGGCAGCGAATGCATCATAAACGATGCAAATTACTATTAAATGGTTGCAATGCATTGTATGGGGTGCAATAATTGACCATGACGGATTTCCGAAAAATTGGAACTACTGTGCGAGACGCCCGCAAACAAAGAGCGCTTACCCAGGCAACTTTGGCCGCCACGCTGCGCATGAGCAGAGCGACAATTTCGGCAATTGAAAATGGCACGTTCACTGAGTTGGGTGCTCGCAAGTTGGCCTCAGTTTGTGCCGCTCTCGGTTTGGAAATCTCTGTATCCCCGAGGTCGCCGTATCCAACTTACCAGCAACTTAAGGCCACACGCGATGCGGAACGACGCTCTTAACGTCTATACCGGTGATGATATGGTCGGCACGCTCGCACGAAGCGATCTGGTGCCCGACACCACGCTGTTTAGCTATAGAGCAAGCTGTGCGCCAACATCGGCGGTATCTCTCACCGCGCCGGTAGTTCGCGATTCATACGACGCAATGAATGGGTTGCTTCCAATATTTGACATGAACCTGCCAGAGGGCGCGCTTCGTGAAAAACTTAGGCAGGCGTTTAGTAAAACCATACCCGCCTTCGATGACTTGTCATTGCTGTCGATCGTCGGCCATTCCCAGATTGGTCGACTTCGTTTCATACATCCGGGTCAAACACCTAGCCAAGTGCCTGATGTGGACTTCAATGAGCTGTTGACTACGCGCGGCACCAAGGCGCTCTTTGATGATCTGCTCCGTCGCTACGCCGCCTCTTCCGGTGTGTCGGGCGCGCAACCCAAAATTTTGGTGGGCGCGTCTACAGGAGGTCTGGGACTTGACCGCATTACCCGTAAGGGTGCGACGCATATTGTGAAGGCCTTCGAAAATAAGAATTATCCGGAGCTGGCGGCAAACGAGTTCTTTTGCATGCGAGCCGCACAACTCGCTGGATTACCAACGCCAAAAATGAGTTTGTCCGATGACCGACAAATCCTTCTGGTTGAGCGATTCGATATCGATGATGAAGGTCGCTACCTAGGATTTGAGGACTTTTGTGTGCTGCGCGCAGTGAGGTCTCACGGCAAGTACGACGCTTCCTATGAAGGCCTTGCAGCGAGTGTGGGGTCGTTCGTCTCGCCAGTCCATCAGGCGACCGCAATGGAGCAACTTTTCCTCAATGTAGTTTTGTCGTGCGTGGTGAGGAACGGAGATGCCCATCTAAAGAATTTCGGAGTGTTGTACAGCGATTGCACCAAAGAGGTGTCGTTTGCGCCGGCGTACGACATCACATCAACCGTGGTGTATCTTCCACGAGACGTGCTTGCCTTGTCGTTGGGCGGGACAAAGGCGTTCCCAGATTCGCGGCAAATAGTCTCGTTTGGGCGCCAGAGTTGCGGGTTAACTCAGCGGCGTGTGGGCGAACTGCTCGGACAGGTAGGAGAAGGCGTTGGGACAGCGATCAAGGAAATGCATGAATTTGCGAATGAAAGTAAGGATTTTCGTGGGGTCGCGGATAACATGACGCGGGTTTTTCAAAACGGCCTGAAAGCAACGCTGCCAAGCGCCAAGTCTGCCGCGACCGCCTCTGCGAGTCGTCGTTCAAGACCGTAGGCGACGGCATGACACGTTACTTTCGGCCAGAAGCGGGCCTTCCCGATGGGGCTCTGATTCATCCCGTAAGCAGCTAAATGCCGCAGTTTCCGATGCATTGTGCTCTAACTGAAACGTAATGCGCGCCTAACTGGCCGCGTAAATCGTACTTCGTTGTTCTGTTATCTCCATCCCGCCATGCGGCCAATACGGCTGTCCGTGTTACGTCCAACTTGGAACCAGACTACGACGCCTAACAATCCAACTTAACAAGGGGCGAGTATTAACCTGCTTGCCAAATTAACCAAGTAGGTTAAAATGCGCTATGGAGAAACTGACACCTCATTACAAGTTAGCGATTGTCAGATCGCTTATCGCTGCGGCCAAGGTTGGTTCGACAGCGTCAGCGTTGGCGGGTGCGGCGGCGCTGGGATTTGATTTCTCTGACATGCTGAAGGTGGTCGTTGGGCTCAAACCTGCCGACTTCCACAAGAGCATGACCACTCACGCCGATCATACTGTCTGGCAAGACGTCTATCGACCGATGACGAGTGCAGGCGAGGTCTACTTGAAACTGACAATCGTCGATGAGGTCCTGATCGTATCATTCAAGGAGTTGTGATTATGAAATGTCCTAACTGTGCTGCTGCAAAATTGGCGCGCGATACACGCGACCTTCCATACACCTACAAAGGTGAGACAACTTTCATTCCGAATGTGAAGGGACAATATTGCCCAGCCTGCGGTGAAGTCGTGTTGGATGCTGCGGAATCAGCTCGTACAAGTGCAGAAATGCTCGAATTCAACAAGCAAGTCAACGCAGCAATCATTGATCCGGCATTCATCGCGGCCGTGCGCAAAAAGCTGGCATTGGATCAGCAGGAAGCCGCTGAGATTTTTGGGGGTGGGGTGAATGCGTTTTCTCGTTATGAAAACGGGAGAACCCGTCCACCTCTGGCGCTGGTGAAATTGCTCAAAGTTCTTGATAGGCATCCTGACTTGCTTAGCGAAGTCCGCGCATCCTGACGCGCCTGAATACGAGCATCTGCGCGATTGCACAACCGGCCAATACCGGCGGTTCCCGAGAGCCCGCTGATTTCATATTCTGATCCACCGAATCAAATGAAAAACAATTTGACTCTGAGGCAGCCCGACTTGAGTGGACACTTTTGATCGCCCGAACCCAGTTTCAACTACGGAATTTTGGGGACGCAGACTTTGGGATCGCTTGTCATGACTTGGCAGGTCTTGAGCGACTGGCCGGCAGCCTGGAGATAAAAGTCTGCGCGGTCTGCATGCGAGGTACCTTTGCAGGATGTCGTCAGGATCCGGTACATATTGACTTCGAGATACATAGCGGCTTGTAGACTCTTCCTCATATCCATCGGGGATGCCTTCCCGCGGACATCTTTTGAAGAGGCGCGATAGGCCTGCAGATCCGCTTCGCATTGCCCGGTCGCTGTTCCTGGCATTACCGCGGCGGAGTTTATGAGGGCGCTGGCGCCGCGGCTTCCCCCAACCTTGTTCTCCATCCATTCATGGATTGCCGCCTGCAGGAGATAGGCACAGGTCTGCTCGCCAGAAACACCTCCTCCGATGCCGAAGGCGCTTCGCGACCCGGGAAGATATGGAAGCCCATATCCTGCCTGGGGGGTGTATTTGCAATTGGGTGTCTGTCGAGGGACCGTGCCCGACACCTTGAACGGGTTCACAATACTCCCGACATCATAGGCATAGGGCGATTCTGAAGGGGGTCTCTCAGGCCCGCAAACTGAAGTCCGACACTTTTTAAAGTTTGCCAATGTCTGATCGTATGCAGACTCAGGGACACGCAGCAGCGGCTGGCTTTCCCAGGTACCGGTCCAGCGATCCACAAGTGTCACCGCATGATAACCGTCCGATGACTGGCGGTTCCCGCTGATGCGAGGTGTTGTGGATGCAGAACTGTTCAAGTTTGTCTGCTGTGTTTGCTGCTGTTGCACCGGCCTTTGCGCCAACTGCACTTGCTGCGTAGGCGCCCGCGCTTGTCGGAATTCTTCTTCCCGTTGCTGCTTGCGCCGCGCCAGTTCCTCGATTTGATCCTGCTTGGCGAGTGCGATCAACTCCGGCACCTGGGCGCGCAATCGTTCCACCTCCTGCTCCACCGCCGCATCATGCGCAATTTCCGCAATTTCGCACGCAGAGGCTTTTCTCTTTGCCACTGCGTCCCTAACCTTGCGCTCCACCCATGCCATGCATTGATACTTGTAGCTTTGGCCGGGGACAAATATAAAGTTCGCCGGCGTGGCTTCCGGATGGCGGCACCCCCCAAAGTATATTGATTCCGCGCCATACGTGTGTGCCACGATTTCTTCCTTGGATTCAATAATCTCGATGCGACCGTCAGTCTTTTCGCAATCAATCGCCCCACCCAAAGCGTTGGGCAAAGGCCTGTAGGCGCAGAACCGAAAGAACACCGGATAAGGACAGGAGTTCTTGAAGCCTGGGCCAAAATAGCCATTGCGCGTGCGCAACTCAATCAACTCAATGCAATCCGTTGCATCGAGGTCAGGGGCGACAACCCGCCTAGAAGACACATAGCCTTCGCGGTCCATCTGCGCCTGCCGGCTGCTACAGACCTCGTTCGCAAATGCCTGCTCCGCAGGTTTTGAACCGGCATAGCCACCGGAACCTGGCAGCGGCTCGAAACGACCGCCTGGTATGCGCGTGTCGCCGGTGACCCCGACCCCGAGGCCGGGACTGGTCGCCTTGTCGGTGAGCCCCGACCTGTTGTTTTTCGACGCCTCCGGCACCTTCTTCTGCTCATCGCGGCAACCGATGCCCTCTTCACACTTGCTGCGCTTCTGCCCCACCTCGGCGGATGCGGAAAACACCACGCCCAGCAGGACAAACAATACGCTGGCGCCTGCCTGCCTCGGTGTCATGGCTTGCGTTCCTTGCCCACAAGTTGCGGAGATCTGTCAGCACTCGGTTGCTGCGCCGACTTAAATGGGTCGATCCGGCCACTGAGAACCGGGAAGTGCTCGCTATCGTTGCGAGTCCTGTACAAAGTCATCGAACCTCCGCCGTAAGCGTTGGTATTGGCCAATATTCCCGAGTCCTTGTAGTTAAGTCCTGTTGAGTCCGTCGGATAACTCAGGGATTCGGTCACCATGCCGTCCGATCTTTGGTAGATGCTCATTCCCATTGTGTAGCCATGGCGTTTGCGCCCGACTGACATCACTACACCCTCAGGATAGACCTTGAGCGCGTGGCCGATACCATGCAGCTCGCCTTCCTTGAAGTCGCCACGCATCATGTCGCCGTATTCGTTGATCGCCACTCCCCGGCCAAGCGCCATTTTCGATCCCGTGGACTTGGCGACCTTTTCGCCCGGAAGCATCGCTGCGCGACCCTCGAAATAGGTGAAGATCTGTTTGTTGGACTGTGCGTCCCGCTTGCCCCAACTTAAGGCTTTCCAAGTCTGTGAGCCAGGCTCCGCGTAAGCGATCGTCCTGGCCTCTCCGATGTAGCGGATCAGGCCGTTGTGCTTCGTAGGCTTCGGCTGCACCACTTCAAACAAGTCGAAATTGGTGACGTCAGTGCGCGTTCCCAGCCGCTCGGCGAGCCCTACCAGCAATGCTGACATCTGATTGCAGGCGGAAAGCTTACGGGCAACCATTTCGCAGCCAGTGTGCGCGAGGCAACGCTGATACATCGTAGCTTGCGGCGTCGTGTCGAGTCCGCAATCCGCATGGCGATAAGCCTCACCGGCTGGACGGTCCGCCCGAGGCAGACCCGCCCACTGCGC
Organism: uncultured Burkholderiales bacterium; assembly: GCA_947085425.1. GTDB lineage: Bacteria > Pseudomonadota > Gammaproteobacteria > Burkholderiales > Usitatibacteraceae > UKL13-2. The sequence continues at coordinate 106,340 of CAMTWK010000016.1, read as the reverse complement.
CGTTGGCGGCACTGTTGCCCGGGCGCCGGCGGTTGCCGTGGCTGCGTCTTTCTGTGCAGGCACCTCGGAGGAAAATCCGATCAATACAAAGGTCGCAATCGCCAACCGTGTGCTCACTGTCATTCTCTGGTCCTGCCCTTCCCCAAGTCCGACTCACTGATTTGTTATGTGGCAAATTTTGCAAACAAAGTCCCGATTCGTCAACCCCGTCAGTCATGTGCCATGGCCATCGAGAACATTCGCGGCTGTAATCCGCAAGTCCTGACATCACTGATGTGATGATGCCCACACCACCAGAGGTCAAATTGTTTTCAACGATTGCCACTTGACCTGAGGCCCCTGCGACCTTTCGTGACCAAACGAATGTCCGCTTTCGGGAAAATCGTAGGACCGCTTTGGGTCAACTGTGACGGTTCCCGCTCAAAAAAAGCGGTCATTCCCATCCAACATTCCCACGGCGGGGCGCAAAACTTAACGCAGCCTGATCAGGCAAGAGGCCACAACAAGCCTGAACTGACGACTATTTTTTTTTGAGACAAGAAAAATAGATTGCAGGATCAGGCGCAGTGTAGTGGCGTTGTGCGTGCCAGATCATTTCGCCCAGGCAATCCATCATGTGATGTTCGGCTTCCAGTGCCGAGCCGAATTTTTCACTCAGTCGCTGGTGATGGGCGCGTACCCCCGGAGGTTGATCGATCGATATCTGCTCCCGAATCGACATGTGCATGGATAGATGCAAGAACGGATTGGTGGCACCCGCTTCGGGCGCGTAGTCACGATCGACATACTTGTCGCGATTTTCCAGCACGTTGTGGTATTCCGGGTGTGCGGCGATGAGCTCAACGGCGATGGTTTCGAGCGCCGTCAATGGATTGGTGGCGTCGCCGGTACGGTATTTGCGCCATGCGTCGAACAAAAAATCGCGCGCCTGATCACGGCTGGGGTTAAACATGAATGCTCCACTTCATTCGACAAAGTCCAGCTTTTTCTTGAAGCCACACAGATCAAATACCGGGCACTGTCCGCATTTTGGTTTGCGGGCAACACAGGTGTAGCGGCCGTGCAAAATCAACCAATGGTGCGCGTGTTGCATAAATTCCGCCGGCACCACCTTCAGTAATTTCATCTCAACCGCCACCACATCCTTGCCGGGCGCCATGCCCATACGATTGCCGATACGAAAGATGTGTGTATCAACCGCCATGGTCGGTTGACCAAAGGCGATATTGAGCACCACGTTGGCGGTTTTGCGCCCGACACCGGGTAGTGCCTCGAGCGCCTCGCGTGAACCCGGCACTTCACCGTCGTGTTGTTCCATCAGAATCTGACAGGTGGCAATGACGTTTTTGGCTTTATTGCGATACAGGCCGATGGTCTGAATATAGGCGATGAGTTTTTCCTCACCGAGCTTGAGGATTTTTTGCGGGGTATTGGCCTTGGGAAATAATTTTGCCGTGGCGATATTGACACCCTTGTCGGTGGCCTGTGCCGACAAAATGACGGCGACCAATAATTCGAACGGACTGGAATAGAGCAGGTCGGATTTGGGGTGCGGATTGATTTCCTGCATTCGCCGAAAAAATTCATGGCGCGCATCCGGTTTCATGACATACGCGTCAGTCATTTTTTTCCGTCGGCGATGATGCAAATGGGGTCATCGCCGCGCGCTCTTTGGCATTCAACATGTCCTCACGTTCACTGACATCCCGTTGCAATCGAAAATTGTGAAAATGAAAACGCACCCGCGCGGCACCGGTGTCAAACATGGCTGGATAACGCGCATCATCGACCATGGTGATGCAATCGACTGGGCAGGCGGGAATACACAACTCACAGGCGGTGCAATATTGTGGCAGCACCGTGTGCATAAATTTATTGGCACCGATGATGGCGTCTGTCGGGCAGGGTTTGAGACATTTGGCGCAGCCGATACATTCGGCTTCATCAATTACCGCCACCCGATGCGGCAGATGCGCACCACATTCGAGATCAAGCGGCAGCAGGGGTTGATTGAGCAGTTTGGCCAATTTGGCAATGCCTTCGTCGCCACCGGGCGGGCAGCGATTGATCGGCACAGCGTTGTTGGCGATTGCCTCGGCGTAGGGCAAACAGCCGAGGTAGCCACACTTGGTGCACTGTGTTTGTGGCAGCAAGGCATCAATTTTTTCAGTCAAGGTCGGCATATGAGTCGACGTTAATCGATGGCCTTGGCGCAATCACTGATCAACGCCGGGCCCTTGTAAATAAAGCCGGTATAAATTTGCACCAGTGAAGCACCGGCATTCATTTTGAGTTTGGCGTCATGGGCCGACATAATGCCGCCGACGCCAATGACTGGAATGTTGCCCTTGAGGGCTTTGACCAATTGACGCAACACTTCGGTCGAGGGTGAAAACAGCGGTCGACCGGAAAGTCCGCCTGTTTCTGCGGTGTGTGGATGACCCTGCACGGCATCGCGTGAGATGGTGGTATTGGTGGCAACCGCGCCTTCGAAGCCGTATTGCAATAACAGCGCGGCAATATCCCTGATGGCAGTGAGATCGAGGTCGGGCGCGATTTTTAACAGCAGTGGCACCTTTTTTTTATGTATTTTTGCCAGCTTGGTTTGTTCGTCCTTGAGTGTGGACAATAATTTTTCCAACGCCGCGGTCGCTTGTAAATCGCGCAATCCCTTGGTGTTGGGGGAGGAAATATTCACCGTCACATAACTGGCATGCGGGTAGACCCCGCACAAACAGGTGACGTAATCATCGACTGCGTTTTCGTTCGGCGTATCAAAATTTTTGCCGATATTGAGGCCCAGCACGCCGCGGTATTTGGCGCGCTGTACGTTCACTAAAAATTGCTCGAGCCCGCCATTGTTAAATCCCAGTCGATTGATGAGCGCCTCGTGTGACGTCAATCGAAACATGCGCGGCTTGGCATTGCCGGGTTGTGGCTTGGGTGTCACCGTGCCGACTTCAATAAAGCCGAATCCCATCGCAGCCAGTGCATCAATGTATTCGCCATTTTTGTCCAGACCCGCCGCCAGCCCAACAGAATTATCAAATGAAAGTCCAAGCAGGGAGCGCGGTTTCAGCACTTTTTGTCCGAAAAGACCCGCCAGATGGACACTTTCCAGTTTTTTCAAACTGCCAAGCGCCAGATTGTGCGCCACCTCAGGGTCGAGTTTGAATAAGGCGTGGCGGGCAAGCGGGTAAAGTCGGGCGGAGAAAAATGCAGCGGGGAAGGACACGGATATTTTTTCGCGGCTGGGGGCTGGGGAGATTTGGGGGGGTGCCAAAACATTTTAACCGACTGTTACGGCGCGACCCGTTTGGTGGTGTGCTCTTCGCTGGTTAGGCAAGTGCAGCGGATTTGCTCATGATGATTTCGTCGGACTCACAGCTCAGGTGCCGGAGTGAGGCGGGCAGGGCGTCGCCAAACCCCAAGTGTTGCAGCAGGGCTACCGAGCGGAAATTGTTTGCTTTTAACTCGGCAACAAACGTCTGCACCGCATAGTTGGCCGCCAATTCATCCATCACCACCCGCACCGATGCGCTGCCCAAACCGCGCCGCCAATATCGGCTGGCAAATTCATAAGCAATGTAAGCAAAAGTCGTGAGCCCCTCGGTGATCACGGTGGCCTGCACATACCCGGCCAACTCACCGGTCTGCAAACGCACCACCCAGTTCAACCATTGCTGGCTGCCATCCGCAGAACAACGCGATTCAAGCTTGGTAAAGCGTTGTTCGAGCCACGCCATTGAAGCAGGGGGTGCATTTTCAAATTCGTAAATCGCCGGATCACTGAGCACGCGAAACATTTCCGCAGCATGGCTGGCCAGCTGTGGTTCAAGGGTTAACGTATCTGCGTGCAGTATGTTCAAAGTGATCTTGGCGTGACGATAGGATGATTTCAGAATGGCCGGGCGTGTTGCATTAACCGCTCGGCGTGAGACCAATCAATTTTGGAAATATCTGCTATCCCCGCCGCCAATGCATCAAGAATGACTTCTTGCTCGATGCCGCGTTGATAGGCGTCGGCATAGGGAATTTCAGCATGAAACACCACCATGCTGTAGCGGGGGATAAATCGATCCGGATAACGTTTTTCGAGCTCAAAACCAATACGTTTCTTGAGTTGGAATTTTGCATCGGCAACGGTATCACGCATCTCCACAAAGTTTTCCAAAGCGAGTGTGCCAATGGCGTCCGCATTGGGTTTGCGTTCGGCTTCGAGTTTTTGAAACAGGCTGCGCCAATCGGACTCAGCATCGAGCAATACACCAAGTGTGCTGCAATCTTCAAACCCACAATTCATGCCTTGGCCAAAAAACGGCACGATGGCATGGGCGGCATCACCCAGCAACAAAAGTTTGTCGTCGACATGCCACGGCGCGCAACGAATGGTGGTGAGTGCGCCGGTCGGGTTGCGGAAAAAATCTTCAGCCAGCGTCGGCATCAAGGCGAGCGCGCCGGCAAATTCTCTGGCAAAAAAGGCATTCACGTCAGTGGCTGTTTTTAATGCGGCAAAACTGACGGCACCCTCGTAGGCTAAAAATAAAGTGCAGGTAAAGCTGCCATCCAGATTGGGCAGCGCGATCAACATAAACGACTGACGTGGCCAGATATGTAACGCTTCTTTTTCCAATTGGAATGCACCACCCGCGGCGGCGGGAATCACCAACTCTTTATAGCCGTAGGATTCAAAATTCTGCGCGTAATTAAAATTCTTGACGTTGGCGAGCATGGCTTGGCGCGCCACCGACCAGGCGCCATCGGTTGCCAGCGCCACTTTGGCTTGCACGTTATGTGTTTGTTTGCTGACTTCGTCGGTAAAGGAAATCTGGTTGGACTCGAGGTCGTGTTCAACACAACGTTGGTCGAAGCGTAAGTGGACGTTGGAATATTCGCCCGCCTTGGTCAATAACAGTTTATTGAGCTCACCACGTGACACCGAATAAATCACTTCGTTTTCTTTTTGGCCATACGACACAAAGGTCGTGTTGCCAGCCATGTCATGCACCATACGGCCCTTCATTGTGATGGCCAGATCCAGCACATCACGTTTCAGACCGACCTCGTCGAGTGCCTTGAGGCCGCGCGCGGTCACGGCCAGGTTGATCGAACGACCGGCTTCAACGGCAAGTTTGCGCATGTCTCCACGCCGCTCGAATAGGCTGACTTCAAAACCGCGCTTGGCCAAAAAAATACTGGTGAGTGCACCGACCAGTCCGCCACCAATGACATGGACGTGTTCGGGTTTGATCATGGCCGCTCCATTGTGGCGGCGAATACCTTGGCAAAGGTATACACATCGGCAAACGAGTTATAAAGCGGCACCGGAGCAACGCGAATACAGTCGGGCTCACGCCAATCGCAGACCACGCCGGCCGCGGTCAGAGCGTCAAACACTTGCCGGCCATTGGTGTGCATCAGTATCGACAATTGGCAGCCGCGCGCATGTTCATCCGCAGGGGTGAGGATGGTAAAGGCGTCGCTTTTTAAACTCGCCAATAAAAATTCAAGGTAGCCGGTGAGTTGCAGACTTTTTGTTCGTAACGCTGCCATACCCACTTCTTCAAAAATTTCCAGTGATGCCCGCACCGCCGCCAACGAAAAAATGGGTGGGTTCGATAGCTGCCAACCTTCGGCGCCGGCCGTGCCCTGAAAGTCCGGACCCATTTTGAAACGGGTCGATTGGTTGTGACCCCACCAGCCGTTAAATCTGGGCAGGTCGGCCTCGGCGTGGCGCGTATGCACAAACGCACCGGCGACCGCACCGGGTCCGGCATTCAAATATTTGTAACTGCACCAGCAGGCGAAATCGACGTCCCAGTCGTGCAAACGTAGCGGCACATTGCCGACCGCATGGGCCAGGTCAAAACCAACCACACTGCCATGTTGGTGTCCCAGTGCGGTGATGTGTTGCATATCAAACAATTGGCCGGTGTAATAATTCACGCCGCCGAGCATAATCAAAGCCACGCTGTGGCCTTCACGGGTAATCACCGCTTCGATGTCTTCGTTGCGCAAGGTGCGTTCACCGGCACGTGGCATCAATTCGATGAGCGAGGTGGCGGGATCAAAACCATGAAAACGAATTTGTGAGGCAACCGCGTATTGATCCGACGGAAAGGCCCCGCCTTCAACAATAATTTTGTGACGGCTGGCGGTGGGACGGTAAAACGACACCATCAGCAAATGTAGATTCACCGTCAGGGTATTCATGGCGACCACTTCTATCGGCTGGGCCCCAACCAGGGTGGCGAGTTTTTCAGTGAGAAATTGGTGATACGGCATCCACGGATTTTTGGCGTGAAAGTGTCCCTCCACCCCCAGATTTTTCCAATCCGTCAATTCCTGTTGGACCGCGTCTTCCACCCGTTTGGGTTGCAACCCCAGAGAATTGCCACAAAGATAAATACAATCTTTGCCGTCGTTTGTTGGCGGAATAAAAAATGCGTCACGCCATTTGGCCAACGGGTCGGCAGCGTCCATTTCGGCGGCGAAATTTTGATCAGTACGGTAAGCGGTCATAGTTTGTGATTGGATTTTTTGAAGTCGGTTCATCCGAGAAAATTTTTTGACGGATTATTGTTCGATCCAACCCAGCCACTCTTTGGCGGTGCCGGACAGAATACGTTGTTTTTGTGTGGCGGTGAGGCATGGTAAGTCGCGTTGCCCATCGGCGTTTTGTGGTGACAACCACGGAAAGTGCCGCCATGCGTCCGTTTGTTGGCCGGCCTGCTCCGGCAAATGGGTGATCATGTGTCCGGGGAAAATTTGTTTGTTTGTGAAGGGATCCAATTCCCCCAGCGGGTAGGGGTAATCGGAGCCCATGGCAATCCGATTGGTGCCGAGCGTATCAATCAGCATGCCCAGCTGAAACGGGTCGTGGGTGAGTGAATCCACATAGACGGCACAATCCTTGACGGTGTCGTGCGGGGATTTTTGTGAGGCTTGGCTGAACAGATCCGGGCGGCAATACGCGCCATGCGCCAACCTTCCCAATAGCGACGGAAACACACCGCCCCCATGCGCATACAACACCCGTAGCTTGGGCAGGCGTTCATGCACACCGCCTGATCTGAGCGAATCAAACGCCAGCGCTGTTTCCAAACCCATGGCAATTAACCACGGTCGCCAATTGCGCTGCGCATTCATGCGTTGTTTTAAACGTGACTCGGTGGGTGACATAAAGCCGCCCCATGGGTGCACAAATACCGCCATGTTGAGTGCCGCCGCCGCTTCAAAAATCGGAAAAAAACGTGCCTCGTCCAGATCACGACCGGCGATATTGGAGTTGATTTCGACACCATGCATACCGAGCTGTTGCACCCGCATCATTTCTTTGATGGCGAGCTCGGCATCCATCATCGGCAGGGCACCGAGCGCGGTGAATCGTCCGGGGAAGTTTGTGACGGTGGCGGCATTGTCGTCATTCAAAATGCGGCAAATGTCGGCTGCATCCCGCAGGTTTTCCACATAGTCGGGAATCATCATTGGTGTGGGCGACAACACCTGCATGCTGACGCCGTGTTTTTTACACTCCACCACGCGCGTCGCGCCATCGTAGGCATTGTGTTCCACCACCCGCTGCACTTCGCCCAGATGGTTGACCATTTCCGCGCAGCAGGGTTGTGTGGCGTGTTGGCGCACGCGGATAAAGTCGGCGTAATGCGCATATTTCGCCAACGCCGTGAAGGTATCCGGCGACAACGTGGTGTGGGTATGAACGTCCCATTTTTCCATGGGTTATTTTTTTCCCGGTAGCGGCATGACTTGCCCGCAATTTTTGCAAGTACGTTTGTGCTCATCATCCCAAAAACGTTTAAACAGCGGCGGTAAATCCTCAACAATACTTTTCAGGGGCACGTATTCAGAGTGCAACTGATGATGGCATTGGCCACAAAACCACAAAAAACCATCCAACTCGCCTGCCGCGCGTTTGCGTTCGATCACCAACCCGATGGTATCGGCGAATCGTTGCGGCGAATGGAACACATGCGACTGCAACAAAAATAACTCGCCTTCTTTAATGATGACGTCGCGTGGTTGGCCGTTTTCCATCAGGCGCAGGCAGAGGTCACCCTTGATCTGATAGAAAAATTCCTCGCCCGGATCGTCGTGGTAATCCTTGCGGGAGTTGGGGCCACCCACCACCATGATCATAAAATCGCCCGCCGCGTAAACCTGTTTATTACAAACGGGCGGTTTTAAAAAATCTTGATTGTCTTGAATCCATTGTTGCAAATTAATGGGTGGCAACATGCCTTACTCCTTCAACGTTATCGCGGCAATACATTTGAGCTCGATGGCAATGGGTGTCGGCAGCGCACCGACTTCAACGGTGGTGCGGCAGGGTGGATTGTTTTTGAAATACTCTGCCCAGAGTTTGTTGTAGGCCGGAAAGTCTGCTTTCATATTGGTCAGGTAAACCGTCACATCAACCAGGTCTTCCCATTCGGCGCCACTCGCCGACAGAATATCGCGCACATTGGCAAACACGCTGTGGCACTGCGCCTCAATGTCATAAGCAACAATATTGCGTTGTTTGTCCAAGGTCACACCGGGAATATCCTTGCTACCCTTTTTGCGCGGTCCGACGCCCGACAAAAATAACAAATTGCCGACACGGCGGGCATGAGGGTAGGCACCAACCGGTTCCGGTGCGGTATTGGAGTGGTGGATGGTGGAGGTCATGGAGGTAACATGGTTTTCTAAATTTTTTTTATGTTCGTCTGGTCAATTATTTTGGTTGGGTGACGGTTTTTTCGTCGGTAAAAAATTCCATCGCACGCCATTTGCCTTCCCGGCCGATGCCGGATTTTTTGACGCCACCAAACGGTGCTTCGAGGTCACGCAGGTTCCAGGCATTCAGCCACACAATACCGGACTGCAATTTTTCCGCCATGCGTGCGGCACGTGTCTGATCCTGCGTCCACACCGAGGCGGCGAGGCCGTATTGGGTCGAATTGGCCATGGTTAATACCTCTTCTTCACTATCAAACGGAATGAGGCACACCACCGGCCCAAATATTTCTTCTTGATTGGTGCGACAGGTATAGGGTAAATCTTCGACCACGGTCGGCTCGATAAAATAGCCATGTTCACAACGGCCGGTTAAGTTCACCCGTTTGCCGCCGGTCAAAATTTTGCCGCCTTCTTGTTTGGCCAACTCAATATAACCGAGCACTTTTTCCATGTGGTCTTTGGAGACGGTGGCACCGAGTTGTGAGCCTTCTACCAGCGGATCGCCAACCACGTATTTTTTGACGCCTGCAACAAAATCAGTTTTGAATTGATCGTAAATTTTGCGTTCAATAAACAGGCGGGAGCCACACAAACAAACTTGGCCTTGATTGGCAAACGCCGCACGAATGGTTTCACGAATGGTTTCTTGCCATTTGGCATCGGCAAAAACAATGGTCGGATTTTTTCCGCCGAGTTCCAGTGAAACTTTTTTTAACAACTTGGCCGCACCGGAATAAATCGTCGTACCGGTTTGCGTGCCACCGGTAAAAGAGATGGCGGTGATGTCCGGGTGATCGGTAATGGCCGCGCCAATTTTTGCGCCGCGACCATGCACAACATTGATCACTCCGGGCGGAAAACCCGCCTCGTTGAGCAACTGCGAAAACAGATACGCGGTCATCGGCGTGATTTCGCTCGGTTTGGCAATCACACAATTGCCCGCCGCCACCGCCGGTGCCAATTTCCATGTGAACAATAACAGCGGCAAATTCCACGGTGAAATCACCGACACGACACCAATTGGCTGGCGCAGGGTGTAGGTTTTGGATTCGGGCTTTTCAAAGGATTGCCCGCCAAAGGTGCGGGCCGCGTCGGCAAAGGTACGCAGGTTGGCAATGCCACGTGGCACATCGACCGAGGCCGCCAGCCACAAGGGTTTACCGGTATCAATACATTCGGCGCGGATAAATTCTTCCTTGCGGGCTTCCATCAGTGCGGCCAACTTTTCCAGCAATAAGGCGCGGCTTTCGGCGGGGGTATCACGCCAGGCAGGAAAGGCTTTTTTGGCGGCGGCGACGGCGAGGTTCAAATCACTGGCGTCCGAATCCGGTACCTTGGCATAGGCCAGGCCAATGGCTGGGTCAACACTATCAAAATAGCCACCGGAAAGTGGCGCGAGCATTTCACCGCCAATAAAATTTTGAATGTTTACCATGGCTGAATATTTTGTTTGTGCGTTCGATCGTTGGTTCGTTTGTCCGGCTTTCAAGCCAATTACAGATTGCCTGTCCGGCCACCATCAACCGGTAGGTTGATGCCATTGATATACGCCGCAGCGGGCGACGCCAAAAAACCAATCGCCGCCGCCAATTCTTCGGCGGTGCCAAAACGCCCCGCCGGAATATGGCTTTTTTCGTCTTCGATGATCGCGTCTTTGCTTTTGCCAAGTCTGCCCGCTTTGCCGGCAATGATTTCGTCCAACCGGTCGGTATCGGTCGCGCCCGGCAACACGTTGTTGACGGTGATGCCATAGCTGGCGACTTCCATCGACAATGTTTTTGCCCAGTTGGCGACGGCGGCACGAATAGTGTTTGACACGCCCAGCCCCTTGAGCGGCGCTTTTACCGAAGTGGAAATGACATTGATGATGCGCCCGTAACCGGCGGCTTTCATGCCGGGCAGGGTGGCTTGGGCCAATATGTGGTTGCACAATAAATGTTGGCCAAAAGCGGCCTGAAATTCTTCGAGCTTGGCGGTATTAACCGGACCGGCCGGTGGCCCACCGGTGTTGTTCACCAGGATGTGCACGCTATATTGGGCGACGTATTGATTGATGATCGGCTTGAGGGTTTCTGGCTTGGAAAAGTCGGCAACCAAATATTGGTGCCTTTGGCCTTTGGATGTGTCGAGCGCCGCAATCACTTCTTTCAAAGCGTCTTCACGCCGCGCCATGACGGTAACATTTGCCCCAAGGGCAGCCAGCTCAATTGCGCTCGCCCGGCCGATGCCGCGGCTGGCACCACAAACCAGGGCGTTTTTACCACTTAAATTAATATCCAAAATGCGCTCTCACTATGGTGGGTCAGGGTGTCATGGTGTCGTAGCCCGTATTCTCGCCGATTTTGTCGGGCATTTTCGGCTGGGCGCTGCGCGCAAGACAAATGGTGCCGATTTTTTAAAACGGCGCCGACTTTTTCAATAAACAAAAAGTTAATTGTCAGAACGGGCGAGGGCTTGTAGCTTGAGTGTGGTGACCCGGTTGCGGGTGGTGACTTGGCTGTAGCCGAGGTCAGCGAGTCGGGCACCAAAATCCGCCATGGCAAGTCGCTTGGCTTTGCCGACATTGATGCCACACAGCAATACAACGAATATGGGCATTGTGGGGATTGGCTTGAGTCGTGCGCGTGATGGAGATGCGAGAGGGGAAAAATAGTTTCAACCCCTCAATAATGGATCATCAATTAATTTGGCAAATAATATGCTTTTTCAAAAAAACGACGTTGTTTCTTGTCAATGTCCTTTTCAGAACGCCGATGATTCTGGGCGCAGCAGACTTTATTGGAAAGGTTTGATTCTCAACGACACCATCGAAAACGTCGGAGCAACACCCCCGACATGCTCCAACCTTATTTCTCCGCCAACCTTGCCCAGCGCCCACCGATTAATCCCTCGATCGGCTGAAAATTCGCTTTGTAATTCATCTTGCGGCTTTCGCGTATCCAATAACCGAGGTACACATAGGGTAATTTGCGGCGTTTGGCTTCGCTGATTTGCCAAAGGATGCTGAAAGTGCCGTAGCTTGTGTTGGTGTCGTTCGGCTCATAAAACGTATAAACCGACGATAGGCCATCGGGCAACTCATCCACAATCGACACCATTTTTAACGCACCGTGATCGCGAAATTCGACCAGTCGGGTATTGACGTTACTCTGCAGTAAAAAGTGCGAGTACTGCTCGCGCGAATCGTGATCCATGCCACCCCCTTGATGGCGGCTCGATTGATAACGACGATAAAGCGCGTAGTGTTCTTGTGAAAATCTTAATTCCGACACCCGGCTGACCAAGCCGCTGTGGCTTTTGGCGATGCGCCGTTGATTACGATTGGCGGCAAATTCATTGGCGACCACCCGCACCGGCACACAGGCGTTGCATTGGTCACAAAACGGTCGGTAGGTGAAGGCCCCACTGCGGCGAAAACCGGATGCAACCAGTGATCCGTAAATGGAGGTGTCGATTAGATAGGTGGGGGTGGCGACCTGCGAGCGGGCGAGGCGGCCGGGCAAATAGCTGCACGGATACGGTGCGGTCGCGTAGAACTGTAAATTGGTAAACGGAAGGTCGTTTAGTTTTGACATGTTGACCAGACTGACGTGGGATCGTCTGAGTTTATCAATTCTGACAGGTGTTGCAAGAAAGTGGTGCGGGCAATCGGGCGGGCGCCAAAACTGCCGAGGTGGCGGGTCTGTTGTTGACAGTCGATGAGTTCGAAACCATCGGCGGTTAATTTTTTGACGAGTGTGGCAAAGGCGACCTTGGAGGCATCACTCTCAATGGCGAACATCGATTCACCAAAAAACACTTTGCCAATGGCCACGCCGTATAAACCACCGACCAGTTTTCCGTCGCGCCAACTTTCCGCCGAGTGGGCGACACCTTGCTGGTGCAACGCGGTGTAGGCGTTTTGAATGTCGTCAACAATCCAGGTGCCGCCACCTTCTTCACGCGGCGCGGCGCAGCCTTCGATGACGGCGCGAAAGGCGCTATCAAAGCGTACTTCAAATTTATTCTGGCGAATGGTTTTGGCGAGTGACTTTGAACATTTGAAGTCTTTTGGAAACAACACCATGCGCGGGTCGGGGGTCCACCACAAAATAGGTTGGCCGGTGGAAAACCACGGGTAAATGCCCTGCGTATAGGCGTTGACAATGGTCTCGGCGGTGAGGTCACCACCGGCACACAACAGGCCGTCCGGATCAATCAGCGCCGTGTTGGCGCTGGGGAATTGTGCACCACGTGTGATCCAGGGAATCATGGCGTCGGTCGAGTTAGTCGATTGAGCCGGTTTAACAGGTTGCCGTCTGCGCCGAGTGCGCCGCCAGATCGCGTAACACGGAGGTTTTGCTCACCTGTTGTTTGGCGCGGCTGCCGCCGGTTTCGAGCGAGAGTTTAAATTCGTAGAGCTTAAAAAATTCAGTAAATTTTTCACCGCCAAAGGTGCCGATCACAAACAATTCGTCGGTCTTGGCATCGTGTTCGATAAGTATGGTGGCGAGTGGCTGTGGTGCCGGGCCACTGATCACTTTGGCACCGCGAAACGGGTCGTAAACACTTTTGTCCGAGCAACAGCCGATCACTTTGCCAGTGGTATTGAGAGGTGAGGGTTTGTCACGATAGCTAATAAAACTCACCTGTGGTGATGGGTAAGCGAGTTTATGGGCGCAAATTGCCGAGTAGGCAACGATGTTTTTTTTCGGGCCGACTCCGCCCAGCCAGGTGTAACTATCTCCTTTGGCAGTGAGCAATTCCACTTTGTCGGTCAGGGCGCGATCCAGATTCAGTAAAAAACACGGGGTGGATTCAAACGGGTAGTGAAAAACATAGTTGTGATTGGGCTTGAGCGATTTCGCTTTGATGGCCAAGCCATCCCGATCGACCAACTTAACCCGTGCGTATTCCTTTCTGGTCAGGACCACGCCGGTTTTGATCGGCGTGGGCGGCGCGGCGGATAACGATGCGGCAGTGGACGCAGCAGCATCGCCTGCGCCCATGCAGCCTCCCGCACTTGCGCCCACGGCGCAAATTTGAATGAATTTGCGCCGCTCCATTAGATCACTCCTTCCAATATTTGTACGTCCACTGTTGCACCAGCGTCCACATTACCGACATGGTCATGCAGCATGATGAAACAGTTGGCGTCTGACATTGATTTCAATATGCCCGAACCTTGTTCACCGGTGGTGCGCACTTTCCATACGCCATCTTCGCTGTACAACACACCGCGTTGAAATTCGGTGCGCCCCGGCACTTTTTTGATTTCCGAAGTGCAAATGGCTTTGAACAATGGTTGCACTGGCAATGGCGCCACGCCTTGCAAAGTGAGCAGGGCATCGCGTACAAATTGATAAAAGGTCACCATCACAGCAACCGGATTGCCGGGCAAACCAAAAAAATGGGCACTCTGTGTGCCGACGGAGATTTTGCCGTATGCAAGTGGCCGGCCGGGTTTCATGGCGATTTTCCAGAACACCACTTCACCGAGTTTGGACAATAACGATTTCACGTAGTCGGCCTCACCAACCGAGACGCCGCCGGAGGTGATCACCACATCGGCGATTGCTGCGGCATCGCGAAACGCTTGCTCAAGCAGGACCGGATCGTCACGAATCACGCCCATGTCGATGGCCTCTACGCCCATACGTTGCAACATGCCGTGAATGGTGTAACGGTTTGAATCGTAAATTTCGCCCTCATTGAGCGGGTGACCAACTGCGACCAATTCGTCGCCGGTGGAAAAAAATGCCACGCGTAACGGGCGGTAAACCGACACCTCGCCGATGCCGAGGGATGCTATCAGCCCCAGCTCGGCAGGTCGCACGATACGGCCTTTGGACAAGGCCACCGCGCCTTGTTTTAAATCTTCACCGGCCTCGCGCACGTTTTGACCGGGCTTGACGCCGCCGCCAAAGGTGATGGCTTTGTCGTTGGCCGTGGCGCGCTCTTGCATGATGACGGTGTCACATTCAACCGGCACCACTCCACCGGTAAAAATGCGCACACATTGGCCTTTGCCGACTTTGCCTGAATACGGTTTGCCGGCAAAACTGGCACCAACTTCGGTAAGTGTGGTGTCGGTTGCTGCCAGGTCCGCAAAACGCATGGTCCAGCCATCCATTGCCGAATTGCGATACGCGGGCACATTCACCGGCGAGACAATGTCTGCGGCGAGAATGCGACCTAGCGCAGTGCGAATCGGTACCCTTGCCACCCCGGCCACCGGCGTCAGGAACGTATGGATAAAGGTCCGCGCCTTATCGACCGGCATGGAATTCGGGTCGTAATCGTCGGCGCAGGAAGCTTCGGTGATGGTGAGTGTGGTCATGTTTGAACTGGTAAGCGGGCGGTTGAGTGAATAAGTGAATAAGTGAATAAGTGAGCGGGTGAACCGGCGAATGCGAGAGGGGTTGGTGATAATTTTACTGCGGTCATCACTTCAACAGCACCCACGTCCAAAACTGCCGGCAAAAACTACCGCAACGACTCGTGTGTTTTTAATTCATCAAGGGTATTGATATTGGCAAATGCGGCTTCGTTATCATCAAACGCGACTTCGATTACCTTGAGGCTGGCGTACCACATGTCGATTTTGCGCTGACCACTTTCGAGGAAGGTGCGTAAATGTGATTCAAGCGATGTGCGTGTCAAACAAAATACCGGATGTGGTTGGTTGAATGTTTTGGCGACTGCCAAATCGGCTTCGTTGGCAAAGAGGGCGGTATGTAAACGCGCCACCAAATCCAGCGGTAGAAACGGTGAATCACACGGCGCCGTGGCAATCAGCGCTGTGGTTGCGTGTTTCATACCAATGTGCAAACCCGCCAGCGGACCGGCAAAACCGTCGATGGCATCCGGCACCACCCGATGGCCAAACGTTTCATAGGTTTTGATATTACGATTGGCATTGATGATGATGGTATCAACCTGTGGGGCAAGCCGCGCCAGCACGTGCGCGACCATCGGTTGCTGCTGAAAAATCTGCAAACCCTTGTCGACTTCGCCCATGCGTGAGCCACGTCCGCCAGCGAGAATCAGTCCGGTGATGGTCATGTTTTGAACCGATCATGTCCGGCAAACAACAAATAATGTTTGTTGACCGCGCGACCAATCAGGGTCAGGCCGACCTTTTTGGCAATGTCATAACCCATGTGGGTCAGCCCCGAGCGCGATACCAAAAACGGGATGCGCATTTGCGCGGCTTTGATGACCATTTCCGAGGTGAGGCGTCCGGTGGTGTAAAAAATTTTATCGCCGCCATCGACACCTTCGAGCCACATCCAGCCGGCAATGGCATCAACGGCATTGTGGCGGCCGACATCTTCCACAAACGTCAAGATGGTGCCGTCCACCGCGCCGGCCAGTGCACAGCCATGCACCGCGCCGGCTTGTTTGTAAATCGATTCGTGGATACGCACATTGTTGAGCATGGCAAACAATGTTTCCTGTGAGAGCGACACGTCATCACGCAACTGAATGCTGTCGATCTCTTCCATCAAATCGCCAAACACGGTGCCTTCGCCGCAGCCGGTGGTTTTGGTGCGTTTAGCCATTTTTTCGTCGAGGTTTTTGAGGCCGTGACGGGTGGTGACCGAGCAGGCGTTGACTTCCCAGTCGACTTGCACAGAGACAATTTCATCGATTGATGGCAACAACCGTTGATTGCGCAAATAACCAATCACCAACGCTTCCGGTGCGGCACCAAGCGTCATGATGGTGAGAATTTCGCGTTTATCAACGTAAATGGTCAGCGGGTGTTCGCCGGCGATCGGGGTCGGTTGGGTGGTGCCGGATTCGTCGATGGCGTCAACCGTGAAGGTGGAGGGGCGTGCGGCATTGCTGAGTGTGGGGCGATGGCTCATGGGTTATTTTGAAGGGTCTTGTTTGCGGTCGGCACTGATATCGTTTTCAGTACGGTCTTTGTCGCCCCGACCAATTGTCCGTGGCCCCCGTTTACCGCTGCCACCGATCAACATCGTAAAACCTACCGCCGACACCATCAGTGTCAACACCAATACAAAGGTGCTGGTGCCGCCAGAGACCCTGGCGGCGTAAACAAAGATTACCCATGGGGCAATCAGCAGGATCAGGGCGATGGTGATTTTCATTTTCGAGGTGTCTTATGATCAGATTGATGCGAGTTTATCGACTCGCCTGACGGATCCACTTTACCAGTGGATATGCCGCCTCACACCGTTCGGCGATCCATGCCGCCAGTTGTTTGGGTGGCTGGCTGAGCAGGTTGGTTTCGGTCACACAAATAAAATGCCGGTTTTTGATGTGCTCAATCATTGGCAAATCGGCTGAATAACCCTTCGGCGGGCGCACCATGCGGTCTTCTTCGGACACACCACCGTAAATTTGCAACAGACGAGTATTGGTGAGGACAGCGGTGAATTTTTTTGGGTCGGATGCCAGTGCGTTACGTAATTTTTGATGAATGATTTTGTCCGGCATATACAGACCGCACGCCACCATCAGCCGACCGTTGTGATCAATCTGCAGGTAATACATCGGTCTGGTTTTGTCTGTGGTGCGGGCGCCGATCATGGCGCCAAAGTGGGTCTTGAGCGGCGACTTGTCCTTGTAAAACCTGATATCACGATATATGCGTAGCAAGGCTTTTTTTGGGGTGAATGGCGGCAGGTCATCGTCAAATTGCTGAATGCGATAACCGATATCGGCCACCAGCTCAACAAACTCCTCACGCAAAATATCGTAATGCGGTTTGTTATGAAGAAACCAGGACTTGGTGTTGTTGGCGTGGAGTTCGGCGAGAAACTGCAGCAGGGCGGGAAGGTGCATCTTGATTTCTGGGATCAGTTGGAAATTTTGAAATATTGAAGTTACTGGCTGGTGCGGATCCCCGAAACTAGCCGCCGATAAAACTCATTTCCACTTTTTTATCACGGACGGTTTCCGCGGTGCGGGTTTCGGAGTAGTTGTCATGCCGCTGCTGCCAGATTCCAGCCAGCGCGTTGCGAATCATGTCGTCGGTCGCACCACCACGCAATAGCGACTTGAGGTCGTAGCCTTTTTGCGCAAACAGGCAGGTGTAAACCGAACCATCGGTCGAGATGCGCGCACGTGTACAGGTATTGCAAAACGCTTCGGTCACACTCGAGATCACGCCAAACTCACCGCTACCATCCTTGTACTGCCAGCGTTTGGCGACTTCACCGAGGTGATTCGGATTAGCCGCCGCACACGGTAAAACTTCATTAATGCGGCGGATAACTTCACGTGACGGGATCACATCATCCATACACCAGCCGTTGGTCGAGCCGACGTCCATAAATTCGATAAAGCGGACCGTGTTGGGCGTGCCTTGGAAATATTTGGCCATATCAACAATTTGGTGGTCATTGATGCCGCGTTTGACCACCATATTGATCTTGACGGCGTTTCGATCGCCGTTAAAACCGGCGGCGTTGGCCGCCTCAATCGCGTCCAATACCCTGCCAACCGGAAAGTCGACATCGTTCATGGCGCGAAAGGTCGCGTCGTCGAGCGAATCGAGCGAAACGGTAATGCGGCTCAATCCTGCCGCCTTCAGCGCGGTGGCTTTTTGTTTTAAGGCGCTGCCATTGGTGGTGAGAGTAATGTCCAGGTCGGGTGACTCGCTACGCAGGGTGGCAAGCATGGCGATTAAATTCTCGATGCCCTTACGCATTAATGGCTCGCCGCCGGTCAAGCGCAATTTTTTCACGCCCAACCCGACGGAAATTCTGGCGATGCGGGTGATTTCTTCAAACGTCAACACTTCATCATGCGGCAAATATTGGTAGTTGTGATCGAAAACTTCTTTCGGCATGCAGTAGGTGCAGCGAAAATTACACCGGTCGGTGACCGAAATACGCAGGTCCCGAATCTTGCGGCCACGGGTATCGGCAAGGGACTGTGAATTGTATGGCGCAGCGGGCGCAGGGATGGCCAGCGCGCGCTGATTAACAATGGGAATGACGGAAGAAACCATAGGTGAAGTATATCTGGCCGGATTGGTGGATAACAATGTCGATTGGGCGCAGCGCGAAATTTGGCTTAACATCAAGTCATGTCAAATCCTTCCGCCCATCCCGCATTTGCGATTTCTATTGTGATGGAAAAGGTCGCCATCAACAATCGCTGGCAACCCTTCAAGTGGCAACCGTCCGGCATTTTGCCTGATGACGGTACCCGCTCCGAAGCCACCAGTTTGGGTGAGCGCGAGGGTTTGTTGCAGGTTCTGTGGCCGGGTTTTGTGTTGCAGGTTCACGCCGATGAAGCCGAGGGAAATTATCTTAATGTGACCTCGCCCGAGCCGCGGGTGTTTGTCATGTACCGGTTTGACGAAGAAACCACCGATGCGTTCCCGCATTCGGTAACGCTGTCTTACAACGAAGCAGCGCGTTGGATGGACGCGCAGGAAAAGGTCGACGGGGTGCCGATGCCCGCGGAGATTTTTGCCAAACTGAGTGAATGGGTGCATGAGCATTACAAACCGCCGGAAAAAAAACGCCGCATTCGCCCGCAATCGTTCGGCAGCAAAGAAGATCGTTACGACAGCAGGATCAAAGGTGGCACATAAGTATGGAAACCACGCACCATGAGTGACGGCAATTTTTTTTCGCGCTGGTCCAAACGCAAACTGGGCGATCCAGCGGTGCCGGCTGCCCCGTTGGCGAAAAACAAAGTCGCGGAACAGGTACCGGCGCAGTCGCCCAATTTGCCCGCAGGATCAAGTCAGGCAGAGCTTGAAACTGCCAACACGAGCAACCACGCCGCCGTTGGGCAAAAAGTGCCTGAATCGGCCGACCAATCGGGCAGTTTGCCCACCGACCCGTCAACCGCGCCCGCGCCTTTGCCGGATATCGCCTCATTAAATCCGCGGTCGGATTTTTCGCCGTTCATGGCCAAAGATGTTGATCCGAAGTTACGCAATGAGGCGATGAAATTGTTGTTTACCGATCCGCACTACAACGTCATGGATCGGCTCGATATTTATATTGATGATTACAATAAACCGGATCCGTTGCCAGCGGAATGGTTGAAGAACATGAACCAATCCAAAACCTTGCGGTTGTTTGACGATGATGCTGACAAAGAGGGGGTGGATAAGGGTAGTGATAGGGGGCAAGCCGGGCAGGTGCCACAAGCCAACCCGTCAAACCAAGCGGCGGTCGAACAAGGTGTGGCGGAGAGTGCGCAAGATCAGCCAGTCGATGACGCTTCACTTCAGCAGGTTGATGCGCCGCGCACCGATGGTGCCGCCGAGGTTGCCACTGATGTTGCCACCGATGTTGCCACTGATGTTGACACCGATGTTGACACTGACGCGAATGGTGCCAAAGTGGACGCACGGGGCTCACTGGGCTCACTTGGCGCAGCGGGCGAACGGATCGGGCGGGTCGAACGGGTTGATGATCAAGCGCCGAGCAAAGTGCGAAATACTTAATGCATGACAAATTTGCTGCGCTGCACGAAATGTTGCGCCGCAATACTGTGGATAAATAGCCACACTCTCGTCACATATTTGCAATTAATTGGTCGCACAAAAATATCAGCAGTTGCAACCAAATGAGTTTTTGGTTTGCCAGTGAATCCTTTAAATTAATTCAATCAACCCGGAACCACACTATGTTTGTTTTATTACGCTGATGCACGATTCTTCTCGTACACATCGCACCCATACTCATCCGGCAACAATGGCCGCACTTGCGGCGCGCGATCAATTGCATCAACGTATTCCGTTTGAGCCGGTGGCACGGATCAACTATTTATCACAAGGCCGGTTGTTGATTGTCGGCGAAGGTGAGCGGGTCCGGCAAGCGTTACAGGCGTTGCAAGGCGCGCTGTCGGCGGCGGTATTTTGGACGGGAAAATCGTCTGCGCCGACAATCGCGGGCGTGGAAGTGAAGCAGGGCGAAATGGTTGCCGTCGAAGGATATTTGGGCGCTTTTCAATTGTTGTGGAAAGACACGACCGCCGCACCGACCCAGGTCGCTGAGTTTGATTTGATTCTTGATTTGCAATTGACACCGCTGTTCAAAATGCCGCAACCCCCGCAGGGTTATTTTCATGCGGCGGATTCAGACGGTTTCGTCAAAGCCTGCGTCGAGCTGCCGGAAATGATCGGTGAGTTTGAGAAGCCAAAGTATTTTGCCTACAAAGAATCCATTTGTGCGCATAGTCGCTCGCAACAACAGGGCTGCAACAAATGTATAGATGTCTGTTCAACCCGCGCCATTAGCAGTGCCGGGGATTTGGTTGCGGTGGATCCGCATCTTTGTATGGGGTGTGGTGCCTGCGCGACGGTCTGCCCTTCGGGCGCAATGAGTTATCAGTATCCGCGGGTGGCCGATCGCGGTGCGGAGTTTCGCGCCATGCTTGGCGCCTATCGTTCGGCAGACGCGAAGGCGGATGCGCCGATTTTCATGTTTCATCACCTTGATGATGCAAAATTGCAACAGCTGTTGCTGCCGGACAATATTTTGCCCGTGGCGGTCTGGCATGTGGCGTCGATTGGATTGGACGTTTTGTTGGGTGCCTTGGCCTACGGGGCCGCCGGTGTGGTGGTATTGGCAAAGGGCGACGAGGCGCCGGATTATGCGCTCGCCTCGCAACGCGAAATGGCCACGGGCGAATTGATTTTGAATGCGTTGGGTTATACCGGCAAACACTTCGCCTGGTCTGAGGTGGCCGGTCAAAATCTGTCGGCTGTGAGTGGTTTGATTGACCCGGCCGTTGCCAATCATGCGTTGGTGCCACCGGCCACCTTTCATCTGTCCAATGACAAGCGCGCCACGCTGGAATTTGCGATTGAACATTTTGCAAAATACGCGGTGGCCAAACCGATGGAAATCGCCTTGTCGAAGGGCAGTCTGTATGGCGGTATTACGGTCAACAAAGAAACCTGCACCATGTGTTTGGCTTGTGCGGGTGCTTGTCCCGAATCGGCGTTGATGGATGGCGGCGAATTGCCGCAGTTGAAATTTTTGGAGCGCAACTGTGTGCAATGTGGTTTGTGCGCCAATACCTGCCCGGAACAAGCGATTACGCTGGTGCCGCGGCTGTTGATGAGTGATTCGCGCAAGAAAGAGGTGGTGTTGAATGAAACCGAACCGTTTGATTGTATTTCATGTGGCAAGCCGCTCGGCACCAAAATGCTGATCGATAAAATGCTCGGCAAACTTGCCGGGCATTCCATGTTTCAAAGCGAAGGCAGTTTGAAACGATTACAAATGTGTGCTGATTGTCGAGTGGTGGATATGATGGCGAATAAGAATGAAATCTCGATTTTGACCGGCCGACCCATCGAATGAGCGCCTCCCCCGTCAATTTTGAAAACCCTCGTGTAATTGCGCCGGAGGATCAGGCGAGGGCGGATTATTACGCCCTGCTGGCGAACCTTTTGTATCGTGCGCCGGACGAGCGGTTGTTGCAGGCGATTGCCATTGCGGAGCCACCGGAAGGTGCGCTCGCCCCTTCTTGGCAAACATTGGCCGAAGCGTCCAGTATTGTGCCGGTGGATGCGATCAACGAGGAATACGCCAACATTTTTGTCGGGGTCGGCCGACCGCCGCTGATGTTGTTTGGCTCGTTTTATCAGGCCGGCTTCATGATGGAAAAACCGTTGGCCGAACTACGCACCGATCTGGCGGCAATGGGTTTTACGCGGCACCCGGATGTGCTTGAATCTGAAGATCATTTGGCGGCATTGTGTGATGTCATGCGGGCCATGATTTTAGGTGATGTCACCACCAAACCAGCCGACATTGACGCGCAGCGGACGTTTTTCATGAGCCACGTCAATCCGTGGTTTTCTCGTTGCACAAAAAATATATTGGAGTATCATCAATCGAATTACTACAAGCGTGTCGCGGCGTTCGCGCAGGCTTTTTTTGAGATTGAAGCCGAAGCATTTCAGATCGATTAATGTCGTTTGAATGATGTAGCAATCCGCACATTTCGTACGAGGAGGTATGACATGAAGCCAAACCAATCGAAGCCCGCGCGCCGCAATTTTTTACTTGGCGCCACTCTGGGTACCGCTGCCGCCGCCGCCATAGTTACCGGTAAATCGACCGTCGGGGTCGGCGCAGAAGTTGCCGCCCTTGCGCCGGCGGAGCCCGTTTCGAGCGGGTATCGAATGACGCCGCACATCGCCCGGTACTACGACACGACCAAACTGTAATTCGAGGAGATCACCATGCTGCTCACTAAAAAGTCCACAGGGCCGGTGCAGAGGAGTACCTTTGCGTCCAAATTCAACGACATCGTTGGCACGGTTGATCGACGAGCGTTCCTGAAACGCTCCGGCATGGTGGCGGGGGCGGGTGCCTTTGCCTCGCAGCTGCCTTTTTCGATGATGCAAAAAGCCGAAGCTTCCGCCAAGGGTCCGGCGGTAGCCGCCGATGGCAAGCTGGAAGTCAGACGCACGGTTTGCACCCACTGCTCAGTCGGTTGCGCCATGGATGCCATTGTGCAAAACGGTGTGTGGGTGCGCCAGGAACCGGTGTTCGATTCGCCGCTCAATTTGGGTTCGTATTGCGCCAAGGGCGCATCGGTGCGTGAGCACGGTCATGGTGAACATCGCCTGAAATATCCGATGAAGTTGGTCAACGGAAAATATCAGCGCATTTCGTGGGATCAAGCGATGAGCGAGGTCTCCGAAAAATTCATGAAGTTGCGCAAGGACAACGGCCCGGATTCGGTTTATTGGATCGGTTCATCCAAACACAACAACGAGCAGGCTTATCTGCTGCGCAAGTTTGTCTCCCTGTTCGGTACCAACAATTGTGACCACCAGGCGCGTATTTGCCACTCCACCACGGTGGCGGGTGTAGCCAATACCTGGGGCTACGGTGCCATGACCAATTCGTACAATGATATGCAGAACGCCAAGTGCGCCATGTATATCGGCTCGAACGCCGCTGAGGCGCACCCGGTGTCGATGCTGCATATGCTGCACGCCAAGGAAACCGGCGCGAAAATGATCGTGGTTGATCCACGCTTCACCCGCACGGCGGCCAAGGCCGACCAGTTTGTGCGCATTCGTTCCGGCACCGATATTCCATTCTTGTTTGGCATGTTGTATCACATCTTTAACAATGGCTGGGAAGACAAAAAGTATTTGCATGACCGCGTGTTTGGCATGGAAAAAATCCGCGAAGAGGTTATGAAAAAGTGGCATCCAAAGGCTGTAGAGGAAGCCTGTGGTGTGCCGGAAGCCGAGGTCTATAAAGTCGCCGAAACCATGGCGCTGAACCGGCCGTCAACCGTGGTCTGGTGTATGGGACAAACCCAGCACACCATTGGTAATGCGATGGTACGTGCTTCGTGTATTTTGCAATTGGCGCTGGGTAACGTCGGTGTGTCCGGCGGCGGCACCAATATTTTCCGTGGCCACGACAATGTGCAGGGTGCCACCGACGTCGGTCCAAATCCAGATTCATTGCCTGGCTACTATGGTTTGGCGGAGGGGTCGTGGAAACACTGGGCCAAGGTCTGGAACGTTGACTACGAATACATCAAGAGCCGTTACGCCTCCAAGGCGATGATGGAAAAACCCGGCATGACCCTGTCGCGCTGGATCGACGGTGTGTTGGAAAAAAACGAAATGATCGACCAGGATTCCAACCTGAAAGCGATTGTTTATTGGGGGCATGCGCCCAATTCCCAAACCCGTGGCCTGGAAATGAAAACCGCCATGGAAAAAGTCGAGATGATGGTCATCATCGACCCTTATCCGACGGCTTCGGCCGCAATGCCGGATCGCAAGGACGGCGTGTACCTGCTGCCGGCTTGCACGCAGTTTGAGTGTGTTGGCTCGGCCACCGCGTCCAACCGCTCGCTGCAGTGGCGCGAAAAAGTCATCGAGCCGCTGTTTGAGTCGCGCTCTGACCACGCCATCATGTATGACTTTGCCACCCGCATGGGTTTTGGTGATCAGTTATTGGGTAAACGCGAGGGCAAACAAAATATTGCGCTAATGAAAGCCGCCGGGCCCTATCAGGAGCCGGTGGTCGAAGACATCCTGCGTGAAATCAACCGTGGTGTCTGGACAATCGGCTACACCGGACAAACGCCGGAGCGCCTGAAAGCGCACATGCGCAACATGGCCGCCTTTGATGTCAAAACCCTGCGCTGCACCAAGGATGTCATCGACAAGGAAACCGGCTACAACCTGAACGGCGATTATTTCGGCCTGCCATGGCCGTGTTATGGCAACGCCGCGCTTAAACACCCCGGTTCGCCCAATCTCTATGACACCTCCAAACACGTCATGGACGGCGGCGGCAATTTCCGCGCCAATTTTGGTGTCGAGCGCGACGGCATTTCACTGCTGGCCGAAGACGGTTCGCATTCGCTGGGGGCCGACATCACGACCGGTTACCCGGAGTTTGACCATGTGCTGCTGAAAAAACTCGGCTGGTGGGCCGAATTGACCGAAGATGAGCAAAAAGCCGCCGAGGGCAAAAACTGGAAAACTGATTTGTCCGGCGGCATCCAGCGTGTGACCCTCAAGAATCACGGCTGTCATCCGTTTGGCAATGCCAAGGCGCGTGCGGTGGTGTGGAATTTCCCGGATCCGGTGCCGATTCACCGCGAGCCGTTGTATTCACCACGCCCGGACATGATCGCCAAATACCCGACACACGAAGACAAGAAGGGCGCTTTCTGGCGTCTGCCCACCCTGTACAAGTCCGTGCAGGAAAAAAACAAAGACATCAGCAAGGAGTTCCCGCTGATTCTCACTTCCGGCAGACTGGTCGAATACGAAGGCGGCGGCGACGAGACCCGCTCCAACCCGTGGCTGGCTGAATTGCAGCAGGAAAATTTTGTTGAGATCAATCCCAAGGATGCCGAGGCGCGTGGCATCAAAAACAACCAATATGTTTGGGTGAAGTCACCGACCGGCGCAAAAATCAAGGTCAAGTCGATGTTGACCGAGCGGGTTGCGTCCGGCACGACGTTTATTCCATTCCATTTTGCCGGCTGGTGGCAGGGGGCGGATTTACTGGACAAATATCCAAAGGGTGCCGCACCGATTGTGCGTGGTGAGGCGGTAAACACCGCAACCACCTACGGCTACGATTCGGTGACGATGATGCAGGAAACCAAAACCACGCTGTGCCAGGTTGTGGCCGCCTGACATTACGGATAAAGGAGAATAATCATGGCAAGAATGAAATTTATCTGTGATGCCGAGCGCTGCATCGAGTGCAACGGCTGTGTCACCGCCTGCAAAAACGAAAACGAAGTGCCCTGGGGTGTCAACCGCCGCCGTTTGATCACCGTCAACGACGGCAAACCCGGCGAGCGTTCCATCTCGGTGGCGTGCATGCATTGCAGCGACGCGCCGTGCATGGCGGTGTGCCCGGTCGATTGTTTTTACAAGACCGAAGAAGGCGTGGTGCTGCACGACAAAGACCTGTGCATCGGCTGTGGTTATTGTTTCTACGCCTGCCCGTTTGGCGCGCCGCAGTTCCCGCAGGCCGGTGCGTTTGGCCTGCGCGGCAAAATGGACAAATGCACGTTTTGCGCCGGTGGTCCGGAAGAAAACCACAGCAAGGCCGAGTTTGCCAAATATGGTCGTAACCGACTGGCTGAAGGAAAATTGCCGGCGTGTGCCGAGATGTGTTCGACCAAGGCGTTGTTGGCAGGTGATGGCGAAATGATTGAATCCATCTACAAAACCCGCGTAAAACGTCGCCTCAAAGGCGAGGAAATCTGGGGCTGGGCCATGGCCTATAAACGCAGCGATGCAAAATCGGCGGCGGTGAAGTCATGAAGCGCCTGATCGCAGTGGCTGGAATGATTGCGGTTTTTGGTTTGGTGGCCTGTGGAGAAATTGATCAAAAGGCCAAAATCGAAAAAGTCTATACTGGCAAGAAAGACGCGCGGGCTGAGGACGACGCGCGTTTTGGCGGGGACAAAAAGAAGTGGGAAACCGCGCTTGCTGAACGGACCAAATCACAAAACGAGTACCTTCGTATTAGCGTCAAGTAGTTCGCGCCGCTGAGCCGTTCGGGTCAAGTATTAATCAAAAAATACACAGAGGAACGATTGATGAAAATCGCATCGTTAACAACCCCCAGCCAGTGGTGTCAATGTTTTACGCCACTTCTCGCCACTCTTGCGCTGACCCTGACTTTCGGTGTTCAAGCCCAAGCCCCGAAACCGGCGGCAGCGCCGGTTGCTGTCCCGACTGCTGAAGCGCCCCCTGTGGCCAAGGCGGCACCCGTGCTACCCGCTGGTAGTACTGCGGCACCCGGCTGGAACGTCCCGCCAAAATGGGCCGACGTGGAGCTTAAACCGCAATTCGCATCGGTCCCCGGCCGAGAAATGAACGTTTTGATCGAAGATAAGGGGCAATGGTGGCGCGAAGTCCGCAACGGCCCGGTGACTTTTTACGGTGGCATTTTGTTGGTGATTGCGCCGTTGATGTTACTGGTGTTTTTTATGGTCAAGGGGCCGATCAAATTGCACAGTGCGGAAACGGGTCGGTTGATTGAACGGTTCAATTCGGCTGAAAGAATGGTGCACTGGACCATGGCCATTTCATTTGTTGTTTTGGCGATTTCAGGAATTGTGCTGTTGTTTGGCAAACACATTCTGATGCCACTGTTTGGTACCACTGGTTTCTCGTGGATCGCGCAACTCCTGAAGGTAGTGCATAACTTTATCGGACCGTTGTTCATGTTCTCGCTGGTCGCCTTCTTTATTCTTTTTGTAAAAGACAACTACCTCAAAGCCATGGACATGGACTGGTTGGCGAAATTTGGCGGCATGTTATCTGGAAAACAAGTTCCGTCCGGACGATTTAATGCTGGTGAAAAGGTCTGGTTTTGGTTGTCGATTGTGCTGCTGGGCATCATCATCAGTGCCTCCGGATTAATTATGTTGTTCCCGAATTGGAACAGCACGCGCGAACTCATGGCGGAGGCAAATTTGGTGCATGGCATTGTCTCCATCATCTTTATTGTCGCGTCGCTGGCTCATATTTATATGGGCACGATTGGCGTGCATGGGGCTTACAAGGGAATGCGTGAAGGCATGGTCGACGAAACCTGGGCCAAGGAGCACCATGAATTCTGGTACAACGACGTCAAGTCTGGCAAAACATCAGCAAATCCGGCTGCCAATGCACAACCCGCCGCTGGCGACGACTAGGAGGACAAATATGAAAAAAATAATTCTGGCCCTAGGTTTGTCGGTGTTTGCTTCTGGGGTTATCGCAAAACTGCCACCTCCACCGCCGGTCGACCCGGCTGCCGCGGCCGCCAAAGCGGAAAAGGACAAGGCCACTGCGGAAAAGGTCAAGGCGGATCAAGTGAAATATGAAAGCAAGGCGGTTGCCAATTTCCAGAGCAATATGAAAAAAGCCGGCAAACCTGTTCCAAAACCGACGCCAATTGTCGCCCCACCGGCTCCAGCCCCAGCCCCGGCCCCGGCCCCAGCAAAGAAGTAGCGAAATGGCCACGCCAAATTCACACGTGACCGTTGTTACTGTTAGTTTGGCGTTGATTGTGTCCGCGCTGGCCGGTTGTGCCAGTATTGGTTGGGATGGCCCATCAGCGGTCGCTGCGCTCGAGCCAACAAAAGGCAACTCGACCAAAGGGACGGTAACGTTTACCCAAGTCGGGGACAAGGTGCGTGTGAATGCTGATGTTTCGGGACTCCAAGCCAATGTCGAACACGGCTTTCATGTTCACGAGAAAGGCGATTGCAGCTCTGGAGATGGCATGAGTACCGGCGGGCATTTTAATCCGACCGGCAAACCACACGGGGCGCATACAACTATGGAGCGACATGCCGGTGATATGCCGTCCCTGCGGGCGAATGCACAGGGTGTGGCCAAAATGAGCTTTGTTCTGGACCTGATTAGCGTTAGTGCCGGGGTAACCAGTGTGGTTGGACGCGGTCTCATCGTGCATCGTGACGCCGATGATTACAAGTCGCAACCAACCGGCAACGCCGGCCCGCGCATTGCTTGTGCGGTGATTCAACAGCGTTAACACGCTTGTCCTGCCTGGCAAAACGCAATTCGTGAATTTGGCCGGTGTCTGGATGAAGATCGGCTTCAGCAATGCCTTCGGCAAGAAAATATGCAGGCTAGTGATAACATGTTCGCCTTCGCGGTCACGTTGGCCGACATGTGGATTTTTTTTAGGAGGTAATAAATGGGTGCCATTTTTCAATCATTGTCACGAACCGTCATCGCGGGTTTTGTGCTGCTTGCCATCATTGTCGGTGTTGTCACGTTGGTATCCGGTTCAAACATCAGCCTGAGCCACGCCTGGTTCATGTTTTTCACGCGCTGGCTGCATGTGTTGTTTGGCGTGATGTGGATCGGCCTCCTGTGGTACTTCAATTTTGTGCAGATTCCTTCCATGCCAAAAATTCCCGATGAGCAAAAGCCCGCCATCAGCAAGGTGATCGCGCCCGCCGCCCTGATGTGGTTTCGCCACGCCGCTCTGTGGACGGTAATCACCGGCATCACTCTCGCTTCCATGAGCGGCTATTTTGGCAACGCGATGGCCCTGCAAAAACCATTCCTGGCCATCGGCATCGGCATGTGGCTGGCGCTGGTGATGGCGTTCAATGTCTGGTTCATCATCTGGCCGAACCAGAAAAAAGCCCTTGGCATCGTGGTGGTTCCGCCTGAGGAAAAAGCGGCGGCGGCGAGGCTGGCGATGCTCACCTCGCGCGCCAATACCATGCTGTCGATTCCGATGCTGTATTGCATGGTGGCGCAGCAAAACGGCGGCCTGTAATGTTGGCATGCCTTCAAGGGGCATTGAACTTGCAAATTAAAAACGGGTGGCGCAAGCCGCCCGTTTTTGCATTGCTCGCGGTATTGCTGTCTGGATGCGCAACCACCGAACCTGCGGGTGATGCGACGCAAAAATATGTCTCCGCTTTTTCCAGCGCGGTCGCGGGTGGGCCACTGCCGACGGGTTGGAGGACGCGACAATTGTCGCGTTTTAAGGTCGACACGGTTTATCGGTTGGTGACCGACTCGTCCGGCGTGACCGTTGTAGAGGCCAGGGCGGAGCAGTCGGCTTCGGGTTTGATTAAGGTGCTCGATATTGATCCGGTCGCCATGCCGTGGATACATTGGCGTTGGCATGTGCCACAACCAATCCACGGTGCCGACAACCATCGCCGTGATTTGGAAGACTCACCGGTACGGGTGATTGTCACCTTTGATGGCGACGTTCGCAAACTTGATTTTGAAGAGCGGGCGATGGCGGACCGGGTGAAAGCCTTGACCGGCCAGCCGATGCCGTACGCGACCCTGATGTACATTTGGGAAAACAAGGCCAAGCCACATGCGGTGATCGAGAGTCCACACACCAGCCGCATCAAAATGATTGTTGCCGAATCCGGTAGTACCCGCAGCGGTGAATGGGTCGAATACGAGCGCAATATTGCGCGTGATTTTGAGAGGGCGTTTGGCGAAAAACCGGGGCGCATCCGATCGTTGGGAATCATGACCGATACCGACAACACCGGCGAAAGTTCCACTGCCTATTATGGTGATATTCACTTTGCACCCATGTCGGTCATGAAAGTGTTTAACCAATGACAGCTGATGCAGCCGCAACCGAAGTGGCCACCCTGGGGGGCGGATGTTTTTGGTGCCTGGAGGCGGTGTTTGACGATCTCGAAGGCGTGGTTGATGTGGTCTCTGGCTACAGCAACGGCCACGACCCCCAGCCCGATTATCAGAAAGTTTGTGATGGAAATGGCGGCCACGCAGAGGTGGTGAGGGTAACGTTTGACCCGACGGTGATTTCTTTCACCGACATTTTGGGGGTGTTTTTTGCCATTCACGATCCGACCACCCTGAACCAGCAGGGCAACGATGTCGGCTCGCAGTATCGGTCGGGAATTTATTTTCATTCACCGCAGCAGCATCGTACCGCGACAAAAACCATCGCGCATATCACTGCGGAACAAATTTGGGACAAGCCGCTGGTGACCGAGGTGGTCGCCGCCGGGACATTTTTTCCGGCAGAAGATTATCACCAAGAGTATTTCAAACGTAATCCGCATCAAGGCTACTGTATGGCGGTGGTGTCGCCGAAGGTATCAAAATTTCGCTTGAAGTTTGCCGGTCAACTAAAAAGAAAAACCTAATAAGGGCGGGTATTTCGCAGCAAAAATGCCTGAAAATACGCGCCAATACACGACTTTACAAGTTTGGTGCTGCGCCTAGCCGTTTAACGCTGCCCGAACCGGCAACCGACTTTGAAATGGTGGCGTCGCCGTAGTAACGCACATCACCCGATCCGGCAATCGATAATTTGAGCAAATCGGTCGTCCACAGTACTGCATTGCCTGATCCGGCAATGGAAAGTTTGGAATTTTTTGCCTTCATCCGTCCGGCCTTAATGTCACCCGAACCGGCAATGGAGGCCTCGAAGTCGTTGGTGGTACCACCGGCGGCAAAGTCACCCGAGCCGGCAATCGAGACCTTGATCGTGTCGCTGGTCAAATTGTTGATATTGATGTCACCGGAGCCCGCGATGGCCGCTTTGAGGCGGGTGGAATTAAGAGTGTCCACCATGATATGGCCGGATCCGGCAATGGAAAGGTCGTCAATTTCCTTGGCGCTAACCGTGATGGTGATTTTTTTATGCGATACATTGAGGCTGCGTTCGCTCCATTTGATCACCAGCGTGCCGCGCTCAACTTCGGTTGAAATGAATGGCAACAAATTATCGTCGGCATGGATGGTCACACCTTCATTGCCATTTTGTACCACGGTCACATGAAATGAAGCGGATAGTTTGATGCCTTTGTAGCCAGTGACACTGCGGGTTTCGGTTTGATATACACCCGATCCGGATACGCGTTTTCCCCAGCCGAACCAATCCCAGGCGTGGGCTTGAGCCGGTGCGAGGCAAAGTACGCTCAGCAGCAGAACAACGCGCATAAATGCACGCGAAGAAAAATTTCTTTGAGTGGTGGTAAGCATCATGACGCTCCTGAAAATGGGTGGGCTGTCAGTACGATGCGGACAACGGGTGTTTTGGATTCAAGCCGACGCAAATTGCTTTTGTGAGACGAGCAAAAGGAACGGGTGGTTCAGACGGAGGAAGTGGCCAATGCCGCCTTCATGCGGGTTGCCGCCGCCAATGCCGCTTCGACGGTTTCAGCACAGACAGTAACGTGCCCCATTTTTCGGCCGGGACGGGCTTCGCGTTTGCCATATAGATGCAAGTGTGCGCCGGGGTCGTCCAACACAATCGACCAGTCCGGCGAGCGTTGTCCCGCCGGCCAAATATCACCCAGCAAATTGAGCATAACGGCGGCAGTGTGTTGGCTGGGGTCGGCCAGTGGCAGGCCGCACAATACCCGCACCTGTTGTTCAAACTGGGAGGCGCGACAGGCATCCATCGAAAAATGACCACTGTTATGCGGGCGCGGGGCGATCTCGTTGATTAACAGGGTGTCGTCTTGCAATATAAAAAATTCCACCGCCATCACACCAATGTATTCCAGCGCGACGGCGATTTGCGTGGCGATATCACACGCCTGCGCGGCAAGATGGGCCGATATGCGCGCAGGCGCGATGGTCATGTCAAGGATGCCGTTTACGTGCTGGTTTTCTGCAACCGGAAAAATGGCAACTTCGCCACCTTCGGCGCGCGCCAGCACCACAGAAATTTCCAATTTGAGCGGCAAAAATTGTTCGACCACACAGGTCACGTGATCCCATTCGGCAAAAGTCTTTGCCAGATGTGCTGCAGATGTGATGCGTGCCTGACCTTTGCCGTCATAGCCAAATCGTGCCGTTTTTAAAACGGCTGGAAAGGTAATAATCTTGGCGGCCCGCTCAATATCGGCTGCCGTCTTGATGACTGCATAGGGGCCGACAGGAAAGGCATTTCTTTGAAAAAAATCTTTCTCCGCAGATCGATCTTGCGCGATGGCCACCGCATTTCCACTGGGTCGTACCGTCGTCCGATTCGCCAGTGCAATTAACACCTCGGACGGGGCGTTTTCGAATTCAGTGGTGATGGCCGCACAGGTGCCGGCAAGTTCATCCAGCGATACCGGATGGGTGTAGGCGGTATTGAGGTGTCCGGTGGCAAATTCGGCTGCGGGCGACAAGGGGTCCGGATCGAGGACTGTCACCCGATAATCCATGCTGCGCGCGGCGATACAAAACATGCGGCCGAGTTGGCCGCCGCCGAGCAAACCCAACGTCGCTCCGGGCAGTATCACAGTACTTCAGGCAGCTGCATGGCCGTTACCTGTTCCTTCATGTTGTCACGGTAGTCGGCCAGTTTTGCCACCAATGCCGGATTGTCGTTGGCCAATAAACTCACTGCAAACAGCGCCGCATTGGCTGCACCGGCTTCACCAATGGCGAAGGTGGCAACCGGAATGCCTTTGGGCATTTGCACAATCGAGAACAACGAGTCTTGCCCTGCCAAATGTTTGGAAGGCACCGGCACACCCAGCACCGGTAACGTGGTCTTGGAGGCAATCATGCCCGGCAAATGTGCGGCACCACCGGCGCCCGCGATGATGCACAATAAACCGCGTTCACGCGCCGTCGCCGCATACGCAAACATCGCGTCCGGCGTGCGGTGCGCAGACACCACCTTGTGTTCAAATGGCACACCAAAATCACGCAAAATTTCGGCCGCGCGTTGCATCACGTCCCAATCAGAATTGGAGCCCATCACCACACCGACGATTGGATTTGTGTTGCTCATTAGTTCACCAGATTCTTGGCATCGTCGAGCTCTTGACGATAGTGATCAAAAATACCTTTTAAGGCATCGGCCATATTGACCTGAGGTGCCCAATCCAGATCCTTCATGGTGTTGTCAATTTTTGGTACGCGGTTTTGCACGTCTTGATAACCCTTGCCGTAGTACTCGCCCGAGGTGGTCTCAACCAACCGAACCTGGGCGGCAGTGTCTTTGTATTCTGGATATTGTTTCGCCAATTCGAGCATCATGGTGGCCAACTCACGCACCGAGAAATTATTTTTCGGGTTGCCGATATTGTAGATTTGTCCGCTGGCAACATTGTCTTTGTTGGCGATAATTTTTACCAGCGCGTCGATGCCGTCGGTGACATAGGTAAAGGCGCGTTTTTGCGCGCCGCCATCGACCAGTTTGATCGGTTCACCACGCACGATGTGTCCGAAAAATTGCGTGATCACCCGTGACGATCCTTCCTTCGGGGTATGGATGCTGTCGAGCCCGGCACCGATCCAGTTGAACGGTCGGAACAGGGTGAAGTCGAGCTCACCGCGTGAACCGTAGGCATAAATCACCCGGTCCATCAATTGTTTGGAGCACGAATAAATCCAGCGCTGTTTTTCAATCGGACCCAACACCAGATTGGAATTGATCGGATCAAACTCGGCGTCGGCACACATGCCATACACTTCGGATGTGGATGGGAAAATCACCCGTTTTTTATACTTCACACACGAGCGGATAAACGGCAGGTTGGCTTCGAAATCGAGCTCAAATACCCGCAACGGATCCTGCACATAGGTTGATGGCGTGGCGATCGCCACCAGTGGCAACAGCACATCACATTTGCGGATGTGATATTCAATCCACTCTTTGTT
Organism: uncultured Burkholderiales bacterium; assembly: GCA_947085425.1. Classification (GTDB taxonomy): domain Bacteria; phylum Pseudomonadota; class Gammaproteobacteria; order Burkholderiales; family Usitatibacteraceae; genus UKL13-2. The sequence goes on along the minus strand of CAMTWK010000016.1, from coordinate 72,019 downwards.
GATGGTGATATCACCTTCAAAAAAATGAAATCGTGGATTGCCCAAAAAAGACATCACCCGATCGGTGTTCATGTCCATACCGTAAACATGCCAATCGGTATTTTCCATGATGCTTTTTGTCAGGTGGTGACCAATAAATCCATTAACACCGAGGATGAGGACTTTTTTCATAGTTAAGAATAAATTGCTTTGAATAGGATGTTGGCCGGACAACTTGCGCGGCGTGGTTGTGTTGGTTACTGCGGATTGGTCAAGGCATGAACACCGTCACCGTAGCGAACGGCAAGCATGAGTTCATTGTGCGGCTGGCGGTTAATGTCGGCTTCAATGATTCGTAACATGCTGCCATTGCCACACAGGGCAATCACTTTGTCTCTTGCTATGTTCACAAACCCCGGTTTGGTGTGGGTTAAGCTGGCCGGCATGTGCTGCGTTTTGGTGATGATGATGTTTTCGCCGTTAATACAGGTTGATGCACCCGGGTAGGGCGGTGCGACCGCTCGAACAAGATTATGAATGTTTTTGGCCGGCTCAGTCCAGTCGATCACCCCATCGGCCGGTCGCCGTCCGCCAAAGTAGCTGCCTTGACTCAAGTCTTGCGCGGTAAGGTTTGCGCTGCCATCCACCAGCTTGGGAACCGATCGACTGATGATAGTGGCGGCGGCTTCCGTCACCCGGTCAAACACTTCGCGCGCAGTGTCGTCCGGCCCGATTGGCACCGGCAGTTGATCAACAATCCGTCCGGCGTCGGGTTTTTCGACCATTTCATGCATGGTTGCGCCGGTTTCGGTTTCGCCTTTGATGATTGCCCAGTTAATCGGCACCCGGCCACGGTACTTTGGCAGCAGTGAGCCGTGCATATTGTAGGCACCGCGTGCCGCGGTCGCCAATACCGCAGGTGCCAGCATCAAACGGTAGTAAAAAGAAAACAGGAAATCGATCTTGAGGGCGGCCAATTGTGCGATGAAATCCGGCTGATTGGGGTCATCCGGGCAAACCACCGGGATGCCGTTCGCGACCGCTAAATCACGCACGCTATCAAACCAAATGGTTTCGTTGGGGTTATCGTCGTGGGTGACCACCAGTTTGACGTCGAATTTTTGCGCCAGCAGCGCACGTAAACAACGCACACCGACGTTGTGATACGCAAACACGACCGCACTAGCCATCGGTGGGCTTTGCACTGCGGCCGTCCTGTTCGAGTATGCCTTCGATCATGTAACGCGGCCGCAGGCGCACCTGTTCGTAGATGCGGCCGACATATTCGCCAAGCAAACCAATGCCAAACAGCGTGACGCCAATGAGAAAAAAGGCAATGCCAAAAAGAGTGAACAAGCCGCCCACTTCGGGACCGATGATCAATCGCCGGGCGGCCAGATAAATCACAAACAGAATCGACAGGAAAGAAATAGCAATGCCGACAAATGAAAATAATTGCAGGGGAGCGGTCGAAAAACCGGTCATCAAGTCAAAGTTAAGCTGAATTAATTTGAGCAGCGAATATTTTGATTCACCGGCAAACCGTTCTTCGTGCGCCACTTCGATCTCCGTTGGCCGCTGGGCAAACGAGTAGGCCAGTGCGGGAATGTAGGTGGACGAATCCTTGGTGCAATTGATGGCGTTGACAATGTCGCGGCTGTAGGCGCGCAGCATACAACCCTGGTCGGTCATTTTGATGCTGGTGATGCGTTCCCTTAGTTTGTTCATCGCCCGCGAGGCAAATCTGCGGAAGGCGGAGTCCTGGCGCATGATGCGAATCGAGCCGACATAATCATGGCCACGATCCATGGCGGCCAATAAATTGCCGACTTCTTCCGGTGGATTTTGCAAGTCGGCATCGAGCGTGACTATACGTGTACCGCGGCAATGTTCAAACGCGGCCATGATCGCCATGTGTTGGCCATAGTTGCCGTTGAATAAAATGACGCGGGTGACGTCCGGGCGCTGTTGAAATTGTTCACGCAACACCGCAGCCGATTTGTCTTTGGAGCCGTCGTTGGTAAATAAAATTTCGTAAGAAACATTGAGTTTGTCGAGCGCCGGATAGAGGCGCGCAAATAATGCCGGCAGGCCGTCTTCTTCGTTGTAAACCGGGATAACAACTGACAGGATGGGTGGGGTCATGGTTTTATTATCGCTTGACGAACTGGATCAGGGCAGCACATACCCGGTCAATATCGGCGGTGGTTAAGCCGGGATGTAATGGCAGGGTCACGGTTTCGCGGGCGATGCGTTCCGCATTGGGGTGGCTGCCCTCATGGTGACCTTTGTTGCGAAACAGAGTGGACAGGTGCATGGCTTCGTAGGAAATGCCGATGCCGATGTGTTGGGCATGCATGGCGTCGATAAACTGTTTGCGCGTAATGGTCATCTTGTCGAAAGGCAGTAACACCGCAAACATGTTCCAGCTGTGGCCGTCCTCTTCGCCTTTGTTTGCCCTTGCTGGCACCACCAAACCCAGTTCGTCCGCGACTGGTTGCAGTATCGAAAAATAGCTCGCGGCGAGTTGTTGGCGCGTGGCATTCCATTGGTCGAGCTGTTTGAGTTGTTCGATTCCCAGTCGCGCGGATACGTCACTCAGATTAAATTTACCGCCGGCCACGTCAACATCACGTGTTCCATCCGCCAGTTTGCTGATGCCGTGAAAACGCAACACCTCGGCGCGTTTTGCTTCGTTGGCATCGGCAAAAACGGCGGCACCGCCCTCGATGGTGGTCATGTTTTTGTTGGGGTGAAAACTAAAGGTGGCGATATCACCAAAGCCGCCAATGGGTTGGCCCCGCCAACGACTGCCGATGGCCAACGCGGCGTCTTCGATGACCCGCAATTTGTGTTTTTTGGCAATGGCGTAGAGTCGGTCCATGTCACAGGGCAGGCCGCCAAAGTGGGTTGGCACAATTGCCTTGGTGCGCGGGGTGATCGCAGCCTCGACTTGATCAAGATTGATGTTGCGGGTGATCAGATCACAATCCACAAACACGGTGGTGGCGCCGACTTTTTCGATCATGTTGCCGACCGAAAAAAACGTTATGGCCGAGGTGATGACTTCGTCGCCGTGGGTGATGCCACACACCTGAAACGCCACTTCCATGGCCGCGGTTGCTGACGTAAATACCCGTGTCGGCCGCCCACTGTGATAGTCGGACAACGCTTGTTCAAATTCGAGCACACGCGGACCACTGGTCAACCATCCCGAACGCAGGGTGTCATTCACGGCGTCGGCCATGGTATCGGTGATGATCGGTCCGGCGAATTTCAGGTAGGCGGTCATGATGACTTCGCCACCAGCCAGACGCCGAGGCAAATAAAGGCAATGCCAATTAATTTTTGCGCGGCGAGTGATTCGCCGAACAAATACCATGCGGCCACGGCATTGATCACATAACCGATCGACAACATCGGGTAGGCCATCGATACCGGCACCCGCGACAAGGCCATGATCCACACCACCACGCTGATGCCGTAACAGGCGAGCCCGCCCAGAATCAACGGCTGCAAGGCAACGGCTTTGCCGATGGGCACAATATTGGCCAAACTGAATTCAAATGCGCCAACACGGTTGGTGCCTGCTTTGAGCAGCAGTTGCGCCGCAGCATTGAGCAGCACACCGGTGAGAATCAAACTAAAGCTGACAAAATTCAAGAGGGCACTCGTGTGATTGTGGCGGGGTTGATGTGTGTATGCAAGAATTGAACGGTCGCGAAGAGTGTTCAGCGTTTCATGATCGCCATACGACGAGGCGATTGATGAATGATGTCAAATTGCAGCCCCATTGCCTGCAGTTTATCGGCATCCTGCGGGGGAATGATGGCAATGACGTGGCCCGGCGTGTGCCAAGCAGCCGGAAAGTCGTCAAGTTTGGCGATCGAAGAACCCGGTTCTTGCTGCTGTCCGAGTGCAAATTCGTCTTCATAATCGACCAGCGTAAAATATCGACCAACATAAAATGGGGCGGTTTGATCATAGGTGTCAACCGCGTACAAACGCGTATCTGGCTTCAGGTTGGATTTGATCGCCTCTGATATTGCATAACCAGATTGGAGCGGCGAGAGTGTTTCATAGCCGGTTTCAATGCGATTGACCATCAATACACTGGCGGTCGCGACAATAAAAAGCCCCCAGCGGCGTGAGACTTTACTATTGCGCCAGAACAGGCCGATGGTGATGGTGGTGCCGATGGCAAAAATGACCAAGGCGTGAACCAGAATTGTTGCGTATTCGGCATAAAGGGCCATCTGCACTGCGTCACCGCCGCGTTTGACCGGCAGGAACTGTAAATACCACGCGAGGATTATGGCGACCGGCACACTCGGTGCCAGATAAGCGGCAAGCCGTCGGCCGGGTGTGGTGGCCATATAAAACGCCAGCACCATCGCCAAAAATGGAAACACCGGCAGGATATAAGCGGGTAATTTCGAGCCGGACAGACTGAAAAACCCGACAATAAACACGATCCACAAGATCACAAATCGAAGTGGCTTAAAGTGTTTTTGTCCGCAAGGCGTGGTCGGGTCGGCATGATGAATTCCGCCGTGCCAGCCACGAATCATGGCCGGTACCAGCATGAGCGCCCAGGCAAAACAGCCGGCAAACAAAATCGGTAGAAAAAACCAAAACGGCTCAACACGTCGATGCGTGGTGGAGGTGAAGCGCTGAAAATGTTCGTGTACAAAGAAAAAATGCAAAAACTCCGGATTACGATCAGCCACCATGACAAACCACGGTGTGGCGACGACAAAAAATATCAGAAATCCTGAAAACCAATTGATGGCCGCCAATCGTTGCCAATCCCATTGCACAAGGCAATACAAAAACAGAATCGCCGCCGGGAAAACAATGCCGATCAAACCCTTGGACAACACCGCGCCACCCATGGCCGCCCAGCCGAGTAGCAGCCACAGGTATTTTTCTCTTGCAGCAGGCGGCTGAGGGTCGGTGCGTTGTGACAATAAAAACGCGCAAACAGACAGGGTGGTCCAAAAAGTCAAGCCCATATCGAGCGTGACCACATTGGCCAGCGCCGCAAAATACGGGCAGGCGACCAGTGCCAAGCCGGTAAAAATGCCGATTTCACGGGTGAAAAGTCGACCAGCGGTGTACGCCGCCATCAGAATCGTCAGCAGTCCACACAATGCCGTATATAACCTGGCGCTCCATTCATTTTTGCCAAATAGGTTGATTGCAATTGCCGTTGCCCAATACTGCATCGGCGGTTTTTCAAAATATTTGAGGCCGTTCAGGCGCGGCGTGACAAAGTCGCCGCTGTCGGCCATGTGCATGGCCAGTACGCTATAACGGCCCTCGTCGGGATTGGCCAGTTTGCGATTGTCGATATGGGTCAACCACAGTGCGGCAATGAAGGCGAACAGGCATGCCGCAATGATGGTGAATTGTTTCAGCGACAGCGAATTCATATGGCAATCTTTGATTGGGTCGGAAGGGCGTGATTAACGTTTCGGCCCGGCTGCGGGCGGACTGACATTATCGCCATAATCCGGCTGCATTCGGCATTTCGGCGCACAATCCGGCTATGGTCGATGTTGTCGAGCTTACGATGATCGTAACAACACCAGCACTGCGCCGGCACCACCGTCGGCGGGCGCGGCATCACAAAAGGCCAGCACCTCCTCGCGCTGCGACAGCGATAGGCGGACCCTGTTGCGAATCAGCGGCACCCCATTGGCGGATCGATAACCCTTGCCGTGAATAATCAAGATACAGCGGGCACCGCCGTGGCGGGCAAAAGCCAAAAACCTGGCCAATTCGGTGCGCGCCACCATAGTGGTCATGCCGTGTAAATCGAGCGTGGCCTGCACCATCCAAAAACCGCGTTTGAGTTTGCGCAGGATGTCACCGGGCAGGCCGGGGCGAATAAAGGCGATGAGGTCGCCGGTGTCAATATCGGAATCCCAGCCGGAGGTGTCGTTGAGCAATGAATGAGGCACCTCGGCTTCATCACGTTCACGTTGGGCGGCGACCGGTTTCGGCTTGGGTTTGTTGAGTTGTGCGCGCCGGTCGGGTTTGATCGGCACCACCCCATCGGCGTCCATTTCGGCCCGAAACTCGGCATCATCGGCCGGATTGGTCAACGAAGATTTTGATAAATCTGCAGTGGAGTGCGGTTTCGGCATTGCTTGAATCCTGCCCTTTGGTCAAAGTGGCAGAGGTTGATGGTTCGCCCGTATCCGGCATTGTTGCAGGTCGAGAGTCATTTTTCGACGTTAGAATTACGATGGAAATGGGGACTTCTAAAACTTGTCCTTCTCAGTCGAAGGCCACTACCTCATTTTGTATGCTACTGATACCACAACAAAAATTGGATACCTGCCTACGCAGGGGAGGGAAATTTTGGGGTTTTTAGATTCCAAAATATAATGCTCGTTTATTGACGGGCTATTCCAAATATTATTGTCTTAAATGGCGCGCTGGTAATAGAGTTTTTTATTTGATGCTGTCCAAATAGGCATCGGCATCCAGCGCGGCCATACAGCCAGTTCCGGCGCTGGTCACTGCTTGTCTGTAAACGTGGTCCTGTACATCACCCGCGGCAAATATTCCCGGGACCGAGGTGGCGGTGGCATTGCCCTTGAGGCCGGATTGGGTGACGATATAACCATTGTGCATCTCCAGCTGGCCGGCAAAGATGTCGGTATTGGGTTTGTGGCCGATGGCAATAAAACAGCCCTTTAACAGCAGGTCTTTGGTGGTACCGTCCAACGTGGATTTCACGCGCACCCCGGTTACTCCGGTTTGATCCCCCAGCACCTCATCAAGCGTGTTGTGCCACAGGATGGTGACCTTGCCTTCTTTTTCTTTGGCAAACAAACGATCCTGCAGGATTTTTTCCGAGCGAAACTTGTCGCGGCGATGAATTACAGTGACGTGTTTGGCGATATTTGATAAATAAAGTGCTTCTTCAACCGCGGTATTGCCGCCGCCAACCACACAAACGTCCTGATTTTTATAGAAAAAACCGTCGCAGGTGGCGCAACCGGAGACGCCCTTGCCAAGAAACTTCTCCTCGGACGGCAATCCTAAGTATTGTGCCGACGCGCCGGTGGCGATAATGAGTGCATCACAGGTGTAAGTGGCGTTGTCACCCTGCAGGGTGAACGGTTTTTTCTTGAAGTCGACGGTATGAATGTGGTCAAAAATCATGGTGGTGTTAAAACGCCCGGCGTGCTCCTGAAATCGTGCCATCAGGTCGGGACCTTGTAAGCCATGGGCGTCGGCCGGCCAGTTTTCAACATCAGTGGTGGTCATCAGCTGGCCACCCTGGGCGATGCCGGTGATCAAAACCGGATTGAGGTTGGCGCGAGCGGCATAAATGGCGGCAGTGTAACCGGCCGGGCCGGAGCCGAGAATGAGTAACCGATGGTGATTAGGCGTGGCAGACATGAATTTCCCCGGGATGTTTCGACTATTTTAGCTTAGCATTATCGTTATCTTGAGGCGATGATCGATAAATGCAAGATATTCGCGTCTGCGGCACGATGCCCAACCGGCAATCCAGTCCGTGTGTTTCGCATGCGGCTGTGACAAAATGAATTCTCGCGGGCATTGCACTTAGATGCCGTGCAAAAAATTGCAGTGAATAATTTGGATTTACTTTTTAATTTATCGGGTTAACCCATGCTCCGTTCCGTTTCGTTGTTCAATGAACTCTCAGACGAGGATTTGGCAGTCATCGAAGAGTTGGCCGCCGACCGCATCATTCAGCGTGGTGCGGTCATCATGACCGAGGGCGACCAGGGTGATTCATTATTTGTCATTGTCCATGGCCGCGTAAAAGTGTTTATCGGCGACCAGGACGGGCGCGAAATTATTTTGAAAATTTTGGGTGAAGGTGACTTTTTCGGCGAATTGTCATTGATTGACAAACAACCGCGATCCGCTTCCGTGGCGGCGATTGAAGCCACCACATTAAAGGTTGTTTCGCACCACGCATTTCAGGAATGTTTGTCGCGTGCGCCGCGTATCGCCACCACCGTGATGACCGCATTGGCCAGACGGCTGCGTGACGCGGATCGCAAGATTTCCACCTTGGCGTTGATGGACGTGTACGGCCGGGTCGCAAATACGTTGCTGGAGTTGGCAGTCGAAACCAATGGCAAGCTGATCGTCGGTGAAAAATTGTCGCAGCAGGATATCGCCAATATGGTGGGGGCGTCGCGGGAAATGGTCAATCGCATTTTGAAAGACCTGTCCGAGCGCGGTTACATTTCGATTGAATCCAAGCAGATAACGATTCACAACGAAAAACTGCCACCGAGTTTCTGACTTTTGTTTACGCCATCCCCGGCCATTTTCCAATTGCAAGCCGCATATAATCGTTGTTTATGAGTACAGCCGATAACGATCTGTTTTCGTCGACATCCGTCGCGCCAAAATTGCAAACCCCGGAGGCCACGCGGGTGTCTAAATTGCTGCGTGAAGCCGGCTGGATCGGCCTGCTGGCGTTGGCAATTTATCTTGGCCTGATTTTGGCCACCCACACGGCCAAGGACGCGGGCTACTTTTTTTCCGGCGTGGGGGCGGCTGCGCTCAACAAGGGCGGCACGGTGGGTGCATGGTTGTCGGATTTTTTCCTGGGACTATTCGGACTATCTGCATGGTGGCTGGTGGTGCTGGCCGCCAACGGCGTGTTACGGATGTTTCATCGGGTTGAAATCTGGAACATTTTTGACCGACGCAATTTGATGATTGCCATGATCGGCTTTGTTCTTTTGCTGCTGGCATCGTCCACCCTTGAGGCCATGCGTCTGCATACTATTCAGGCGGCGCTGCCAAATGGTCCGGGTGGTGTGATCGGTGGCTTGATTGCCGGTAGAATTGAGACCGGCTTGGGTTTTGTCGGTGGCACCATATTGTTGTTGTTCCTTTGTGCCGCAGCGTTGTCGGTTTTTTCCGGATTGTCGTGGATTCGTCTGGCCGAACGGATCGGGGCCGCTGTGGAATGGAGTTGGCTGACCATAAAATGGCGCATCGACGCCAAACGCGACCGTGATGTCGGCGAACAGGCGGTATCGGCGCGCGAGGTGAAAGTTGAAGTGATGCGACGCGAAATTGAGGGTCATCCGCCGATTCGTATTGAGCCGACGATGATTGATATTCCGCAGTCGGATCGGGCCAAAAAAGAAAAACAAGCGCCGCTTTTTTCCGATATGCCGGATTCACCTTTGCCACCGATTGCCTTGCTTGATCCACCCGATTCCGTAATCGAGCGGCCGTCAGCCGAGACCCTTGAATTTACGTCGCGCCTGATCGAACGCAAGTTGATGGACTTTAACGTCAGCGTCAAGGTGATGGCTGCCTTCCCTGGCCCGGTGATTACCCGCTACGAAATTGAACCGGCGGTGGGCGTCAAGGGTGCCACCGTGGTCAATTTGGCGCGGGATTTGGCGCGCGCATTGTCGGTCACCTCGATTCGTATTGTTGAAACCATTCCCGGCACCTCGCATATGGGTTTGGAAATTCCCAATCCAAAACGCGAAATTGTGCGCTTGTCGGAAATTCTCGGTTCAGCCGTGTATGGCGATATGTCGTCCAAATTGGCCATTGCCATGGGCAAGGACATCGCCGGGCGTCCGGTGGTGGCGGATCTGGCAAAAATGCCACATGTGTTGGTGGCCGGTACCACCGGCTCAGGAAAATCGGTGGCAATCAACGCCATGATTTTGTCGCTGGTTTATAAAGCCACCGCCAACGAAGTCCGCTTGATATTGATTGATCCAAAAATGCTGGAGCTGTCGGTATATCAGGATATTCCGCATTTGCTGGCACCGGTGGTGACGGATATGCGCCATGCCGGTTACGCCCTGAGCTGGTGTGTGGCGGAAATGGATCGTCGTTACAAATTAATGAGCGCGGTCGGGGTGCGCAATCTGGCCGGTTTTAATGCCAAGGTCAAGGAAGCCAAAGACAAGGGGTCGCCGTTGCCGCATCCGTTTTCATTAACGCCTGACGCACCCGAGCCGCTCGAGCCCTTACCGTTGATTGTGGTGGTGATCGATGAGTTGGCTGACATGATGATGGTGGTCGGCAAAAAGGTCGAAGAACTGATTGCACGGCTGGCGCAAAAAGCGCGCGCATCGGGCATTCATTTGGTGCTGGCCACCCAACGACCGAGTGTTGATGTGATCACCGGTCTGATCAAAGCCAACGTGCCGACGCGTGTTGCCTTTCAGGTTTCGTCGAAGATTGATTCGCGCACTATTCTTGACCAGCAGGGCGCCGAGGCGCTGCTCGGGCAGGGCGACATGTTGTATTTGCCACCTGGTTCCGGCATGCCACAACGCGTGCACGGTGCGTTTGTCAGTGATGCCGAAGTGCATCGGGTGGTGGAACAACTCAAAACCCAGGGTGAACCCGCCTACATCGAGGGAATTTTGGACGCACCGGACGAGTCGATGTCGGAGGCCATGGGGGGCGATGGCAATGATGTCAGCGGTGCCGCCGAAAAAGACCCGTTGTACGATCAGGCGGTGCAAATCGTTTTACAAAATAAACGCGCGTCGATTTCGCTGGTGCAACGGCACCTGCGTATTGGTTACAACCGCGCCGCCCGATTGCTTGAAGATATGGAAAAGGCCGGATTGGTCTCGACCATGGGTGGCAATGGCAACCGCGAAATTTTGGTTCCCCACCGGGCCGAATAAAATTTTTGCAATGTTGGCTTCGCCACTTTTGCAGTCAACCAAATTTACGCATGGAAACCCTTGATGAATATTCGAATTTTGTTTGTATGTGTTGTCACCATCAGTTTGACGGCCATGCCGATGGCATCGCATGCGGCAGGTGCAGTGGAACAATTCCGCGCGTTTGTGCAATCCACCCAGTCGGCGCGGGCCGACTTCAGCCAAAGCGTGACCGATGCAAAAGGTAAAACGTCCGCCACGTCCAAAGGTGTATTGCAATTTCAACGGCCGGGAAAATTTCGCTGGGTATACGAAAAGCCGGCGCAGGTGATTGTTGGTGACGGCAAAAATGTTTGGTTGTATGACCAGGATCTGAATCAAGTCACAGTTCGAAAATTAGACGCGGCTTTTTCATCAACACCGGCGGCATTGCTGGCCGGACGGGCGGAAGTGGAGGCGGCGTTTATTTTGGTGGCGGGCGGCCAATCTGAACAGTTGGATTGGGTGAATGCGGAACCAAAACAAAAAGATGCAGGCATTGAAAAAATTCGTATGGGATTTGCCAATAACAATTTGCAGGTGATGGAGTTGTTTGATGCGTTTGGCAATAAAACGCGTATTGTGCTCGGCAACTTTGTGCGCAATGCAAAAATCGACGCCAGGGAATTCACCTTCATCACACCCAAGGGCGCGGATGTGGTTGGTGAAAAGGCCAATTAACGGCGTTGGACCTTGTGCCGGTAAACACATGAATGGATGCGGTGTTCGTGACACTTTTGGTTGTAAACGCCCGCCGTTAAACGACTATTACCGATACAGTATTGGCTCATCGTGACGGATTTATTTTCTGCCAACCCATCTTCATCCGCACCCTCATCCAATGAAGCGCACGTTCCGCTCGCGGAGCGGTTGCGTCCGCGCACACTCAAGGAGGTGATCGGCCAGCCCCACCTGACCGGCGAGGGCATGCCATTACAAATCGCGTTTCAATCCGGCAAGCCGCATTCGATGATTTTGTGGGGCCCACCCGGGGTCGGCAAGACCACCATTGCACGTTTGATGGCGGATGCGTTTGAGTCTGACTTTATCGCCCTGTCGGCGGTCTTGTCGGGCGTGAAAGAAATTCGCGAGGCGATTGAACGCGCGCAGGTGAACAGCCAGAATCTGAATCGCCGCACTATTTTATTTGTAGACGAGGTGCATCGCTTTAACAAAAGCCAGCAGGATGCGTTTTTGCCGCATGTGGAATCCGGTCTGGTGACGTTTATCGGTGCCACCACGGAAAATCCGTCGTTCGAATTGAATAATGCGTTGCTGTCGCGTGCGGCGGTGTATGTTTTAAAAGCGCTCGATGATCAGGCGTTGGCGGAGATGTTCGAGCGGGCGGCAAAAGTGGTCGGTGTGGACACGTGCCTGACCGGGGAGGATGGTGACGCTGCCAAAAAACGTTTGATCAATATGGCCGATGGGGATGGCCGGCGTCTGCTTAATCTCATTGAGCAATTGGCAACGGCGTCAAAGTCCCGGCAGGCGGCTAATATTGACGTCGAGTTTGTGGAAAAAGTATTGGCGCGCGCCGCCAAAAAGTTTGATAAGGGCGGCGATCATTTTTACGATCAAATTTCGGCGCTCCATAAAAGTGTGCGCGGCTCCGACCCCGATGCCGCGCTGTATTGGTTTTGTCGCATGCTCGACGGCGGTGCCGACCCGCGTTATCTGGCGCGGCGTTTGATTCGTATGGCGTCCGAGGATATTGGTCTGGCCGATCCACGTGCATTACAAATCACCATGAACGCAGCCGATGTTTATGAGCGCCTGGGTTCACCTGAAGGCGAATTGGCGCTGGCTGAGGCATTGGTGTATTTGGCCATTGCCGCCAAGTCGAATTCCGTCTATGTCGCCTTTAATGCCGCGCGCGCCTTTGTGGCTGCAGATGGTTCGCGGCCGGTGCCGATGCATTTGCGCAATGCGCCCACCAAAATGATGAAGTCGATGGGGATGGGGGCGAATTACCGGTACGCCCACGACGAAAGTGGTGGTTACGCTGCCGGTGAACAATATTTGCCGGATGGCATGGACCGACCGGACTGGTATCAACCGACCGATCGGGGCTTGGAAGCCAAAATCGCAGAAAAACTTGCAGAGATGCGGGCGCTTGATTCAAAATACCGCAAATGAACCCGTCCACCCTGTTATTTGTGACCCGGCCAAGACCGCGTCACAATCCCTCCAGCCGCTCCTCTCGATCGAGATAGCGCCCGTTTTTTTGCGTGCAATTTGCGCAGGTTGATTCAGTAAAATTCGGCGGGCGCGGTTTGCCATTATTCAGGTTGTCCGTGGCGCAATGGCGCGTGTCATTTAACGTATCGCCACCTTAGATCGCCATCAACCATCCCTACTTTCAAATTCAGGCAATCAAGCCACACACCATTCGTGACCAAGGAAACAAAATGTTAGATATCCAATTGTTGCGTAAAGATTTTCCCTCGGTACAGGCCGGCCTCGCCCGGCGCGGCTTTACGATTGACGAAACACAATTTCGTACACTTGAAGATCAACGCAAATCTTTGCAAGTCCGCACCGAAGAGTTGCAGGCCAAACGCAATGCACTTTCCAAACAAGTTGGATTGCTCAAGGGCAAGGGAGAAGACGCCTCGGCCATCATGGCCGAAGTGGGCGGGATTGCGGACGAATTAAAAGCCAACGAGCTTGCCTTGGGTGCCTTGCAGGAGACTCTCAATGCATTTTTGCGGGTTATTCCAAATATCCCGCGCGCCGATGTTCCGAGTGGAAAAAATGCCGATGAAAATGTCGAGGTACGTCGCCACGGCACGCCGCGGGTGTTCGATTTTGCGCCCAAGGACCATACGGATTTGGGTGAGGCATTGGGTGGCATCGATTTCGCCACCGCCAGTAAATTGAGCGGCGCACGCTTTTCAGTTTTAAAAGGTGGGGTGGCACGATTGCATCGGGCACTCGCTCAATTCATGCTCGATGTCCACACGACTGAACACGGTTATACCGAGGTGTATGTCCCGTACATGGTGGGCTCGGAAGCGGCGGACGGCGTGTCGAGTCTCGCCAAATTCAAGGACGATCTGTTCAAAATTGAAGGGCGCGATTTATATCTGATTCCGACTGCGGAATATCCGGTCACCAACTTTGTACGCGATACGATTGTTGACCTGAAAGAATTGCCGTTGAAATTCGCCTGTCACAGCCCCTGTTTTCGCTCCGAGGCGGGCAGCTACGGCAAGGACACCCGCGGCATGATACGGCAACACCAATTTGACAAGGTTGAAATGGTGCAGATTGTCACACCCGAACAATCGACTGAGGCGCACGAAGCACTCACGGCGCATGCCGAGGCCATTCTTAAAAAACTGGAATTGCCGTTTCGCACCATGTTGCTTTGCACCGGTGACATGGGTTTTTCCGCAGCCAAAACCTACGATCTTGAAGTTTGGTTGCCCGCGCAAAATACTTACCGGGAAATCTCCAGTTGCTCGAATTTCGAGGCGTTCCAGGCGCGTCGTATGATGGCGCGGTTCAAGAACGCCGCCGGAAAGTCGGAGTCACTTCACACCATTAACGGCTCGGGGTTGGCGGTTGGTCGCACCTTGGTCGCCATTTTGGAAAACTACCAAAATGCCGATGGCTCGGTGACCATTCCCAGGGTACTGCTGCCTCATATGGGTGGTGTCACGGCCATCGGCAAATGACCACTTTAATTTTGGTCAGGCACGGCGAAACCGAGTGGAACCGTGCCGGCCGGATTCAAGGGCATTCAGACAGCACTTTAACGGCGGAAGGACTTGGTCAAGCCGATGCCATGGGTGTGCGTTTACGTGCCGGTTTGTCGACCGAGGCGATCGATTGGGTGGTGTCGAGTGATTTGTTGCGCGCGCAACGCACCGCGCAATTGATCACCGCCCAAACCGGCCATCCCGTCGTATTTGATGCCCGGCTGCGTGAACGCGCGTTTGGTGTTGCCGAGGGCAAGACCTACGCGGAAATTGACCGCGACCATCCACAAATGTTTTCGCGTACCCGCGAAACCGATCCTGATTACGCGGCACCAAATGGTGAGTCGCGCAATCAGTTTCACCAACGCATTGTCGGCACCCTGCAATCCATCACCGCTGCACACGCGGGCAAACGCATTTTGGTGGTGTCGCACGGCGGGGTGCTGGCGGCGGTTTATCGTTGGCTGAACAACCTGCCGGTGTCGAGTCCACATAAAATTGAAATTCCCAACGTGGCCTACAACCGTGTCAATGCCGCCGGTCCGGCATGGAAAATAGAGGTTTGGGGCGACACATCACATCTTGATAACGCCACACATAACGACCGCGTTTAATTTTTGGGGGCGATCAAGCCGCGCCGTTCACGCCGGCGCTCGTGGGCAAGGGCGGCATCGTCCAATATGGAAATTTCCCGATCGGCGTCAAAGGGCTTTTCCAAGCGCAGCATCATATCGGTGTAATTGCGGATATTTTCGACAAACTGCACCGCCTCATCGCCACGGCAGAATCCATATTTACTGGCTTCAAAAAACTCCGGTTCGCGAAGTTTTGGATAGGCTTTGCGCACATCCAGCCAACTGTCGGCGTTGAGCCCCATACGCGCGGTCAAAATGCGGGCATCTTCCAAGTGGCCGTATCCTTGGTTATAGGCGGCAAGCGCCAGCCAGGTGCGGTCCGGCTCGGGGATGCGCGCCGGCACGGTGTCGCGCAGCAGTGCAATGTATTGGGCTCCACCAATGATCGATTCGCGTGCATCCAAGCGATTTTTGACTTTCATTCGATCTGCGGTGTCCTCGGTCAACATCATCAAGCCGCGCACCCCGGTTGGCGAGGTGGCGAGCGGGTCCCAGTGTGATTCTTGATAACCAACTGCCGCCAAAATGCGCCAGTCAATATTGGTCAACCGCTGGGCGTCAAAAAAATATGGTTTGAATTTATGTAATTCGGATTGAATTTTGCCAAGCATGACCTCGGTATCAATGGGGTGAATACGATTGACGTGGCCGTAATAACGATCCATCAGGCGGTTCAGCGTGCCATTACCGCGAATTTTTTCAAAAAATAACACGCTGCTTTGTTGCAGATCATGATCCGCAATATTGGCGAACGCCCATGCCACTTTGGCTTCGCGGCCGACGTTAAAGGCGGCACTCAAATTTGGATGCAGGCGTTTGCTGACGGCAAAGGCGTAGGTATCGATCAGCGCCACGTCCGCCCGATTTTGCTCCAATGCGATCAACAATTCCTCTGGGCTGGCCTCATGCGGCAAAACCTCAATTGCCAAAGTCGGTGTATCGCCTGTCAGGTCGCGGGCAATGTCGTGCGCCGGTGTTTCTGCAATGACCACCATTTTTAGTCCGCCAAGACTGCTGATGTTGCGCGGGCGTTTATCGGCGCTGCGATAAATCAGCTGGTATTGAATGGTTTTATAGGGCGGACCAAACGCAAATTTTTTGCGTAAATCGGCGCTGGGCGACAAACCGGCGGCGGCGATGTGGCCGCGGTCTGCACCTAATTGTGCAATCAATTTGGCATAACTTGGCATCACTTTAATATTGAGCGCCACGCCTAATTCTTTGGCAAACAGGGCTGCCAGATCATGCTCAAAGCCGCCTAATGTGACGCCAGCCACGGCGCCATCACCGACCTTGGTTTGGATTTGGGTGGTGGTCGGCCCGCGAACAGTCAGGACCACCAACTCGCCGGACGCACGCGGGGCGCCGAGTGGCGCGGCCAGCCAATCGGGGGCGAAGTCGGATTTGCGTATGCCCAAGCCGACAAACATCAACGTGGCAATGGCGGCAATTGCAATAAATAAGGCAATACGCGCTTTCATTCTGCTAGTTTAGACGGTTGTATCAGTCAATGCGATGCCATAATAAATGGTCAAAAATCAGGCACATAGGCGCAATAAAACGTGAATCGACTGGTAACCATAATTCCCGCCGCCGGCAGCGGTGCCCGCATGGACGCGGTGCTGCCCAAGCAGTATCTTGAAATGAACGGGCGGCCATTGATTTTTTACACGCTGGCGGCGTTATTGGCGGTGCCACGGATTACCAAGATTGTGGTGGTGATTGCCGCTGACGACATGCTTTGGGATGACCTGTTTTTGCGCCATGGCGGCCAATGGCACGATAAAATTATGGTGGCGCGGGTTGGTGGTAGCACCCGCGGCGAAAGTGTTTTGAATGGTTTGCGCACGCTATCGACTGAGATGGCGGCAAACGATTGGGCGATGGTGCACGATGCCGCCCGTCCATGTATCCAACCCGAGATGATCGAACGGCTGCTTGACGAGGTGGGCGACGATGCGATTGGCGGCTTATTGGCGTTGCCGGTTGCCGATACGCTCAAGCAGGCGAACGTGGATCAACGGGTCGAGCGAACCGTGCCGCGTAATCAATTGTGGCGGGCGCAAACCCCGCAAATTTTTCGTTATGGGATGTTATGTGCGGCGTTGGCCAACATGCCCGACGCGACCGATGAAGCCGGGGCCATTGAAGCCATGGGACACGCGCCACGGCTGGTGATGGGCGACAGCGGCAACATTAAAGTAACCTATGCCAGCGATGTCAAAATTGCCGAAATATTATTGCGACCATAACCGCTGTCACTTCTGCCGTGATTCACCCCGTCAGAAAAACACACAACCAGGGAAATTCAGTGCCAAACATCAGTTCATCCAAGCAATTCAGAATTGGCCACGGCTTCGACGTTCATCAGTTGGTGACCGGCCGGCGCTGTGTGATCGGCGGGGTTGAAATCGCCTATGACCGCGGCTTGCTCGGTCATTCCGATGCCGATGTGTTGTTACATGCAATTTGTGATGCCTTGCTCGGTGCAGCCGCGTTGGGAGATATCGGCAGACATTTTCCGGACAGTGATAGCCGGTATCAGGGCATTGATAGTCGAAATCTGTTGCGGCAGGTGGTGGCTTTGCTGGCTGAAAAGGGCTGGGTCATCGGCAATATCGACGCCACCATTATCGCCGAGGCGCCGCGTATGGCACCGTATATTGCGGCCATGGTGGCCAATATTGCCGCCGACACCGGGCTCAACGCCGACTGTGTGAACGTCAAAGCCACCACCACCGAAAAACTGGGATTTACCGGCCGCGGCGAGGGAATTGCCGCCGAGGCGGTTTGTCTGATTGTCAAACCATAAATCCCCCCCGCATTGTTGGCAAATGCGGTAAAAAAATCGGCACAACAAATTTTGTTGCGCCGATTTTTTTTGACAAAGGTTGGTCGTTTGTGCCGCGCCTGGGAAATGAACAACCTCACACCAAGTCGCAAGGGTTCAAACCACTTCTGTTGGAACCACCGGTAAACACAGATATGGCGTGCGATGCCATCTGTGTTTACCGGTGTTCATCTGTGGTTCCATTTCTGTTGATTGCCGCATCAAGCTGCGGGGAATTCACCCGAAGAAATTAAAATTTGTAGCGCAACGCCAGGTAATACTGCCGCCCGGACACATCAAGCTTTTGTTGTTCGTCCACCGAGTAGCGATACTGTGCCCGGGTCGGGTTGAGCAGATTGGTCACATCAAATGCAAGACGCAAGTCCTTGGTGAGGTTGTAGTTGATCGACAAGGCGACGTTGGATACCGGCGCGGCCCAGAATAATGCTGTTGGTTGTACGACGCCCAGAATGGTGCTGGTCGATTGACTGTTGGCAGTGGGAGCAGGGGCGGTGGTGCTGGCAACGTATTTGTCACGATAGTTATAGACCAGTCGGGCGCTCATTTTGTCGTCTTCAAAATAAAGTCCGGCATTGGCCGCTTTATTGGACGCACCAACCATCGGCCGACCGTCTTCGACGCGGGTGCGCGCCGAGCTTAAGTTGGTGGTCATGCCAAAGCCCCATAACAGCGGGCGTTCAAAAATCAACTCAACACCATCAATGCGCGCGCGCTGTTGTGACGACGAATTGATAAAAAACGGCTTGATGACGTTATCCGTTGGGTCAAGCAAATCGATGGTCTCCCCTTGGCGGATTGCGCCGGTCTTTGTGTAACCTTCAATTTTGGATTGATAGATATTGATCATCGCCAACGAGCGGCGGGCAAAGTACCAGCCGAGTGACAGGTCTACATTACGTGCCGACAGCGGCTTCAGATTTGGGTTCGGACCGGTCACGGTGCAGCCTGCCGCAGTGCAGCTTGGTGTGCCGAAGCCGGAACCATAGGCGTTGTAGTTCTGGCGGCCAACAGTTTGGCTGGCGCCAAAACGGGCAATCCAATTCGGTGCCAATTCGAAGCGCAGATTCACGCTTGGCAGGAGGTCGTTAAAAACGCGCTCGGTCGCAATCTTGTAATAGATTGTCCCGGCCAACGGGTTAAACGGGATGTTGTCGTAATAAATCAACGGCGAGCTGGCGGCAGTGTTGATGGCGGTTGGATATGCCGCGCAAGGTACCACCGGCGCACCAGGCTCAATCAGTGTGCAACGGCCAGCCGGCACCGGGTTGACGATTTGTGCATTCACTTTGGTTTGCACAAAACGCAACCCAACATTGCCTGACCATTTGTCGCCGTCCAGGTTTTGCATGAGATAGACGGATGTCTGCCGTTCACGCAGATCGATTTCATTCAGCACCCGCCGTTCAAAGGCTTCGCTGGTCGGTTTTAATTGGCTGGCAATAAAGGCGCGCAGTGTTTCTGGTGACAGGAAAAACCCGCTGTTGTCCCAGCCGTTTCCGCCGAGGCCGTTGCCAAAATTGCCCGGATAGTTGATGTAGCCGGTGCCGGGCGGCGTCGGCAGGGCGGATGCGCGTCGCATCGGCCCTGAGCGTGTGGCATCACGGTCGTGGTCGGCAAAACGAAAGCCGCCCTCGAGGGTGGTCAAGATGCCACTCATGATGTGATAGGTCGCATCCAACGCAGTGCTGGTTTCTTTGTCGATGGTTACATTGCCCGCCGCGCCATAACTCACCAGGCGATAACCGGTGCCATCTGCATTCAAACCGGGCTGATTGGTGCCGGAATTAAAATAGCGCGCATACGGCGCTTCGTGCAAATCACCAAGGCGGTAGGTGACCCCGGTTCCATAACGGGCAAAGGTGGCCCCTTGATCGAGCCGGGTTTCGCCTTCGCCTTTGGTGGTGCTGATCATTGCCTTGAGCTGCAATTGATCACTCACCCGCCACTTGGCATCGAGGTCGATAAAACCACTGGTGGCACGCGCCCCGTCACGGTAGAAGCCTTCCGAGTTGCCGATATATTGTGGGGTGGTGCCGTCCGGATAAACAATATCGGCACTTTGCAATACCCGCAGTGGAAAGCCATAGTTGCTGACAGTATTGATGATCACCGGATTGCGAATCTGTGCATAAACACGGCGGCCATTGGAGCTATTTGGGGTGGTGCCGCCCGTTGGGTCGCCGTAGCCAAGCAACATGCTGTACATGGCACCGGACGTCAGGCGACCATAATTATTGGCACCCATTTCGGATTGAAAGCCGGTGACGGTGAAATCCAAACTCGCGGTCGGCCGCCATTGGGCGGCAAACATGCCGCCTTTGCGGTCACGCACGCTTTCAACAAATTCCGAGCTCATGCTGCCCGGCATACGTACCCCGTTCAGATCCGCCGCGCGCAGCCCGGTGCCGGCGAGGGAAGCGTCGGTAATGCCAAGCATGGTGGTGGTGTTGATTTCGCCCCAGCCGCTATTCACGCCATAGGCAAACCGCGAGATCGAGTCGCGCCGCATAAAACGTTTTTCAGAAAACACCTGGCCAATAAAACCGAGCGTGTTTGCCTCATTTTTCCAGTTCAAACTTGCGTTGAGCTGGTGCGACCATTTATCCGGCAAATCCGAATACACGCCGCCGAGGTTGACGACACCACCAAAACCTTTTTTCTCGTCCAATGGTTTGCGGGTGGTGACGTTGATGGTGCCCGCCAGGCCGCCGTCCACAATATTGGCTTGTGACGTTTTATAGACCTGCGCCTGGTTCAACACCGACGAGGGCATCAGCGACAAGCTGGAGCTGCGGCTGCTGGAGAATTGATCGGTCACATACCAATCACCGCCGCTGACAGTGTGGCCGTTGAACAGGATCAGACTCATGTCCGGGTTGGTGCCGCGAATCGAGACTTTTTCGGCCTCATCGTAGTCGGTGCGAACCGCCACGCCTGCCAGCCGTTGCAACGAGTCGGCAAGATTTTTGTCCGGCATTTTGCCGACATCTTCGGCGGTGATTACCTCGACATTGGCACCGGCGTCGCGTTTGACGTCGAGGGATTTTTCCAACGATGCACGAATGCCGGTTACGACAATAGTTTCAATTTTTGCCTGTGCCGCCTTGGCATCGGCAGCTTTTTTGGCGTCACTTTGCTTTTTTTCTTCGGCGGCTTTTACCTCTGATGGTGTCAAAACCCCTTGGGCGGGCAAAGCGGCGGGAGTTTGCGCGGGTGACTGAGTGGAAACAAACAACAAGCCCGTACTGGAAAGGGCAAAAGCAACTGCAGCAACCAACGGCTTGACCTTGAACTTCATCGTAACCCTCCTGGTGAATAGATATTCTTGGTGTGCACCAAGTCAGGTTTGGCCCATATAATTCGCGGGCTGCCAGCCGATGCTAGTACCAGTTTACTACCAGTTTCTCAGGTCATGCTTGACAATTTTTTTGGTACAAAACACCAGCAAATACGCGGGTTTTGCAGCAAAAGAACGCGGAAAAGTGCGCCAATCAAGGGGGTTGGCTTTTTCAGGCTCATAAAATGGTCGTTTGACAACAATCGACGCCGCCAGAAAGGCGGTTTGGGACGTGCTGATTAGGACTGTTTGACTTGCGCCAGCACTTCTGAAGTCCAAGTCAGGCGATCAATCAGTGTGCGCAGGAATACACGGTTAAAGCGCAATTGGCAGGCGTCAGAAAGCTGTTCGAGCTGTACGTCCTGAATTTTTAATAATTGCACTTCAGAAACTGCGGTAATGGTTGCGGTGCGGCGCGCACGGTCTCCGGACAAATATGCCATCTCGCCAAAACAGTCGCCTTCCTTCAGGACGTTGAGTAATTTGCCGTCTTTCATGACCTTGACCTGCCCGGCGACAATAATAAAAAACGCATGGCCGACATCGCCTTCCAACAGCAAGCTTTCCTCGCGGCCATGGTTTTCCCACATGGCACCGCGTAATACCTCCCATAATTCTGAATCACGGAAGTCCTTAAAAAATTCCAGCTTGCGTAAGGCATTGAATTTTTCCGCCGACGAAATTTCGAAGGAAAATTTTTCCAATTGCGGGAATGTATCGGCAAGATCGCGCGCCATGGCATACCACGCAGGGTAACGATTGGCCGGGTCTTTGGCCATCGCCATTTTCACAATCGTCACCAACTCTGACGGCAGGTCGGGTCGGATCGACTCAATGGGAATCGGTTCTTCATTGAGAATTTTGTTGATCATGGCGACCGAGTTGGACGCCTGATACGGCAGTCGGCCGGTCAACAATTCATACATGGTGACACCCAGCGAATAAATATCGGTCTGGGCGGATGGTGGCTCTTCATTGATCTGCTCGGGTGCCATATAAGCGGGCGAGCCGACAAATCCGTCAATTTGCGTGTGGGTGGAGTGTGAAATTTGGGCGGTGCCGAAATCGGAAATTTTTATTTCTTCACGGTCGGACAACAAGATATTGGAGGCTTTAATGTCGCGGTGAATCACGCCGTTTTGAAAGGCGTAATCAAGGGCCCGACAAATTTTAAAAATAACCAGAACCGCTTGACGAACAGGCAGCAAATTGGTCTCGGTGCAGAATTTTTTCAGGCAGCCGCCGCCGACATATTCCATCACGATGTACTGCTGATCCCCTTCGACCACGGCGTCGAATACGGCGACGATATTCGGATGCGACAATTTGCCGACCATGGCGGCTTCGTTCAAAAACAATTTTTCGAAGCGGCGCGATTCTTCCGGGCCGGCCGATTCGTCCTTGATCTGGACTTTGATGGCGACCTTGCGGTCGTTGAAGGTATCCTCGGCCAGATATACCACTGCCGTCGCGCCGCGTCCCAGCTCGGACAGGATTTCGTACTTGCCGATCCTGGCGGGACGACTAATATTCATTGCGGAAATTTATCAAAGTGAGTTGACCGGATTGTTTTAATTGTTTTTTAAATTTGTCTGGCAGTGCGTTTTATTCGAACCAATCGACCCATTCAGAATTTCCGAATCGCGGGTTGCGGTGCATTGGTGTCGCCAATTCTAGCTGAAACCTCCGCGAAAAAACTCATACTCGTTGTTACAGGTTGGTGCTGCCCTGGTTTGAATGTGTCCGCGACCCCGGCATTCGCGTGTATCTCCAGACGGCTGCCGGCGGCAGATTCCAGGCGACGAGCGCGGCACGCGTGCCGGTCACTCCCAACGCCGCCCCCAGCGTCACTGAAATCGGCGGCAAAGGCGAGTATGTAAATTGCACCAGCGTGCCATCGCTGTCGAGGCAGGCGACGCTGCATGCCAGCACCCGCAGACGCTGGCGGCGGGGCATGCTCAACAATGGCAGTCCGGACAGCACGGTGCCGGGTTGCGATATGCCGGCACCGGACAACAGTCCGGCGAGTCCGGCGGCGTCTCCCTGCAGCACGGTGACATCCGGGAAGCGCAGTCTGAGGAGGCGCCACAAGGCCGGATCTTTTTCGATCAACACCAGACGCTCGGGTGCCAGCCCGCGCGCCAGCAGCGCCGCGGTGATCGCGCCCGTTCCGGCACCGAGCTCCACCACCGGGCCCGCCTGATGCAGGTCCACCTGCCTGGCCATCGCACGCGCCAGCGACAATCCGCTTGGCCACAGCGCACCAGTCTGCGCCGGGTTGCGAAGCCATGCGCCGAGAAAATGCGTATGTCCGGCCCAATCCATTGGTTGCTTCATTCGGTGATCAATCAGCGAAGTCCGACCCAACGCGCATCAAAAATGCCGACATCAAGTAAATACAGAAACACCAGCGCCATCAGCCATCCGGCGACGCCGAACCAGAAATCCCCCCAGCTCCAGCCCTTCAACGCCAGCCAATCCAGAGCCTCCTTGAGCACTGTGACAAAAAGCCCGGCGGCCAGCATCGGCAGCCAAAACACCGCCAGCAGCGTCAGCACAAAACTCCAGAAAAAATGCAACTGGAGATCCATCCTGAACACCTTGAGCAGACCTGCTTCTAGCCTGGCCAGCGGATGCATGCCAGGTTTGTCCTGGGGGTCAGCGGGCAAGCCGGGTCGTGGCATCACCGCGTGAATGCACTCGTTTCTCGTCATTTGGGTGTTCGCAACTGCACTTCGAGCAGACCGCCGGGTCGTCGCAGCAGCGCCAGGTCAATGGATGCTTCGCCACGGCGGAAGCGGTGTTGTTCCCCTTCGCCGGTGGCGGACATGACCTCCTGCGTATAGCCGGCAGTGGTGAAGCCCTGAACATAGTGCGCCAGCACGGTCTCGAACGGTGCGCGTCCCGCATAGCGCACCTCGGTGATTTTGCCGTCGCGCGCGAAGTGGCTGCGCACCAGGCCGGGAAAACGCGGCACAGGACTGATGTCGGTGCCGCTGACATCCGTTGCAGGCAGGTCTTTGCCCAGCCCCGGCAACCACTTGTCGGCCTGTTCCTTCACCCCCGCCGGCAGCCACTGCGCGGCCTGCTCTTTTGCTCCCGGCAGCAATTGCTCTGCCTGCTTTTGCAGGCCCGGCGCCACCTGTCCGACCTGCGTCATGGCATCACCCGCGAGGCGCTTGCCCGCCTCGGCGACGGTGGGTGCCTGCCCCCACAGCCAGGACAGGATGGCCACGCCCGCCCAGATCAAAAGACCGGCAAAGACGAGTGCAACCACCCCCAGCAGTATCCAGGTACGCGCCGTGATTTTTCCCAGCAATGATCCGATCTGAGCCAACATGCCCAGTCTATTTAATCCGTTCATCATCTTCATTCCAATCAGTCTGTTTATCAAAAATAATTTGTCGCGTCCGTTGCAGGATACGTCCCAGTGTTCGTCCGATCCGGTCTGTGGCCCGGTCCACCGCAACCTTGATATCCGCTTCCGTGTCATTGATGACAATTTCGGGCAGGTCGCGCAAGTGCAGCTGGATTTGGCAATGCTGGTCCACGCCCTTCCTCGGGCCGTTGATGTCCGACAGCCGAACATTGACACGCAGCACATGATCCTGAAAGCGGTTCATGGCGAATTGCAGTCGCCGCTCCACATGTGCGCGCAATTCTTCAGTCAACAAGAGGCCATGCGTATGAATCTTGATTTGCATTCAATTTCCTTCTCGAAATTAAGTCGAAAACCATTCTAGACTTGCTTTTGCATCAAGAAAAGTCGATTATTCTTTGTGCTTTCATCGTTGCAGACTGATAACAAACGCTTACCATCATGCTCAACTACAAACAGCTCCATTATTTCTGGAACGTCGCCAAGGTTGGCAGCATCACCCGTGCGGCCGAGCGTCTGCATCTTACGCCGCAGACCATCAGCGGCCAACTGGGCGAGTTCGAGCGGGCGGTGGGAGTCGATTTGTTCCGGCGTGTCGGTCGGCGGCTGGAACTGACAGCGGCTGGCAAACTGGCGTTGTCCCACGCCGACGAGATATTCCAGATCGGCGGCGAACTCGAGGCATTGCTGCGTCATCCCGCCAAGGGCAGCGAACTGCCGTTTCGGGTTGGCATCGCCGATGTTGTTCCCAAGTCCATCGCGTGCCGGCTGCTGGCACCGGTCATGGCTCTTGCCGAGCCGGTGCGGCTCATCTGCCACGAGGACAAACTGGAGCGGCTGTTTGCGGAATTGGCCATTCACAAGCTCGATCTGGTGATCGCCGACCGGACGCTGCCCACCGAGTTGGGCGTCAAGGGCTACAGCCACGCGCTGGGAAGCAGTGCCGTTGTATTCTGTGCGGCACCAAAACTGGCCAGGCACCATCGTGAGAACTTCCCGCGCGCCCTGGATGGTGCCCCACTGCTGCTGCCGGGAGAGGGGGCGGCGGTGCGCGGGCTGCTGGAGCGCTGGTTCAGACAGCAGCATATCCAGCCGCGCATTGTCGGCGAGTTTGACGACACGGCGCTGATGAAGGCATTCGGACAAATCGGCGGCGGCATTTTTCCCATACCCGCGGTCATCGCCGCGGAAGTGGCAAAACAATACGGTGTCGAGTTGGTCGGCCGCGCCGAGGAAATCCTCGTCAAGTACTACGCCATCTCGGTGGAACGCAGGCTGACCCATCCGGCGGTGGTGGCGATCAGCCAGGCGGCGAAGCAGTTTGTTTTTATCGACACCCCGCCGCCGGCAAAGCGCCCGGCGGTGTCACCAAGCTGATTTTGGGCGACGGCGCGGAGCCTGCGCCGGAATATTGTCTGCGATGTCGGGGAAAACGGCGGGGTTTCAGTGAATGGGCACGCGTTTGACCGCTCGCATGTCAGCGATACATTCAGGATTTGTGCAAAAGGGCGATTGCGTTTCCGGTACTCGATTATTGAATCGCGGGCATGCTTTCCCGCAACACGCAGCGCTGCTTCCCGACCGGCCGCTATCATTTTTCCATGAAAAAGTAGTCACGAAAACAACCTTGCACTCACAGCCCGGCGATCTGGCCTATTGGCTCGCGCAGCCGGTCGAGGCACGATTTGCGGTGCTCGAATCGTTGCGTCAGCAGGCACACGCCCACACACCCGACGCTGAACAAAGACTTCAAAGAATTTATTCAGTTACCCAACTCAAAAAGCGCTGAGTTCCTGATTGTCGGTGCGATGCGCTGGCGGCGCATGGTCACCCCGCAATACCGGCGATATTGATATTTGGATCGGCCGCACCGTCAAGAATATTTCTCTCGTACTCGACGCATTGCGGGAATTCGGCTTTGGCGAACTTGGCATATCGGCCGCAAATCTTTCTGCACCGAATTCCGTGGTGCAACTCGGCCATCCACCGGCACGCATCGATTTGTTGTCATCGATTGACGGCGTGGACTTCGCGACCTGTTTTGCCAAACGCGTTATCATGCGGATCAACGATGTTGATTTGCCGGTGATCAGCGAGGCCGATTTCCGCGCGAATATATTCGCGGCGGGGAGATTGAAAGACTAGGCGGACGTGGAGGCGCTGGATCAGGGCGGGGATAAAAATGAAACCATTGCACGCAATATCGGCGGCAACCACCTTCAGGAGAGAGTCATGCGCCTGCACCGCAGTTTAATCACGCTGCTGTTTTGTTTGGTCGCCGGCACCGCTGTGCATGCACAAGATGATGCGCGCGGATCGAAAGATCATCCGATGCTGACGCGCTATCCGGATTCGCGCATCGAGGAATACGTCAAGAATTTCAACGCCGTCGATGTCGCGGTCGGCAAAAAACCGGACGGCAACCCAAAGCGGGAAACCATCGAGGGCGATTCGACCAAGATCGTATATTTTCACAACATCGCCGACAGGCAGCCAAGTCCGCTGCAATTAATCCGCAATTATCAGAACGCGATTAAAAGTATTGGCGGTCAAGTGGTTTACGAACGTTTGCCACGAGACGCCGATGGTGGTGAGACCACACTCAAAGCCACGGTGAATGGCAAAGACGTTTGGGTGCGGGTTGAGCCCGGTATTTTTTCCGCGCCCACACAAAGTTATTTGCTGCATTTTGTCGAGCGCGCGGCGTTAACCCAGGTGGTGGCGGCCAACAAACTCCTGGAGGAACTCAACACGAAGGGTTTCATCACGCTCTACATTAATTTCGACACCAATAAATTTGTCATCAAGCCCGATGCCAAACCCATACTCGCGGAAGTCGCAAAAGCGCTTGCCGCATCACCAAACTTAAAAATCAGCATTGAGGGTCACACTGATAATGTCGGCAATGCCGCGGCCAACAAAACGCTTTCCGAAAATCGTGCAAACAGTGTGATGACGGTGCTCGCAGCGCAAGGCATTGCCTCCATGCGCATGAGCGCCGCGGGATTTGGTCAGGAAAAACCGGTTGCGGACAATCGCGGCGAAGAAGGGCGCGCTAAAAATCGTCGTGTGGAACTGGTGAAAAAATAGGCAAATGTAATGGTGCGTGGGATGGAATTCTCACGCGGCTGCAAGGGCGGTTTTCGCTTGAGTAAAATTCACAAACCATTGCCTGCATATTTCACGGGTCGGCCCCGCCACGCTTAGCCTGCATATTTCATGGGGTTGCGTTCGAGAGTGGGTCGATTGGCGTGTGATTTTTCGTTCGACTGACCACGGCATAGCGAGCCGTGTTTGGCAAATGAGCACGGGAAGAGAACAGAAAAGCGCATGTTCAGCGGCCTGCTATCGAGCGCAAAAGCCCGATGTTTAATTAAAACCAAACTGGATGGCAAAGTGCGGTAACACTTAACGGGCAAGCCACCATGCAGAGCGGGGCCGACCCGTGAAATATGCAGGCTAGCGATTACGGGCTCTTTCAGCCATTTTTTTGGCGAATGCGGCAGCATAAACCAGCGCGTGAGCGGCGGCATGTTCAAAACCGGCCGTATCAATGTTGTCCAACACAATCATTTCGGACCGGCCTATGTTGGCATAGTGGCGAAACATTGATTTGTCGTAGGCCGGGTCATAGTGCGCCACCAGCAATTCGCGCACCAACAAATTCCATTCGGCATTGGCCGCGAGCGCATGCCATGCGGCGATTTTTTCTTTTGTGTGCAAGGCGTGCAAACAATCGAGTTTGGCGCGCAACAAGGTTGGGTTGGCGATGAGATGGGCGTATTCTTCGCGCAGCAGCGGCACACGCAGCTTGTCCGGGGTGTTCAGATCGATGCATTCGCCCACCCACATCTGCGCCATCAGCGCCTGCGGCACGCGCAGGACACCGATTTTTTTGCTTTCCGCTTCAACAAATACCGGTTGCGACGCGTCAAATTTTGCCAATGCCGCCCACAGGGTCGACTCAAATTTTTTCTGAGAGGGCTGCGGCTGATCCGGCAGGTCGCCCAATACGGAGCCTTTGTGCGCGGCCAGTTTCTCCAGGTCGAGCACCTGTGCGCCATTGGTAGACAAGGCGTCGAGCAAACGGCTCTTGCCAGATCCGGTGCGGCCACAAACCGCAATGAAGTGAAACGACACCGCCAATCTGTCGAGATCAAGGACCAGTGACGCCCGCCATTGTTTATAACCACCTTCGAGTTGTGTGGCATCCCAGCCGATTTGCCGCATGACGTGGGTCATGGCGGCAGAGCGCGCCCCGCCGCGCCAGCAGTAAATCAGCGGCCGCCATTTGATGGGCTTGTTTTGGAATAAGGTCTCAATATGGTTGGCGATATTGCGCGCAACCATGGTTGCGCCGAGTTTTTTCGCGTCAAAGCGCGACGTTTGTTTATACAGCGTGCCCACTTGAGCGCGTTCATCATCACCCAGCACCGGGCAGGAAATGGCACCAGGAATATGATCCAAGGCGTATTCAGCCTGGCTGCGCGTGTCAATAATGCAATCGTAGGCGGCGAGGTCGGAAAAACGCAACGGCTGCCTGACCATTCCGGAGCGCAGCGCGAGCGGGCTGTCGCCTGATGGCAATGACGCAGCGGCTGTGGCCATCGATTTTGTCGGAGCGGGCTGCGTCATTTCGCCTGCGACAATTTAATCGGGCGGGGTGCTTTGAGCAGCGGCTCGACGATTGTCAGGACGTTTTTGAGAATGCGTGGTTGCGCTGCCGCAGTCGGGTGCAGGCGATCGGCCTGAAAATTTTCAAATTGATCGGCGATACCGTCCAGTAAAAACGGCACCAGCGGCAACTTTTGTTCGCGCGCCAAAATCACAAAAGTATCTTTGAATTGATTGCTGTAATCAATTCCGTAATTGGGCGGGATTTGAATGCCAATCAGCACCGCACGCGCGTTGGCCTTGCGAATGGCTGCCAGCATGAGGTTTAAATTGCGCCGCATTTCGGTAATCGGCAGGCCACGCAGTCCGTCGTTGGCCCCCAATGCCAGCAACACAATCGTCGGCTGATGGCGGGACAGATCCGTATTGATACGATTGGCGCCACCACTGGTGGTTTCGCCGGATATGCTGGCGTTCACCACCGCGATTTTGTTGGTGGCAAGTCGGGCTTCGAGCAGGCTGACCCAGCCCTCATTGGGTTGAATGCCATAGGCGGCAGATAAGCTGTCCCCATAAACCATAATTTTTTCAACTGGTTGGGTGTGCTGGTGCTTGGTTGGCGCGGCAGCGGCAATCGGTGGCAATGTTGTGCTCGCTGCATGGGCGGGGAACGCACTGATCCATGCGCTTGTCACAACGCTCAAGCACAACACCCGCCAAAATCGCCGTTGGCACATGAAGCGTGGATGCCGCTGTGAATTTTGTGAATGTAATCTCAATTGGGCGGTCATAGGTGCCATCAGTTTGTCAATTTTCTGTCTAAATTCCGTGTTTCGTCCGGCAGGTGATGATAATAGTGGCTGGCGTAGTCAAAATGCCGGTTCACATTTGAAATGATTTGAGTACCTGCATTATCGCCACGTTCCACCCTGCATCACCATATTGCACCATCAATCCGTATCGCCAATTCATATTGCCGACAACAAATTCAACCACCGCGCGCTCGGGAGGCGCACTTTTAAGCCATGTCAACCCATTCAATCGCATCAGCTACCACCACTGGCAGCCACTTCGCCGACCGGCCCAATCATGCACAGCCTGTTATCAAGGTGTGTCATATCACCAAACAAGTGCCCACCAGTGACGGCATTTTGACGATTGTTAGTGACGCGAATTTTACGGTGTCGGCGGGCGAAGCCGTTGCCGTGGTGGGCGCCTCCGGCTCTGGCAAATCAACCTTGCTGGGGTTGATGGCGGGATTGGATACCCCCACGAAGGGGGAGGTACAGATCAACGGTGAAAGCCTGTTTGCGCTTGATGAAGATGGTCGTGCACGTTTGCGTGGCAGGTTGGTGGGCTTCGTTTTTCAGTCCTTTCAACTGTTGCCATCCCTCACCGCACTCGAAAACGTGATGTTGCCATTGGAGTTGGCGGGCGAACCGAATGCGCAAGCGCGTGCACTGAAAATTCTCGAACGGGTGGGACTGGCGGCACGGGTCAAACATTACCCGCGCCAACTGTCAGGCGGGGAGCAGCAGCGTGTGGCCATTGCGCGGGCGTTTGTGACCGAGCCGAAACTTTTGTTTGCGGATGAACCGACCGGCAACCTCGATGCCAAAACCGG
Organism: uncultured Burkholderiales bacterium; assembly: GCA_947085425.1. Lineage (GTDB taxonomy): Bacteria > Pseudomonadota > Gammaproteobacteria > Burkholderiales > Usitatibacteraceae > UKL13-2. Next base: position 41,196 of record CAMTWK010000016.1, on the reverse strand, counting down.
ACGCACCATGGTTGAGTTGTTGTTTGAATTGAACCGAGAACGCGGTACCACGCTTATTTTGGTTACCCACGACTCTCATCTTGCCGCGCGATGTGGACGCCGCCTGACGATTGACGCCGGCGTGGTCACCGACGAGGAGCACCAAGCGGCGTTGGCAATGTAACCCTACGGATAAATTGAAAACTCATTTATTTACAACCATTTTCAGCCACTAATGTCTGAAATGCCCTGTTAATGCTGGTATTTGTAACTTTTATCGGGATGAATTTGGCCATTCGACACGACGAACAATGATAAAAAATTTTGCACTTGCTCTGAAATTTTTACGCCGAAACATCCACGCCACCGAAGCAAAAATTTTGATGGTGGCGTTGATCATCTCGGTCGCCAGCGTGACTACGGTCGCCTTTTTTGCCGACCGGGTGACCGCCGCGCTCAATCGGCAGGCGAATGAACTGATCGCCGCCGATGCCATCATCAAGGCTGATAAACCGATTGATCAGCGCTTCAAGGATGAGGCACTCCGCTTAAAACTTCAGTCAGCGGAAACGTTGGTCTTCCCCAGTATGGTTTCCGGCGATGCAGAGCGTGATCAAGGCGTATCGCTGGCCGAATTAAAGGCGGTCAGTGATGGTTTTCCGTTGCGCGGAAAAATTCGTATCACCCATTCGGTCGACGCGCCGGATCGTGACGCCAACGGCATACCGGACCAAGGCACGGCGTGGGTGCCGGCGGTGTTGCTGACGCGGATTAATGCGCATGTTGGCGACACCATCAAGGTCGGTGCGATCAATTTGCAGATCACACAAATCATCACCAAAGAGCCGGATAGTGTGCTCGATTATTTTGGTATCGCGCCACGTGTACTGTTTAATCTTGCCGATGTCCCGGCGACCAAACTCATGCAGGTTGGCAGTCGCGCAAACTTCGGATTTTTGGTTGCCGGTGAGCCGCCGGTGGTCGCTGAATTTGCCAAAACATTCAAAGGTAAATTGGCGCGTGGTGAGCGGCTGGAGACGGTGCGGGACGCGCGCAGTGAAGTGCGGGTTGCACTTGATCGTGCGCAGCGTTTTCTGGGACTCGCGGCATTGTTGTCGGTGATACTGGCGTCGGTGGCGGTGGCGCTGGCGGCACGAAGATTTTCGCAACGGCAATTGGATGGCGCGGCGATGATGCGTTGTCTGGGTGCGTCGCAATGGGATATTTTTGCCTTGAATCTGTGGCAATTTTTATTGCTGGGCGTGGCCGCATGTGTGTTGGGAACGCTATCCGGCTACGCAGCACAGGCGGGGCTGACGGCATTACTGTCCGGGTTGTTTACGGTTGCGCTGCCCGCACCCACCATGCTGCCGGCGTTGCAAGGTCTGGCGATAGGCATGGTGTTGTTGATGGGCTTTACACTGCCGCCATTGTTGTCGTTGCGCAAAGTGTCGACACTCCGGGTATTGCGGCGTGATCTTGATCCGTTTGACGGCGTTGCAATGCTGGCGTATTTGCTTGGTTTTGCCACGCTGGCTGGATTGATCGTCTGGCGTGCCGGTGACGTCAAAATGGGGGTCATTGCGGTAGGTGGATTTATGGTTGCATTGGGGGTGGCGGCCGTCGTAGGTTGGTTGATGATTCAATTTGCAGCACGACTACGCGGCGCGGCATCGGGATCGTGGCGATATGGCATCGCCAATATGAAACGTCGCTCCGGCGCCAGTCTGGTACAAATCATGGCACTGGGTTTGGGCATCATGGCGATGTTATTGCTGACCCTGGTGCGAACGGATTTGATTACCCGTTGGCAAAGCACTGTCAATGAAACCGTGCCGAATCGTTTTGTGATTAATATTCAAGCCGACCAGTTGCCGCGAGTGCGCGCCTATTTTGCCGAGCTGCGAATGGACACGCCAGATTTATACCCAATGGTTCGTGGCCGGCTGGTGGCGGTGTCGGAGGTGGCGGTTTCAGAGCGAACATATGCCGATGAACGTGCCAAACGTATGGCCGGCCGGGAATTTAATTTGTCGTGGGCGGATAAACTTCAGGTCGACAATAAAGTGGTCGCCGGAAAATTTTGGGACGAGGCGGATACCACGCCGCAATTTTCTGTCGAGGAGGGTATTGCCAAATCGCTTAATATCAAACTCGGCGACAAGCTCACCTACGATATTGCCGGCAGCCGATTTTCGGCAACGGTCACCAGTTTGCGCAAGGTCGAATGGGATTCCTTTAAAGCAAATTTTTTTGTTATTGCCAATCGCGGCGTGATTGACAGTTATCCGGCGAGTTATATCACCAGTTTTCATCTTGGCCCGGGCAAAGAGGCGGTGGTGAACAATTTGGTGCGGCAGTTTCCGAATTTATCGGTGATTGATCTCACTGCCATCATGCGTCAGGTGCGTATGATTACCGACCAGGTTGCCAATGCCGTATCGTTTGTTTTTTTATTTACGCTTGCTGCCGGTATTGTCGTGCTGTACGCCGCCATTGCCAGCTCGCAGGACGAGCGTGTGTTTGATGCCGCCATCATGCGCACCCTTGGCGCCAGCCGTCGGCAAATGGTGGTGTTACAACTCGCGGAATTTTTAGCGATTGGCATTTTGGCGGGTCTGATCGGCAGCGTGGGTGCGTTGGCGTTGGGTACGTTGTTATCCGATCGGGTATTAAACGTACCATTCGTCCTCAACTGGTGGATTCCCGTGATTGGTGTGGTGGGCGGCGCTGTGGGCATTGCTGTCGCCGGATTAATTGGCACGCGGCGGGCGGTTGATTCGCCACCATTGGCGACTATTCGCGTACTGACCTGATCGGCCCCGGCAAACCGGCGGCGGAAATTAACGGCGGTTGTTCGTGTCGTTGGTAATCGCCTTTGACGCCAATATCACCGGTATCAGGCCGACCAGCACAATCGCCAGTGCGGCCATTGCCGCCTCGGCCAGCCGTTCATCTTTCGCCAGGGTATAAGTGCGGACCGCCAAGGTATCAAAATTAAACGGTCGCATCACCAAGGTTGCGGGTAACTCTTTCATGACATCGACAAACACCATCAGACCGGCGGTGATCAGACTGGTTTTGAGCAGCGGCACATGAATGCGCCTGGTGACCTCACGATTTCCCGCGCCCAGCGATCGGGCGGCATCATCCATGCTCGGCGAAATTTTTTCGAAGCCCGCCTCACAGGTCTGTAGGCTGATTGAAAGAAAACGAATCAAATACGCATAGATCAACACGCTGATACCACCGGTGAGGATCAAGCCGGGGTCGCGGCCCAACAATATCGATAACGCATCCGCCAGCCGATGATCAAACATCGTCACCGGAATCAGAATGCCAACAGCAATGACCATGCCCGGAACCGCGTAGCCCAACCCAACCAATCGATTGACAAAATTAATCAGCACTCTGCCGCCGTGACGATTGCCACGGGTGACGCCGCTTCTGCTGCGAAATCCGGCATAGGCCAACAATACGCTGATGGCAACGGCAATAAAGGCTGTGATCGCCGAAAGGGAAAAACTGTTCCACGCGAGCCTGCCAAATTCACCAAACTGCGCAAACGCCATACTGGCATCGGCGTCCTGCAAAGCCAATCTGGCCAGCAGCCACAGTGGCAGTAAAAAACCACCCAGGATTGGCAGGGCACACATCAAGGTCGCCCCCCAAGCGGTGCCGCCGGTGAGTCGTGTGCGCTCCGGTGCTTTGCCGCGTGTTTCGGTGTACTTCGCCCGCCGGCGCGCGCTGGTTTCCAACAGCAGCACCAGTGCCACAAAAATCAGCAGCAGACCGGCAAGTTTTGCGGCGGCAATGCGATCCGATTGTGCAAACCAAGCCGAGAATATTCCGGTGGTAAAGGTATTGACGCCAAAGTACGAAACCGTGCCGTAGTCCGCAAGGGTCTCCATCATCACCAACGCCATGCCGGCCACAATTGCCGGGCGTGCCAGAGGCATGGAAACTTTCCAGAACAGCGTGCTGCGGCGATACCCAAAGGTACGGCCGGCTTCCACCAGAGAGGCGGATTGATCCAGAAAAGCGACGCGGGCGAGCAAATAAACGTATGGATAAAGTGCCAGCGTCAACAGGGTGGCAGCACCACCCAGTGAACGAATTTCAAAAAACCAATAATCATTTTTTGCCTGCCACTGAAAAATTTCACGCAACCAAGTTTGTACCGGGCCGGCATATTGCAATAGATCGGTATAAGCATAGGCTGTGACGTACGCCGGCATTGCCAGTGGCAATACCAGCAGCCATTCGAGATGGGCGCGACCGTGCCACTCATAACGCGACACCAGCCAGGCGGTGACGGTGCCAATCACGCCCGCACCCATGGCGACCAAAAGCACCAATAATAACGAATTCGTCAATAAATCCGAGAGCGTGGTGGCGCGGATATGCGCCCAAGCACCACCATCGGCTTGGAACAGGCTCAGGCCAACGGCGATTACTGGAATTGAAAATAGAGCGGCAATGGCAATTGCGCATGCAGCCATGCCTTGCCTTGTCCCAATGTTTTTTAGATTGATCCTCACATTGCGAATTCTAACAAGAATCATTCTTGTTTGCGATGGGGCGCTGCTGACCGTCTGTCAACCGCCAATGATGGTCACCAATAAACAATCATTAGTAGATGTGTTTGTATATATTGGTTTTTTATTGAAAAGGTGATCCCAATCGCCGAATGCTCTGGCATAATTCTAAGGTTTGCTGGCGTTTATGCGGCAAATTTTCCCAAAGGGGAGTAGCTTGTCTGACCAGCCGCCAGGCTGGAAGGATTCTCCGTATCGTCAATACGAAACAGTCTGTTTCCGGTGCGGTCAGTAATGAATGAGTTGCCAGCGGCGCGCAGGAAAGTTCATTTATTGCAAGCAAGACCTTTGCGCATTGTCTCGCATGGACATTTGCGGCAAAGGCCTGCCCCGGATATCGACCACAGGGTTTGTCTTGCTGTTTTGTCCTGCTGAGTCAACGCGGGTCTTAACCATAACTAAATCTGTGCGGAGTACTCATGTTTGAAACGATTGGCAATGTCTACCTTTGGAGTGGGTTTGCAATTTTTGTGTTGTTGGCGTTATTGATCGATCTGGTCGTCCTGGACCGGAAAAAAGGCCAGGCTGTCACCACCAAGGAAGCCGCCATCTGGTCCTTGTTGTGGATTTTGTTGTCGTTGATTTTTGCCGTACTGCTCTGGATTTATTTGGACGGAAGTTTCAGCCGGGAGTTTGCCAATCTCAAGACCACAGAATTTCTGACCGGCTATTTGATTGAAAAAGCACTGTCGGTGGATAACATATTTGTGTTTCTGATGATATTCACCTATTTTGCCGTTCCAGCCGATTTGCAGCGACGCGCACTGGTGATTGGTATTATCGGTGCGATTGTGCTGCGTGTTGTGATGATCTTGATTGGCGCCTGGTTAGTCTCCCAATTTCATTGGATTCTGTACATTTTTGGCGCGTTTTTATTGGCCACCGGAATTAAGATGATGGTGTTTGCCAATTCTCAATCGGATCTGGGACAGAATCCACTGCTCAAATTCATTCGCCGACGTTTCAAGGTCACCAATGAATATCACGGTGAGCAATTTACGGTGACAATTGATGGCATCAAAATGGTCACGCCACTTTTTGTTGTGATCGTGATGATCGGTATCACCGATGTGGTATTTGCTGTGGACTCGATCCCGGCCGTGTTTGCCATTACCGGCGATCCGTTCATTGTCATGACGTCGAATATTTTTGCAATTTTGGGTTTGCGTGCGCTGTACTTTCTGTTGGCGGATCTGGCCAATCGCTTTCACCTGTTGTCATACGGACTGGCGTTGGTGTTGATTTTTGTCGGCACTAAAATGTTGATTGTTGACTGGTTCAAGATACCTGTTTTCATTTCGCTCGGAGTGGTGGCGATGATCTTGCTGGTTTCAGTGGTGCTGAGCTGGTTTACCAAGCTCAGGAGCGTATAAGCGTATTTACAAACTATGCATGCACTACGCAAAAACGATCATCCGTGCCATTTATTTTGATGACTTGCTTTTGTGGGCAAAATTGCCTGCGCCTGCATAAGTCAGCATAAAATTCCCGGCACGGAGTCCGTGATGATTTTGGTGTAGATTTGCAGGGTGCAGATTCCATATGGAAACAAGGTGCAAAAAAGATGCACATTGTGTTTGCGCGCCAGTTTCAGTAGACTTATGCGTTTTCGAAATTATGGGTAGGTGTTCTAGGGCCCAATTTGCCTAACATGCATTCGCCTAACTCGCTCTAAGCCCTTGATACGTCAGTTTTTTGCTTTATCAGGGTGTTTCAATTGCCACATGTGATTGACAACAATATTGCACCAGGAGAAGACGTTGGCCAAAATAATCAAAGCCAAAGCAGCGGCAAAAACAGCTAAAAAATCAGGCGCTTCAGGGACGCGCGTGCCGAAAAATGCCGTTGCAAAAAAAGCAGTCGCTAAAAAAGCAGTCGCGAAAGCAACGGCAAAAAAACCGACCAATGCCAAGTCCGCCAAGTTGGCTAAAGCCGTCAAAAAAGTCGTAAAAGTTTCCAAAGTTGTTCAATCCAAGTCTGCTTCGAAAGTTGCAAAGAAAGTCGTGAAAAAAGTCGTGAAAAAAGCTGTCGCTTTAAAAAACAAAAAACCGGCGAAAGCCACAGCAAAATCCAAGGTTATGGCCAAGTCCCTGCCAAAGTCAAAGGTTGTCAAGCCCACCGCAAAGAAGGTTAAACCGGTGCCCAAGGCAGCTGCCGCCAAAGTTACCAAGGCACCCAAAGCCACAAAGGCAACCAAACCGGTCAGTCCTGCTGCCAGTAAATCAGTCAAAGTAACGTCAAAAGTGACCGCAAAAGTGAAACAAGTTGTCGCCCCACAAGGCAAAGCAAAGGCAAACGCCGAGATTAAATTTGAAAATGCAGTCAAGGCTGCCAAGTCAAAAAAAGTCGAAATTGTCGAAAAAATTGAGCCGGTCAGTAAAGGTGCCAAGGGATCCATCGCGCCGATGGCCGCTTCGGTCGCCATTGTTCCAGGAAAATCCGGTCGTGCCACTGCCGCCATGGCTGCACCAGTCGCGCCAATTGTCACCGTTCTCGCCCCGGTGCGTGCATTGCCCAAATCAATGACCGTAAAGGCGGTGGTCACCAACGTATTGCCGTTTAACCCCAATACCAAACGGGTTGGTGGTTTGTTGTCCGAAGCGGAAATACTCAAGCAGGGAAAAAACGATTACATGTCGAAGCAACAGTTGGCGTTCTTTCGCCAACGTTTGACCGACCTGCAGGCACAACTTCGCGAAAACGCCGGTCAAACGACCGAACATTTACGTGAATTGTCCATCGTCCCGGATCCGGCTGACCGGGCAACATTGGAAGAAGAGCACGCACTGGAGTTGCGTGCCCGTGACCGTGAACGAAAACTCTTAAAGAAAGTTGAAGCCGCCATTGTGCGTATCGATGACGGCTCTTACGGATATTGTGAAGAAACGGGTGATCCGATTGGCGTGCCACGTTTGTTGGCGCGCCCGACGGCAACATTGACCATCGAGGCCCAAGAGCGTCGGGAACTCAAACAGCGCATGTTCGGCGAATAATTCGGACTTTCGTTCGGAATCAATGGCGCCAATCCCTACGGGGGTTGGCGTTTTTTATTGTGCCTGCCGACTAACCCGCATATTTCACGGGTCGGTCCGCCTTGCATACGTTTTTCATTCTTGGTGACCTATATGCGAATCCAAGCTGTACTTCGTAAGGTTGATGGCCTACACATCGATAACAGGCGGCTGAGCGGCGCTTTTACGCTCTCTTCCCTCGTAATATCTCGATATTACGAGGGAAGAGAGAAAAAAATTACTCGCTCATCCACCCACTATCGAGTGCGTCCCCGTGAAATATGCGGCTAAAACTGCCATACCTTAATTGAGGTAAGTGGTTGACTATTTGTTGTTGATTTCCAAAAATGTGAAAAAAGTCACACAATTTTTTGGAGGAGGGGTGTAACTTTACGAAATTAACAAAAGTTTAAACCGCGAAAGTGCCACTATGACCGACAAAGTCTCTGAAGGTTTTGCCAAGCGGGCCGCGCGAACGGCCCGTGAAGCGCAATCCAACGGGGGTCGAGCGAGCCGGCCCCCTCCGCTCGTGCTGTCTGCCCAAACTGCACTTGAGTTAAAGCGACGCCAAACTGCTGAAATATATCGCGCCATGCCGGCGTCAATGGTGTTGTCCTACATAGGGACCATTTTTGCGTTCGTGCTGTTTTATACAACGGGCGATGCCCAGCGCGGTATTTATTGGTTTGCGTATGCCACCGGTGTTTTGTTTTTCCGCGCAACAGCCATTTGGCACTACGCGCAAGAAGACGTGATCAAGAATCCTGATCGTTGGGCAAATTTGCTCATAGCCGGAAATGTGTTGGCCGGTATTCAATGGGGGTTGGTTGGTACGTGGCTGTTTGTGGCTGATCCAGTTTACCGGGCGTTGTTTTCCGTGATTGCAGTGATTGGTTATGTTGGTGGATCGGTGGTGCCGTTTTCACCGGTCAAATTTGCCCACGCCGCCCTTGCCGTTCCGGCCGCTTTGCCAACGGCAATTTACATATTTTTTATACGTGCCGATGGCAGCGCCATTGTTGGTGCCATTTCCATTTTTCTGTTGGCATCCATCATCTACATGGGGGAAATGCAATACAAGATCATCCGTGCCCGGCTGCTGTCGGAGATGGAAAACGAACAGTATCGTCGTGACGCGGAGCAAAGTACCACATCACTCGGGGTCGATTTACAAAAGCTTGAGCATCGTGCGATGGTTGTTAAACGTGCCCAAATTGAAGCGCGGCGTCGTGCAGAAACTCTTTCCCGTCATATTGAAACGACTTTGCTGCCGGTGATGGAATGTGATCAGGATGGCCGCATTATTGAATGGAATCAGGCGGCAGAAGCAACCTTTGGTTATCAACACAGCGAATTGGCAGGTTTAACCCTGAATAATCTAGTGGCATCGGTTGAGCCAAAAACGACCTGGGCAGCATTTTTTGAAACCACGCTTAATCTGAAAAAATCCGGTGCGATGGACGTGTTTGTGCGTGCACATGACGGTCGGCCCTATGCCGTTCGCCTTTATGTGACGCCCATCGATATAGACGGCGATGCCAGCAAAAAGGCCGGGCGTGCAGCCATCATTGTCACCAACATCCCGACCGAACTGGCGGTGCGCCGCGCCGAAAAGTTGGCAGGCAATCAGAAGTAATCCCGCCGCCCAAACGCGGGGATGAATCAGCCTGCCTGCGCGGGTAACCCATTCCTGTCTCCGCGCCGCCGCCAAACCATCCAGCGCTCCCTGCCGACAAAAACCGGAATGGAGTCGGTCGGTTCCCGATTTTCAACTAAATCAAAATTGGCCATCAGCAGGTTGTTCAATTCGCTCGCGCTGATCCCAAACGGTGGGCCTTTTTTGTCGGCGCAGACAAAAAAATAACCTGCCAATTCCCCGCCGATTTTGGTTACCGCCGCCATTTGATCTGCCCATTGACGCCGCAATACAAGCGGAAGGGCGCATAAAAATGCACTTTCATAAACAAGATCGAACGGTTTGGCCGACCATTTGGCGTCAAAAAAATCCGCCTCGACAATACAATAGTTCGGCAGATTATTTTGTTCGAGCAGGTGTTTTGCCTGCGCGACGGCTGCGGACGAAAAATCAATTGCCGTCACCTGCCAGCCGAGCGCCAAGAAATAACCGACTTCGTGCGCGTTACCGCAACCGGGTATAAAGGATCGTGCTGCCGGTCGCTGCAGTATATGTGCGCGAAAATTGTCCGGCACCCGGCCGCGATTCCACGGCGTGAAATTGGCTTGAAAACGCACGTCCCAAAACGCCGGCGAACCTGGGTCATGCTTGGGAAAGGTCGGTGGAGTGCTGGGATTGTTCATGCTGGCAATTATAAGCACGAGTTTTGTCGTCACTTTGTCGTCAAAAAAGCATGTTTGGTCGCATTCAATTGGTGGTCGTTGCCTTCATCGGCTAAAGTCGCGTTACCTGAATTTTTGGATTCCTTATGAAATTAAAATTTGCCGCATTATTTGTGGTGCCCATCGGACTTTCTCTGGTTGCAGGATGTTCCAGCGAGGGCATGCCAAATCAAACTGCATCCATTGCGTTGAATGAATGTCGCATTGAAGGCGTGGACACCGCCGTCAAGTGCGCCAAACTCGAGGTATTCGAAAATCGGGAGTTAAAGTCCGGGCGAAAAATCTCTCTGAATATTGTTGTGCTGCCGGCATCGGCGCGCATCAAAGAGCCTGATCCGATCTTTTTGTTTGCCGGTGGCCCAGGTCAGGCGGCGTCCGACCTGATTCCAGCCGCCCAAAAAATCCTGGGTGGACTGACCAGTAAACGCGATGTTGTGTTTGTTGATCAACGCGGCACCGGCAAATCCAATTTATTGAATTGTAAATTTCCCGGCGAAGATGATCCGGCCATGGCCGATCTGGTGTTGCGGCGGGCCATGACACTCAAAGTTTTTGCCGAGTGTCGAGATAACTTGTCGAAAAAAGCCGATCTCACGCAATACGGCACCACCTCCGCCATGGCCGATTACGATGATGTGCGCGCTGCATTAGGCTACAACCAGATTAATCTGTGGGGTGCGTCCTACGGCACGCGTTCGGCGCAGGAGTATTTGCGCCGCTATCCGGATCGTGTCCGCAGCGTGGTGCTCGACGGCGTCGCCTCTCCATCGATGGCCCTGCCGGCAACATTCGCGCGCGATGCCGGCGCGGCGCTGGAGTCGGCATTTGTCGCTTGTGAACAATCTTCATCGTGCAACAAAAATTACCCAAGCGTGCGCGAAGATTTTGCCAATCTATTGAACCGCCTGGCAAAAAAACCGCAAACCATTTCCATGTTGGATCCGCTCACAGGTTTGGCGCGACCGGTCACCGTATCGCGCGAAACGGTTTCGATGTTGGTTTTTTCTACGCTCTACATCCCGCAATTGGTTGCGGTATTGCCCGAGGTCATCAAACAGGCGGCAGCCAATGACTTTGCACCGCTGTTTACACTCGCCGGTGGTTTTATGGAGTTTGCCGATGACAAAATTGCCATGGGTATGCGCTTGTCGGTGAATTGCAATGAAGATGTGCCACGGATTGATGCGGCCACTCGGACGGCTGTGGTTAAAGCCGTACCGTTTGGTGATACGTTTATTCGTGAATTCTCGACGGCCTGTGAAGGCTGGCCAAAAGGAAAAGTGGCGGCGGATTTTTTCACACCGGTTCGGTCTGATAAACCAGTGTTGATTTTATCGGGTGGGCTTGATCCTGTTACGCCCCCTGATTTTGGTGATGAAGTAAAAAAATCATTTTCCAATAGCGTCCATTTTGTCGCGCCGAACGTCGGCCACGGCGTTTCCCATTTGGGTTGTGCGCCAAAGTTGATTAAACAATTTATCGAAAAGGCAACCGTTGCAGGATTGAGTGGTGACTGTTTGAATCGATTTCCGCGTCCGACGTTTTATCAGGCGATGGTGAAAAAACCGGAAAAAGATGTTGAAGTACTAAAGGGGCTGTCCGAAAACACGAAGGAGTCGGCCGATCAAACCGTTCAAAAAAATAACACCACCCCGAAAATTGCCGGAGATAAAAAATGATTGATGTGCGTGGACTAGAGAAAAATTTTGGCACCGCGACCGCGCCCATCATGGCCGTTGATGGTGTGACCTTTACCGCGGCCAGTGGTGCGATAACCGGATTGTTGGGTCCCAATGGTGCCGGCAAAACGACCGTCATTCGCATGATCGGCTCGCTGATTGAAATTGGTGGCGGTTCGGCATCTGTGGACGGTATCGATGTGGCGCGTGATCCCAATGCCGTTAGATCAGTGTGTGGCATTCTCACCGACGCCCGCGGTTTGTATACACGTCTGACGGCGCGCGAAAATATTCGTTACTACGCCGAGTTGCACGGCATTGATGTGCAAAAAAGTGAAGCGACCATCAATCGTTTTGTTGATTGGTTGGACATGAAGGACATCATCGATCGCCGCACCGAGGGATTTTCGCAAGGCGAGCGTATGAAAGTGGCCATCGTGCGTGCGCTTGTCCATGAGCCATCCACAGTAATACTGGACGAACCAACCAATGGGCTCGACGTGATGACCACCCGCGCCCTGCGGGAGCTGATCAAACGATTGAAGGCGGAGGGGCGCACAGTCATGTTTTCATCACACATCATGCAAGAAGTTGCCGCGCTATGCGATGAAATCGTCATCATTGCCAAAGGCCGTGTGACCGCACAAGGCACCACCGAGCAGTTGCTGGCGGAAAGTGGTAAAGCTAATTTAGAAGACGCGTTCGTGAAACTGGCCGGGATCGATGCCGATTTTTCCGAATCAAATGGCGCAAAGGCGGCTTAATCATGGCAATTTCAAAACTCAATACCATTCTAACGGTCGCTAAAAAAGAATTTAAGGATCATTTGCGTGACCGACGTACCACGCTCATGATTTTGCTGTTGTCTGTCGCCATGGGGCCGATCATGTTGCTGGGGTTGGGCTATTTCATTTCAACGATGGAGCAAAAGGTGGAGAAAAGAGAGTTGTTTGTTTTGGGCGCGGCACACGGGCCGGAGGTGATTAATTTTATGTTGCGTCAGGACATCACCATTAAGGAACCGAAGCCGGACTATCGCGACCTGATCAAACAAGGCAAACACGACCCGGTTTTGGTGATTCCCGCCGATTTCAGCGCAAAATTTTTGACCGGCGATGCCAGGGTGGAATTGGTTTATGACGATACCCGTCAAGACGCGGGCAATGCCTCCATTCGCATGTTGCGAAATGTGATGCGTGGGTTTAATACCGAAGTCGGCAATCAACGCCTGATAGCCCGCGGGGTTTCCTCGGCGGTGTTTCGGGCGGTTGAAGTGCAGGATACCAATCTGGGTACCGCCGCCCAGCGGGCGGCGGGTCTGTTGTTCATTATTCCGTGGATCACCCTCATAGGTTGTGTCACCGGTTGTATGTCGATGGCGGTGGACTTGGCGGCGGGTGAGCGCGAACGCGGATCACTTGAGCCGTTGTTGATGTCCCCAATCGCACGCGAAGCGCTGGTGTTGGGCAAAGCCCTGGCGGTGTCCATTTATGCAATCGGCATCGCCTTGATCACATTACTGGGATTTGCGATGACGTTGAAATTTGGCAACCTGCCCGGTATCGCCTCCGTTATTTCTCTTTCCGGCGCACAATACCTTGGATTTTTCGTGATGATCCTGAGCTTCGCGCCAGCCATGGCTGTGATGCAGATGTTATTGGCAACCTACGGGCGCAATTTTAAGGAGGGCCAGACCTATGCAACTTACGCGATTCAGCTGGTCGCGATCTTGCCGGTCGTCGCGATTCTTGCCCAAGTTAAGGATGCCACCTGGCAGTTGTTGGTGCCGGTGATGGCGCAGCTGATGGTGATGACGCGAATCTTACGTGGCGAATCGGTCGAAGCCATCCATTTTTTGCTGCCGGCAGCCATGAATGTCGCCATATTTACCATTGCCGTAATATTGATATCGCGACTATTACGCCAAGAAAAAATTATTTTTGGACGCGCCTAACCATATTGGCATGGTTTGTTTAGCGGTTAATTGAATACCAATCTCAGCCTGTATTGAATATGCCACAGACAACTATTAACGGGCAGTTTCAGCTGAATTGACCTCAATCCCCGCGCCAGACGCGGGGGTTGTTTTTTAGCGTTGTGTTTTTGCCACCCGATGCTCCAGCAGTGTGGGATTCTCCGGCACTGTCCTCTATAATTCAAACACTCGTTTGAATTTATTTGTCATTTGTCCAACTTTTAGCCAGAAATCTAATTCCGATGAAAATTCTTGTCCCGGTCAAACGTGTGGTCGACTACAACGTCAAGGTTCGTGTCAAAGCGGATCAAAGTGGTGTTGAGCTCACCAACGTCAAAATGTCCATGAATCCTTTTGATGAAATTGCTGTCGAAGAGGCACTCAAACTCAAAGAAGCCGGTGTGGCGACTGAAATTGTGGCGATTTCCATTGGTGTCAGCCAATGCCAGGAAACACTACGCACCGCCTTGGCGATGGGTGCCGACCGGGCGATTTTGGTGGAAGCCAGCAGCGAACTGCAACCACTTGGCGTGGCCAAGGTGCTCAAGGCGTTGGTCGACAAAGAGGCACCACAATTGGTTCTATTGGGGAAACAAGCCATCGACGACGACTCCAATCAAACCGGACAAATGTTGGCCGCATTGTTGGGTTGGTCACAGGCCACGTTTGCATCAAAAGTAGCAATTACTGGCGGTGAGGCAAATGTCACCCGCGAAATTGACGGCGGTCTGGAGACGGTGGCGATCAAATTGCCGGCCATCGTGACGGTCGATTTACGTTTGAATACGCCGCGCTACGCGACCTTGCCCAATATCATGAAGGCGAAGAAAAAACCGCTGGATGTAATGACTGCCGAAGCGCTCGGTGTGGACGTTGCGCCGCGCCTGAAAACATTGAAGGTTGTTGAGCCACCGAAACGCAAGGGTGGTGTCATCGTCGCCGATGTGGCGGCGCTGGTGGACAAACTCAAAAACGAAGCAAAGGTGATTTGAAATGGCCAACCTAATTATTGCGGATCACGATCACCAGCAGATCAAATCCGGTGTGACCAATGCAGTCGCCTGTGCGGCAAAAATTGGCGGCGACATTCATGTACTGATTGCCGGAAATAATTGTTCAGCAGCCGCCACTGCCGCGGCGGCCATCAGCGGGGTCACCAAGGTATGGGTGGCCGATGCGGCCCACTATGCCAGGCCGGTGGCGGAAAATATTGCCCCACTGGTATGCGCGATGGCGAAAAATTATTCGCACATTTTGTTTCCAGCGTCGGCATCCGGGAAAAATACCGCCCCGCGCGTGGCTGCGATACTCGATGTGGCACAGATTTCTGATGTGGTCGGTGTCGAATCCGCCGACACCTTTGTTCGCCCCATTTATGCCGGCAATGCATTTGCGACGGTGCAATCATCGGATGCGATCAAAGTTATCACCGTTCGCGCCACCGGATTTGATGCGGCGTCTGCCACCGGTGGTAATGCGGCAATTGAAGAGATCGAAGCGGTCGCCGACTGTGGTCTGGCCAAGGTAACGGGTCAAGAATTGACCAAATCGGATCGCCCGGAATTGGTCGCCGCCAAACGCATTGTGTCCGGTGGGCGCGGGTTGGCGGATGGCGACAAATTCCGTGCGGTATTGGAGCCGCTCGCCGACAAACTCGGTGCGGCCCTGGGCGCATCACGCGCGGCGGTGGATGCCGGCTTTGTGCCGAATGATTATCAAGTCGGGCAAACCGGCAAAATTGTCGCGCCCGAACTTTATATCGCCATTGGCATCTCCGGTGCCATTCAACATATGGCCGGCATGAAGGACAGCAAGGTCATTGTGGCAATTAACAAAGATCCGGAAGCGCCCATATTTCAAGTGGCCGATTACGGTCTGGTGGGGGATTTATTTACCATCGTTCCCGAACTCACCGCCGCTCTTTAATTCTCATAAAGCCGCTCTTTAATTCCCATATCGCTGCAAATAAGGAACAAGAAACATGTCGAACTATACCGCTCCGCTAAAAGACATCGCCTTTGTGTTGAAACACGTTGTCGGGCTCGATGAAGTCAGTAAATTACCCGGTTGTGAAGAGGTGAGCGCCGATTTGATCGATGCAATCTTTGAGGAGGCCGGGAAGTTTGCCGCTGAGGTGTTGGGACCGCTCAATCGTTCCGGTGATATGGAAGGCGCAAAAATTGCCAATGGTGTCGTGACGACACCAAAAGGCTTTAAAGATGCGTATTGGAAATATGTCGATGGCGGTTGGTGTGGACTGGAGGCACCGGTTGAATTTGGCGGTCAGGGCCTGCCACACGTCGTTGCCACGCCGGTTGCGGAAATGCTCGGCAGTGCCAACATGGCGTTCAAATTGTGCCCGCTGTTAACCCTTGGTGCGGTTGAGGCGATGGACCAGCATGCGAGCAGTGCTTTAAAGGAAAAATTTCTGCCAAACATGGTTGCCGGCAAGTGGACCGGCACCATGAATCTGACCGAGCCACAGGCTGGTTCGGATCTTGCGTTGATTCGCACCAAGGCCGTTCCGGTGGGTGACGGCTCTTATAAAATTTCCGGCCAAAAGATTTTTATCACCTATGGTGAACACGACTTCACCGACAACATCATTCACATGGTGCTGGCGCGGGTGGAGGGCGCACCGGAAGGTGTGAAGGGAATTTCCCTTTTCCTGGTGCCCAAATTCATGGTGAATGACGACGGCAGTGTCGGTGCGCGTAACGACGTCAAGTGCGCGTCGATTGAACACAAACTTGGCATTCATGCCAGTCCAACCTGTGTGATGTTGTTTGGTGAAGACAATGGCGGGGCGATTGGTTACCCGATTGGCGAAATCAACCGCGGTCTTGAGTACATGTTTGTGATGATGAACGCCGCCAGACTCGGTGTGGCGCTGGAAGGGGTGTCGATTTCCGAGCGCGCCTACCAACATGCGCTGGTGTGGGCGCGTGAACGGGTGCAGGGGCGGCCAACGACCGCCGTACCGGCGACTCTCGGCGACAAACCAAAATCAGTGCCGATTGTGTATCACCCGGACATCAAGCGTATGTTGTTGACCATGCGCGCTTATACCGAGGCGGCCAGGTCACTCATTTATTGGACCGCCAAGTGTCTGGATGTCGCCGAAAACGCCACCGATCCAGCCAGCAAACAAAAAAATCAGGCGCTGGTCGATTTGATGATCCCGATTGTCAAAGGCTGGTCGACCGAGATCGGCATTCAAGCAACGTCGCTTGGTGTGCAGGTGCACGGCGGCATGGGCTTTATCGAAGAAACCGGTGCGGCGCAGTATTACCGTGATTCACGCATCTCCTCAATTTATGAAGGCACCACCGGTATTCAGGCCAACGATTTGGTTGGCCGCAAGGTTGGTCGCGAAGAAGGGCAAACCGCATTGGCATTGATCGCCGAGATGCAATCAACCGTCAAAACACTCGGCGGCGCATCCGACGTTAATTTGCAGGCCATTGGTAAACAACTGGCCGACGCTATTGCCGACTTTAAACGCGCGACCGAATGGATCGCCATGACCTTTAAAGGTGATCAGGGCGCGGTTTTTTCTGGTGCTGTGCATTATTTGATGCTGGCCGGATCGGTTTGCGGCGGCTGGATGTTGGCGCGCTCGGCGATCGCCGCCGCCGAACAATTGGCGGCAGGCGAGGGTGATGTTGATTTTTTGAAGGCCAAAATCATCACCGCGCGTTTTTTCGCCGATCATATCCTGCCGTTTTCGAGCGGCTACACCGTAGCGGTTGTGAATGGCTCATCCAGCGTTTTGGCGATGGAAGAAGCGTACTTTTAGGTTTATCGCGCGCGCGTGTAATGCACCACATTGTTGGCTTGCCCGACCTGTGAGGTTCGGAAGCCGCGGCGATCCTGTTGAACGTCATACCGTTCGGTGCCCAAATACAGGCGGTTGCCGCGAAAATATCCGTCCAACCGGATGTTGTCGTCAATAATGGCCTGCGCCGTACCGTCCGTGTAAATCGACAGGCGAACGTTGCGTTGATAAACGGGATTAAATCCGTCCCACGTACCAACCAAGTAGGCTGGCGGGACGTCCGAATAACGTGAATTCGGCTGCGTAAAAGTTGGTTGTGGTTGGTAATTCATCCAGCCGGTTCCTGCGCCGCTTACCTCGATGCGCCATTGTTGATTTTCCTTGCCATGGCAGGACCACTGATGCACGTTGGCACCATCGTGGTGGCCCGCGTTATCAACATCCACACACTTGTTGCTGCCCACACTCACCAATTTGAAATAACCTCGGCCAGCCGACTCCAACCGCCAGCGTTGGTGATTGCCACCGTTCCACGTATATTGCGCAATATTGGCACCATCTTGTGGGTTGGCGCCGACCACATCCATGACCTTGTTGCTGGCCCGTGCGACGATCAACATCTCACCGCGGCCCAGATCCATAAAATCCCATAACTGTGCATTGGTGCCATTACAGATCCATTGGCGAATGTTGATGCCGTCTTCGCGTTTTGCACCTTCAACGTCGATACATTTGTCGCTCGCGCGGCTGACGATCATGCCTGAATACAATTGACGTCCTTGCAAAACTCCGTTTACATCACGGACGGTTCGATCAGAGTCGCTGTACGGTTTGCCGCCATACGACGGGCGATTGCTTTCGTTGGACCCAACCGGCCGCTCGCCGATCACAGCCGTACCACTGATGACCCCTTGTGATGCAGATTGATTGGGGGAGGGCAATGGCGCCGGGCCGGGGCGGTTAAAAACGCCGGTTGATCCTTGGGACGCTGCGCCACTGGTACGCGTAAACCGCCATTGCTGATTTTCTTTGCCATGGCATTGCCACTGGTGAATATTCGCACCGGCGACGGTGCTGCGTTCATTGATATCCAGACATTTGCCACTGCGCTGATTGACGATTTGAACCGCACCATTGGTGACGTTGGCAACGGTTTCAATGCGCCATCGTTGTGCGGCGGTGTTGTTCCAAACGTATTGCTGCACATTGGCGCCGTCGTCAAATGAGCCGCCGGCGACGTCCAATACCCGTTTGCTGGCGCGGTTCAAAATTGCAAATTCACCGCCGCCCAGATCGATCACATCCCACGCCGCCGACCCGTTTCGACATTGACCCAGTTCGACGTTAAGGCCGTCACCTATCGACACGCGTGAGCCGTCAACACACAAGTTGCTGCCGACGCCGGTGATGGTGCCGGTTTGGACGACCCGGCCGGATGGCGTTTGCGCGCGCAGACCGGGCGGTGCAAGGATCGATGCCACACAAATTGCCAATAAAAGACGATCCCGGAAAGGGCAAATACGATGTGTGGTCGAAACAGACGAAGCGCGGGACATGGTGCCTCCGAAAAAATGCGGGTCGGAAAACAGGGGGTGGACGTGCGAATCAATATTGATGCGCAACAACATAACAAACGCTGCGGTGATGATTTTGTTGACGCTTTGTGATGACCATTGGCGCCTTTGAATGGTCTATTTACATCGAAGCAATGGGGTTACGCATGACACCAATTCCGGTAATTTCTGTTTCCAGCAAATCACCCGGCTTCATCCACTCTGGTGGTGTGCGGGCAAATCCAACGCCTTCCGGCGTGCCGGTCGAAATAATGTCACCGGCTTCAAGGGTTTGACCAAGTGATAGGTCATGTATCAGCCGGGGAATTTTGAAATAAAGGTGTTTGGTGTTGGATTTTTGTTTGACCACCCCCGACACCCTACACTCAACGTCAAGATTGGTTGGGTCAAGCGCGTCCGCAGTGACGATGCAGGGACCGATCGGGCAGGTGCCGTCGAGTGACTTGCCTTTATCCCATTGGCCGCCGTGGCGGCGCTGGACATCGCGCCAGGTGACGTCATTGGCAATCGTATAACCGAAGATGTGATCAAAGGCATCGGCCTCTGAAATATTTTTACCACTTTTACCCAATACCACCGCCAGTTCCACTTCCCAGTCAAGCTGCGTGGATACGCTGGCATCAAACGGAATAACGTCATACGGGCCGTTTACCGCAGTCGGCGCTTTTGAAAAGAACACCGGCCACTTGGGAATTTCCCGGCCATCCTGCAAGGTGGTCGCGCCTTCAACAAAGTGCTCCAGATAATTCCAGCCGACACAAAAGACATTTTTGCGGGGGCGGGGAATCGGTGCCTTGAGTAGCGCAGTATTGAGAAAAATCGGCGCAGTTTTGGGGGCGGCTTCGATTTCTTTTAGCAGCGCCATGGTGGCCGCGCCGCCTTCGATAATATCCAGCATGGTAGTAACGTTGGTGCCATTTTTTCGCGCCGCGCATTCGGCGGCAATATCAATAACTTGATGTTTGCTGGTGAGAATGCCGGTTTTAAATTCTGAGGAGTCGAGCAGTTGATAGGTAACGAGTTTCATTTTTTGCGTTATCCATAAAGGTTTTCAAGATTCGCGAGCGGGTGCTTGGCGGCTGTCCAGCGCGGGGCGAAATAGGCGTCGATCATTGCCGGTGTGACGTCCTGCAACCGTGCAGGCGACCATTTGGGTGTGTTGTCTTTGTCAATCACCAGCGCACGAATGCCTTCGACAACGTCGGTATGGTCAAACACCTGCATCATCATGTTGTATTCACGCCGCAGGCAATCAGCGATATTCATTTTTGCGCCGGTTTCGATTTGTCGCTTGGTGACTTCCAGCAGGATGGGGGAGCGCAGGCTCAGATCATGAATGATCTTTTTTGCCCAATCCGCGTGGTGAATTTCAGTCTTCAGCGAGGCGATGATCGCCAATACATTGGTCTTGTTGGCAAAATGCGCGGCCAATGTATCGTGTTGTCCAACGTTTAACGCCGCCAATGGTGAGGTTGGAATGTCAGTTTCGGCAGTGGCAAATTGTTTTGCCAGCAAGACTATGTCTGCCAGGGGATGCTCCGACCATACGACCGAATTGAATCCATCTATAAACTGGCTCTGCGCATCACGGCTCATGTAAAGGTCGGCGAGTTTGGCGTGTTTTGCGTCGGCACCATTGATCACGTTTGACGTGAGGCCAAGATAAAGCCCGGTCGCGCCGGTGGCACGCGACAAAAAATAGGTGCCCCCCACATCCGGGAACAAACCTATTTTGGTTTCCGGCATGGCCATTTTGGTGCGGTCACCAACAATGCGTAAAGTGGCGCCTTGCGACACGCCCATGCCACCGCCCATAACAATACCGTCGATCATGGCAATGTATGGTTTGCCGCTATTTTTCAGGAAACGATGCATCTGATAATTGAGCGTGTATTCGGTGGCGAAAAACTCTTCGTGCACTTTCGGACCAGCACCGGTAATGCTGTTGTAAAGTCCGCGCACATCGCCACCGGCGCAGTAGGCCTTTTCACCGCTGCCCATTGAGACCACGGCGTGAATGTCCGGGTTTTTCGACCAGTCGTCGAACAGACCACGCATCACTTTTAACATCTCAAACGTGATTGCGTTTAATGCGTTGGGACGGTGAAAAGTGAGGAAAGCAACGTGATTGCGAATTTCGACGATCAGATCATCGCTGGTGTGAACGGGAAGGGACATAGAGGTTGGCGTTATTGTGGCTATTTTTTGTAAATTATTTGTTTTTCCAGACCGGTTTGCGTTTTTCCAAAAACGCCGTCACACCTTCCGTCTGGTCTTCAAACGTAAACAAATCCATAAATCTTTCCCGCTCAAGCGCCAAGCCGGCGTTGCGCGGCACGCCGTTACGGGCGTTATGGATCAGTGATTTGCAAAACGAAACAGATTTTGGGGAGAGGGTGGCAACGCGTTCGGCCATTGCCAAAGCGGCGTCAAGCGATTTGCCTTTTTCAACCACTTCTTCAACCAGACCAATGCGCTGTGCCGTCTCCGCATTCACCCGTTCGTTGGTCAAAATCATGCGTTTGGCCCAGCCTTCTCCAACTAACCAGGGCAAATTCTGTGTACCACAACCGCCCGGCAATAGACCGACCGAAGGCTCCGGCATGGCCATTTGTGCGTGCGCTTCGGCGATACGAATGTCACAGGCGAGCGCACCTTCGAGTCCGCCACCCATGCAATAACCGTTGATGGCGGCGATGGTGACAAAACGTGCATTCATCCACGCTTCAAAGGCTGCGCCAAAGGTGTGAATAAAATGGCGCGCCGCCAACACGCCTTTGTCATCGCAGCCTTGAAAATGTTTTAAGTCGGCTCCAGCCGAAAAGAATTTTTCACCACTGCCGGTGAGGATTGCGGCGTAAATATTGTCATCGGCTTCGAGCTTGTGCGCCAAGTCTTTTAACGCCGCCAGCGACTCGGGTGTCCAGGTATTGGCAGGCGGATTGTTGAGTGTGATGACGCAGGTGTGGCCGACAATTTTGTGTTCAATCATGACATTTCCAATTTTTAGACTTGTTTATACATTTTAATGATGGACGAAAAGTCGAGCGCACCATTGCCCATGCTCGAATGCATTTGGTAGAGCTGCTGGGCGGTGGCACCCAACACCACAGGTTGTTTCACCGCCTTGGCCGCTTCGGTGACCAACGTCAAATCCTTGAGCATCAAATCCGAACCAAAACCACCGCTGTAGCCGCGCGAGGCCGGGGCGGAATCCATCACGCCCGGGTAGGGGTTGTAGGTGTCGGAGGACCAACAGCGACCGCTGGAGGTATTGGCAATACTCGCAAACACTTTCGGGTCCATGCCGAGTTTGGCGGCGAGCGCCATGCCCTCGGCGGTGGCAATCATTTCGATGGCGAGCATCATGTTGTTGCAAATCTTGGCGACCTGGCCGTTGCCGGCGTCACCACAATGCACAATATTTTTGCCCATACATTCGAGGATCGGTTTGGCGTTGTTGAAGTCTGCCACCGTGCCGCCGACCATAAACGTCAAGGTGCCGGCTTCGGCTCCGCCGGTGCCACCCGATACCGGCGCATCGACCATGGGCGTGCCACGTGTGCCCAGTGCACGGGCATCCATCGCCACGTCGCGCGCGGTGTGCGGGTCGATGGTCGACGAGTCGATCAACAACGTGCCGGGTGCCACGCTGGCCAGCACACCGTGCGCGCCGGTGTAGACCGAACGCACGTGCGGCGAAGAGGGCAGCATGGTGATGACAACATCAACACCCTTGACACAGGCACCAGCGGAGGTCGCTGCTTCGCAACCAAGATCGGTCATCTTCTTAACCAAATCCGGCACCACGTCAAACACCTTGAGCGTGTGACCGTGTTTCAACAAATTGCGCGCCATGGGGTTGCCCATGTGACCAAGGCCGATAAATGCGATTTTCATGAATGACTCACTTCCTCAACTTCTTCAACAATTTTTGATAGCGCGTGGGCAGATAAATCCTGCCCACCTTACGGTTACAGAGTGTGATTTTTGAATGCTTCTATTAGGCGATCCCAAAAGCCATAACTAGTACACCCAAACAGCCTGCCAATACGCTGAACCACACAATTGTAAAAATACCTTTGAAAAGCGGGCTGGTCATATCCCTTCGCAATGGCCACGAGCAGATCAACATTGTGACAACGAACCCCAGTGATACGCAAATGATTGCCAAGAAGCTTGTCAGGCTGCCAAGTGCCAAATTAGCAAACGTGGCATAGAGAAGCGTCGCGGTAATCGCAACAATGCGTCGACGCGTCGGTTGATCTTGCAAATAACGGCGAAATTCGCTTGGAACAATCATGCCATGTAGCGCGCAAACATGCCGCTAAGTACGATGCAGAAGCCAAAGCTTTGCATTAGCATCAGAACCTTTTGTGCATTTGATCCATCGCGCGCTTCGATGAGTCCCCAGCAATTTGGACCAACGACTATCGCCGATCCAATCATCAAAAAGCCAAACATGCTGACTATTCGGGGAATATTTCCGCTTGTGATAGTCGCCACCAATTCCGCTGCAATCATGATCCAACCCGCGGTGCAGATCGGAATAAAAATCGCGCGGGCAATGTATGAGGATTTGCACGCCGCAAGAAAACGCAAAACAGGACTGATTGACATAAAAATCCCTCAATTCAAACTAAGAGTGTTAACGCCTTGTGTTCTTGCCGTGCGGGCACCAAATCGCACAGCAGATTTTTACCTCGCGACAAACGTATATCCAGAATAGAACAGCGCACTTATGGCAATCAGGAAACCAAATATCATCAGCAAGTAGCGGAATTTTTCAGCGGCGCCATCAATTCCCGCTTTAACCAACCGAACGCCTTGCGGTCCGATGACCGTGCCGGACAACATGAGGGTCGCACCAAAATAAACGATGCCGCGAATTGTTTTGCCATCTTCAAAGTGTCCAATCATTTGAGCCGCAAAGAATATCCACATTCCCATCGCACATATTGCTGAAAGGTCAAAGGTCAGAAATTGCGCGTCGTGTTGCGGTTTCGGCATGCTCCAGGAAGTCGGTTTTTCCATTTTTTCCTCAGATTCTATTTCAACGAAATCGTCGTATTCACGCCACCACTCACCGCGGCATCATCAAACCACCTAGCCGTCACGGTTTTGGTCTGCGTATAAAACTGAATGACTTGTTTGCCGTATGGGCCAAGGTCGCCGAGTTTGGAGCCGCGTGAACCGGTGAAGCTGAAGTAGGGCACCGGTACCGGCACGGGGACGTTTATGCCGACCTGACCGACATCGATTTCATTTTGAAATTTGCGGGCGGCGGCACCAGACTGGGTAAAGATGCCAGTGCCATTGCCGTAGGGATTGGCGTTGGTCAGCGCAATCGCTTCATCCAATGTGTCCACCGAAACGATCACCAACACCGGTCCAAAAATTTCTTCCTGATACACCGCGTGGTTGGCTTTGACGCCGGAAAAAATGGTCGGACCAATAAAGTTGCCGTTGGGAAATCCTTCCACCTTTGGATTGCGACCATCGAGTTCCAATTTGCAGCCTTCCTCGACACCTTGTTGAATCAATCCCTCAATGCGTTTTTTGGCTTGTTGCGAAATCACCGGGCCGACATCGGCACCGGCCGTGATGCCGGCGCTGACTGTGAGGGATTTTGCCTTGGCGACAATATCCGGAATCCACTCGTTGGCCTTGCCAACCAACACCGCAACCGAGGTCGCCATGCAGCGTTGCCCGGCCGCGCCAAAACCGGCGCCGACCAAGGCGTTGAGTGACTGATCCTTGTTGGCATCGGGCATGACAATCGCGTGGTTTTTGGCACCCATCATGCATTGCGCACGTTTGCCGTGGGTCGAGGCGAGGTTGTAAACATGCTCACCAACGTGGCACGAGCCGACAAACGACACCGCCTTGACAGTTGGGTGCACACACAACGCGTCAACACTTTCCTTGCCGCCGTGAATCACGTTCAACACGCCGGGCGGCACACCCGCTTCCAAGGCCAATTCAGCCAGCAACATCGTCGTCATCGGGTCCTGCTCCGACGGCTTCAACACAAAGGTATTGCCGGTGACAATGGCCATCGGGAACATCCACAGCGGGATCATCGCCGGGAAATTAAACGGGGTGATGCCGGCGCACACGCCGATCGGTTGGCGAATGAAATAGGTGTCGATGCCATTGGCGACGTTTTCAGCCATTTCACCGAGCGACAACGAGCCGATCGAGCAGGCGTGTTCGACCACTTCCAGCCCTCGAAACACGTCGCCCTCGGCATCCGGCAGGGTCTTGCCTTGTTCGGCGGTCAGGCATGCGGCGAGTTTTTTCATGTCGCGGCGGATCAGCTCTTGCAGTTTCAGCATGATGCGGGCGCGTTGGCTGATGGGGGCGTTTTTCCAGGTCTTGAATGCGGCTGCGGCGGCTTGGACGGCTTCATCGACTTCGCCGGTATCACACATCGGCACCCGCGCCAATATTTCCTGCGTGGCGGGGTTGATCACATCGCGCCACACACTGGCTTTGGACTCGATGAATTTGCCGTTGATGAGCAGTTTGACGGTCGGGACGGCGGCGGGGGAGGGTTTGAGGACGGCGGACATGGTGAAGCTCCTACGGGATATGAAGGTTGCTGAAGCAAAAATTATACGTCTTCGCCGGAAACCTGATGGTCGGCAGTCTCAGGTACAAAAAAGTCAAAATGCAAGCAAGGGCAAGCATTTTCAGGCAAAAATGGCTGGAAACGCCCGTCAAACGGCGATGTTGTTATGCGTCGATAAACGCAAATAGCACCGCGTCGGCGGGCACCATTTCACCAACCTGAAACGCGACCCGCGCAATCACGCCATCTCGCGGGCTGACGATGGTGTGTTCCATTTTCATCGCTTCCATGATGATCAGCGGCTGGCCTTTTTTGATGCTGTCACCATTGGCTGCCATGAGTTTGACCACCCGACCGGGCATCATTGCCGTCAAGCGGCCTTCGTTGACGCTGTCATCACCTTCAAAATGGAACGGGTCAAACAGGGTTAATGCCACGCGTGACGATGCTGTCAGCACACTGATGTCATTGCCCGCACCGATAACCCGCAACACCTTTTTTTGTCCGCCGAGTTCTACTTGCAGCGCACCATCGGCGCGTTCGATGCAGTTGAATGGCAGGCGTGTTGTACCGTTTACAAAATAGCGTATGCCGTGGGCGATTTCAACGTGACACTCGATCGGGTCGGCTAGGGAGGCAGTTTTGAATTCAATCAGCCGTGAGGCAACGCCGTTCAAGCGCCAGCCAATCGGCGACGACCAGGGAGAATCGTCGTCATCCGCATCATCTGCCTCATCAGCAATGACCGCCGCACACGCGGCGGCGAGCACAAATGCATCGATGGGGGTGGCGGCCAGCAACGCCTGTTTGTGTTTGGCGATGAACCCGGTATCGGTATCACCGGCAAGATATGCCGGGTGCTGCAGCAGCGTCTGTAAGAATGCCAGATTGGTTTTGACGCCGATCACCTCGGTTTCAGCCAGCGCCTGTTGCATGCGGCGGGTTGATTCGGCACGATCCTCGCCCCAGGTGATGAGTTTGGCGATCATCGGGTCGTAGAAAACGCTGATGGTGTCACCGCTGACCACGCCGGTATCGAGGCGCACATCATCGTCGTTGCCTGCGTATGGTGTGGCAAACACCGCCATGGTGCCGGTTTCGGGTAGAAAATCGTTGTCGGGATTTTCCGCACATATCCGCACTTCGATGGCGTGGCCGCCGGTGATGACTTCGTGCTGCGTGAGTGGCAACGGCTCGCCGCTGGCAACGCGTAATTGCCATTCGACCAAATCCTCGCCGGTTGTCATCTCGGTGATCGGGTGCTCTACCTGCAGCCGCGTATTCATCTCCATAAAATAAAATTCGCGGTTTTCACCGGCGATAAATTCAATGGTGCCTGCGCCACGGTAGGCAATCGCGGCAGCGGCGGCGACCGCGGCGTCACCCATTTTTTCGCGCATGCCGTCATCGGCCGCATCGAGGTAAGGCGAAGGTGTTTCTTCGAGGATTTTTTGATGGCGGCGCTGAATCGAGCATTCGCGTTCGTACAAGTGCAGGTAGTTGCCGTGGGTATCACCAAACACCTGAAACTCAATATGGTGCGGGCCGAGGATATAACGCTCGATCAACACGTCGTCGTCACCAAACGCATTTTTGGCCTCGCGTTTGGCGGCGTCGAGTTGCGCCATGAATTCGGCGGCGTTCTCAACCAGACGCATACCCTTGCCGCCGCCGCCCGCCACCGCCTTGATCAATTGCGGGTAGCCAACCTTTTTCGACTGTTCGGTCAGAAATGCCGGATCCTGATTGTCACCGTGATAGCCCGGCACCACCGGCACACCGGCTTGTTCCATCAGCGCCTTGGCGGCGCTTTTTGAGCCCATTTGTTGAATGGCTTTCGGCGTCGGTCCAATAAAAGCAATGCCCGCGGCTTCACAAGCGGTGGCAAATTGATCGTTTTCGGATAAAAAACCGTAGCCGGGATGCACCGCCTCGGCGCCGGATTGTTTGGCCACCGCCAAGATCACCTCGGCTTTCAGATAGGAATCGGCCGGACGGGCACCGCCAATATGATGGGCCTCGTCGGCCAGAATCACGTGTTGCGCATGAATGTCTGCATCGGAATAAACCGCAACGGTTTTGATGCCCATGCGTTTGCAAGTGCGGATGATGCGGCAGGCAATTTCGCCGCGATTGGCGATGAGAATTTTTTTGAACACGGCCAGCCTGTCAGGGGTTGATGAGACGAATCAGGGCCACGATCCACAGTAGCAAAAGCAGGGCGCAACTGGCAAGGAACGCATAAAACCGGTGCATCACCACATTGGTGGTGCAATGAATCAGGCTGTGTGTATAACGGGCAATCACATACGCCCAGGCCAGCACCAACAGCAGCGGGCTGGTGATTTTGGCGACAAATATGGTGAGGATGATGGTGTAAAACAACACCGGCGTTTCAAACAGGTTGCGAAAATTATCCGATGCACGCGAATCGGTGACTGCCGCAGCCATGGCAGCGGAAGTGGCCAATTTTTGTGGATGCACCCGATTGGATTTCATGTAGGCGATGCGACGTCGCAGCATGGTGCCAGCGACGATACACACCAGCAACAGCATGGCAAACATGGGGAAAAATATTTGATGGTTGTTCATTTTTACTCCTTGGTGGGGTTGCGTTGTCCACTGCCCACTGCCCAGGCGGGCTTGCGTTTTTCCAGAAAGGCACCGAGACCTTCCCGGCCTTCCGCGCTCACACGCACTCGTGCAATGTGTGCGGCGGTGTCGGCGATTAAATGTTCGGACAGCGGCTGATTGGCAATCGCATCAATCAATTTTTTTGCTTCCGAAATTGCATCCGGGCCACATGCCAGAATAGCGGCGATGATTTGTTCGATTTTTAAATCCATGTCGTCATCGCTTTGGCACAATTCGGATAACAGACCCAGGCGATATCCTTCACCGGCATCAAAGCGCTCCCCCGTCAAAAAATAGCGGTGCGCGGCACGTTCGCCGATGGCGGCAATGACGTAGGGGGAAATCACCGCTGGAATCAGTCCCAAACGCACCTCGGACAAGGCAAAGGCGGCGTCATGGGTACCGACGGCAATGTCACAACACGCGATCAAACCGACACCGCCACCGTACGCCGCACCTTGCACCCGTGCAATGGTTGGTTTGGACAGGCCATGCAAAGTTTGCATGAGGCGCGCCAGGGCCATGGCATCACGCACGTTTTCTTCTTCACTGTATTGTGCGACCCGTTTCATCCAATTGAGGTCGGCACCGGCCGAAAACGATTTGCCGTTGGCAGAAATCACCACCACCCGCACGTCGTTTAATTGATCCAACGCCTTGAGGTGCTGGGTTAAATCCGCAATCAATGCATCGTCAAACGCATTGTGTTTGTCGGGACGGTTGAGGGTGACAATGGCGATGGGCCCGTCGATTTCGGAGATTACAAAACTCATATCTGATTTCCAGGTGACAAGGGGTGGTTCAAGTGGTTTAGAGTTTGATGAATCATGTTCAATACGTGGTGGGTTTCGTTCAGGCATTGCAGATTGTCGAATCGCATCACTTGCAGGGAAAGTGAATTGAAATATTCAGTTCGTTCGCGGTCATATTTCTTGTTTGTCTCTTCTTGATGCTGTGAACCATCGACTTCAATGATCAATTTTACGGTCGGCGCATAAAAATCAACGATATATTTTCCAGTTGGACGCTGCCGATAAAACTGAATGCCGCAGATTTGCTTGCGTCGTAACTGGAACCATAGCTTTTGTGCCGCATCGGACATATTTTTGCGGAGTGTGCGCGATAACAATTTTAAGTCTGGCCGGTATGTCAGCATCTTAAATCCCTCCCAACCTCCCTTTTACAAAGGGAGGAGTCAATTTCTTTTGAATGGTCACGGTCGCTCGACATCGACACTTTCCAACCATAGCCACTTGCACCTTTGACAATCGTCGCCACTTCCAATCGCAGCTACTTCCAATCGCAGCTACTTCCAATCACAGCTACTTCCCCCTTTTTCAAAGGGGGAAGTGCCATGCAAAGTGCAGCGCATCAATCATGCGAAATTTCCCCCGCAACAACGGTCGGCTCCTCCCTTTGCAAAAGGGAGGTTGGGAGGGATTTGCAGCGCTTAAACTTGCAACCCAATCCAAAACCTACATCCTGAAAACCCCATACTCCGTCTTTTCAATCGGCGCATTCATCGAAGCGGAAACCGCCAGCCCCAGCACCATGCGGGTTTGGGCCGGGTCGATCACGCCGTCATCCCACAGCCGCGCGGTTGCATAGTAGGGGTTACCCTGTTTTTCATATTGATCGCGAATCGGCGCTTTGAAGGCTTCTTCTTCGTCGGCCGACCAAACACCGCCTTTGCCTTCGATGCTGTCGCGTTTCACCGTCGAGAGTACCGAGGCAGCCTGTTCACCACCCATGACTGAAATGCGCGCATTCGGCCAGGCCCATAAAAAACGCGGATTAAACGCCCGACCACACATGCCGTAGTTGCCGGCGCCAAATGAGCCGCCGATGATGACGGTAAATTTTGGCACTTTCGCGCACGAGACCGCCGTGACCATCTTGGCGCCGTCCTTGGCGATGCCGCCGGTTTCGTATTTTTTGCCGACCATAAAGCCGGTGATGTTTTGCAGGAATATCAACGGCACGCCGCGTTGGTTACACAGTTCGATAAAGTGGGTGCCCTTGAGCGCCGACTCGGAAAACAATATGCCGTTGTTGGCGATGATGCCGACCGGATGACCGTAGAGGTGGGCAAAGCCGCACACCAGTGTGGTGCCGTACAGCGCCTTGAATTCGTGAAAGTCAGAACCATCAACAATACGTGCGATGACTTCGCGGATATCGAATGGCTGCTTGGTGTCTTTGGGAATGATGCCGTACAGTTCATCAGCAGGGTAGGCTGGTTCAATCACCTCACGCATTGCCAGCGGCGAGAATTTTTCACGATTCAGATGCGAGACAATTTCGCGGGCAATGCCGAGTGCGTGTTTGTCGTTTTCGGCCAGATGGTCGGTCACACCCGAGGTGCGTGAATGGACATCGCCGCCGCCCAATTCCTCGGCGGTGACAACTTCGCCGGTTGCCGCCTTCACCAGCGGCGGACCACCCAGAAAAATGGTGCCTTGATTCTTGACGATAATCGATTCATCACACATCGCGGGTACGTATGCGCCACCGGCGGTGCATGAGCCCATCACACAGGCGATCTGCGGAATCCCCTTGGCAGACAGGTTGGCCTGATTGTAGAAGATGCGACCAAAGTGTTCCTTGTCCGGAAACACCTCATCCTGCAATGGCAAAAACGCACCCCCGGAATCAACCAGATAAACACACGGTAAATTGTTTTGCAGCGCCACCTCTTGCGCACGCAGATGCTTTTTAACCGTCATCGGATAGTAGGTGCCGCCCTTGACGGTGGCGTCGTTGGCGACAATCACGCAGTCGATACCGGATATGCGACCGATACCGGTGATGACGCCCGCGCCGGGTGCGTCAAACCCATCCTTGCCGTACATGCCCCACGCTGCCAGCGGCGAAAGCTCCAAAAAAGGCGAGCCCGGATCGAGCAGCGCTTTGACCCGGTCACGCGGCAACAACTTGCCGCGCGCGGTATGTTTGGCGTTGGCGGCATTGCCACCGCCGTCAGCGGCTTGATTGGTGAATGTGACCAACTCCTGCACCAATTGGCGCGCGTGCGCTGCATTGGTCAAAAATGCGGGCGAGAGTTTATCCAGCTTGGATTTAAGTTGCGGCATGATTATTTTCTGGTGGCGACAAAATTGCCGTTCGGTTGATAAAACGCGGCCTGGTCAATTTTGCCAGTTTTGTCGGAGGTAAATTCGATGGAAAATCCATTGCTGGTTTTGACGTTAAAGCGCTGTCCGCGTATACCCACCAGTTCTCGTGTCGGCTGACCGGGCGTGGCAAGTGTGAGCACGGCATCGTCGCGCAGGCCAATGATGATTGTGGTGTTGCCGAGTTGATACTCACCGGCAAATTTTTGCAGGAATTTTACATCCCTGAAATGCGCGTAGGGTTGCCTGGTAAAGGCAATCGGCTTCACCGACGGTTCCAAACCTATATGCACCGCGGATACGTCGCCATCCAGGTCGGTGATGAATTGCACCTTGGTATTGGCCATATCATTGAGTTTGTCGTTGGGTGCGACAAATACGTCGTAATGGTAATGCGCAAAGGGGGAGCTGAGATCATTTAAACGGCCCGTAAGCTGCGCACCGGAATCCGAAAATTGAACTGTTCCGTAGCCGGGATGATGATAACGCCCCGCATAAGCACTCAGGGCATGTGCGGGTTTTGTGCCGGTTTTTTGTGGGCTCAGATTTTGTTTTTTTGCGCTGTGCTCGGATGCCTTGGCCTTTTCTTTATTGTCCCAAAAACGGCCACTCCAATCGACCGGCTTCAAACCCAGCAAACGATCATAAATCGCATAGGTGACTATGGACGGCAGGGATGAACCACTTAAATTTGCGGTGGTAAATACGCCGATATTTTTTTGCGGCATAAATGACAACAGCGACGATGCGCCCGGCATATTGCCGCCGTGATGCACCAACCGTTCACCACGGTAATGGGTCAGGAAAAATCCCATGCCGTATTGGGTGGCGGCAATTTCTTCGTAACGACGTGCATCGGCCATGACCATTTGTGGATTGGTCATTTCGACGATGTCCGCCGCATTCAAAATTGTCTTGCCCTCGAATTCGCCGCGGCCCAGATACAGCCGCAAATAACGCGACATATCTTCCATATTGGAATTGATGGAGCCGGTCGGGCCCATGGCGGTGATGCCACGATAGGGGATTTCGGTGGGTTGTTCTTTTTCATCCCACTTGTAACCCTTGGCAACGTGCTGCGCTTTTTGCATGTCGTCGATGCTGAATGTTGAATTGAACATGCCAAGTGGCGCAAAAATATTTGTACGAACCAACGATTCCCAATCGCTGCCGGCAACTTTTCCGCCCATGTAACCGGCGGTCATGTACATAAAGTTGTTGTACTGCATGGTGGCACGCAATTGCGCCGAGGGTTCGAGATACTGAATGCGTTTGTAAAGCTCTTCGCGCGTCGCCGTTGCGTTGTACCAAGACGAATCGTGACGCGGCAAACCGGTGCGATGGGTGAGCAAATCACGTGGCGTGGCATTCAGGGTGGTGTAGTCGTTATACATCTTAAAGTCATGCAAATATTCCCGCACCGGCCGATCCCACGAAAGTTTTCCGGCGCGTACCAACGATGCCAATGAGGCGACGGTAAACGATTTGGTGACGGATGCAATCGGCTGCACAGTGAACTGGGTCATTGGCAGGTTTTTTTCAATGTCGCGCAGACCGAAGCCACGTTTCATGATGACCTTACCGTCTTTGACCACGGTAATGGCAATGCCGGGCACATTCCATTTTTTTAATTCGGCGTCAACAAATTTCTCAAAGCCAACCAATGTTGGATCGATGATGACTTGATAGGCCGGATCGGGAACGTCTACCTGATCGCGATTGGGCGGGGCGGGTTGCGCCACGACCCATCCAGAATGAACAAGGGAACAAGCAAAAATGATCGCGGTTGAAAACAATTTCAAAAACATGCCGTGCCTTTTTTAAAAAATTGAGTTGCAGGTTGCGCGTGGATTAAATTGGGCTGCGCTATTCTTTGGCCATTTCGCGGGCAATCACCAAACGTTGAATTTCACTGGTGCCTTCGTAAATCTGGGTGATACGGGCATCGCGGTAATAACGTTCGACCGGATAATCTTCGAGGTAGCCGTAACCACCGTGAATTTGAATCGCCTTGGAACAGACCCATTCGGCCAACTCCGACGCAAATAGTTTTGCTTGGGACGCCTCTGATAAACACGGCAGACCGGCATCGCGCATTTTGGCGGCGTGCAGAATCAGCAAACGGGCGGCATTGATGCGCGTCTGCATATCGGCGAGTAAATTGGCAATCGATTGATGTTCGACAATTTTTTTGCCGAATTGATTGCGCTCTTTAGCGTAGGCAAGCGCGGCCTCCATGGCGGCGCGGGCAATGCCCAGCGCCTGCGCGGCGATGCCAATGCGGCCGCCTTCGAGGTTCGACAAGGCAATCGCCAGTCCCTTGCCGCGTGGACCGAGCAACTGGTCTTCAGGAATCGTGCAATTTTCAAAGGTGATGGCACAGGTGTCGGACGCGCGGATGCCGAGCTTTTTTTCAGGATGGCCCACAATGAAGCCGGGCGTGTGGGTGGGCACCAAAAAACACGACAGACCCTTTTTGCCGAGCGCCGGATCGGTGACGGCAAACACAATCGCCAGACCGGCGCGTTTGCCGTTGGTGATGAATTGTTTGGTGCCGTTCAAAACCCAACGGCCATTGACCAACTCCGCGCGGGTTTTAAGATTGTTGGCTTCGGAACCGGCCTGCGGTTCGGTCAAACAAAAACAGGCGATGGTTTTGCCGGTGGCGAGGTCACGCAAGTAGTTCTGTTTTTGTTTTTCGCTTCCCCAACCCAAAATGGGGCCACAACCGACAGAGTTATGCACACTCATGAGTGTTGAGGTGGAGGCATCGGCGGCGGCAATTTCTTCGATGGCCAACGAATACGCGACGTAATCCGAAAAAGAGCCGCCCCATTCGTCGGGAACCGTCATGCCAAGTAAGCCGAGCGCGCCCATCTGCGACACGGTGGCGTCGGCAATCCAGCGGTCGCGTTCCCACTGCGCGGCATGTGGGGCCAGTTCGTTTTGGGCAAAGGTGCGCGCCATATCGCGAATGGCGCGTTGATCGTCGGTTAAAAAGTGATCTGTGGTTTGCATGCTTGATGAGATGGTTATTGTTCGGCTTTTTTCATACGCTCGGCGGCGACCTTGGCGGCTTCATCGGCGGTGATTTTGGCTTTGTCGAGGGCTTTGAGTTGGTCGCCAAACACGACACTTTGTTTTGCTTTTTCCAGTGATGCGTCGCGTTCACTCTTTGTTTGTTCGGCGGTTTTATCGGCGGACTCCGTTTTTTTGCCACAAGCGGTAATGCCAACTAACAAAACCAGACAGCTCGCGCCGACAATAATTTTTTTGATCATGCGGGTCACCATTTGAGTGTGTTGCCGTCGTAGTTAAAAAATTGTCCATTGGCGTCGGTGGTTGCCGCTGCAATCACTTTGCGCATGCCGGCAATGCTCACCGAGGGATCAATGTCGGCATTGCTGCCGCCCATATCGGTTTTGACCCAGCCGGGATGCATCACCATGGTGGTCATGCCATGCGCTGCGTATTCGAGTGCCGCGGCTTTCACCAGCGCATTGAGCGCGGCTTTACTGGCACGATAAACACAGGCGTTTGGACCCGACATCAATTCGATCGAGCCCATCCGGCTGCTGATAAAAACAAACTTGCCGCGTGTTTTGATCAGCGCCGGGGCAACAATGGGAATGGCCTGCATCGCGCCAAACACGTTGGCGTGCATGACGTCATCAAACTCAGCCCGCGTTGGTGCCACCGCCGGGCTGCCCTTGGGGCCGGCAACGCCCGCGTTATAAATGCAAACATCGATGCTGGCACCATCAAGGGCATGAGCCAGATTGTCAAAGCTGTGGGCCTCGGTGACGTCCAGCCGAATGGCGGTGGCACCGACCGCGGTGAGCAGGGCATCCTGCTCGGGTGAGCGACAGGTGCCGAGTGTCAGCCAGCCATCTTTTCGGTACTGGCGAACAAACTCAAGCCCCAAACCGCGTGAGGCACCGATGATGAGAGCAGATTGCATAAGTCCTTGTCTGGCGTGCGTTTTCAGGCATTTATTGCTGGAAACGCGCTGCTGTGCTTGTGTTTATAAAAATGGTATGGCTAATGATCCGGCGGCTAAAAATGGTGACTGTTTGCAAGTTGTCCCGTTCGAGGCGAGTGACGTAAAGCCCCTCCCGCTTGACGGGGGAGGGGTTGGGGAGAGGGTGGACGTTTCCAAATCATCAGACCTAAATCATCTCCACCGCAATCGCCGTCGCCTCACCGCCACCAATACATAACGATGCAATGCCGCGTTTACCGCCGCGCGCTTTGAGCGCATGCAGCAAAGTCACAATCAGTCGCGCCCCGGATGCGCCAATCGGATGCCCCAACGCACACGCACCGCCATTGACGTTGACTTTGTCGTGCGGCAAATGCAAATCTTTCATTGCCGCCATGGTCACCACCGCAAATGCCTCGTTGATTTCATACAGGTCAACATTCGCCGGGCCCCAGCCCAGTTTTTTGTGCAGTTTTTCAATCGCGCCAACCGGGGCGGTGGTGAACCACTCCGGTTCGTGGGCGTTGGAGGCGTGGCCAACAATACGTGCGATAGGTGTGATGCCGCGCGCCTTGGCATCGGACTCTTTCATCAAAATCAACATCGCCGCGCCGTCGGAGATAGACGATGACGAGGCTGCCGTCACGGTGCCGTCCTTGTTGAAGGCAGGTTTGAGCGAAGCGATTTTTTCCGGCTTACACAAGCCCGGCGGCTCATCGGTCGCCAGCACCGTGTCGCCACCCCGGCCTGCCACCGTGACCGGCGCGATCTCGGCGGCAAACGCGCCACTGGCGACAGCGGCCTGCGCGCGGCGCACACTCTCGGCGGCAAATACATCCTGGTCGGCGCGGGTGAAGCCATATTTGGCGGCAGTTGCATCGGCAAAAATGCCCATGGATTTGCCGTCATAGGCATTTTCCAGGCCATCAAACGCCATGTGGTCAAGCACCTTGACGTGCCCGTAGCGATAACCCTGCCGCGCCTTGGGCAACAGGTGCGGCGCGTTTGACATCGACTCCATGCCACCGACCAACACAATGTCGGCCGAGCCGGCGGTGATGGCGTCAAAGCCCATCATGGCGGTCTTCATGCCCGAGCCGCAAACTTTGTTGACGGTGGTGCAAGTGGTGCTGTTGAGCAAATCCGCGCCCAGCACCGCTTGACGAGCCGGGGCCTGACCAAGTGCGGCCGGCAACACACAACCAATCAATGCTTCGGTAATGTCGGCGGCCTTTAAGCCGGATTGGGCAACCGCAGCCTTGATGGCGACGGATGCCAGTTGCGGCGAGGTCATACCGACAAATTGGCCGTTCATGCTGCCAACCGGCGTGCGTTTGGCGGCGACGATGACGATGGGGTCTGACATGGGGTACTCCTTGGAAAAATGAAATGCTGGAACGAATAAATTACATTTGCAAAACTTGAGTATTGATTTTATATTGTGGATCGACGCAGCATCGAAATAATATCGAATAAAAAGGGGCGGTCTGTGCGATTAACTCTAATTGTCTCTGCCAGCTGGGTGTTTGCGGTATTGATTTTCTTCAGTTTGGCACTGATTTCCCAAGTGAGCGCGCAAACTTCACCCGAAATTGCCCACAGTCTGCAATGGCTTTCTGGCCAGGTACGTGCAGATGGCTCGTTGCTTAACGAATTGCAATCGATCGCCAATCCATTGCAGGCTCACAGCAGGAGCGGCGATTCTTACATGATGGCACCCGCGTTGCGTACGCTCTTTGACGCAACGTTACAATGCCGGCCTATGTGGAGGGCATCAGCGCGGTGAAGGAAATTGTGATTGCGCAGGCGCAAGGACTAATGGTGTTTGCCAACTCCAATCACAACGATTCTCCTACCCTTTACACGGCATCAAATTTTTTTTACATGTAGTCGCCGATCAACATAAGCGAGGATCAAGAATGGCAAATGAATTAGACGAAATCACAGGACCAATTAACCATGAAGGTAGCGACGTACATGTAATCAGCAAACAAATTCCCGTTCAAATCGGTACTGGCTCTTTGATTTTTGAAATTGCACTATGGACGGTCGGAACGATTCCAGGGATCATTACACTGGCAACTGGTGCCCTACAAATTCTGCCAGGTGCTGCGCTTTTAGTTGCAGGCGTTCTACCTGGCCTGATTTTTTTATTTATGAAAGTCAACGCCAAGGCGTATTTTCGCAAGTTGGAACAGAAACGGCAGGCAGACGCATCGCAAATAGATAACTATCTTGAACAACGCATGGAGATTTTAAAAAATGTAGTTGGCTTGGTTTCAAAGTCGATTGATCTTGACAAGGATGTGATGAAGTCGGTAGCGGCATACCGGAGCGGGCGTGACGTTAACTCTGACTCTGAACGCAATCAAGCTTCACAGCAGATTGATGGGATTTTTTCGCGCATCAATGTCGCGTTTGAGGCGTATCCCGACCTAAAAGCACAAGCCGTCATCGCAGATGCTATGCGGCAAAACAGTTATCTCCAAAAGGAGATCACAGCCGCTCGCACCCTTTACAACGATACGGTAGTGATGTGGAACCAGGATGTTTTTGCCTGGCCAACCAAGCAGATTGTTGCAGCTCGCGCAGGCTATACCACGCGCATTCCTTTTACAGCATCTGCCGCGACTAAGGCCGCAGC
This sequence comes from uncultured Burkholderiales bacterium, assembly GCA_947085425.1. Classification (GTDB taxonomy): domain Bacteria; phylum Pseudomonadota; class Gammaproteobacteria; order Burkholderiales; family Usitatibacteraceae; genus UKL13-2. The sequence continues at coordinate 3,279 of CAMTWK010000016.1, read as the reverse complement.
CAGAGGTACATTCTTTTGATCAATGACGTTCACGAGCCATTAAAGCAGTACGCGTCCGAATTCAAAAGTGCTCACGTCAACCACACGTCTGATTTTTTTGAAGACTTGGTGCGCCAGTCTGGCGTGGATGAAGTTGCTAACATCAAGACCGTGCAGAAACTGCGACAATTGGAACAACAGACCGGAGGTGCGAGCGCCACCAACAAGTGGTGGCGGATATTGCGAGTCGTCGCTATTGCGGCGGCACTGTTAGCCCTGGTGTATGTCTTTACGTATTATTCGTGGCCGTGGCTGGTGGTGCCATCTGCAATATTTGCACCCGCGATTTATTGGCTCTATCGGGTTATCAACGACTCCCATGCGCGGTTAAAACAGCTTGAGCAGGCATGCGAGGCGAAGCGCGCCGAGGCATGGGGGCAAATGGCGTCACTCAATCGGCTTTATGACTGGGACATCCTGACCAAGTTGATGCAAAAAACAGTGCCCCGTATAGAATTCGATCCATATTTTTCCAACGGTCGTATGGAAGAGCTTCGCAACAGCTTCGACTGGTCCGGTGATCTCGGGGGTGAGCATTCCATAGTTTTCTCTCACAGCGGCGTGCTCAACGGCAATCCATTCGTTCTGGCGCGAACTCTGTCGCATTGGATGGGGAGAAAAACCTACCACGGGTCGCTAAAGATCAGTTGGACCAAACAGGTTCGTGGTTTCGACGGTAAATGGCACACCGAGACGCACCACGAGACGCTGCAAGCATCGGTTGAGCATCTGATTCCAGAATATGACAATCAAACATTTATCGTTTACGGCAACGAAGCCGCCCCAGAGCTTGTGTTCAGCCGTAGCCCTTCGAAATTCTCTAAATTGGGAAACGGGTTTTTCGATAAGATGCGAAAAAATCGCGCCATCAAGAAGCTCGAAAACAAGTCCCGTGACATTGGGGAAGGTAAGACTTTCACGGTGATGTCCAATCGTGAGTTCGATACCCTGTTTGACGCAACCGATCGCAACCATGAGGTGCAGTTCCGGCTGTTGTTCACACCGCTGGCACAGCAGGAGATGTTGAAGCTGCTCAAGGATAGTGAGGTCGGCTATGGAGATGATTTTGCGTTCGACAAAATGCAAATGATCAACGTCATCGAGCCTGCGCATATGCGCCATACTGACATTGAAGGAGAGCCGGAAAAATTTTACACATATGAACTGGCGCAGGCGCGTATTTTTTTCAACAGCTACCACAACGATTTCTTTCGTTCGTTCTATTTCGGCATTGCACCACTGCTTGCCATTCCGCTTTATCAGCAACATCGCGCGCACTCCGATATCTACAAAGACACCTATGCCAGAAAATCGTGCTTCTGGGAGCATGAAGCGATAGCCAATTACCATGGCGAGGAGGGATTCAAACACATGGATTGCGTTACCCGGAGTATCTTGAAGACTGCCTCACAAAACGAGGCTGACGGATCGCAAACGGTGCGCGTTACAGCCAGTGGATTCAGTAGTGTAGACCGGGTGGACTATGTCGCTGTTCGGGGTGGAGACGGCCGCAGCCACCAGGTTCCAGTCCATTGGTCCGAATATCTCAATGTGCAACGTGCATCCGACATGTTAGTGAGGGAAAAAACATTTCCCAACGATGATGGAAGCAATTTAGCTACCGACAGTGAGGATGCCACATTACGCAAAGTGTTTGAGCAGAGAGGGGTCGAGTACCAGAATACAATCATTCGCCGCTCGATCATTTCAGCAGTATTGACCAGTTAGTAAACGACCAATGGGGTCTAAGTGCGCCAGCACAAACTGGCAAGTAGTAGTTGGCGTAAGTCCAATACGAGGAAGAAATAGCGAATCTCCTTGGCCCCGAGTCATGCGTATGTCACCGCGAGGTGGGATGCGAAGCGTGTGTCCCACAAGGATTCCCTTCGGTCACAGGGGAAACCGGCAGGCCAGCCATTGAACCGCGAAATTATTAATCTGGGACGACGACGTTGTTCTGTCAAGCGGAAGGCAACATGTCAACGGGTGTCAATCGCAAGCCCGATGATAGTCCTACGCGGTCGGAGACCCTGAGCATGCCGGGAAGCTACTTGAACAGGAGCTGGGAGGTCTCATCGGTGCCCGACGGGGTATTGTCGGGCGGAGCGGGGAAGGGAAACCGCAATCCCGCCATTTACGCTGATGAGAAGTCGGATATCCCCATAGTACCGAGTAAGTTGCCGAACAACGGGTGCAGCCCGGCGCGAGTGCCATGAGGGTCAGACACCATTTAAACCGCCGTATTGACATAAATTTTCTTCACAGGTAATCTCATGGCATTAGCTCTTGAAGGCATCTATGAATGCGAGCGTCAAAATCAAAACGTGGGGCAATGGACTGGGCGTGCGGCTGACATCACATGTCGCGCGCGCTGCCGGGCTGTCGGCGGAGTCGTTGGTGAATATCGCGGTCGATGGTGAACGGATTATCATCACGCCTGCCGCACCACGCAAATTGACCCTCGAAGAAAAATTGGCTGCATTCGACCCGAAGATACACGGCGGTGAATTTTCGATCGGCAAACGTGTTGGTGCCGAGGTATGGTGAGTGCAGGCAACGTGCGCAAGGCACCGCCACGCGGGTGGGTGCCTGAGCGTGGCGACGTTATCTGGATTGACTGCAATCCTCAAGCTGGCCAGGAGATGCGCGATATGCATCCGATGCTCATACTCTCACCCAAGGCATTCAACAAGCGCACCAGCATTGTGATCGGATTGCCGATGACCTCCAGCCTGTCGAACGTTGGCAACCCGTTTGCAATTGATGTCTCGCGTTCGGCGCAACAACGCAGCTTTGTGCTGTGCCACCAGCCGAAGTCATTTGATTGGTGCCACCGACACGCATCACCGCATCCCTGGAAGTCACTGCCACTGGCACAACTTGCAGAGGCGTGTGAGGGGCTCAACGACATTATCCGCATTGCTGGTGCAATGTAGTCGGCCATTGACCGCCTCCCACTCTATGTTTGCCCCGGTCAGCCGTAGCAGATCATTTTGCGCGGCAACAATCGGCAGGTAATATTCTCCTCAAGCCAGGACTCCCAATTTTTTTGATTGATTCGTCGAGGAACAATTAGGGACAGACCACGTTTATTCACAGCATTATCATATGATAATGAAAGACCTGATAATCATCTAGCCGCCCTCCCTCCGGCGCAAGCCGGAGTGGTTAAAGTAAAGGTGCGAACCAACTTTAACCACGGAGGACGACATGAAATATTGTGGCATAGATTTACACAGC
>CAMTWK010000015.1:0-204187 GCA_947085425.1 uncultured Burkholderiales bacterium | reverse complement strand
TTTGTTGAAATTCTGCTGCGCTCGGTGATGCGGCGTTGGCAAGCGGCTCAAAATCCTCATGTATACCGCATACATTCCGGTTTTTCGCCGCTTTCCGCCTTGCCTGACCTTCGCTCGCGACGAATTTCAACAAACTGCTAGGCCTGTACGGGGCCATGCCCCATCATTTTTGGTTGGAAGGAAATTCACAATGCTTTATCAATTTCACGAGTTACAGCGCACCATTGTTGAACCATGGCGATGGTGGGCGGAAGCCAGTGTTGATGTATTGAAAAGCCCGTTTTCGCCGTTGTCCTATGCGCCGAACGCCGGGAAAGCCGTTGCAGGCATTGATTTGATGTTGCGTTTGACCGGTCGTTACTATCGTCCAGCTTTTGACATCAATCACGTTGAAGTAGCCGGTGAGCAGGTCAATATTGAAGAGCGGGTCATTTTAGATTTGCCATTTTGTGAATTGCGGCATTTTGCCAAAACCGGTGCCTCGGCGGCCAAAACCACCGACGCAATCAAGGCGCAGCCACAAGTATTGGTTTTTGCGCCGCTCTCCGGGCACTTTGCCACCCTGTTGCGCGATACGGTGCAGACCATGTTGCCGGACCATGACATCGTCATCACGGATTGGAAGGACTGCCGCGACATCAGTTTGGCGCGCGGCCCGTTTCACTTCGATGATTACGTGGCTTATGTGCAGCAATTTATTCGTTTTATGCAAATGCGTGCGGATGGAAATGGACCTGTTCACGTTGTTTCGGTATGCCAACCGACCGTGCCGGTGCTGGCCGGCATCGCATTGATGGCAGCGAACGGCGAAAAATTGCCAGCCAGCATGACCATGATGGGCGGGCCGATCGATACCGGCAAGAATCCAACCTCGGTGAATGATTTTGCTAGCCGTCGGCCACTGCATTGGTTTGAACAAAATGTTATTCATCGGGTGCCGGTGAAATACGAGGGTGCGATGCGTCGTGTTTATCCGGGATTTATGCAATTGGCGGGATTTGTCGCCATGAATCCGGAACGCCATGCGCAATCCCATCATGATTATTACAATCACCTGATTGAGGGCGACGGCGAGTCGGCCGAAGCGCATCGCCGGTTTTACAATGAATACAATGCGGTGATGGATTTGCCGGCGGAGTATTACCTCGATACCATCGTGCGGGTTTTTCAGGAGCAACGCCTCGCGCGCGGGACATTGGTGGTCGCCGGGCAGCCGGTAACACCCGAGGCGATTACCAAAACCGCCTTGTTTACCATTGAGGGTGAGCTCGACGATATCTCCGGTAGCGGCCAAACAGAGGCGGCGCATACTTTGTGCACCGGTATTGCCGCCAACCGCCGACAGCATTACACTGCCCCTGGAGTCGGACACTATGGAATTTTTTCCGGACGGAAATATCGGCAATTGATTTACCCGAAGATTCGGGCATTTATCAACAAACACAATCGTTAATTTTTCTTGATGATCAAACATGCCAGCAGAGTCACTTCCGGATTATTTTGAGCTGTTACGCCAAATGACCGGCATGTCCGGGCTTGCTGGTGGCAGCGGCGAACCACACATCGGCGCGATTGATCCGGTCGAAATTGAAAAAAAAATACGCGAATTACAGACCGTGTCCGGCTGGTTGCAAATGCAGGTGAATGCCTTGACGTTATCGATCAAAACGCTCGAGTATCAGCGCGACACACTTAATTTGATGGAGCAGAAAAAAAATGAGTTTGGCAACGTCACGGCTGACGACATGGCGCGGTTTGCCGCTGCATTTGATCCGGCGCAATGGATGAAAAACATGATGCCAGCCGCGCAAGCCGACGGCGAGCCAAAACAATCTACAGGTGGTGGCAAGTCCGCCGGGAAACGACCGAAAACAAAAACGGCCAAACCACGATCACGTTAAGACGGCGTGATTGACTGCGGCGGTCCGTGCGCCGCGGACGTGCTCACATCACACCACATTAATGAAGTGGTCTGTTGTGAAAGTCTATGTTTTGAGCGCCCTTTCAAGGAAAAAGCGCTCAAAAAGCGCGCCCCAATTGGAGTTTAGTCGGAGAACACCAATAGCTGTACGAACAGCTGGATTTGCGTATTCACCGCCGGTGGAACTGTCGTAAATTCAATGCCGGTGTACATCACGCCGTCGCGGGTCTTTTGGTTCACCACCTTGCCATAAATTTCTTTGGCAACGTAAGACAGGTGCGGCAAGTCTATGGTCAGTTTCATTTCGGTGGTGGGCGGCAATGGTGCGGCAAGCTCAACCAATACGCCGTGATAACCAATGTCGAAAATGGTGCCGGCGAGCCGTTCCGGCAAGACAATGCCGCTGCGTACCAGTTGATAGGAAAACGGCAGACGCACATCCACCCGGTGACTGCGCCGAACTTCTTGTCTCGGCACTTTGAGCCCCTTGGTGGGAATAGACATGACTTCGCGGACACTGACAAATTGGGATTTGCCTTTGACGTTCACAACCATCGGTTCGGACGCTTCCACAAAATCGTGACAGCGCTGAAATGTACTGTCGCTGATCAACACCTGGCCACGCAAACTGAACGCCTCGATGCGTGATGCCAAATTTACTTCATCACCAATAACCGTGTACTCAGAATAAACATCAGAGCCGAGCACGCCGGCCATGACGTCGCCGGTATTGATGCCAATGCCCATGTAAAGATCCGGCAGTCCCTGTTGTTTGTGTTCGAAGTTCAGCTGATACATTTTGATTTGCATCTCAACCGCACACGCCAATGCGCGGGCGACATCGTCATCGCGTTTGGTGAGGGCGCCAAACAAAACCATGATGGCATCCCCCATGAATTTGTCGATGGTGCCGCCGTGTTTGAAAATGATTTCACTCATGCGAATCAATACCGGATTGAGCATTTGAATAACCGTCCCCGACGGATGTTCAGAAGCCAGGGCGGTAAAGCCACGCAAGTCGGCGAGCAGAATGGTGACCTCGCGAGACTGGAATTCGGCATCGTTGTCATCGGTTTTGTTGATATCCGTGGCAACCAATTCGGCCTCGATTTCGCGCAAGGCGTGCCGCGACAGATCCTGTCCGGTTTCATTGAGGACAATTTTGCGGATTCGATTGATCGTTTTTGGAATGGAATGCGACTTCATATTGCCCAAATTAACATCGATGCGAGGAGCGTAGCGACCGATTCTGCGCCCTTTCTCGATTTTCGGCTAGCCGTAGGACGCATTTGCCGTCTCCAGCCTCCAGCCCGCAAGACGAAACGGACTAGTCCGCATTCGGTAAACGCGAGAAGGCGATAAAGGTCTTGTCCGTGTCCAATAAGTCGGCCTGGACAAATTGAACGTCAGCACCGGGTGGGCCGTTGTGGCACCAGCCTATCAATCGTTCGACTGCGTGTTCGTCGCCCTGGACGGTGGCCTCAACACTGCCATCCGCGCAGTTTCGAACCCAACCGGTGACATCGAGTGCCTGCGCAACCATTCGCATGGATTCGCGGTAACCGACCCCTTGAACCCGGCCGGTTATGGTCAGATGGACGGTGATGGTATTCATTCGTCTGCCGAAACTTTTTTGCGGCGGGTGGTTTTAACGACAGCACGCGTCTTTTTTTCAACAATTCGTTTTTCTCGTGCGGCGCGCGATGGCTTGGTCGCCAGTCGTTTTTTGGGCACGTGGTTTTTTTTGATGAGCCGCTCGATCAATCGTTCAAAGGCGGTCTCCTTGTTGCGAAATTGTGATGATGAATCTTGGGCAATCACCACCACACCTGAAGGCGCATGCGTCAGGCGAATCGCAGAATTGGTCTTGTTGACGTGCTGTCCACCGGGTCCGGAGGCGCGATAGGTGTCAATGCGAACTTCTGTTTCCAGAATGGCGCGGTCAAGTGAATAGGGTGGCGGTAATGTTGCGGTCATAAGCGACGAATGAGGCGCATCTTTGGCGGGCTACCGTCGCGACGAGGATACAGGATTCGGATGCGGACTATTTCACGCGCATGCCCGGGATCGCGCCGGAATCCGGACTCAACAAATAAATGCCGATGCCGTCACCGGCCGCCAATACCATACCTTGTGATTCACCAAAGCGCATTTTGCGCGGCGCAAGATTGGCGACCATGACGGTTAACCGGCCAACCAAATCCTTGGGGTTGTACGCCGAGCGAATGCCGGCAAACACCTGGCGTTGTTCAATGCCAAGGTCGAGTGTCAGACGCAACAACTTGTCGGCCTCTTGAACAAATTCTGCGTCAAGTATTTTTGCGACCCTGAGGTCAATGCGACCAAAATCGTCAATTGAAATGGTTTCCGCAACCGGCTGAATAACAATCGGTTTCGGCGACTCCACCGGCTGTAACGCGAATTCTGCAACCGTTGCCGGTTCGTCGTTTGCCGGGGCGGTTGTAAGTTTGGCATCACCCTTTGCGCCAACCTTAACCAATTTTTCAGTCTTAACGTCTGTGGCGGCCGCGGCTTGCGGCACGTCCAGAAGTGCGTCAATTTGTTTTGGATCGATTCGTGACATTAAATGTTTATAGGGTTTGATTTGATGGCCGGCAGGCAATAATTTTTTTGACGCAGCCCAATCATAACCTTTTATGTTGAGAAATGCAGCGGCTTCATCGGCGAGTTTTGGCAGGATCGGTGTCAGTAACGCGGTCAACAAATGAAACGCGTTGATAATAATCGAGCAGCTGGCATGTAACGCGGCGTTGTTGGCATCTTCCTTTGCCAATGCCCACGGCTTTTCTGAATCAACAAAAAGATTCACTTGATCGGCCAGATCCATAATGCGCCGAACCGCCTTGCCAAATTCGCGCCCGTCATAAAGCGCGGCAATTTCTTCGGACGAATTAATGATTGCATTCAAAACTGGGTGATTGCCATTGACAGCCAGCAAGGTTCCGTCAAATTTCTTGTGCAGGAATCCGGCGGCACGACTGGCGATATTGATGTACTTGCCAATCAGATCGGCGTTCACCCTGGCGATAAAATCATCCGGGCTGAAATCAATATCCTCAACGCGATCGTTTAATTTGGCGGCTATGTAATAGCGCAGCCATTCGGTATTGAGTCCCAGCGCAAGGTATTTGGTTGGTGTCGGACCAAAACCGCGTGACTTGGATAATTTTTCACCGGTGACCTGTAAAAAGCCGTGAACAAATACATTGTTCGGCACCTTGCGTCCGGCAAAGTGAAGCATGGCCGGCCAAAACAGCGTATGAAAATAAACAATATCCTTACCAATAAAGTGATATTGCTCAACGTTGTCATCGCCTATAAACGAATCAAAATCCCGCAGCTCACCATTTGCCGCGGCACCACCTGATGTGAAGTAAGCTTTGAGGCTGGCCAAATAACCAATGGGCGCGTCCAGCCAGACATAAAAATATTTACCCGGCGAACCCGGGATTTCAATGCCGAAATAGGGCGCATCGCGGGAAATATCCCAATCGTGCAGATTTTTTCCGCCGTCACCCAGCCACTCGGCCAGTTTATTTTTGACCTCGGATTGAATCGGCGTTTCCGCCACCCATTTTTCCAGAAAGGTGATGCACTTCTTATCCGATAACTTAAAAAACAAGTGCTCGGATTTTTTCATCACCGGTTTTGCACCGGTCAAAACCGAATACGGCGACTTGAGTTCGGCAGGGGTATAAACGGCGCCACACACCTCACAGGAGTCGCCATGTTGGTCCTTGGCGCCACATTTGGGGCATTCCCCCTTGATAAAACGATCCGCCAAAAACATGCCCTTGACCGGGTCATAAAATTGTTCGATTTCTTTGCTGACTATCAGTTTATTGGCCTTGAGACGCTGGTAGATCTCGTGTGACAGCGCAACATTTTCCGGCGAATGGGTTGAGTGCCAGTAGTCAAAACTGATATGAAATTGCGGCCACTGGGCAATATGTTCTGCGGCGACGGCGGCCACCAGCTGCTCCGGCGTAATACCCTGTTTTTCTGCATTGAGCATGATCGGCGCGCCATGCGCGTCATCCGCGCAGACAAAATGCACTTGATGGCCGCGCATGCGCTGAAAACGCACCCAAATATCGGCCTGAATGTATTCCATCATATGGCCGATATGGAATCCGCCGTTGGCGTAGGGTAGGGCGGTGGTGACAAATAGTTTGCGTCGCATGGCGTGTGGCGTATCTAAGGGCAAAATCAACCGCGTTGCGCAGTCGTTGCAGGGGCATGATTGTTAAGTTGACATTGTAACAAGCCCACTCATACAAAGATATAAAGCCGCATGAGTCATTTGGCACCGGCAATGGCGGTGATTGTCGATAAAATAGTGATAACTGAAAATTTGAGGCAGACCATGAGCATTAACACCGACGCGATTAAAAATGCACTACGTGAATTGATTGATCCGATTACCGACGAAAATTATGTTGATGGTAAATCGGCAAAAAACATTGTTATGGATGGCAACGATGTGTCGCTCGAAATTGTGCTTGGTTACCCCGGCAAGAGTGTCACCGAGATTATTCGCAAGTCGGTGATTGACCGGCTGAAAAAGATCGACGGGATTGGCAATGTATCAGTCAATGTTTATTCCAAAATCGTCTCACACAGCGTTCAACGCGGCGTGAAGTTAAATCCAAATATCAAGAACATTATTGCCGTTGCCTCCGGCAAGGGGGGGGTCGGAAAATCTACCACCGCCGTGAATCTGGCGTTGGCGCTGGCGGCCGAGGGGGCGATTGTCGGTATGTTGGATGCCGATATTTACGGGCCATCACAACCAACAATGCTCGGTATTACCGGCCGGCCACAATCCAAAGACGGCAAGTCGATGCAACCGATGGAGGGACACGGAATTCAAGCAATGAGTGTTGGCTTCTTGATTGACCCGGAAACACCGATGGTCTGGCGGGGACCGATGGTCACGCAGGCGTTGGAACAACTCCTGAATGAAACCCAATGGAACAATTTGGATTATTTGGTGATCGATTTGCCGCCCGGAACCGGCGACATTCAGTTAACACTCGCGCAAAAAGTTCCGGTTACTGGTGCGGTGATTGTGACCACGCCACAGGACATCGCCCTGCTGGACGCCCGCAAGGGTCTAAAAATGTTTGAAAAAGTCGGCGTTCCGATTATTGGTATCGTCGAAAACATGGCAATGCATACCTGCTCGAATTGTGGGCACACCGAACATATTTTTGGCGAAGGCGGTGGCGGGCGTATGTCAAAGGATTACAACGTTGAATTGTTGGGCTCTTTGCCTCTCGACATCAAGATTCGTGAAATGGCCGACAGTGGTAAACCGACCGTTGTGTCGGATCCAGACGGGCGGGCCGCGCAAATTTACCGCAATATCGCCCACAAGTGCGCCGCCAAAATTGCCAAACAGTCCCAAGACCGCTCGCATGTGTTTCCCAAGATTGTCGTTCAAAACACTTAGGGGACATCACTTCGCTCCCGGCTAATTTATGAGCATTCACAACGAAATTTCACGCGCGGTGTTGTTGCGCACCGATGGCCAGCACACGGAAGCGCTGGCGATATTGCTGGATTTGCTGAAAATGGCGCCGGGTGACGCCGGCCTGCATTTTGAAATTGCCTGCACTTATGATGCGCAAGGGTTGCCGGCGGATGCGATTCCGCACTACGAACAGGCGCTGGCCGTGGGTCTGGACGGTCAGCATCGGCGTGATGCCCTGCTTGGCTTGGGCAGCTCCTATCGCAGCATGGAGCAATATGCCGACGCGGTGCGAACGCTTGAGCGCGGCATAGCCGAATTTCCGCAGGCGCATGAGTACGCGGTTTTTTTGGCGATGGCATTGCATAACCTTGGTGACCACAGGCGCGCGCTGCAACTGCTGTTAAAACATGTCGCGGAACACAGCGCCGATCCGCAGACGGCAAAATATCGACGGGCTTTATTTCACTACGCTGAAAATCTGGATCCGCACTATGACGAAATGTGAGCGGATCATGCGGGAAAAAATAAGACTTCGCTCGAATTTGGCAACCACCATGGCGGAAATTTGAGTGGTGCGTATTACATCGGTCTGATCCGGGTCAAAGACTTGATGGCCTGGAGCGAGTACGTACGCCAGGTGGCGGCGACTGTTCATCAATATGGCGGGGAAATTTCATTTCGAAGTGCCAAAGGCGAGACCATGGCCGGCCATCATCTGGCCACCGGCATTCCGACCGAGCAAGTGGTGTTGTTGCATTTTGCGAACGAAGCCGACGCCAAAAGTTGGTATGACTCGCCGGAATATCAATGTTTGATTCCGATTCGCGATCGTGGTGCCGATGTCATTTTGATTCGTTACTCCGGCTAGCCAGTTAATTTTTCCGCGCGCGCCGGTAGTGGGGCCGGCTATTCGATTCCAAGTCGGTCCAATCGGTACCTCAGGGAGCGGAAGGTGATGCCAAGAATTTTTGCCGCCTGCGTTTTGTTAAAGCGTGTTTGCTCCAATGCCTTGATGATCTGCTCCCGCTCGATCACATCCAGAAACTCATGCAGCGGTTGGGTGCGTTCACCCGAAGTTGCGGATTCAGGAACGGTGTCATTGTCCTCCGTTAAATATAGGTCATCCTTGTCGATTTTTTCACCGTCCGAAAGTGCAATGGCGCGCTCCAGTATGTTTTCCAGCTCGCGAACATTGCCGGGATAGTCATAATTTGCCAGAGCATCGTGCGCCGCCTTTGTCAGCGGTGGGGCGTGGCCACCGCCGAGCGCGCCGGCCTGCAGGCGGGTGATCAGGGCGCTGATCAACAGTGGCACGTCTTCGGGAATTTCACGTAGCGGCGGCATTTTTAGTTCGATCACGTTCAGTCGATAAAACAAATCCTGGCGGAACTCGCCGGCCACGATTTTTTCCGATAAATTTTTATGGGTTGCGCTGATAATTCGAAAATCGATGGCTTTTTCGGTGGTGTCGCCGACGCGACGAACTTTTTTCTCTTGAATCACGCGCAGCAATTTGACCTGCATCAGTAGTGGAAGATCGCCGACTTCGTCCAAGAACAGGGTGCCAAAGTCTGCTGTTTGCAAATACCCGTCCCGATCGGTGTCGGCACCGGTGAAGGCGCCCTTGCGATAACCAAAAAATTCACTCTCCATCAAATTTTCCGGGATTGCACCGCAATTGACGGCAACAAATTGTGCATTTCGCCTGGCGCTATTGTTGTGTATCAAGCGCGCCGCCACTTCCTTGCCGGTGCCCGACTCGCCGGCTATATACACCGGTGCCTGACTGCGCGCCAGTTTGGCGATCATTTCGCGGGCGCGGACAATGGGGGCCGATTCGCCAATGAGTTGCGGGCCAAAATTATTGGTTTCACCTGCTGCGGTTCCGCTTCGTTCATGGTTGGCGGCAGAAATTTTTCTTGATTGCTCGGATGCTCGTGGCAAATTCAGCGCGGCGGTCACCACTTCGCGCAATTGTTTTAATTGAATGGGTTTGGCGAGGTAGTCGAACGCTCCCGCTTTGAGGGCGGCCACAGCATTGTCCGTCGAACCGTAGGCAGTGATCACCGCAACCGGTGTATTGCCGTATTGGCCGGCAATATGCGATAACAACATCAGGCCGTCGCCATCCGGAAGTCGCATATCCGTCAGGCAAAGGTCGTAAGTGCGCTCGGCCAGACGCTTGGTGGCGTGAGCGACGTTTTCTGCACTATCGGCCTCGATGCCCATGCGCATCAGGGTCAACACGACCAGTTCGCGAATATCTGCCTCATCGTCGACCACCAATACGCGTTTGCTTGCGTAGTCATTTTGCCCGCTCGAATCGGTCATGGTCATGTTTCGCTCGCCACTTTCGTTAGTAATCGGAAATGTGCACCTCGATTTTTCGCCACAGGGCTCGAAAAGTGTTCATTCATCACAGTGTTATCAACCACATAATCAAGTGTTGCTGCGTTTGCCTGTGCGAGTTCGCGGGCGATGTGGAGACCCAGGCCGGTTCCTTTTGCATCGGTGGTAAAAAATGGCTCAAACAAGTGTTGCATGGCGTCGGTTGCAATGCCCTCGCCATCGTCCGCCACACTGATGGCAACGCCATTGCCAATACGCGCAACAACAATCGATATTGACGCGTCGGCACCGGACGCAAATCGTGCCGCATTACGACATAGATTCCACAAGATTTGATCCAGATGTGCGCGGTCAAAAAGAAAGCTGGATCGAGTGACGATTTGCAGATGAAATAGGACTGGTGAATGGTGTTCATTTGCGCAAAATTCGTTCAAAAACCTGCGTAAAAACGCTTCGGGATCAATCACTTCAGCATGGGCGCGGTCGCGTCGGTTTAAATCCAGCACTTCCTCAACCAGCCGGTTCAACCGATGCGCATTATCCTGAATGATGGTTAACAATCGTCCGTTGGCGTGAATCAGGTTGGTATCTTCCTGCAAAAGCTCGGCGGCATGATTAATTGACGACAGGGGGTTACGAATTTCGTGGGCAATTGACGCAGTGAGGCGGCCTAGCGCAACCAGTTTCATTTGTTGCGCCTGGTTGCGAACGCGTGACGCATCCTCCAAAAATATCACGATGGGGGAAATCTCCTCGTCGCCAATTGCGACAAACCGTCCCTGATACTCGCGCTGCGTTTTTGAGTCCCGCATGATTGGAAACACCAGAGTGTGATCCATGCGCCACTCCCTCAACAACTTGGCCAGTTGCGGGGCAACGTCGATCAACGGTTGTCCGATGGCGCTACTCAGTCCGTCGATCAGGGAACCGCATTGTGGATTGTGTTGACGAATCATTCCGCTTTCATCAACCACAACAAAGCCGTCCTGCATGTCACGAATGACCAGTTCATTGATCTGCGCCAGATTTGCCAGATCAATACCGCGTTTTTCGGCAATTTGTTCCGCGCCCTTGGCATATTTTGCAAGGGTGTAAGCGAGGCCGGCAATTACAAAATAGCCTGTCGCCAGCATCCCGCTCGGAACAAACTCAGCCGCCGTTGCGTCCCGGTACAAAAATTGCCAACCCTGTTCAAATAACACGGCGAGTGTGGCAACGGCAGCGTGGAAAAAAGCCATTCTGCCATGGGCAACGAGTGCACCGGCGGCAAGTGATACCAACAGCAGCATCCCCAGGCCGCTGCGTGCGCCGCCAGAAGCGTGCATCAGCAACACCAGCATCACGATATCAACAAACATTTGCGCAGTCAGTTGAATGGTCGGTGTGGACAGGCGCAATTGCGTCGTCGCGATCAGCGCGATACTGGCAAAAAAGTACGAAGTGAGCGCCACGCTCGCAATAAAAGACGAAGCCGAGCCGATGATTGGGAAGTGGCTAAAACCCCAAAAAATAATTGCCAGTATGATCACCACGATCACACGGTATACCGCGAACCAAGTTAACGTACGCCAGGCGGCGTCGCTAGTTTCGAACGCGGTAAACGCCTGCGGCACACCGGCCAGGCCGAATGGCGGGCGGGGCGCTTTTGTTCGTGATAAAACTTCAGAGTTGGGCATGTTGTCGCACCCGCCGATGGTGGACCGCAGCAATCATTACTTTGGCGCGCTGCTGCATGCGGCGACATTTTTGCAGGTAGACGAGCCGTCGACCGCACGCTCGGATTCCGACTCGGGGATATTCACGCCACAGCGCCGGCACGACACCATGCGTTCGGATGTGGGCTTGTGCTTGTTGGCATCGATGATTGATTGGCTGCCCGCTTTGCGTTTGGCAAAAAACAGCAACCATACGATTGCGACGATCAGTAGACCAAACAGTACTTTTCCCATTTGTCTTTCCTTTGGCATAGATCGATGAATTATGGCAAATCGTAATCCGCGCCCGAATAAATCAACGATAAATGCCGTCGCTATTTTTCAACAAACGCCCGCTCAATAACAAAATGTCCGGGCTCGCTCATATTGCCCTCATTCCAACCGCGTGTAGTAAAAATATTCTTCAAGTCGCGCAACATATCCGGACTTCCGCAAATCATTACTCTATCTTGATCCCGATCCATCGTGGGCAGGCCGACATCACGTTCAAGCTTCCCGCTATTGATCAGATCGGTGATTCGCCCTTGATTTTTGAAGGGTTCGCGGGTGACGGTTGGATAATAAGTAAACTGTTTTCGAACCAATTCACCAAAAAACTCATTGTTTGGTAAATCGTTTTGTAAATAGTCGTGATATGCCAACTCGGCGACCTGTCTGGTGCCATGAACCAGGATTACCCTTTCAAATCGTTCGTACGTTTCAGGATCCTTGATGACGCTCATAAACGGCGCCATACCGGTGCCCGTCGAAAGCAGGTACAGGTTTTTCCCGGGGAGCACGTTTTGTAGGATCAATGTGCCAACGGCTTTGGAATTGACCAGCAGGGAGTCGCCCGGCTTAACGTGCATCAGTCTTGAGGTAAGCGGGCCGTTGGGCACCTTGATGGATAAAAACTCGAGTGTTTCATCGTAGTTTGCCGAGACCATGGAGTAGGCCCGCATGAGCGGTTTGCCTTCGACGGTAATGCCGATCATGGTGAATTGTCCGTTCAGGAATCGAAATGACTGGTCGCGGGTGGTGGTAAAGCTGAACAGGCTGTCCGTCCAATGGTGAACCGTCAATACCTGCTCATTAAATACATTTGCCATAAGTCATCCAAAAAAAGCCTCCAATGGGAAGGTTCTCTTCACCATTGTTTCCAGCAGAAATAGGGGCATTGCCATTCGCCGGAAAGATCCGGCGAATCCATATTCACTCCAAACCGTTTGTGTCTGCACGATGCGCCGACCATGGTGCATTTAGGTGGCATCGGGCGGCTTGGTATTTGTCGTAATAATCGTTTGCCCGGGGAAACATCCGTATTCGCGTAATCAGAATTTCCGCTCGACGGCGAATAGACATAATTGTAGCAGCGCACTCTTGTGAACGGAATTTTGCAATCCGGCAATACAGAATTTTGCGGACTCGGCTTCGCGGATGGCGGCATTCCGGGCGTATTCCACGGCGCCGGTCGATTTGATTGCGGCAATCACGTCGTTAATGTGTGTCAGCCCACCGTGTTCGATTGCATTGCGAATTATGCTGCGGTCGGCTGCGCTGCCGTTACGCAAGGCGTAAATAAGCGGCAGCGTTGGTTTTCCTTCCGCTAAATCATCACCGACGTTTTTTCCGGTCTCGGCGGCGATGCCGGAGTAGTCGAGGACATCGTCAATAATTTGAAACGCGGTCCCCAAGTGCATGCCGTAGTCCGTCAGCGCACGTTCGTCGGTTTCGCTTGCCCCGCCCAAAATAGCCCCGACCTGGGTTGCTGCGGAAAATAACTTAGCCGTTTTGTAACGCACAACCCGCAAATAGGCTTGTTCATCCGTATCGGCGTTGCCGACGTTCAATAATTGCAGGACTTCACCCTCGGCTATGACGTTGGTGGCTTCCGCCATGACTTTCATAATCGGCATGGAGCCTACTTCGACCATCATTTGAAATGCGCGCGAATAAAGAAAGTCGCCAACGAGTACCGATGCCGCGTTGCCAAATACCGCATTTGCCGTCTGTTTTCCACGACGCATGGACGATTCGTCGACAACGTCATCGTGCAATAGTGTGGCAGTGTGAATAAATTCAATTATTGCAGCTAGCTCCCATGTTTTACGGGGCATAGCGGAAAAGTGACCGCCCGCTAACAATACCAGGGCCGGGCGCAATCGTTTGCCACCGGAGCCAATAATGTAACTGGAAATTTGATTGATCAAGACCACATCCGATGCCAATCGCTGCCGGATAACTGCATCAACGGCATCCATATCGTCACTAATAATGTGGCGAAAGTCTCCGAAATGGGGTGAATTTTGGTCTTGATTCATTTATTTTTGGTTACGCGGTGGCAAAAGCGGGCAATTTGGGCGCTGTAAGCCCCTGTTTTAACGCGAGAAAGTTGGTTGACTGTGAATGCCCCGGTGCGTATAATAGCTGGTTCTATTGCGCTTTCGCATGTCGGCATTAGTGTCGATCAGAATTGTCGTGTTAGAAATAATCAACTTTTTGGAGTTCAACCATGTACGCGGTCATAAAAACCGGCGGCAAGCAGTATCGTGTTGCCACTGGTGAAAAAATTAAAGTAGAACAGATACCGGCAGACGTGGGCGCGCAGATCGTTTTGGATCAGGTGATGATGATGGGAAGCGGCGAAGCCGTCACTGTTGGCACACCAATGATTGCAGGCGCTGCCGTCACGGCCACCGTTATTTCACAGGGTCGTGCCGACAAGGTACGTATTTTTAAGATGCGCCGTCGCAAGCATTATCAAAAGCGTCAAGGACATCGTCAGAACTACACCGAGATTCAAATCGGTGAAATTTCTGCCAAATGAGCATGGCCTAAGGAGATCTCATAAATGGCACATAAAAAAGCTGGTGGTTCCTCAAGGAACGGCCGTGATTCAGAATCAAAGCGCCTGGGTGTCAAATCCTACGGCGGTGAATTAATCAGCGCGGGAACGATTATCGTCCGTCAGCGCGGTACCGAATTTCATGCGGGCGACAATGTCGGCATGGGCAAAGACCACACTTTGTTTGCGTTGAAAACCGGCACGGTTTGCTTCGCGGTCAAAGGGGCAAAAAGAAATCGTATGATTTCAATTCTGCCCGCCTGATTTTTCAGGTTTGCGCATTTCCTGAGCATCAAACGAAGCCCCGAAGACTCTTCGGGGCTTTTGTTTTTGTATTTCCCAATTTAATTAGCGACTGAACCGATTGTCACGGCCTTGTTGCGTGATCCGAGTGAACCCCCATGAAATTTATCGACGAAGCACGAATTGAAGTTCACGCAGGCAAAGGCGGCAATGGCTCGGCCTCCATGCGGCGAGAGAAATTTATTGCCTTTGGTGGTCCGGATGGCGGCGACGGTGGCCGGGGCGGCTCAATTTATGTGGTGGCGGATGTCAACATCAACACATTGGTTGATTATCGATTTGCGCGAATTTTTCGGGCAAAAAACGGTGAGCCAGGACGTGGCGCGGGATGTACCGGTGCCGGTGCGGACGACGTTATTTTGCGGGTTCCAGTCGGAACCGTGGTTAAGGATTTGGCGACGGATGAAATTATTGTTGATCTGGCAACCGACCGGCAGCGCGCCTTGATCGCCGACGGCGGGCGGGGCGGTTTGGGCAATACAAACTTCAAGTCGTCGACCAATCGTGCGCCGCGTCAATTTACGCGCGGCACCGAGGGTGAGTCCAAGGAAATTCATTTTGAGTTAAAGGTGTTGGCCGATGTTGGTTTGCTCGGGATGCCCAATGCCGGTAAATCGACGTTTATCCGCGCTGTTTCAGCGGCCCGACCGAAGGTGGCGGACTATCCATTTACCACCCTGCATCCAAATTTGGGTGTGGTGCGGGTGGATGATAACCGCAGTTTTGTCATTGCCGATGTGCCCGGATTAATCGAAGGCGCCTCGGAAGGGGCCGGCCTCGGGCATCAATTTTTGAAGCATCTACAACGCACGCACTTATTGTTACATTTGGTTGATATTGCACCGTACGACGAAACCAACGACCCCGTCAAGGAGGCCAAGGCGATTATTGGCGAGCTCAAGAAGTACGACCAGTCTTTGTTCGACAAACCGCGTTGGTTGGTGTTGAATAAAGTCGATTTGCTTGATGAGGCGGAGGCGGATAAACGTGCCAAGGCCGTCATCAAGGGGCTGAAATGGAAGGGCCCGGCCTTTTCAATTTCAGCCATGAAAGCGGACGGTTGCAAGGCGCTGACGTTTGCGATCATGGATCATGTTGAGGCGCGTCGCCAGGCAGCCGCAACAGTAGACGCGGCGGCGCGCGCGGACGGACAGGATTAGATGCCTGTTCGCGGTAGCTGGAACTGCTTGTTTAGCGAGCGCATTGAAGGCAAAAACAGTTAGACAAAGCCGTCTTTATTTGTGTTTTTGGACGCAGACCGTCGCAACGGCCCTGCGCGGTTAACAATTACAATTTCCCCTGTTATGGAATCCGCAATGCGCCTCATTGTCAAAATTGGATCAACTCTCATTACCAATCACGGCGACGGTGTTGATCACGTGCTGATTGCTGAGTGGGTGCGGCAAATCGCACTGCTTAGAAATGCCGGACATCAAGTCATTCTGGTTTCTTCAGGTGCCATTGCCGAGGGGATGAAGCGGCTTGGCTGGAAGTCGCGTCCGCATGAGCTGAATAAATTGCAGGCCGCTGCCGCGGTTGGGCAAATGGCTTTGGTGCAGGTTTATGAATCTGCGTTCGGCGAGCATGGGTTGGCAACCGCACAGGTTTTGCTTACCCACGATGATTTAGCTGATCGAACCCGCTATCTAAATGCCCGCTCAACGTTGGCAACGCTGTTGGGGCTGGCGGTGGTGCCGGTCATCAATGAAAACGATACCGTTGTCACGGACGAAATAAAGTTTGGCGACAACGATACGCTTGCAGCCTTGGTTGCCAATCTGGCAGAAGCGGATTTGCTGGTCATTCTCACTGATCAACACGGCTTGTTTTCGGCGGATCCGCGCAAAGACCCGAGCGCGTCAATTGTTGCACACGGCCAAGCTGGTGACCCGGCGCTGGAGAAAATGGCCGGAGGTGCGGGTTCGCACATTGGCACCGGTGGCATGTTGACAAAAATTCTCGCGGCAAAAAAAGCGGCACTATCCGGTGCGGCGACCGTCATTGCAAATGGTAGAACAGAAAATATCCTGTCAAGAATTGTCGCCGGCGAATCGCTGGGAACGCGGCTGGAGCCCGCTGCCAGCACCATGCAAGCGCGAAAAATGTGGTTGGCGGGACATCTGAAAACGATGGGTCGGTTGGTGCTGGACGAGGGCGCCGCCCGCGCATTGGTGTCGGCAGGAAAATCACTCCTGTCGATTGGTGTAATCCGTGTTGAAGGGGTTTTTTCCCGTGGTGACGTGGTGAGCGCCTGCCGCGAGGATGGCCGCGAAATTGCCAGGGGGTTGTGTAACTATCCGTCGACCGAGGCGAAAAAAATATGCGGGAAATCGACGGCGGAAATCGAAGCGCTATTGGGTTATATAGCCGAGCCCGAACTTATTCACCGTGACAATCTGGTGCTCGTCTAATCAACGCGTGTGACTCGTTGGCGGCACGGCAATCGGCAAATTGGACGGTGATTGTATGGGTGCGGAAACAAATCTGTGTAATTCCGGACTGCGAAAAAACGCCATAACCTTGGGAACGTAAGCCTGAGTCTCTGAAAAAGGCGGTATTTGATGTCCGTGGCGGATCACTGCGTTTTCACCGGCGTTATATCCTGCAACCGCCAACTCAATATTGCCGTTGAACATTTTGATCAGCTGACTCAGGTAGCGGGTGCCGCCAAATATATTTTCTACCGGATCATAAATATTTTTGACACCCATGCGCTCGGCGGTGGCGGGGATGAGTTGCATGAGGCCGATTGCACCCTTGTTCGATAACGCCTTTTCGTTGTAGCCTGATTCCGCCCTGATGACTGCGTGTATCAGGCGCGGATCGACGCCATGGCGGCGCGCGGCGTTATCAATAATTGGCACCAATTTTCCGATGTCAACAGACTTTGGAAAATTGGGCGTCCAGGCGTTTGGCCTTGTTTTCCAAGAATCCGGAATGCGATAAACCAATTTGTAGCGTTTATCCAAATGTGGCAGATTGGAAAAATGGGTGACGCCTAGTTCATCTTTGAACGAATAGATATTTGCCGTCGCCGTCGTCGCCAGCAGACAGCATGCCACACCCGCCGCGAGGAGAGGGACACGAAAAAATGTCGGTGTGGAAATATGGGGCATCGCGGTGGCATCGTACACCAGATTTGCCGCAGATTGAAATTCAATGGTGGCATGCCAATCCCGGAGGTTTGAGGGTGATTACTATGCGGAATTGAATGTAGACAGGTATTGTTGTTTATTGCCCGCTTCGGTAACCTTGAGACATGCTCGAAAATAATGAAAAACCCGCTGGAAATAACGCCCACCAATCCAGCAAAGTGTTGGATAGTCATTCCCTGCCCGAGGTGATGCCAAGGCCCCGTGTCGAGGCGCCATGGATCATTCTTGCGGCGTTGCTGCTGGCAACCATTTTGGCCGCCCACCAAAGTAACGTTCGCTCGCAAAAAATCGCCACACAAACTTTTGATGAGTTGGCCACAAATGCATCCAAATACATTCTCAGCGAGGTGCGTCACATTGAGGATGAGATCGCAATCGCGGCGACAGTGATTGCCTCGATGCCCGATATTGATAATACGCGCTGGAATCATTATCTCGATGCACGCGGTCAAAATGTTGAATCGACCATGGGGCTGGTGCGATTGGAGTACCGTGCCGTGCCCAAGCCGGTTGGTAAAGCTGCAGCGGCCGCCCGGCCACCGCCGCCTTCTTCGTTGAGTCGAGTTATTGTCGAGCAGTTGCTAAATATTTCCGAGCTGTCCACGTCGCCATTGATCGACGATGCCACAAAAGTTGCCGGCCAAACCAGGCGAAACGTCACCACGCCACCTCTTATTATTGAGAATGCAGCCAAGGCGACTGATTATGTCGCCATGGTCAGTCCGGTCTATTCGTCGAACTTGCCACAGGGTGAAGCAATCGGCTATATGGTGGCGATTCTCCGCCCGGCGCGTTTGCTGACTGCAGCATCGGCCGAGGGGGGGCAGCGACTGGCACTTGCCATTTCAGAAAACGGCGTGCCGTTATTTGATTCAGCGAGTCGGGCCGAACCCATGAGCGCTTTGTCGGCAACATTACCGTTAAATATTGGCCAACGAAATTGGTCGCTTAGTGTTGCCGCGACCAGCAAACTGGAGAATGAATTGTCCAGCCGGATGCCTGCGACGATTCTATTTGTCGGGATACTGGGCACTTTATCGCTGGTCGGACTGGTGTGGTTATTGACACGCCTACGCGAGCAAGCAGCGACGCTTGCCAACAGCATGACCCTCAAACTGCGGGATCAAGTCAAGTTCACCGATGACTTGATCGAGTTAAACCCGAATCCCATATTTCGCAAGGATGCAGACGGTCGGCTGGTCGCGGTCAATCGTGCTTGGGAACAATTGAATAAACGTGACCGGCTGGATGTACTTGGTAAAACCAGTCGCGAATTTCAGGCGCCATTGATCGCGGATGCCGAGGGAAATTTTGATGCAGACGTATTTGCATCGGCTGGCGGATTTGAAGCACGCGAGGCTTTTGTGGTTGATGCCAACGGGCGGGAAATTCCGACGATTGTTGCCAAGCAGGTTGTGCGTCGGGCGGATGGCACGGTCGATGGAATTATTGGCACGGTTACAGATGTGACACTTGTAAAACAACTCGAACGTGAAGTGGCGAAACAGCAAGAGCAGCTTGATCTGGTGATCCGGTCTTCACAACAGGGCATTCTTGACGTTGATTTTGATCCGGCTGGCAACCAATACTATTCCGAACGGTTTCGTGAAATTCTGGGCTTTGGACCCGATGATCTGCACCAAACATTGACTTGGAAAGATTGGATCCATCCGGACGATGTGGAGTTGTTTCACCAGCAATTGTTGGGGCATCTGCACGGGCAAACACCCTATTTGGACGTTGAATGCAGGGCACTGCGATATCGCTCCGGACACATGTGGTTGCGCATTCGTGGTGTTGCGCAATTTGATAACCGAAATATCGCCGTCAGATTTGTCGGCTCGATTGTCGACGTCACCGAACGCCGCGAGGCCGAATTAAAACTGATTGAGGCAAACCTGCGTGTGATGGAAGCAGCGCGCGCCAAGGAGGCGTTTCTGGCCACAATGAGCCACGAAATTCGTACGCCGATGAATGGAGTGTTGGGCATGACCTCGTTGTTGGCAGATACCGAATTAAACGACGAGCAGCACGACTATATTCGTTTGATTCGCGCCTCGGGCGATACTTTGCTTAGACTCATCGACGACGTGCTCGATTTTTCAAAGATAGAGTCCGGCCATATGACGCTCGAGTCCGTGCCCGTGGAAGTCATCAGCCTGGTTGAGGAAACGTTTGAATTGGTGGCAGAGAAGGCGCGCGAAAAGAAGCTCGAGCTGGTCTGGGATATTGGCAATGACATTCCAGACTATGTTATAGGCGATGCGACACGGCTCCGGCAAATTCTGATGAATCTATTGTCTAACGCCATCAAATTTACTGAAAAAGGTGAAATCACCCTGGCCATGAAGGGGGAGGAAAGCGACGATGGAAAAGTGCGGTTAACGGTGCAGGTGATTGACACTGGCATTGGTATTCCTGCCGAGCGTATTCAACAATTATTCCAGCCGTTTACGCAAGTTGATGCATCCACCACGCGTAAATATGGCGGCACAGGGCTGGGTTTGGCGATTGTGAAACGGCTGGTGTCATTAATGGGCGGAGAGGTATCGTTGGCGAGTGTGGAAGGACAGGGCTCGGTTTTTTCGTTCAGCATCTTGACCATACAGGCGGCGGGGCCGCAGAAACGGTATATGCAAAAAGCCGTGCCGGAATTTTTGGGGAGGCGGTTATTGCTTGTGGATAACAATGCGCGCCGCCGTGTCGCCGCCGCAAATCGTTATCTAACCTGGGGTCTGGATGTCGAGGCGGTGGCACCGGCCGGTGCCGCTGATCTGCTTGGCGCCGCGCACCGGAACAACCGAGCCATTGATATTTTGGTGACGGACACGTTGCTGCCGACAGTGGAGTCAATTGCGCTCAAGACGGCTGTCGAGCAAGAAGACGCGCGCCGGTTGTCCGCAGCACAGAGCAAGCTGTCGGTTGTGCTGATGTCCTATTTGTCGCGTGCCGAGCTGGCGCATTTGTATGGCTTTGCGCCGTTGCGACATGACATGTTGGTGTTGCGTCCGTCGGGAAGGGCACGTATGTTTGATGTATTAATGCGTGCCGCAACCCGTCAAGGTAATAGCGACGTTGCAACCAGACCGTTCACCCCCTCGCCGGTTTACGAAACAAGTTTTAAAACGCGAGGGCCGGAAAGTACCCTTACGGGGTGGCCTGCGACACAAAAAATAGTCGTTACCAAGTCGACCTTGCCGCCGGACGGAAATACCGACAACACGATCAACATCCTGGTGGCCGAAGACAATGAGGTGAATCAGCGTGTGATTGAAGGAATGATCCGGCGGCTGGGACATCGCGTGACCACGGTAACGGATGGACAGGCGGCGGTGGATGCTGTGCTTAAGCAACAAAACGGTGACGATCCGTTTGACATCGTGTTGATGGATATTCATATGCCGGTGTTGGATGGTGTCGGCGCCATGCGCGTCATTAAAAAGGCCTTTCATCATGCCGACTCCGCCATACGATTGCCGGTTATCCCGATTGTTGCCATGACCGCGCATGCCCTTGCCGGTGATCGCGAACACTATTTGAATGAAGGCATGGACGACTATATTTCCAAGCCGATTCGCCGCAAAGATTTGGTATCGTTGTTGTTGCGGGTGGTCCCTCGAAAAGCCACGGGCAACAGTGGTCCGCAGACCCCTGTTTTGTTCACATCCATCGCACAGCGGGTTGCCGTTGCTGCCGCCAGTAATAACGACGCCCGCGCGGACTTAAATCCACCCGGCGAGCCAGCGGTGCCTGTTCTTGACGTTGAGCAATTGGAAGATTTGCGTGGCTTACCATCGGGTGGTATTGACGGAACCGAGTCCGGCGCAAACGGCCTGATTGAATTGTTCAAGACCAAATCGCGCGAACGATTACGTTTGATTGCGTCTTGTTTGGCGGACGGCAATTGGGAATTGCTCGGCGATACCGCGCACAGTTTGCGTGGCGCGTCTGCCAGTGTCGGATTTCCACGCGTCGCGGCAAGTTGCAAAGACCTGGAAATGGCCGCGCGCCAGTTGACACACAAATCAGGTGTGCCGCCAACGGTGGCGGCAACTCCAACCCGGGGTCAGCTCGACGCGTTATATGAGCAGATCACCCGGAATTTTTATGAAGCAGAGGCGGCATTGCAACACTGGCTGAATGACCCGCCGCCGACGCCTTAACGCCCCGCAGAGTTATTTGACCGCCGCCGGTGCCGATGACGACGGGGTTGGTGCCGTTGCAGGCGGCGCAGCCGGGACCGACTGTTTTGCAAACGCACGCCACAATCGGGCGGCGTCCGTGATGCCTTCGTTGCCGGTAACCGTAGACAGAATTTCGACCGCTTTGGCGCGCTCGCCGTGTAATGCGTAACTTATGCCCAACCGCAATTTGGCATCCTCAAGGCGCTTGATTCCGGGACGTTTGATACCCTGCGCCATCATGGCAATGCCTTTATTCCGGTCGCCGTTCAAAAAGGTATTAAGACCGGCGTTAAATAATGCCGGTCCCTCGGTGCCTTTCTCGGCCTCGGCGGCAAGGCGCGCCATATTTTTGATGTCGTCTTCGGCATCCTTGGCGGCTTTGTCGCGCAATTTTTTATGTTCGGGATTGTTGCCCAATACCCCTTCAGTGAAACCTTTATCGAGGATCTGCCGTGCTTCAATTGGGAAGCCGGCTTGCATGGCGTGTTGGGCAAGAAAAACATATTGAGAAATCGTCAGCGTTTCGCCCAGTGCCATTTGCAGACGGAAAAAATCCAACATATAACGATCCGTTATCGCTGGATTGGCCCCGACGCGCCCGATTAAATCCGCCCAATAGCCGCTATTTGGGTACAGGACGACCAGTTTTTCCAACGCGCCCGCGTATGCGACCATGTCATCTTGTTTCAGTGCAATGCGGCCGAGCATTTTGAGCAAATCTTCCGACACGGTTATCCCAGCCTTTTCATCGGCCGCAATGGCTGCATCCACTTCCGTCTTGGCGGTGGCAAAGTCATTGGCAAGAAACAGCGATTGAATCAAAATTTGCCGGGTTTGCGCCTGGGTAGCCCCTTCCTTGAGTGCTCTTGCCGCCCAGATTGCGGCTTGTTTGTAGTCCTTGAGGTTGTAATACGCGCCGGTTACAGCCTCTGCATAGATGCCGCGATCCGTTGCGCTCAGGCGGCCGGTTGCAAAAACAAATTCGAACGATTTCGCGGCAACGGCATATTGTTTGACGGCCAGGGCGGATGCGCCGCGCATCCGTTCCATGACAAAATTTTCGTATGGTGTTTTGTTGGCGATCAGGTCGACGTCGGCAATTTTGGCGAGCGCTTCGACGTACTGTTTCGCTTGTAGTTTTTCCTGGGCGGCAACCAATAATTTAGCGACTTCAGGTCGCAGGGTGTCTTTGCTTGCGTCGGTCGTGGCAGCCGCGTCTGCCTTTTGTGCGTACACCGCCGCCGGGGTGGATAGGGCCAAAATGCCACCCACAGCTGCCAGCGATAAGGAAACGGACAGGGACGTGATCAAACGACTTGGCTTGGAAATATTCATTGGGCTGGTCTCAGATAAGTGAATGGCTGAAAAATCAGTGGGGAAGGGGTATTCAAGTTGTGCGACTCGTGCGGCTATGTATTAAATGCTTGACGGGTCATGGCACGATAACAAAAAAAGGGCTTAGTCGGTTGACTAAGCCCTTGATTTTTTGGCGTCCCCAGCGAGATTCGAACTCGCGTTACCGCCGTGAAAGGGCGATGTCCTAGGCCTCTAGACGATGGGGACACAGTCGTCAAACTACTGATTTTTAAATTTTGTGGTGGAGATAAGCAGGATCGAACTGCTGACCTCTTGCATGCCATGCAAGCGCTCTCCCAGCTGAGCTATACCCCCACAGGCAAGAGCGAAATTATAGCGTGATTAGCGGCTCAATGCCAAGTACGAAATTGTGTATTTTTAAGATTTTCCGCCAACCTGCTGTAACCGGGCCAGAACTTCATCTCTTCCCAGTAGCGCCATGATGGTATCGACGCCGGGTGTTTGCGTCTGCCCGGTCAGCAGGACCCGCAGCGGCATCATCAGTTGCGGTGTCTTCAAGCCGTGCGCAGCAACTTTGGCCTTGATTAATATACTCAGGTCCGGCTTATGCCATTGCGCGTGATGTAACTCTGCAATCAAAGAGTGAATGGCTGGTTTGGCCGCATCGACCAGGTGTTGAGAAAGCAGTGATGACTCGATGGTCGGGCGCACATAGAAATAATGCGCCTGTGCCGCCATTTCCACCAATGTTTGTGCCCGGTCGCGCAACGCCTCTGCCACATAGTCGGGCGACGGGCCGTTAGTCACGTCAATTCCGGTCTGGGTCAGGAATGGCGTCAGCAAACCGCCGAGTTGCTCGACGGGCATTTTTTTGATGTATTCGTGATTCAGCCAATTCAATTTTTCGGTGTTGAATTGTGCCGCCGACGGGGTGATGTGGTCGAGATCAAACCATTGGCAAAACTCTTCCATGGAAAAAATTTCACTGTCGCCATGCGACCAGCCGAGACGGGCCAAATAATTCACCACCGCGTCACGAACATAACCGTTTTGTGGGTAATCCATCACCGACACGGCACCGTGGCGTTTTGACAGTTTTTGACCGTCGTCGCCCAGAATCATCGACAAATGTGCATACACCGGAATGGCCGCACCCATTGCGGCGAGGATATTAATTTGCCGTGGTGTGTTATTGACGTGATCGTCACCGCGAATCACGTGGGTGATTTTCATATCCCAATCGTCCACACAAACACAAAAATTGTAAGTCGGCGTGCCGTCGGCGCGGGCGATGATCAGATCATCCAATTCGTCATTGGCGATGGCAATTTTGCCCTTGACTGCGTCGATCCAACTGACCACGCCGCCCGTCGGGTTGGCAAATCGGATTACCGGCTGAAGGCCGGCCGGTATTGGCGGAAACGTTTTTCCGGGTGCGGGTCGCCAGGTGCCATCGTAGCGGGGTTTTTCACCGCGCGCCCTTTGTGATTCACGCAAGGCATCCAATTCCGTCGGCTGCATATAACAGTGATAAGCGGTTCCCTTGGCGAGCATATCGACCAAAACCTCCTGGTAGCGCGCCATCCGCTGCATTTGAAAGAATGGGCCTTCGTCATAATCGAGTCCAAGCCATTGCATGCCGTCCAAAATCGCTTGTACCGCAGCCGGTGTTGAGCGCTCAACATCGGTATCCTCGATCCGCAGAATAAATGTGCCTCCCAGCCGGCGGGCAAACGCCCACGCGAACAAGGCGGTGCGGGCGCCACCAATATGAAGATAGCCGGTTGGGCTGGGGGCAAAACGGGAGCGAATGGTCATGGTTTGTAGTGAATGGGTGTGTGGCAAAAAGTGAATGGTTGAACGGGGACTTGGTGAACGCGTGAACACGGGAGCAATATCGCCAGCCAATGCGCAGTCGGCTTGATTGCCACAATCCCATCGATTTCACCTGCTCACCCGTGCACCTCTTACCAAGAGGGCCAACAAGTGAGCAAACTCCCGCTACATTTTTGGCAAGGTCACGCCGTATTGCCCTTGGTACTTGCCGCCCCGATCCTTGTAGGACGTTTCACATACTTCGTCGCTTTCAAAAAACAATACCTGGGCCACGCCCTCGTTTGCGTAAATTTTTGCGGGCAGCGGTGTTGTATTTGAAAATTCCAGCGTGACATATCCTTCCCACTCCGGCTCAAACGGCGTGACATTGACAATAATGCCGCAGCGGGCATAGGTGGATTTGCCGAGGCAAATGGTCATCACATTGCGCGGGATTCGAAAATATTCCACCGTGCGCGCCAGTGCAAACGAGTTGGGTGGGATGATGCAAAAATCGGCGTTGATATCAACGAATGAATTTGGATCAAAATTTTTCGGATCAACAATCGTTGAATTCAGGTTGGTGAACAGCTTGAACTCGTTGGAGCAGCGGATGTCGTAACCGTAGCTTGAGGTGCCGTAACTGACAATACGGCGACCGTTTTCTTCGCGGATCTGCCCTGGTGAAAACGGCTCGATCATGTTGTGTTCGGTGGCCATGCGGCGAATCCATTTGTCACTTTTGATGCTCATTACACGCCTCTTGAATTGATCGAACGAAAGACGCAGTTTAGCAAACGCAGATGTTTTGCCGCCGCGTTGTTTTGCCGTTGCCGGGTCGGCCCGGATGCTTTTGTGTTTATTGGTGCGAATCCGCCCGCCAAAATCGCTGCCGGGGCGGACGGGCGTGACGCACGAGACCAAAGGCGTTGCAAACGTTGGTAAATAGCCGGCCAGCAAGCGTATTGCATGCCAAAAATGGTGAAATTGTCGCCGTGAAACTCTTGATTTGACGTGCAATTTCAAGCATTTTCGCCTCAAA
Source organism: uncultured Burkholderiales bacterium (assembly GCA_947085425.1). Taxonomy (GTDB): domain Bacteria; phylum Pseudomonadota; class Gammaproteobacteria; order Burkholderiales; family Usitatibacteraceae; genus UKL13-2. The sequence goes on along the minus strand of CAMTWK010000015.1, from coordinate 178,065 downwards.
AAGCCCATCATTTCTTGGTTTTATAAACTTCATGTTTTACATGAAGTTGTTTCCATGCAAAGGACCGGTTGCAGCGCTTTAACAAGCTGATTTTTAAGGCGATTTCTCTAAAAAAAAATATCACTTGCACATTGGTTTGTCGCGATATATTGTGTTGCTACCCCAAGCGGACACTACATCTTGTGGATATTTCTGTTCCTAACCCCCCTCAAAAGGTTGGGACGCACGGTGGATTAGTTGTGGATAACTGTCTACAACCATCACCGTCCTCGGCATATCAGGCACGCCTGAAATTCGCCAGAAATATTCAACTCTCAGTGCTTTGCGGGGATAAGTAATTGATATTAAACAAAAAAATAGATACCACAGGAGACAACACATGAGACTCGGTGCCGACATTGATCCGGTGAATCCGCTCGTCAACCCAAAGTTATCCACCGGCAACACTGATTCGGTTGAATCGCGTTACATGGACTACAAGATTATTCGTCGGAATGGCGCTGTGGCGTCGTTCGAACCGCAAAAGATTGCCGTTGCCGTGACCAAGGCGTTTATTGCCGTAAATGGCAGCCAGGAAGCCGCGTCGGCGCGTATGCGTGATCAAGTGCAGCAATCCACCGCTGCGGTGGTGCACGCTTTATTGCGTCACAAGCCGTCCGGCGGCACGTTTCACATTGAAGATGTGCAGGATCAGGTTGAATTGGCGCTGATGCGTGGCGGTGCCCACGAGGTCGCCCGTTCGTATGTGTTGTACCGCGAGAAACGTAATGGTGAACGCGCCGCCGAGAAGGCTGCAAAGTCACAGGACACGCTGGCGGGCGTCGCCGCCATTAACGTATTGATCGCCGGCAAAAAACGTCCGCTTGATGTCGCCGCGTTGACAGCATTGATCGATTCCGCCTGTGATGGCTTGGGTAATTTTGTCAATCCAAAACTAATTTTTGACGGCACCTTGCGCGATCTCTACGACGGCGTGCCGATTGATGAAGTATTTAAAGCCGCCACCATGACCTCACGCGCCATGATTGAGCGCGACCCGGCCTATAACAAAGTCACCTCCCGCTTGCTGATGCATTCGATTCGCCGCGAAATTCTCGGTGAAGAAGTCAGCCAGGCCGACATGGCGACACGTTATGCCGAATATTTTCCGCAGTACATCAAAAAAGGTGTGCAAGCCGAATTGCTCGACGAGCGTATGGGGCACTACGACCTGGCGCGTTTGGGCGCAGCACTCAATGCCGAGCGTGATACCCAATTCACCTATCTGGGTTTGCAGACCCTGTACGACCGGTATTTCATTCATATCCAGGAAACCCGCATCGAATTGCCGCAGGCGTTTTATATGCGGGTGGCAATGGGACTGGCGCTGGGTGAAGTTGATCGTGAAACCCGCGCGATCGAGTTCTACAATATTTTGTCGACCTTTGACTTTATGTCGTCGACACCAACCCTGTTTAATTCCGGTACCCGCCGTTCGCAGTTATCGAGCTGTTATTTGACCACCGTGTCCGACGACCTCGAAGGTATTTACGAGGCACTCAAAGAAAATGCCCTGTTGTCGAAGTTTGCCGGCGGTCTGGGCAACGATTGGACACCGGTGCGTGCACTTGGTAGTTATATCAAAGGCACCAATGGCAAATCGCAAGGTGTGGTGCCGTTCCTGAAGGTTGTGAATGACACGGCAGTGGCCGTGAATCAGGGTGGCAAACGCAAGGGCGCGGTTTGCGCCTATCTGGAAACCTGGCATTTGGACATCGAAGAATTTTTGGAACTGCGCAAAAATACCGGTGACGATCGGCGTCGTACCCACGACATGAACACCGCCAATTGGATTCCTGATTTGTTTATGCGGCGTGTGATGGAGGGCGGCGATTGGACACTGTTTTCGCCATCGACCACACCGGATTTGCACGAAAAATTCGGCAAAGAATTTGAAGTTGCCTACACCCGCTACGAAGAACTGGCGGAGCGTGGTGAAATCAAGCCATCGAAAAAAATCCCGGCGTTGACCTTGTGGCGCAAGATGTTGTCGATGTTGTTTGAAACCGGCCATCCTTGGATTACGTTTAAGGACCCGTGCAATATTCGTTCACCACAAAACCACATCGGTGTGGTGCACTCGTCCAACCTGTGTACCGAAATCACCCTCAATACCAACGAGAGTGAAATCGCCGTGTGTAATTTGGGCTCGGTCAATCTGGTTGCGCACATGAAAGACGGGGTTGGCAACGACAGTGGTAAAAAAGTACTCGACCACGACAAACTAAAACGCACCATTACCACCGCCATGCGCATGCTCGATAACGTTATCGACATTAATTATTACGCCGTCGCCAAGGCGCGCAACTCCAATCTGAAACACCGTCCGGTGGGCTTGGGCATCATGGCCTTCCAGGATTGTTTGCACGAGCAGCGTATTCCGTATGCGTCCCAAGCGGCGGTGGAATTTGCCGATCGTTCGATGGAAGCGGTTTGTTATTACGCCTACTGGGCATCGACCCAATTGGCCGAAGAGCGTGGTGCCTATTCAACCTACAAGGGTTCATTGTGGGATCGTGGCATCCTGCCGCAGGATTCACTGAATTTGTTGCGCGAAGAACGCGGTGGTTACGTTGAAGTGGATATGTCGTCGTCGATGGATTGGGATGCCTTGCGCGCCCGCATTCGTCAGCACGGCATGCGCAATTCCAATTGTGTCGCCATTGCCCCGACCGCCACCATTTCCAACATAGTTGGTGTGTCGGCGTGTATCGAGCCGACCTACCAAAATTTGTTTGTGAAATCGAATCTGTCTGGTGAATTCACCGTCGTCAACGACTACCTGGTGCGCGATCTGAAATCGCGCGGTTTGTGGGACGAAGTGATGGTGGCCGACATCAAATATTTTGATGGCGCGTTGGGCCAAATAGATCGTATTCCCGCTGAATTGCGCACACTCTACGCAACCGCGTTTGAGGTCGATACCAAGTGGGTGATCGAGGCCGCATCACGCCGCCAGAAGTGGATCGATCAGGCGCAGTCGCTCAACATCTACATGGCCGGTGCGTCGGGCAAAAAACTCGACGACACCTACAAGCTGGCATGGATTCGTGGCCTCAAAACCACCTACTACCTGCGCACCATGGCCGCAACATCGGCTGAAAAATCAACCGGTCGTGGTGGTGAACTGAATGCGGTCGCCATTGGCGGTGGATTTACGCAGGGTGCATCGGCACAAAGCGCCAATGTGGGCAGTGCGGGCGCCGGTGACGGTGCCGCCGAGGGCGCGAAATTTTGTTCGATCACCGATCCGGAATGTGAGGCCTGTCAATAAAGGCAATGCGGTATTGAGGCGCAGCAGCCGTTACGTATCACCGACGGCTGCTCGGACAACAACAGCGCAACAAACGCGCAACGACACCTGGCAACCAAAACTAATTCCATCACCCGCAGCTGTTTCTATCATCACCAACGAGAGAGGATCAACGATGCAATTTCATATCTTTCAAGATGCACGATTCGAGTGGCGCTGGCAACTTTCCAACGATGAGGGCAAAAAGGTTGCCGATTCTGGCGAGGGTTATCGTGAGAAGGACGACTGCCTCGAATCCATCGCGCAGACACAATGTTGCGATGATGCCTTGGTACTTGAAAATGTCACCAGCCTGATGGATAGCGAAATGCTGCAAATGCCCGGCTTGTTTCATAAACACTGAGCCGTGGTGAACGTAGTCGTAAATTTAGACACACAGAAATCTTGAAATACAAACATGCAGCACTCTCATTCGCCCCCTCACCACCGCAGTCGGATTGGTGCCGGGGCGAATGGCTTCCACCCAAAAAAACATAACTGAACGCAACAAACCGGAGCCAATATGTCACTGACCTGGGACGATACCCCATCCGCCAATCCGCCCATGCCCGCGCCGCCACCACCGCAGCGCGTTTTGCCGCGCCAGCCGGACGCGTTGCGTGCAGCCGATCGCCCAACGGAAACCAGTTCAGCCAAGACCCGGCCGATGCTTGATGACCTGCCCAATGGCCCGCCGCTCGACGACGTTGATCCAGCAATTGACGCGCGATTTTCACGGGTGCGCGCCGAAGAAAAACGTGTCATCAATGGCAAGTCCGACGTTAATCAGTTGGTGCCGTTTAAATACAAATGGGCGTGGGACAAATATTTGTCCGGTTGTGCCAACCACTGGATGCCACAAGAAGTCAACATGACGCGTGACATCGCCACATGGAAAGACCCAAACGGATTGACCGATGACGAGCGTTTGATTGTTAAACGCAATCTGGGCTTTTTTGTCACGGCCGACTCACTCGCCGCCAACAACATTGTGCTGGGCACCTATCGCCACATCACCGCGCCCGAGTGCCGCCAGTATCTGTTGCGCCAGGCGTTTGAGGAAGCCATTCACACCCACGCTTACCAATACATCACCGAGTCGCTCGGTCTCGATGAAGCGGAAATTTTCAACGCCTACAACGAAATCAAATGCATCCGCGACAAGGATCGTTTCCTGATTCCGTTTATCGACATCCTCTCCGACCCGAATTTTAAAACCGGAACGTTTGAAAACGATCAGGCGTTGCTGAAATCGCTGATTGTGTTCAGCTGCATCATGGAAGGCCTGTTCTTCTACGTCGGTTTTGTGCAGATTTTGTCGCTCGGCCGTCAGAACAAAATGACCGGCGCCGCCGAGCAATATCAATACATCCTGCGTGACGAATCGATGCATTGCAGCTTTGGTATTGATTTGGTCAACACCGTCAAACTCGAAAACCCGCAACTCTGGACCAACGAATTCAAGAGTGAAATCGAAAGCCTGTTCCGCAAAGGTGTGGAGCTCGAATACGCCTACGCCGAAGACACCATGCCACGCGGTGTGCTTGGCCTGAATGCACCGATGTTCAAAGAATATTTGCGTTTTGTCGCCAACCGCCGTGCGCAACAGATTGGGCTGGATGTGTTGTACCCCGGTGCCACCAATCCATTCCCATGGATGTCGGAACTCATTGACCTGAAGAAAGAAAAGAATTTCTTTGAGACACGTGTGATTGAGTATCAGACCGGTGGGGCGTTGAATTGGGAGTGATGGTGAATGTCACAAGTTTTTGGAAATGTAACGCTATCGCCGAGTGGCATCGTACCGGTAACGGAAAATATTTGGCTAAAACCTCAGCTCCGGCTTGTGGAGGCAGCAAAGGGAATCAAACAAATGCAAACCGCCCACTCACAAATAGACTACCTAAGTGGATGGACAAGATTTGTAGACTCGAGCGAAGAGTTTTGGACAAACTTTTATTCGTCGGGAAAGAGTGCGTCCACTGCGTTCCAACCTTGGTTAGGGCCGTATGAAAGCCTCCGCTCCAGCGATGAGCTCTTATTGTATTTGAAACAGGCTAGGCATCAGAGCCAGCACGGTGGTAATACGCTTATGTGGGAAGGCGGACATATTGAGGTCGGTGGTTCAGCATTCTCGGGAACAATCGCCAGACTTGAAATTTCTCCGAGTGGCCAATTTGTTGCAGATGTGGAATCTGGGGTCAGTAATGGATTCCGAGTCATTCATCACCCACCTACGCCAGCACTACCCACCATTCGTAATCTTAAGTTCAAGCAGGAATTCCTGCCGCCTAAGGAGCATTTGAGTCACCCGATACTCGATCACTCACCCCATGCAGTGGCCTTGTTGGCATTGCGATTTTATGAAGATGTTTTTCGCCATGCACAAGAGAAATTTCAAAAATAAAAATGGGTCTAAACACGGGTAACTAAAGGGACTAGGGTCGAGTTAATTCCAAACTAAAGCATCTACGCGCGCTTCCAGCCATTTATCCCTCAAAATGCCCGCCCATAAACGAATCTTCATATTGCATTGAAGAATAGATAACTATACGTACATACAGTATATTATGGGCGTCGCCCATAACTCTGAATTGTCGCCCTCAAATGAAAAAATCCAATTCACTCACCTCTGTTGAAATCTGCGCCGGCGCCGGCGGGCAAGCGCTTGGCTTGGATCAAGCGGGCTTTGCACATCGGGCGCTTGTTGAAATTGAGAAAGACTTTTGTGCGACGCTACGACTCAATCGCCCGCACTGGAACGTGATCAACGGAGGGGTTGAGCATTTCAGCGGTGTGCCCTACGCAGGAACCGATCTACTTGCTGGTGGTGTGCCGTGCCCGCCGTTTTCCAAAGCGGGCAAACAACTTGGTGCGGACGATGAGCGCAATCTTTTCCCAGAAGCGATTCGCTTGGTTGATGAAATTCGCCCTCGCGCGGTCATGTTGGAAAACGTGCGCGGACTAATGGATGCGGTGTTTGAGGATTACCGTCGTTACATTGCCGGAGAAATCGGCAAGATGGGATATGTGACGGACTGGCGGTTGTTGAGTGCGTCGGATTTTGGGGTGCCGCAGTTGCGCCCGCGTGTGGTGTTTGTTGCAATCCGAAAACACGGCAAGGACAGTGCAGGCGAATTTTCATGGCCCGAGCCAAGGCCCCAAAGAGCGCCAACGGTCGGCGAAACTTTACGTGATCTGATGGCAGTCGATGGTTGGCGAGGTGCCGACGCATGGGCGAAACACGCAAACGAAATTGCGCCAACGCTGGTCGGCGGCTCAAAAAAGCACGGCGGCCCGGATCTCGGCCCGACGCGCGCGAAAAAAGCATGGGCGGCATTGGGTGTCGATGGCATGGGCATTGCCAATGATGTGCCTGCCCCCGATTTTGTTGGCATGCCGCGCTTGACGGTGCGGATGGCGGCACGTATTCAGGGCTTCCCGGATGAGTGGCAGTTCGCAGGCAAAAAGACCGCGTCGTATAGGCAGATTGGCAATGCATTCCCGCCCCCCGTTGCGCGCGCCGTTGGTGAGCAAATAGCGCAATGCCTGATGGTACGGAAGTTATTTGCGGTGGCGGCGTGAAAAAGGTGTCAAAAAAAACGCACTCAAAACCGGCAGCAATAACAGCAGCGCGTGCGCAGCTCCACCAAGGCTTGATCTCCGATACGCTGGTCATTGTTGCTTCCACAGGAATGCCAACAATTGCAGATAAAGACAATACGACCAGTGTCAATATCTCGAAACATCTCGCTGCGGCACTTGGTGCTAAGAAGGTTACCGTTAGACCTGCAGCACAGTCACTCGGTAGCGCGTTTGAACGCCATTGCCTTGCGTTTGTGCGTGCGACATTTCCACTTCTGGCGCCTATTCGGCCCGGTGTTTGGACGATAGAAGCTGGAAAGTCGATTGCTCAGTTTGAGCAATACGCACATTTGTTTGCTGTCGATAAGGTTTTGCGCGAAAACCCAGAGCTGCGTGCCGCGCTTGGCGGTGACTACATCATCAAGCCTGATATCGTAATCAGTCGAGCGCCAGAATCTGATGCGGTGATTAACGCCAATGCAATGGTAGTCGACGCACATTCAGCAAACTATGCAGTACTGCGCGCCTGCAACGGCGGGACATCATTGCTCCATGCAAGCATCAGTTGCAAATGGACCATACGCTCTGACAGGGTTCAGAACGTTCGAGCCGAAGCGCTTAACCTAATTCGCAACCGAAAAGGACATTTGCCCCATGTTGTTTCAGTGACGGCAGAACCACTTCCTAGTCGGCTGGCGTCGCTTTGTTTGGGAACCGGCGATTTGAATTGCGTTTATCATATCGCGCTTCCTGAACTGCTTGCTGCGGTAAAAGCCTGTGGCTACGATGATGCACTTTCAACATTGAACGAGCTTATTGACGGTCGTAGACTTAAGGATATTTCTGATCTACCGCTAGAGCTTGCCGTGTAGTCAGTCTTATATCTGATAAACCAGTCACGATAGCAGCGCGCACAACAGATGTTTTTTAAGACTTCGTCTTATCCCACGCTTTGGTCGCGCGGTTGTAGGTGAGCAACCCCGCCTGTGCGCCACTGCCACCAAACTGCGGGCAACGAATGGCGATGGTGTCGTCGCTTTGCATGTATTCCTCGGCGATCATTTGCAGCCGTTTTAAGTCCGTGTTCATGCGCTTAAATTGACCATTGACCAACAGGGTGTAGTTGATTTCTTTTGCCATGCGCCATTCTCCGGTGGAATCGTCCGACCTGTCTGGGTCGTGGTTGTATCTTGACAGATTGGTGCCAGCGCATCAACCAAGCATCAACCAAGCAGCAACCAAGCAGCAACCAAGCCGCAGGGTCATCTCCCGGTGGATCGGCCCAAACCATACGCCCCTGCAATAAAACCATCGCGACAACCTTTACCGCCAGCTGCTGCGACTGAGTTTCGACCTGCCACCAATCAGACGGTAAAATACCGCCTGACCCTATTTCCCTCATTTTAATAAACGCCATGACCGATCCAATTGAATCCCCACCGCAGTTGCCACCGCTACCCGACCGCCTTGCCGCCGACCCACGCAGCCCGTTCCATAATGCCGCCATATTTGATCAGGGCATTGGCATTCGCGTGAATGGTCGCGAGCGTTTTGACGTCGAGGAATACTGCATCAGTGAAAGCTGGATTAAAGTTCCGGCGGGCAAGGCGGTTGACCGTAAGGGCAATCCGCTATTGATTAAGTTGACCGGTAAGGTCGAAGCGTTTTATCGCTAGTCATTGCGTCTTGCCAGTCAATTGATACGGGCGGCGGTCACGTTAAAATCTCCACGGAACCAATCATCATGAATAAATTTCTTCGTATTGCGACCTTAATGGTCAGTTTATTGGCCGCTTCGGTGGTCATGGCCGCGACGCCGACGACTCCTGTGGTGTATGGCGTGTTGTCACTGATCGGCGATAAATTGACCATCATTGTCGCGCAGCCGCAGGTCGGTTCAAATTTGGATCCCAATCGGCACCGGGTAGTGGCCATTGAAGAACCGGTGTTTGACAATATAGCCCTGCGTGCCACCGTTGATGCGGTGCGGGCAACCCGGCCCGCGGCAGAGTTGGCGGCCATCAATACCCGTAGTCCGGTGTTGTTCGAAAAACAACGCGATCTCTTTGTTGAAAACAATGAGGTCCTGTCTGTGCCGGATGCTATTTTGGCGGCGCTGCAGGCGCTGCAGGCGCAGCAGGCCACCCACCTAATTTTGATCACCAAACATCGCGACGAGACCAAAATACAAATGGCCAATATCACCGATGGGGCAGGTCGCCTCGAAGGTTTGGGATTTTTTCTGGACGGTTCGACAGAAACGCGCGATGCCAGCACCGGTTTGGTTGGTCGTGGTTATATTTCGCCCTATGCCTATTTCCGCATCGCGTTGATCGAGTTGCCATCGCGCAAAATTGTCAGTCGCCGAAATATCACCGCCACCATGCCTTTTACCTCCGGCCGCGCACCGACGGGTGATGATCCCTGGACGGCATTGACACCAACCGAAAAAGTGCAAGCCATTGAGGTGTTGATCAAACGGGAAATCGCCCGTTTGTTACCATCGATGTTGTATTAACAGACGGCAGCCAAACACCGCAGGTTTGGTGTTGCCGTGCAAATTGAATACGGTAGGTATCATGAACGGCACCGTCGCACCGTCGCACCGTATACCAAGCAGATTTTTGACGCAATGGAATGCAACATCCACCGGCACTCATTTTTAGGCGAGTGAAGGCAACATCAACCTTGGGGAAGAAAAATGAATCGACTCGTTTGTGTGTTTGTTGGTGTGGTTTTGGTCATGATGTTGGCGTTTAGTCCACCCGCGCAGGCGGCGGAAATGACTTTTCAGTTGGTGAATGACACCGACCGTGCGCTCAGTCTGAAATTGTTTTCGCGCGGCGAGTCGAAAAAGCAATGGCCGGCAAAATCAAAGGCGTATTCTGTCCGACCGGATGCCGCGGTCCAACAGCTCAAAATCAACTGCGAAGCGGGCGAGCCAATCTGTTGGGGCGCATGGGTGACCGTGCAAAGTGTTTCCGGCGGGGTGGGCAACAGCGGTTATCGTGATACCCGCACCAGCACTTACCAAGTCGGCGCCGGTGAGCGCGGCATGATTGATTGCCCGCGCTGCTGCCACGTTTGTAACGACGGCGAACTGACGCCGGTGTTTTCGCTAAGGAATAACAGCGCACAGGCACCGGATGTGCGCTGACAGCAAAAACACAGTTTTTTCAAATTGAAAGTCCAGGGTGTAAGCGCGGTTACAAGATTTTTTGCTTGAAACACCGCACCAATAGGCGAATTTTTTTGCATGGCCGACCGTGGGTAGTGGTCGGCGCGTGGGCGCACCGAGGCATAACCAGCTATGCCGTGGTCAGTCGAACGAAAAATCACACGCCAATGGACCCACTCTCGAACGCAACCCCATGAAATATGCAGGCTAGGCCGCCAGACGAAGTTTCTTTGGCTGCTTTTGTACTGATTCCTGCAAATCAAAAAAGAACGTTGCGCCTTCACCGACTTTTGCCTCGGCACGAATTTCCCCGCCATGACGGCGAATAATGCGCTGGACGATGGTCAGACCAATGCCGGTGCCGGGAAAATCGTCGGTGTGATGCATGCGCTGAAACGCATTAAATAGTTTGTCGGCGTACGCCATGTTAAAACCGGCACCATTGTCGGCAACAAAATAAACCATTTTATTTGTTTCCTGCGCACTGCCAATATGAATAACCGGTTGGGAGGTTTTACTGGTGTATTTCCAGGCGTTTTGCATCAGATTTTGAATCGCGATGCGCAATAATGCCGGGTCGGCACGAACATTCATGTCGGATTCGATCACCCATTCGACACGGCGATTGGCTTGGGTCTGATTGAGCTCATCGGCAATTTCATTGGCAATGGCACTCAAATCGACGTCGATCGCATTGATGCCAACACGTGTGACTTGGGCCAGACCCAACAAGTCGTCAATCAGGGTCGCCATCCGTTTGCCCGACAACTGAATCCGAATTACCACTTCGCGCGCGTCTTCACTGAGCTGATCGTGATGTTCCTTGAGCAATATCGTGGAAAAGCCATCCAAAGCCCGTAATGGTCCGCGCAGATCATGCGACACGGAATAGCTGAAGGCCTCCAAATCCTGATTGAGTACCGAAAGCTTAAGATTTTTGTCATTAATCTGGCCAAACGCGTCGTGCAGCGCCCGCGCCATGGCATTAAAGTTGGCTGCTAGGTCCGCAATCTCATCCTTGCCATCAATTTCGATTTTGTGGTCCCAATTGCCGTCCGCTAATTCACGGGTCGCCTGCCTCAGTTTGGCGATCGGCGCGAGCACTTTCCGTTCTACCAACCACAGCCGACCGATGACGATTATGGCGAATAGGATCAGCCCGGCCACACTCAAATTTCTTAACGTCACTTGGGTGGATTGCATTCGTGTCGATGCAATGTTGGCGACGGCGAAGGCGTCTTTCAAACTGCCACGTTGCTCCATTATCAACTGGGCGCTCAGCGCCGCCAGTTGCATGTGCACCTCGTTCGAGCTCGGCGAATTGCGCCCATCGGCCGTGGCAACAATTTGGTTGAATGTTGTTTCTGAATTGGCGATACGCGTACGCAGGCCGCTGATCAGCGCACGGCTGTTGTGGTCAGCAAAATAATCGGACGCAAGCACACTACTGAGCTGGGCCGACACGGCTAGCCATTGTGCGACATCCAAACTTTGTGGATTATTTTGATAATCAATAGCCAAAATGCGCATTTCGGTCAGACCCTTAACGACTTGTATGGCCTGTTGTAACTGGTTATTTGCCGCGGCGTCGTCGGCTTCGGCCCGCAGGACGAAGTAGCCAATCCAAATAATTCCAGCGATGGCGACGAACGTGGCCAGGTATTGGCTGGTGCGAATTTTCATGTCGCAGCCCCTACCTTTCCATGCATGGTTCGAGCGGGTGTGGCAAGGCTCCGCTGCGAAACATGGGGGGGGTGAATTTTTATCATGAATTGCCCCGCACAGGCACAAACCGTTCTGGAAAGAAATTTCCGATCAGGTTTTCCAGCTCACCGGCAAATGCGTCGGCAGAAATCAGCGCGTCCGCACAGGTCAATAACGTGCCGTCGTGGTATGACTCATCCGAGGTTGTGACGCATATCAGGCGCATGGCCGGATGGGCGATGCGGAGTTGGCGAATGATGGTCTCTTTTTCCGAGGTCAAGGTGGTGCGGTCAATGAGCACCACGTCCGGTTGGGTGAACGATATTAACAACGTATTAATGGCCAGACCGGGCGCCACACCGGTCATCAGCATGCGCATATCCCCGGCGATATAGCGGGTGGCCGAACGGGAAAAGCCTTCGCTGAGGCCGACCAGCAAAATTCGAATTGGTTGCGGGAAATCAATAGAGTCCATGGCAACCAGAATAGGACAATGCCGTATTCCGGCCAATCAGGGACACCCTGATTCCCGCGTCAAAACACCCTGATTAGGCAAAACCATGCCGAATGTTCGGCTCCTCACCGCCGCATTCTTCGCATCGGATTGGTCCAGATGGGGTGGTTTGGCTGGTTGAGGTGGTCTGGGTGGTCTGGGTGGTCTGAGTGGTCTGAGTGGTCTGAGTGGTCTGTACGTAGACCGGTCACATTTACACCGTCGGATCAATCAAGCCTATACGCAGCGCATAGCGGGTCAAGCCGGCCACATCGAATATTTCCAAGCGTTGCATCAGCTGGGAACGATGTGACTCAATTGTTTTTACCGATAGGTTGAGGCGTTCGGCGATCTCCCGCGTACTGCGTCCTTCCGCGATCAATTGCAATACCTCGCGCTGGCGCGTAGTAAGCGCTTCTGTTCCGGTGCCACGATCAGCTGCGGTTTGATGATCGGATCGCAAAAAACGCACAATCATATTTTGTGATACGGCGGCGGTGAGATAACGTTCGCCACGCGACACCGTGCGAATGGCGCGTTCGAGTTCACCCGACTCCGCGTCTTTCAGCAAGTATCCCGTCGCACCGGCGCGTAACGCTTCAACCACATAGGCCTCGGTCGCGTGCATCGAAATGATAATGACCTTGATGTTCGGATGCTCACGGCAAATCAGGGCGGTGGCGTCCAAACCATTGAGTTCGGGCATGGTAATGTCCATGAGCACCACGTCGGGTTGCAGGCTGCGAATCAGTTTTACCGCGTCGCGACCGTTGGCTGCTTCACCGACTATTGCAAAATCGGTGATGGCATTGATCAACGCCCCGATCCCTTGACGCACTAAATTGTGATCCTCAGCAATGACGATTCGTGTTGGTTTCACGCATCCGCTCCTTCAGGAGTTAAGAACTGTGCACGCACGCGCGTTCCACCGCCGGGTTTTGATTTGATGCTTAAATGCCCGCCCAGAAGTGTGGCGCGTTCTGCCATGCCCTGCAAGCCGCTGCTTTCGCCTGCCCGCGCACTTTTTTCCGCCGCTTTGACATCAAAACCGACGCCGTCGTCGGCTACTGTCAACACAAACCCATCACTGTCGCGATGCAGCGTGACATTGATTTGTTTGGCATTGGCGTGCCGCAAGACATTGGTAATGGACTCCTGCACAATTCTAAAGCAGGCGCTTTCGAGGTGTGGGGACGACTTCAGGTCGATGGCGTCCAAATTGAGCGCAATGGCAATGTCGGCGCGGCTGGCTTGGCGATCACAATACCATTTCAGCGCCGGGATCAGCCCCAAATCATCCAGTACCGATGGCCGTAGGTCGAGTGACAACGAGCGCACCGACTGAATGGCACCGTCAACCAGGGACAGGGCATCAGCCAGCGCGGCCTCACCGGGATGACCGCGTGATACAGCGTGTAAATTTAATTTCACCGCAGTGAGTACACCGCCAACTTCGTCGTGGAGTTCGCGGGCGATGGCACGACGCTCGGTCTCTTGTACCTCAAGTAAGCGCCGGGTCAGTCCTTCCAATCGGATGCGGCTGTCGCGCAACGCTTCGTCTGCCATCTTGCGGCCGGTAATGTCCTGGCTCATGACCAAAAAGTTGCCATCTGGCATCAAGGCCACGCTGATATCAGCCGGGAAAACACTGCCGTCTTTGCGCACCAGTTGCCATTCACCCTGATAGTTAGCTTCGGCAACAACGGATTGCAGGGTGGGTGCAACGTCCGCGTGCTCCGATTCGTGCGCAAGATTTGCTGCTGGCATGCCGATCAATTCGTCGCGGGCGTAGCCGAGGTTTTGGCAAGCGCGTGGATTGGCATCGATATAAACATGTTCAGGATTGATAATCATGATGCCATTGGGCGCGCGTTCAAACAACATGCGATAGCGTTGTTCGCTCGCAATCCGCTCCGCATTACCAAGATTGCGATCGGTGATGTCATAAAAAATGACCAGATTGGCCGGTCCGATCGGGGACATACTGAACAAAATGTCGCGCACGCCGCCATCTTTGCAAGCCATATGGAATTCAAGCGGCTCAAAGTCAGTATTGTTTTTTTTCGCCTTGGCCACGGCCGCCAGCCACGTATCGGCAACCATTTGCCGATACACGGGGTCCGGGCAGGCCAGCGGCCACCATTCGTCCAATGTCGGAATTTCATCACGCGTGTAGCCGAATGTTTCAACAAATTTGCGGTTCAAGAGGATGACATTGCCGAATTCATCATTCATCGCCAGCGCGATGGGGGAGGATTCGATGATGGTGCGAAATTTTTCCTCACTGGCACGTAACGCGATTTCGGCTTCACGCTGATCTTCAATAATGCTCAACAATGCGGCGCGGGCACGACCCGAGTCGGCGAGTAAGCTGGCGATGTCGGCCTCCGCCTTTTCACGGCGGACAATGTCATGCTTCAGGGTGCGGTTGGTCTCCGCCAGTTGGGTCGCCTTTTGCTCGAGTTTGCGCACCAGCACATGGTTGTATTCGGTTAACAGTAAATTCTCATCTTCATCCGGTGTCCGAGACAGGGCAACATCTTGGCGTAGTTGTTGGCTGAGCACGCCTTCAATGCGCACCAGAAAAGGACCGGGTTCGGCCGGCTTGAGGATGTAGGCGTCGGCACCGAGTTCGATGGCCAGGCGTTCGTCCTGCTGGTCGGTATAGGTGGCGGTATAAACGATAAAAGGGATGGCTTTCAACCGTTCATCGTTTTTCCATTCGCGCAACAGTGCATAACCATCCATGATTGGCATCAGCAAATCAGAAATGATCAATTGTGGCGGCGATTGGCGGGCAATACGCAACGCCTCGCCGCCGTGTGCCGCTTCTTCGACGATAAACCCGTGGCCCTCGAGTATCGCCCTGAGCAGATACAGATTATTGGCATTGTCATCAACAATGAGTGCGCGCATTGTTGTGTGGTTCATGGTCTGGGCTCCACGCGCGCGGGCAGGAAAAACTGCTCGACTTCAGTGACAAACGTTTCAGGATTGATGGGTTTTTCGATATACCCCTCGGCACCGGCGGCAAAAACCAACTCCCGGTCGCCTTGCATGGCGTACGAGGTGACGGCCACAACCGGTATCGCGCTAAGGGTGCCATCGGACTTGAGTGCCCGTGCGACCGCGTGACCATCCAAGCCTGGCAACTGGATGTCGAGCAGAATCAAGTCGGGCTGCTCGGATGCAGCCATATCCAATCCGCGCAGACCATCCGCAGCGTGCACCACGTCGTAACCTTTTTGTTCGAGCAAAAAAGTCGCAAGGTAACGGTTTTGTTCGTTATCCTCCACGAGTAAAATTTTTTTCTTCATGATGGCACCGCCTTTTTTCTGGGCAGCGTGAAGCTGAAGGTGCTGCCCTTGCCCCAGGTGCTGTCAGTATCAATTCGCCCGCCCATCAGGTCGGCAAGTCGGCGGCAAATAACCAATCCCAGACCGGTGCCGTCGTGATTGCGGGTGAGTCCGTCGTCGATTTGCCGGAACGCTCGAAACAGTGTGGCCATGTCATCTTTTTTAATGCCGGGACCGGTGTCACGAATATGTGCCACTACTTGCTGTGTATCGGCCTCGATATGCAACACCACTTCACCACGCGTGGTAAATTTTACGGCGTTGTTGGCCAGATTGAGCAGCACCTGCTCAACACGGCGCGCATCGCCGTCCACCATGCCGACGGCTTGGTTGCCCTCCACACCAATGGCCAGTCCTTTTTGTTTGGCGAGCGGCGTGACCATATTGATCACCTTGGCAACGGACGCGTCAAAATCAAATGGCACCGATTCAATTTGTAACTTTCCGGCTTCTATTTTTGATAGATCCAACACGTCGTTGATCAGCGCCAATAAATGGCGGGCGCTGGTCTGTACCATGGTGAGTTGTTTGGATTGCTCGGTATTAAGCGGGCCGGCCAGCTCCTGCAAAATAATGCCGGTAAAGCCAATGATGGAATTCAACGGCGTGCGTAACTCATGCGACATGGTGGCGAGAAAGGCGGATTTAAGCCGGTCGGCTTGTTGTGCCTGTTCGTGTGCGACTCGTAGTTGTTGGTTCACCAAGCGGATCTCGATCAGCGCGGAGACCCGCCGTCCCAATGCCTCCAAGGCAAGTTTTTGCGGCGCGTCCAACACTCTGGGCACACGGTCAATCACACACAGTGTGCCAATCGGCTGATCGTCATCGACCAGTAGTGGTGTGCCGGCATAAAAACGAATTTTCGGGTCACCGGTCACCAGCGAATTGTTGGCAAAGCGTGCATCAAGCAGGGCGTCGCCCACTTGTAATATTTCGTGTTTGTGCAAAATTGCATATGCACAAAAAGCCAGATCGCGAGGGGTTTCGGTTGTATCCAGGCCCATGTGTGATTTGAACCATTGCCGTGATTCGTCGACAATCGACACCAACGCAATCGGCGTTTGGCAAATTTGCGCGGCGATCAGTGTCAGGTCATCAAACGCCTGTTCGGGCAGTGTGTCGAGAATGGCGAAACGGTGCAGGGTTTCAAGGCGCTTGGTCTCGTCGGGCGGCAGGGGGGCGTTCACGTGCTGTCTCCGGGCGGGGCGCAACAAATCACCATGTGCCTGATCGCCATCCAAAACAACAGTATTTTTTGGTGTGGGCATGAACAGTCATGATGGGCTGGTGTTCGATAGGGTGGGCGCAGTCGGCGAATCGTAACGTGGCGGCTCGCCCAGCCGCGCGCGCAAGGCATTAACTTCGCCTTTTAATTGCCGCACGCGATCTTCACGATCGATAGTGGCATGATACCAACGCTTGAGTTCCTCAATTTGCACCGTCACTTTTTGTTCGGCGACTTTGCGGTCGGTTATATCGTGGAAAAATATGGAGATGCCGTCAGGTGAAGGGTAGATCCAGTTTTCGAACCAGCGATCCCACACCGCGTAGTAGTCCTCGATTTGCATGGCGATGTTTTCGGCCATGACTTTTTGATACGCGGCGGCAAACGGCGTGCCCGCTGCTTGCGGATATTCATCCAAATATTTTTTACCCAGCAAAGATTCCGCACTGCGGCCAAGCATTTCCGCGGCGCGGGCATTGACATAGGTAAAGCGCCATTCGCGGTCAAGGGCGACGAAGCCGTCGGTCATGTTTTCAAGAATGGTTTTGACGCGGCGATGAAGCGCGCCTTCGGCCAGCGTCGCCCGGCGCCGTTCCGTGATGTCCTCACCAATGCTGACCGTGCCGATCGGTATGCCGGACGGTAAGCGCAGAATGGAGTTGTTCCAGTGGACAAAACGACGCGACCCATCGCGGCAGACGATTTCAGTTTCAACGTGACGGGTGAAGGTGTCATTGGTGACACTTGCCATAAATTTATTGCGCAACACCGCGCGCGTTTGGACGTCTGCTGCCGCAATAAAGACGTCAAACCAGCTCCTGCCAAGCACTTCCGCTTCAGACCAGCCAGTCTGCTTCAGCAGAAAATCATTGCAAAGGGTGATGCGGCCCTCCAAGTCGAGCATCACCGCCAGTAAATCAACGTTGTCGATCATGTCACGATACCGCCGCTCTGCTTCGCCCTGCGCCGCCTGCGCTTTTTCTAATGTGTCCGCCAGATGATTGAAGTCGGCTGCCAAGCCATCAATTTCACCCGCACCGGAAACGGTCAGGCGTTGATCATATTGGCCGGCTGCCAATTCGGCGGTGCCCTTGCGCAACGACACGACCGGCTGAACAATTCGGCGCGATAAAAATGCCGCAAGCAATGCTGCAATCAGCATGGCTATCATGGTAATGATTGTGCAGCGAATTAATTTGGCGCGGCTGTCCGCATAAACTACGTCGGTTGGAATGCCAACGTAAACCATCCATGGGGCACGGCGGCCGGTGGCAAAACCAGAAAGGCGGGTCACCCCATCCGCGCTTAACATATGCCCCGATCCCTCGCCTAGCCGTGACGCATCCACATAGGCTGGCAAACGACTAAGGTCGCGGCTGACCCAGGCCGTCGGGTCAAGCGTGTGTGCCAGTACCAAACCGCCGGCATCAACCAGCGTCACCAGGGATTGTGGTGGAAGACCAGCAGCCAACAGCAGGTTTTGAAAATGATCAACCAAAATGGCAATGGAAATAACGGCGCGAATTTTACCGTCAGAACCCATCAGCGGTTTGGAAAATATCACCGTCCATTTTTTAGTCGAAGGTGAGTAAACCGGTTTGCTGATCGAAAGGGAGTTCTTTTTAATTGCACTGCGGTCGTTCTCAAGGTCGGCAGTTTCAAGCTCGCGTCTCGCTTCGACCGAAAGCGTCGCTGAATTAAGGGTCTGGCCATCGGGTGTGTGAACCATCAGGTCGGCAAACATGTCGGGCATGTCAGCCAGCATCGCGCGTAAATGAATGTCGTTGGCGGCGATGGCATTCAGGTCGCTGCCGACTGTGGCACCGATTGTGCCGAGCATGGTGTCAATGGCGACCACCTGTTCGTCAATCCGCGCACTGATTTGGCGGGCAATGGAGAGTGTATTGGTGGCGCCGGCAGCCCGGAGGTCGACCGCGTCCTGCCAAATTAACAATGCAATCAAGGTCAGAAAGGGCAGCGTTGCTGCCAACACCAAGACCAACAATTGCGAGCGAATGTTCCAGTTTTGCATGTTGCAGTATAGGCAGGAACGGGGCGTGCAGGCTAGGTAAAGAGGGGCAAACGTCCAATCAATCGGTTATTGCACAGCCCGGCGGGAGATAATTCGAATAATCAAAATCGTTTATTGGCGGGCTAATGCAGACATTTTGTGCTCAAACCACCCGTCCTTAAACGACGTTTTCATTTTCTGCGCGGTATGGGTGAACACGTCGCCGCGTGTGCCGCCAGTGGCGGTTTTTGCACATGTTGTGTGATGCAACGGTTGTGTGGATGCGGGTCTGTTAAAGTTTTTTATCATTCACCCAACCCCGCCGATCGGTGTTGATCATGGCTGAGGATCTTCGGCCATATCGATAACCTCCGGATTGGATAAATCGTTGTTGCTGAAAACCAGATGGAGAACCCGATGCAAGATAGTTTTTACCAGCAAGTTGATCAAACGCTGCAACAAATTCGTGATGACGGTTTTTTTAAGCGCGAACGCTTGATCGCCACGCCGCAGCGGACAATTTTAAAGTTGGCTTCCGGTGCCGAGGTCGTTAATTTTTGCGCCAATAATTATTTGGGTCTGGCCGATGATCCACGCTTACTTGCGGCCGCAAAAAAGGGATTGGATGATTTTGGTTTTGGCATGGCATCGGTGCGCTTTATTTGTGGTACCCAGACCAGTCACCGCGAGCTGGAGGCGGCGATCGCCAATTTTCTGGGCACTGACGACAGTATTTTGTATGGTTCTTGTTTTGATGCCAACGGCGGTTTGTTTGAAACCATACTTGGTGAAGCCGATGCGGTCATCAGCGACGAATTGAATCACGCCAGCATTATTGACGGTGTGCGGCTGTGCAAGGCCAGGCGGTTTCGTTATCGCAACAACAACATGACCGATCTGGAGGCACAATTGCAGGCGGCCGATGCGGCTGGTGCACGTTTCAAAATGATCGCCACCGACGGTGTGTTTTCGATGGACGGCATCATTGCCAATCTTAAAGGCATATGTGATCTGGCCGATCGATATCACGCCATTGTCATGGTCGATGATTCACACGCGGTCGGGTTTGTCGGCGCGTCAGGCCGGGGCACGCCGGAATATTGTGGTGTGGCCGAGCGCATCGACATTTATTCCGGCACACTTGGCAAGGCACTGGGCGGGGCATCGGGCGGGTATATCGCCGCGCGCCAGGGTGTGGTCGATTTATTGCGACAGCGATCACGCCCTTATCTGTTTTCCAATTCACTCGCGCCGGCAATTGTTGCCGCCTCATTGGCGGTGTTGAAGTTATTGCAGTCGGATGAAGGTGCGCAACTGCGACAACGTGTGAACGATAATGGCGCGCAGTTTCGCCGCGAAATAGCGGCGCTTGGTTTTGATCTGGTGCCTGGCAATCACCCGATTGTGCCGGTGATGTTTGGCGACGCCGCGCTGGCAGGCAAAATGGCCGAGGGTCTGTTGGCCGAAGGTATTTATGCCATTGGTTTCAGCTTTCCGGTGGTGCCAAAAGGCCGCGCGCGAATTCGCACACAAATGTCGGCGGCACATACGCCGCAGCATATTGCGCGCGCCGTCGCCGCCTTTGCCAAGGTGGGACGGAACTTGGGCGTGATTACCTAATTGGGTGAGCGCACATTCATAGCAACAAAATTTGTAATATTGAGCACAACGAAAGCCAAGAGCACAACATCATGCGAGCACTCGCCAAATTACAGCGCGCCCCCGGCCTGACCATGACCGAGGTCAAAATGCCCGAGGTCGGCCACAACGATGTCATGATCAAAATAAAAAAAACCGCGATTTGTGGCACCGATATCCACATTTGGAAATGGGACGAGTGGGCGCAAAAAACCATTCCGGTGCCGATGCATGTCGGCCATGAATACGTCGGCCATATTGTTGAGATGGGTGCCGAGGTGCGTGGTTTTGCAATTGGTGATCGTGTTTCCGGTGAAGGTCACATCACCTGTGGCCACTGCCGGAATTGCCGCGCCGGTCGTCGTCATTTGTGTCGCAATACCACCGGTGTGGGGGTAAACCGGGAAGGCGCATTTGCCGAGTTTTTGGTGATCCCGGCGTTTAATGCCTTCAAAATCCCAGACTCCATCAGTGATGATCTCGCCGCCATATTCGACCCTTACGGCAACGCCACGCACACCGCGCTGTCGTTTAATTTGGTGGGCGAAGATGTGTTGATCACGGGCGCAGGCCCGATTGGCATTATGGCCGTGGCCATCGCCCGCCATGTTGGCGCGCGCCACATAGTTGTTACCGATATCAACGATTACCGGCTTGCTCTGGCAATCAAAATGGGTGCAACCCGCGCGGTGAATGTCATTCATACCACTTTGCAGGATGTCATGACGGAGTTGGGAATGGTCGAAGGTTTTGATGTCGGGATGGAAATGTCAGGCGTACCTTCAGCGTTTCAAAGTTTGCTCGCCAATATGAATCACGGCGGCAAGGTGGCACTGCTGGGCATTCCGCCGTCTAACACCGTTATCGATTGGAACGAGGTGATTTTTAAGGGGCTGGAAATCAAGGGTGTGTATGGCCGTGAGATGTTTGAAACCTGGTACAAGATGGTGGCGATGCTGCAAAGTGGCCTCGACCTGTCACCGATACTGACCCATCAATACCCGGTGGAAGACTTTGAAAAAGGGTTCGCCACCATGTTGTCCGGCCAATCCGGCAAAGTGATCCTCAACTGGGAGTAACCGCGTCTGATCGTCGCCTAAGCTTGTTTTTTTGCAGCCAGCCAGGCTTCAATTTCCAGATGGCACGGTGACAGCAGCAAGTGACTGAGTTCTTCGGCATCATTGGTCTGCATACGTTTGGCAAACTCCGCCAGCCGTGGGTCGTTCGCCACCGTCAGTGCCGCGATGAGTTCGCGCGAGGCATCGCGTGCGCTTGGTTTGCCGGCTTGATAGGTAGGCCAGTCTTTGTAATGCGATAACAGTTGTTCGCGGTGATCGGTGTAAAGCGCGCAACCTTGCGTGAATGCCAGCGCCGCCTCGTGGGCCGCAATCTCAGCGTCGATTTCCGCATCGGTATGTTGATAACGCGCCTTTTCCGCGGCAGTCCAATGCGCTTTTTGGTGTTTGTCACCAATATGTGTTTCCACTGTTTCCCTGAGTGTCGCCATGGTGGATTTGAGTTCGATGATCGAATGGGTATGGCTGTCGCGAAAAATATGAATCAAATTTGCACCCTGGCCTTCGCTGCCTTTGTAGCGCATATTGGCCGCCACCCGTCGCGGGATAAAGCGAAACTGGCGGCTGCATGCCGCCTTTAGGGTGTCGAGCAGGGCGGCTATTTTTGCAGGGTTCATACGGCGTCCTTTGGGAAAAATTGCGCGCGACGGCAGGTTGGCAGATGGTGCTGACTTGAGTATGCGGGCATTAACAGGGTTTGGTGCACATTGAAATGGCGATAGATGGTTTTTACGCTGAATGGTTTGGTTATTTATGACGCATCAATTGCCGGCAAACTCTTCATTTGGCGGGTGTTTTAAGGCATTTATGTTTGTCAATACCCGCCAGCACTGGTGTTTGTTATTTTTTGAAGCGCGGTTATGGCTGTGTTCATGACGCTTATGCTCATGAATATGTTGAGGATGGAGAGATTTCAATATGATCCGCTATCAGTTGGCGGCAGGTTCGCGCTAAAATCTAGCGTAGGATCACTGCAATGCAAACCTGCATGCCAGTTTGATCCAGCCATGACAACCGAGGACTATCCATTGGTAAAGCCAAACTATAACTTTGCAAAACGCCAACGCGAACTCGCCAAAAAAGCCAAAAAAGAAGAAAAACAGCTGCGTAAAGCGGCGGGTGATAACAGCGAACAAACGGTCGAGACTGAAAACGAGGGCGTTGAGGGCGAGGTCATTCCGCCTACGCCGGATACCCCGGCGACCTGACCCACGGCCAATTGATTGGCAGGATGGGCGACGCACGCAAAGGTGGCCGCCCGCCACGTCGGCACCAACGCGGTAATTATTTAAATGAGGTCGGCAACGGCGTTGGCCGCAACCGTGTGACCGCGCACAAACTGTTCATGATTTTGTTCAATTCGGTGACGTTCATAGACGTAGTTGACCATCCATCCCAGCGACTGGTTGAGCCCTTTGTCCGAGTCGTCGGCCGCCCAATTGAGCCGGTCCAATCGCGCTCCGTTATTCAAATGAAACCGGGCCACCGCGTCTAACCTGCATATTTCACGGGTCGACCCGCCTTACATTCGTTTTTCATTCTTGGCGACCTATAAATTCTGCGAATCCAAGCTGTACTTCGTAAGGTTGATGACCTACGCACTCGATAACAGGCGGCTGAGCAGCGCTTTTCCGCTCTCTTCCCTCGTAATATCTCGATATTACTCGGCCAGTCGAGCAAAAAATCACTCGCTTATCCACACACTCTCGAGTGCGTCCCCGTGAAATATGCAGGCTAGCAGTGTATACAACGCCAATGTTTCGCGGGCACGGGTGGCACCCGATGCTTCACCTTCATCTGACAAAAGTTGTCGACACGCCGCCACCAAGCGGGTTACCGCCCGGTCACGGCCGGACAGTGCTTTGACGGAAGATTTGATCGCATCAAACATCTTGTCAGCAGTAAGCCGAAGCGGGGCAGGAAAAAACAGGGCTGGCAGGACGGATGTTGGGTTGATCGCTGCGAAGTTTCACGATGTTTGATCCGCATCAATCTTGCGCGCCGGGCAGGCGTTATGATGAGCGAGGGGTAAGCGATTGGGCGATGCCACAAACGGCCACACCGTCACACCATTACCAATTGGAGGACATTGTGTTTAAACGAATTCTGGTGCCAACCGACGGCTCGATCCTGGCTGAACACGCCGCGTATGCGGCGATCGAACTGGCGAAATATCTGAATGCCTCGATTGTTTCGCTGTATGTCTACCCGCCGTTTCATGTGGTGGTTACCGAACCATTTGTGAATATGCCGGACTTGGTATCCGAGCCCGCCTATGAAAAAGTGCAACGCACCGCCGCCCGGCGCATTCTCAGTGTCATTGATCAGGCCGCCCATGCCGCAGGGGTGCCGTGTTTCTCACTTTGTGTTGAACACGATAGTCCCGCGTTGGCCATCGTCGAAACCGCAGTTTCAGCCGAAACGCCGTGTGATCTCGTATTTATCGGCTCACACGGGCGAGGATTGTTTTCCCAGGTGTTTTTGGGCAGTGTCACCACCAAAGTACAAACGCTGTGTGATGTGCCGGTATTGGTCTACCGTGATCCACACGAGAAAAAGGTGAAGGCCGAAAAAGACCGCACAAAAAAAACCGCGGCAGGCAAGAAAAAAACCGCTGCTAAAAAGCCCAACCCGAAGCCCAACCCGAAGGCCAAAAAATAATCCGGCATAAGTTGCAGCCGGATAGGCAAGTCCGATGTCGGCGTCCGCTGGTGGCGGGTGTTATGCGGCCGGCTTGGTAGACCAAGCGTCAAAATCACAAAGATTGGCATCAAAGTTGGCGACCGTGTGTTCAACTTTTGCACGTTTGCTGATTTCCACTTGATGAAACGTGTTGCTCAGGTCAAAACACAACTTGGCAAGAGCGGTGGCATCAACCGGCACGGATGTTGTGTTGCCATTTGCCACCGCGGCCTTGGCAATCAATTCGATATACAGGCGTTCGGCGGTATCGTTGACCGGGTTGACAATGGCACCGGCCGCAGCGGGAGCGGATGCGGGGGCGGGACGGGCGGGGGCGGCAGCAGCGCTTGACATGGTATGGATCCTAAAGTTGTACTTTCGGCATCCTACTCCGAAAGTGTCGGGAGTGCGGCTGGTTGTTTGATTAAATTCGTGCAAACAGACCGCTGTTTTTTTGCCATGACGCCGATAAACAGCGGGTCGGCGAGCCATGTGTGCAGCCACCTGATGACGTGTGTGAATTTCGAATGGTCGAACCAAAACGGATCAACGTCGGCAAATTGGCGGACAAAAGGCACCACCGCTGCGTCGGTCAAACCACGGTGGGCACCGTTGAGATAGGGGGTCGCGGCCAGACAGGATTCGAGAGTGGCCAGGAACTTTGCGCCTTCCTCTCGGTAATGGGACACCGCGGGATCGGGAAAACGATTCGGATATTTATATCGGTCGAGCGCTTGTTTAAAGACGTGATCGTTGTCCGTTACCAGATTTTGTCGTCCAGAAGTTGCCGCTTCGAGCCACCCTTCAGGATCGTTTTGTTGGAGCGCCCATTGCATGATATCCAGACTTTGCTCCAGCACCGTGCCGTCTGCGAGTTTCAGTACCGGCACAGTTCCTTTCGGTGACACGTCCAGCATGGCTTGTGGTTTGGCACTGAGCTTCACTTCCAGTTCGTCCACCACCACGCCGCTGATGGCAATGGCCAGTCGGGC
This sequence comes from uncultured Burkholderiales bacterium, assembly GCA_947085425.1. Classification (GTDB taxonomy): domain Bacteria; phylum Pseudomonadota; class Gammaproteobacteria; order Burkholderiales; family Usitatibacteraceae; genus UKL13-2. The sequence goes on along the minus strand of CAMTWK010000015.1, from coordinate 152,794 downwards.
GCGAATGGCGTATGGGCAGCGACGAAATGTAAAAAGTAGCGGCGGCGTGGTCACTGGTTGGCTCCGTTACGGCGCAGCCTGAAAGGCGGGCCCACGCAGGGCGGTGCCAGCGCGATTGCCGTTGTGGCTGCCCTTGTCAACGGTGACGATGCCGTTTACCAGCACGTAGTCAAAACCGCTGGAAAATTGGTGCGGGTTTTCAAAGGTGGCACGATCGGTTACGGTTTTTTCGTCAAAAATGATCACGTCCGCCGCATATCCCTCGCGCAACAAGCCGCGGTCGCCGATCTGGAATTTTTGCGCGGCGAGCGATGTCATGCGTCGCACTGCGTCTTCCAGCCCGACAATTTTTTCGTCGCGCACATACCTGGCGAGGATGCGGGCGTGGGTACCGTAGCTGCGTGGGTGTGGCATACCTTTGCCGTTTTGCACACCACCATCGGCACCAACCATATTAAAAGGGTAGGCCATAAACAGCCGCACGTCGTCTTCATGCATGCCATGGAAAATCATTTGCGCGCCACCGGCGATTAACAGGTCAACAATGGTTTGTGCTTCCGTCGCCATGTTGTCCGCGCGATTCCAGTATTTGTTGATGGCCGATATGCTCAAACCATTCAGCGCCGGATTGGCGGAATGGCGTGCCACCACCGCATAGGCAAAACTCGGACGTTTGGACGCACGGGCGCTGGCAAGTATTTCCGCGGCAATTTTTACCCGTTGCATGGGCTCGTTCATTCTTGCCTTGGCCGCGTCGTCGCCGCCTTCCCGCGCCCAGTCCGGTAGCAACACACTCAGGCTGGTGCTGCTGGCGGTATAGGGGTATTGATCAATGGTGACATCGAGCCCGTCGCGACGCGCTTGTTTAATGAGTTCGAGGGTTTCGCCGGCGCGTCCCCAATTGGCCGGCGCACTCACCTTGAAATGGGAAATTTGTACCGGCATATTGGCCGCACGGCCGATGTCGAGCGCCTCATTGATGGCTTCGACCACTTTGCCGCCCTCATTGCGAATGTGCGAGGCGTAAATTCCATTGTGTTTTGCGGCTGTTTTTGCCAAGCCAATGACTTCGTCGGTGTTGCTGTACACCCCGGGTAAATAGATTAGTCCGGTGGAAAGCCCGACGGCACCGTCCCGCATGGCGGCCTCGACCAGAGTCTGCATTTTTTGTTGATCGTCCGGCGTGGCGGCACGGTTGTTGAGCCCCATTACCTGTCGGCGTACGGTGTTGTGGCCGACCAGAGAGGCGACGTTAATGGAGGTTCGATCCTTGTTGATGCGGGTGAAAAATTCCCTCAGGCTGTCGGCGGACCCACCGCAGTTACCTGTGATCACGGTGGTGACCCCGTTGTAAATATAATTGTCGGCAGTCGGCCGTTCAAACAGTCCGAATTCAATGTGTCCATGCACATCGATGAAGCCGGGGGCAACAATGCGATTTCTGGCGTCGATGACACGTTTTGCCGGTGTTGCAGTCAACTTGCCGACTCGGATAATCCTGCCATTCTTGATCGCCACATCGCCATAAAACCAATTGTTGCCGGTGCCATCAACGATACGGCCGTTGCTGATCAGAATGTCGGCAGGCTCAAGCGGCGGCTGCAAGACCGTGCTGCAGCCAACGGCCAGAGGCAGGATAAAAATGGCAAAGTATCGATGCATATCAGGCAGGTTGAAGGTGGCGGGAATAAGGGGAGTTTACTTTGAATAAAATTGAAACGGAAAGATTGATACTGCGCAGGTTTACGCTCGAAGATGTAATGTTTTTTCGGGAGTTATTAAACGACGCCGATTGGATTCGATTTATCGGTGACCGCAATGTACACTCGGACGAGCAGGCCCGCGCCTATCTGACCAAGAGTTACCTCTGCCAATACGAAAAAAATGGTTTTGGTATAAATCTGGTGGCGCTCAAGGATGGTAAACCGATTGGCATGTGTGGCTTGCTCAAGCGCGACAGCCTCGATGACGTCGATATTGGTTTTGCTTTTTTGCCGGCCTACCGCGGCAAAGGGTATGCAGTCGAGGCGGCGCGCGCCGTGCTCGCTTATGGCCGCGATGTGCTGCATAAAAAACGCGTGGTTGCGATTACGCTCGCTGATAATTTGACGTCCATCTCCCTGCTCGAAAAAATTGGCATGCATTTTGAGACCATGGTGCGGTTGACAGATGACGACGACGAATTGGCAAGGTATGCCATTGATCTGCAATCGATGGATGAGTTAATAAAAAGTCCGTAGAATCAGGCTGGTTTCTTTAACCTTTGCGCGTGTGTGTTTGGATTGATTGGCCAATCCGGCATCGGCGATTCTATTTGACCCAAAATTGACTCACCACGCGGAGCCGCTTTGATACCCTCTTTATTTATCTTTGCGCACCAATCACCTGCCGTGAATGTCCGTCGCCATCTGCTGACGATTGCAACGGTGTTATTGGTCGTGATTGCCACTGCTGCGCAGGCACAAGCCAGCCTGCCATTGTCAAAGCGTGGCGGTATAGATATTGATGGCAATAACAAGAGTGTCTTGCTGGTGCGTGGCACCAACAATGCTGGTGCCACGCAGTCCCCGCAACTATTGGGCGGACGATTGATCAGTGGCCAGTTTCAATTTACGCCGCAAACAGACCCCGGCAGCAATTTTCGGCTGGTCGGCGTGACTGATTTTGATGGCAACGGCAAATCGGATTTGGCATTTCAAAATATTGTCCAAGGTGAATTTGGCGATGTGCGCAGTTGGATTGACTTTCAACCCGCCAATGAGCGCCTGTTCAGGCAGGTCAAACAAGTGTGGGACGTGCAGGCAGTGGGTGACTTGGACGGAGATGGTCTGGGCGATCTGGTGTGGCGTTACGTCGTCAGCAATTCTGCCGATACCGGTGTGTCGTATATCTGGTTTACCAATCCGACCGGCGCGCCATTGGTCCGTAAACGTGGCGGCGCACCATTGGCTTGGAAGCTTTTGGGCGCTGTTGACTTGAACGGCGATGGCGCTTCGGACATGGTGTATGTCAGTCCGGACAATACTATTCGCGTGTTGATGGCCACCGCCGGTCGCACCTGTGCCAACTTTACAGCCGGAGTCATTCCCGCCGGATTTGTCGCACAGGCCTTGGCGGATTTCACCGGCAACGGTCGCGGAGACCTGTTGATTCGTCACAGCACGACTGGTCAGATGTCACTGATATCGTTGAATGCGACTGGAATCGGACTGCCGATTTTTAACGGTAATCCGGATGATTCGAATGCTTCGTGTACCGCGACCACCGCCACTATTGCGAACACACTGGTCAGCCTGCCGCCCAGTGATTTGACCTGGCAGATTCATGCCACCGGTGACTTTAATGGTGACGGTGTTTTTGATATCGTATGGCTGCGCACCGATGGCAGCATGGCGATGTGGCAAATGAATCGGAACAATGCCGCACCCACCGTCTTGACCAATGTGGGAACCGCGCCGACCGGCATGACCAACAGTCAGGTCTTTCATGGCGTCGCCAATGCAGTGGCGCCCACCAGCAGTTTTTCACGCATTCAGGCAAAAATATTTGCGCCCAGCTGCATCAGTTGCCACACGGCCGGCCATCCGTTTGCAATTCAATCGAGCCTGGTACTCGATGACGCTGTCGCTTATCGCAATACGGTGAATGCCACCGTCAAAAATATCCATGCGCTGGCTGACGGGCTCAAACAGGTTGTGCCCGGTAATCCGGGAAAAAGCCTGCTTTACCAAAAATTGTTGTTATGGGATCCGACCAAACCACAACACTTTGGCAGCCCGATGCCGCTGGGCGCAACCTCGCTCAGCGTCGGCCAGTTGGAATACATTAAACGCTGGATTGAAACCGGCGCACCTGAATCCGGCGACAGTATCGAGCCGGCGTTGCTTGACGACAAAACCATGCCCAGTTACGCACCGTTTGTGCCATTGCCGCCACCGGCAAGTGGCTACCAAATGGTGATTGAGCCGTTTTTGGTTCAACCACATTTTGAACGTGAACTTTTTGTGTTGCGCGAATTAAAAAATCCGGCGCCGATATATGTTTCTCGAATTCAAACCCGCATGCGGGTGAATTCCCATCATCTATTGATATACACGTTTCAAAACAACACGCCGCCGGCAATTATTCCGCCGGCAAATCTGATCAGAGATATTCGTAGCCCCGATGGCAGTCTCAACTTTTTGAATATGTTGCCGATGGGGTATCACGCGTTTTTCGCCGGATCGATGACGCCGGAGGGGGAGTATACGTTTCCAGCCGGTATTGCCCTGCAATTGCCGGCCAACACCAAACTCGATCTGAACGCACACTATGCCAACAGCAGTGCCACTACGATTACCGGGGAAGCCTACGTAAATTTGTTTACCGTGCCTGCAGCCCAGATTACGCAGGTCGCCCGCACCCTTAATCTGGCCAATACCGATATTCCGTTGCCTCCGATGCAACGTACCACGCACACCAAGACGTTTCTATTTTCGTCCACCACGCGAATTCTGATGCTGACCTCACATACACATCAACTTGGTGAGCGTTTTGTGATTCGTATCAAAGGCGGTGCGCGTGATGGCGAGGTGGTTTATACCAATACTGAATGGGCGCATCCGGCTATCGTCACCTTTCATCAACCGATCATATTGCAGGCGGGTGAAGGATTAACTTCGGAGATCACCTACAACAACACCACCGGCAATTTGGTGAATTTTGGCTTGACCAGTCTGGACGAAATGGGAATTATTTTCGGTTATTTTTATTAACGCAGTGGCCGGTCGGGTAGTTTTTTCAGAATGGTTTGAAATCTATTCGCGGCCATTGCGTCGAGCAGCGGTGCCGCAATAACAACAGCAAGCCACTGCTCGATATCGCTGTTCGAAATCGTCACCGCCTGTCGCGCCTCAATGGCATTTTTCATGGCGCGAAGTTTCATTTCCCGACGCGCTGCCTGAAAGGCGGGAGGCGATTCAATATCCAGTGCGGATTCGAGTTTCAGCAATATTTCATCGACCGCGGTGGCGGCGCAGACCTGACCGGCAACGGCGCTGTTGAATCGCGCGCTCAGCGGCCTTTCCCAACAGTCGGCCAATGCGGAAAGAGCCTGCCAGCTTTCCTGTGCGTTGCCGGCTTGGCCGGTCTGATGCGCCTCAACAGCCGTACACAATGCCAGCTTGGCTGCCAATGTGTCGCAAGTTTTAGCCCAGCCACGTATTGCACTGCCGGCTGAAAATTGCTGGGCGGCATCACGCGCGCTGCGAAAACGCTGTTCAAGTTTGGCGGCGATATTGCGCGGCGCTTCGCCGCTGCGACGCCACGCCGCGTCCACTTCGGCAATGGTGCGTTTAATTTCTGCGGGCGGACTATCGGCATTGAGTGCATTCAATTTGCCGATCAATTCATTTTTGGCATTGGCATTGGTTTGCAAATTGGCATCACGCGCAGAATTTACGGCGTCCCGGGCCTGGAAAATGGCGTCGGTGGCGGCTTTAAAGTCTGCCCAAAGCCGATTTTCGGTATTGCGTTGTAAAGGTAACGCTTTTGCTTGCTGCTGCCATTCCGACTGCAATTCACGAACTTTATTGATGGTGTCGCGTTGCTGGCTGTCGGTGGCCAACGCCCTTGCACGCCCGATCAATTGTTCACGCTTGTTGATTTCGATCCGGCGGCTGTCATTCAACGGCGTTTCCAACCTTGCCACGCCGGCTTTCATTCTGGCCAGCAGGGCGGCTTGTGCTTTGTGCGGCACGGTGTGTTCAATCGGACCAAGTTTGCGCCACTCGGTTTGGAAATGTTCCAGCGCGCGGGCGATCTCGCGCATGCCGGTGGATAACTGTACACCGGCAGCTGCCAAGACGATGTTGTCGAGCGCTGCGATCAACAGATTACGTGCGGCCAGATTTTCCTGGCGGGCCGCCTTTAGTTTTGCCTGTTGTGCCGAAACCGGCAGATAGGCTGTTTTTAAGGCACCGTCAAATTTTGCCCAAAGCTCGCGGTTGGTGGCAGCGCCCAATTTGTCGAGCTCTTTCCAGCGTTCGCGTAATTTTTCAATCGCATCCGCATGTGATTTAAGATGCAGTTTTTCGTTGGTGATTGCTTTGCCCAAAGTCTCGGCTTCGGCCAACAGATCTTCCCTGACGCGACCGCCGCCCCATTGTTGCCAACCCTTGAGGCGAATGATTTCGCTGCGTAATGCTTCGATACGACTATTTACCGGCGTGGCCGCCTGCGTGCCCTTTAGTGATGACTCGATCAGGGCGAGTGATGCCGTTGCTTCGACAATATGACCGGCCGTGAGCGCGGCTTCCGCTGCGGCCAGTTGTTCAGCGAGCGCGGCGTTTTTTTCCTGGCGATGGGTTTTGTTTTTTTCGGTCGCGGCGTCTTTCGCCTTGCGTGCGGTGAGATCGCGAGATTGTTGGTGGGTTCGCCGAATGGTTTCAAAGCGCGCGGCTAGAAGGTTGGCGACGGTGGGATCGGCGACGGGCGGTAATACGTTCCAGGCGGCGGTATCGCCGGCTTGATTGTCAGCAACGATTTTGTCCAGATAAACCAACCGCGCATCGAGTGCTCGTGCCAGGTGCAGCGCATCCGCAAGCAGGTTTTTCTTGTGCGTAATGTCGCGCGCTTGTGCGTCTTGGTCAAGAATGACCGGTGCGTTGGCATTTATTTTATCCGCCCGATCATAAACGGCGGCGAGTTTTTCACGGTCCATGCCCGTTTCGGCCACCGCAATCAAGCCGGTCTGCAGTTCGGTCAATACACGATCGCTGTCGGCAGTCCAGCGTTTGACCATGGAAATCAAGTCGCCCCGTGAACGTAATAGTTGGGTAATCTGTTCACTGATGGATTGAAACGAGGCGATCTGGGCTTCTTCCAGTTTGCTGGAATCAAGCGCCTGCCACGCGTGGTCAATCTCAATAAAATGGTTTACTGGAAATTGATCCTGCGCCATCAGACTGGTGGCTTTGGCAATCAATTCACCGGCGGTCGCGCGCGCGGTTCGCTCGGCAATTTTGAATTCAAGGCGGCTTTTTGCATCCCGATGTATGCGTCGATCGTGGTCACGAAATTCCCGCTCTGCAGACTTCAACCCCTCTTCTGATTGTAACGCTTCAACTGCAGACTGACGCACCTTGAGGGGCGCGTCTTCGCGGGCAATTGCCAGCAGGGCGGTATCATCGCCGATCGCCGCGCTCAGTCGTGCCTGCCAATCCGTTTTGTCCAAAATGGTTTTATCTTTTGTGACGTTATTTTTCGATTTTACCGGCGTTTTTTTAACGTCGCTGGATGGTGTCGGATCGGTTTTGCTAAAAATCTTTTTGAGCATTTGAATTTTTGGTTGGGCGACGAGGGCGGTCGGGAATGACCGACTCAGCGATCGTGGCGGATTGGGCGTTGAAACAAAGCCGAAACTATACGCGTTGTCAGGGAAAATTGTTTGTTTGGTGCAGGCTGACGTTTCCAATCGCGATGGTCCAAAGGATTTCACGCCTTTGCCAATTGGGGGTGAAATCGGCAACACATGCGGCGAATACGTTATGCTACCGATTAGTCGATGCGAGATGTTGCCGATATGCCGCGAGTACAGGTCCCCAGTACGCCCCACCGAACCTATCGTCCCGAACTAATCGACCGACCGTCGATGCGGCAGTTCGTGGTTTTATCCGTGCTCGGGCATATTTTAATTGTCGTTTTATTGGGGGATGCCAGCGGGGTTCGGCGGGACGGACGATCATGGGGGCATCAGGCGACCTTTTTGGCCAGCCTTGATCCGCGCCCGACGCCACTCATTTCGACGCCGCAAAAGGTTCCCCGTCTGCCCAGCACCGCAACCCCAGCCCCGGCGGCACCTGCGCCCACAGCCGAGCCGCATCAACCGTCTGCTGCCGACGCGTCAACTGCCATTGCGCCATTGGCGGTGATCGCGGTTGAGGTGGAAAGACCGCGCGGCCAGTTTGTGGTGCCGCAACAGAATATTGAATTATCGGCACCGGTCCTTCCCCCCCCAATACCGGTTATTTCCGCAATTCCAAAGCCGGAAGGCACACTGTTACCGCGGTCGGTTGTCGCTACCACCCCTATTCCGACCGTTGTCGCGCCTATCCGTCCGCCAACGGCCTCGTCTGCCACGCCGGTGTTGCAATCGACCCTTGACCATCAGGCGGTTATCTTGCCAAACCCGACTATCTTAACTCTGCCAGTCTTGCTTGCGCCCCCTGAAATTGTTTCTGCTGTACCGCAGCCGACTCCATTGGTCATGCTGGAGAAAAACCCCCTGAACCCAGTCGAGGTCAACCTATCCACATCGCAAAATATGCCGATTTCGCCCACGACCCCGCCGTCAGAGGTGGCGCGGACAATTACGGAATCTCAACGCGAAATAAAAACGATCCCCAGTGTGAATGATCGGCGTCCGTCTGGCGAAGCGGTGGCCGGTAAACAAAATGAGTCTGGTGGAGCGCCAATGCAGACGAATGATCGCCGTATGCCTTCATTGCTGCCGGTTGTACCCGTTGTGCCCACTGTGCCGGTTACGCCGCAGGCCGTCACAGGCCCCAAGCTTGATCTTGATAGTCTGCGTGGTCGGGCTCGCCAATTGACTGCCGACGGGGAGGCATCTCGGCGGGCGCTGCCGTTTCCAACGGTTGCCAAGGACACGCCAAAACGGGACATCGAAAAAATCTTTGACAAGGCGTTAAAGAGGCCCGATTGCAAGGAGGAATACGCCAACATGGGATTGGCGGCAGTGGTGCCATTGGTGCGCGACGCCGTCAAGGGTGACGGCTGCAAGTGGTAAGCTATGAAGGGAACAAACCTTTGGGCAATAACCAAACAACGAAGATTGTCGGGACTAATGTGGGAAGTCCGCGAGGAATCGGGCGAGGGGCGAAACCCCGCGAGGTGAAACGATTTCGTAACACACGTGTTGACGAGTCCACACAAAAATGACGCCCAGGTTGTCTGTTCCGGCCACCCAAGTGTGATCCGTCGAACTGCGCATGTTTTCCAAGGTCGATTGGCGCCGCTGCATTTGCGCACTGGCTTCGTCGGCGTCCCAATAGACTGTCATCGTGATGGTGATCGCTTCGGTATCGCTGCTATAAATTGCACTCACAGGATCGCTCGCGATCTCACCCTGCAGCGCACTTGCGGAGCGTGAAAAGGATCCTACCGTTGTTGGTAACAGCACAATCAAATCACTGCTTTCTGGCATTGCCCGCGAATTTCGATGAACCAACGCCGCGGTTAACTTGACACGCGCGGTGGTATTGGTCGATTCCGGCTGGTAATTGTTGGTGACTGGTTCGGCACTCGTCGATGCCTGTGGCTGGGAGTGCTCCTCGATACCATCGTCGCCGTTGGTTGACGTTTTTGCCCCTGGATCCTTGCCTTCGTTAACAAAGAGGTCGGCCAAATCGTACGACAAAATCTGGCCCGCCCCCTTGGCGATGGTGCCGACGTCGGTATTGAGCGCACGGCCTGCCGATTTCACCATTAATCCAACATCGGCATGAAAGACTTTGGTGGCCATACTGCCCACGTCTTGTTTCAGGATGTCAGCTAGTTTTCCCATTGGTCCTAACCTGCATATTTCACGGGTCGGCCCGCCTTATATACGTTTTTCATTCTTGGCGACCTATAAATTCTGCGAATCCAAACTGTACCTCGTAAGGTTGATGACCTGTGCACTCGATAACAGGCGGCTGAGCAGCGCTTTTCCGCTCTCTTCCCTCGTAATATCTCGATATTACTCGGTCAGTCGAGCGAAAAATCACACGCTCATTCACGCACTATCGAGTGCGTCTCCGTGAAATATGCAGGCTAATCGTCAATACTGGTTTGGCAATCTTACCCGAGCATGCGAAACACAGGAAGCATTGGTGATCTGTACAGGTTCGAATGGCGGGTAATCCCATCCCCTATTTGCGGGTGCAGTCTTTAAATGATGATCCCGCCTCCCAAACAAACCTGATCCCGATACACAACTGCTGATTGACCGGGCGTGATCGCCCACTGCGGTTCGGCAAAGGACAGGGCGATTTGGCTGTTGCTGCAATCGGAATTTTTCATAAATGTGCAGGCTGCATCGTTTTGTCGGTAGCGGGTTTTGGCACCATAGGTGTCGTCATCAGTCGGTTTTTCGCCTGCGATCCACGAGGCATTTCCCGCCTCGAGTTGAGACTTAAGCAGTAATGGATGATCGTGCCCCTGAACGACAACCAATTTGTTTTCGGTAATTTGTTTATCGGCAACAAACCATGGTTGTCCACCGCCATTTTTAATGCCACCAATGCCGATTCCCTGCCTTTGACCGATTGTGTAATACATCAGTCCTTGGTGTTCGCCAATGACCAGGCCATCGGGTGTGACCATTTCACCCGGTTGTTTCGGCAGGTAGCGCTCTAAAAATTCGCGAAAAGGTCGTTCGCCGATAAAACATATGCCAGTGGAATCTTTTTTTGCATGGTTCGGCAGTCCGGATTTTTCGGCAATACGTCGCACCTCCTGCTTTTTCAGTTCGCCGATGGGAAACATCGATTTGGCCAATTGCGCCTGAGTTAGGCGGTGCAAAAAGTAGCTCTGGTCCTTGGTCGTGTCGACACCTTTGTGCAATTCAAATCGGCCATTGATATCGACAACACGGGCGTAATGACCGGTTGCGATCTTGGCGGCACCAGATCGAACGGCATGATCAAGAAATGCCTTAAATTTAATTTCGGCATTACACAGGACATCGGGATTAGGCGTCCTGCCGGCTGAATATTCGCGTAGAAACTCGGCAAACACACGATCCTTGTACTCGGCGGCAAAGTTGACGGCTTCAAATTCAATGCCGATGACATCAGCCGCAGCGGCCGCATCGATAAAGTCCTGGCGGGTTGAGCAATACTCGTCGTTGTCGTCGTCTTCCCAATTTTTCATGAAAATACCAATTACGTCGAAGCCTTTCTGTTTGAGCAGGAGCGCAGTGACGGCAGAGTCCACGCCTCCTGAAAGGCCGACCACGACCCGATTCGAATTTTCTGGTTCCATGTGGAAATTATGCGGTAGTTGAATAAAAACAACGAGCCAAGATTTTGCTCGCAAAGTGAAAATAAAAAGGGGCACCCATTGGGTGCCCCTTTTTGAAGGCAATTGCGTACGGGCGCGAGGCCCGCATCAAATTACTTCTTTGGTGCGTCTTTTTTGGCTTCGTCTTTCTTAGCTTCTTCTTTTTTAGCTTTTGGAGCTTTTTCTTTCTTTTCTTCTTTCTTCACTTCAGCTTTAGCTGGCTCAGCGGCTTTAGCAGGAGCGGCAGCAGCTGGGGCAGCGGCGGCAGGAGCAGCAGCTTTAGCAGCAGCAGGAGCAGCGGCAGCAGGAGCAGCGGCAGCAGGTGCAGCAGCTTTAGCGGCAGGAGCTGCAGCAGGAGCTTGGGCAACGGCATTCAATGCAGCAGCGGCGAACAAACCAGCAACAATAGCGGACAATTTTTTCATAATATTTCCTAAGTGAAAGTGAGTGTGGTTAACGTTAACGACAGATACTGGGAACTAGCTTTATAGGCAGTGGTCCTTTTGCCTGTCACCGAGATTAACGCGGACTATTTTAGCTGGTTGACATGAATTTGAAACAATTTTTCCGGTTTAAAAATCTGTAACTCGTTCTTTTTGTGTGCTTTTTGGTGAAAACCTGTCTATTTTTGACAGTTAAAAAACGTTTTCAGGCGATATTTCCAACCATTTGCCCGGTGCCAACTTGATGTTGATCAAGTTCAATCTGCCAATGGCGACGCGGACAAGTCTTAACGTGGGTAGCCCGACGTGTGCCGTCATGCGCCGAATTTGCCGGTTTTTACCTTCGATAATGGTGATTTCAACCCAGGAAGTTGGAATATTGGCGCGAAATCGAACCGGTGGATGACGTGGCCAAAGAGCCGGCGTGGGAATGGTCGACGCATGTAAGGCTGGCATAGTACAAAAGTCCCCCAAATCTATCCCCGTCAATAACGACTTGAGCGCGTCGTCACTGGCAATGCCTTCGACCTCGGCCCAATAGGTTTTGGCAATTTTGTCGCGTGGGTCGGTAAGTTTCGCCTGCAAGACTCCATTGTCCGTCAACAGTATTAACCCTTCGCTGTCCGTATCCAGTCTGCCGGCGGGGTAAACATGATCTATCGAAAGGTGGTTTTTGAGCGTTGGTTTGCCGGGTGACGGGCTAAATTGGCAAATAACACCATAGGGTTTGTTAAATGCAATCAGCATCTTTTTATCGGCCTAAAGTAGGGGTAACGCAAAATCGCGCCGCAAAAACAAAAACCCCCGCAGATTAACTGAGGGGGTTCTTAACGACACAAAAACGGAAAAGCTTAGCCGTTGTTGATATTCGAAGCTTGTTTGCCCTTAGGGCCCTGTGTTACTTCAAATGCAACCTTTTGACCTTCTTTGAGGGTCTTGAAGCCATTCATTTGAATTGCCGAGAAATGCGCGAAAAGATCTTCGCTGCCATCATCGGGTGTAATGAAGCCATAACCTTTGGCGTCGTTGAACCATTTAACTGTACCTGTTGCCATACACATGCATCCTTATTGAAAAGACGGGTTGGAGAGCCCCGGAAATATTTCGCTTTTCAAGGCCCGCAACCGCAGATGCAAATGCAGAAAACCTTAAAGCTAAACTCCAAGTCTACTTTGTACTTAGTTAAGCAGACTTAGTCAAGATTTTACAGGCTTTTTTGCAACAATGCGTGGTGTATTTACAAATACTGCTCGAAATTGGCAGTTTCAAACGGTGGGGTTGAAAAGTGGAACCAGTTGTCCATATCATTGGCAATGCGAAAATCGTTCATTATTGTATCGGCACACTGACATGGCAACCAAGCACCCCAATGGCGCTGGCAATCCTAACAAAGGGGCGACAGAGCTTCAGGAGAAGCCTGCAAAAACCAAGCCGCCCGCGATGTGGCAGGTCCTGATGTATAACGACGATTACACCCCTATGGAGTTTGTAGTGGACATTTTGACCCGCATTTTCGGGCATAGCCCGGAGCGGGCAACCCAGATAATGCTTCAAGTGCATACTGAAGGGCGCGGAATTTGTGGGGTATTTCCGCGCGACCTTGCATCCATGAAGGTGGAGCAGGTCATGGATTTGGCGAGAAAGTTTGAGCATCCGCTGCGGTGCAGCATGGAAGAGGTATAAATCAGACGGGGGCGTGAATTTCGCAAAGTTATACCCATCTCTGATTGGTACCGGCAGGGTTGAGTGTGTTTTTGCCGGTAGGCCACCGGTCGGGAAAGTTTGTTTGAACTGCAGTAGGTGTTTAATTTGAAAGCGAAGGAACCAATATGATTGCCCATGAACTCGAAATGAGCCTGCACGCTGCGTTTGTTGAGGCGCGCCATAAACGACATGAGTTCATCACGGTTGAGCATTTGCTGCTGGCATTGCTCGACAACCCCTCGGCACAAGAAGTGCTCAAGGCGTGCTCTGCAAAAGTAGAAGATTTGCGCAAAAGCCTGACCGAATTTATCGAGCAGCATACGCCGATTGTTGCCGGAACCGGCGAAGTCAATACCCAGCCCACGCTCGGCTTTCAACGGGTTATTCAGCGCGCCATTCTGCACGTGCAGTCATCCGGCAAAAAAGAGGTGATGGGCGCCAATGTCATGGTGGCCATCTACGGCGAAAAAGATTCACATGCCGTTTATTACCTGCATCAGCAGGGTGTTTCGCGACTTGATGTGGTCAATTTTATTTCCCACGGCATTTCCAAGGCCGCGCAAAACCCTGAAAAGGTTGAAACGGAAGGGGAGACGGCCGAGGGTGCCGAGCCCGGCGGCGCACTTGAACAGTTCACCCAAAATCTCAACCAAAGTGCCATCGACGGCAAGATTGATCCTTTGATCGGTCGCGAACTCGAAGTTGAACGGGTGATTCAAATATTGTGCCGTCGCCGAAAAAATAATCCGTTATTGGTTGGCGAGGCCGGTGTCGGAAAAACCGCCATTGCCGAGGGGCTGGCAAAACGGATTGTCGACGGTGAGGTGCCGGAAATTTTGGCGAAATCACAGGTTTATTCACTTGACATGGGCGCCTTGCTGGCCGGTACCAAATACCGCGGCGATTTTGAACAACGATTAAAAGCGGTCCTCAAACAGCTCAACGATAACCCCAATGCGGTGTTGTTCATTGACGAAATTCATACCTTGATCGGTGCCGGTTCCGCATCGGGTGGAACGTTGGACGCATCGAATTTGCTGAAGCCGGCCTTGTCGTCAGGTCAATTGAAGTGCATCGGTGCCACAACCTATCAGGAATATCGTGGGGTTTTTGAGAAGGACCACGCACTTTCGCGTCGCTTCCAGAAAATCGATGTAAACGAGCCATCCGTTTCAGAAACGATTGAAATTCTGAAGGGGCTGAAATCACGCTTTGAATTGCATCACGGCGTGAAATACACGGCCACCGCGTTATCATCGGCCGCCGAGTTGTCGGCTAAATATATTAATGACCGGCATTTGCCAGACAAGGCAATTGATGTGATTGACGAGGCAGGTGCCGCTCAGCGGATCGCGCCAAAATCGAAGCAAAAGAAGACGATTGGCAAAACCGAGATCGAGGAAATCATCGCAAAAATTGCGCGTATTCCAGCACGCAATGTGTCGAATAATGATCGCAACGCACTCAAAACATTGGATCGTGATTTGAAATCAGTGGTATTTGGGCAGAACAAAGCAATTGATGCCCTGGCGTCAGCGATCAAAATGGCCCGCTCCGGACTAGGCAGTACCACCAAACCAATCGGTTCGTTCCTGTTTTCCGGCCCGACCGGTGTCGGCAAAACCGAAGTGGCCAAACAGCTGGCGTTTGTTCTTGGCGTTGAATTGGTGCGGTTTGATATGTCTGAGTATATGGAGCGTCACGCCGTGTCGCGTCTAATAGGCGCGCCGCCGGGATACGTTGGCTTTGACCAGGGCGGCCTGATGACAGAGGCCATTACCAAACAACCTTATTGTGTATTGTTGTTGGATGAAATCGAAAAAGCCCATCCAGATATTTTTAACGTGTTGCTGCAGGTTCTCGATCACGGTACCTTGACCGATACCAATGGTCGCAAGGCGGATTTCCGCAATGTTGTGATAATCATGACCACCAACGCCGGCGCGTCAGAGTTGTCGAAAACAACCATCGGCTTTACCAACGTCAAAAAGGCCGGTGATGAAATGGCCGAAATCAAGCGCATGTTTACGCCGGAATTCCGCAATCGCCTGGACGCCATGATTTCGTTTGCACCTCTGGACGAGGAGGTTATTTTGAAGGTCGTTGATAAATTCCTCATGCAGTTAGAGGCGCAGTTGACAGAGAAAAAAGTCGATGTTTCGTTTACCGAGGCGCTGAAAAAATATCTGGCGAAAAATGGCTTTGACCCGCTTATGGGGGCGCGGCCAATGGCGCGCCTGATTCAGGACACCATCAGACGAGCGCTTGCCGATGAATTATTGTTCGGGCGGCTGGCGAGCGGTGGCAAGGTGACCATTGATATTGGGCCGGAGGATAAGGTCAAGCTTGATATCAGTGAAGAAAAGGAACCGGTCACGCAAGAAAGTTGATCCACCGGCTGTATCAATCAAAATGCCACGTTGTTTGCAGCGCGGCATTTTTTTTGTCCAAATTTTTGCCGATCCGGCGGCCGTAATCAGCAACCCATCCGCAATAGTTGTTGTGGACCAATATTCATTATGCGTTTCGGGTCTTTTGCAAAAAACACTTATGGCGTAAAGTAGGCAATCGTGATCGTGGACTTTGCGCACGATTCAACGAGCGGTCAAAAACTGCCGAGATTGCGGCTGGCCTGGCCCGTGCCACCCCTGACTGATGCCACTTGTCGGTTGGCTTATTACATCGAGGAGAATCATGAATAAAAAAGCAATAGTGCTGGCAAGCACGTTATTGATGACTTGTGGGTTGGTTACGATCGCCTATGCTCAAGCGTCGGCAGCCCCCGCGCCTGTTGCGCCGGGCGGACCGGCATTCGCCCCATCAAATTTGACGCCGAACGGTGTGCGCTCGATGGCGGCGACCTGCGCCGCCTGCCACGGCACCAACGGCGTATCGGTCGGTGGCGCGATTGGTGGTTTGGCCGGGCTCAACAAAGACTATTTTGTGATTCAGATGAGGCACTTCAGGGAGGGCAAACGCGATGCCACCTTGATGCATCAAATTTCAAAGGGTTATTCTGATGCGGAAACGATTGCATTGGCCGAGTTTTTTGCCGCGCAAAAGCGATAAGGAGATAAAAATGACAATGAATCGCAGAAATTTTCTTCAGGCAGGTGGCGCGGTTGCTGCTGCGGGTGGTGTGGCAACGATGATCGGTTGTGCGAGTGTCGGCGGCGGTCGCGGGCCCAAGGTGGTGATTGTCGGCGGCGGATATGGCGGCGCGACGGCCGCAAAATACATCAAGATGTGGGGGCCGACTATTGATGTCACCCTCATCGAGCGCAACACATCATTTATTTCCTGCCCCATTTCCAACCTGGTATTGGGTGGTTCGCAAACCATGGCCGACATCACCGTCAGTTACGATGTCCTGCAACGAAAATATGGGATAAAAATCGTTCGGGGCGACGCAATCGCAGTCGACGTTGAGAAAAAAGTTGTGCGTATGGCCGCTGGTGATGCCATTGCCTATGATCGCGTGATTCTCTCACCTGGCATCGATTTTATGTACGAAGCCCTGCCCGGCCTGAATAACGCCGCCGCACAGGAACGATATTTCCATGCATGGAAAGCCGGACCACAAACCGTGGCCTTACGCCGTCAGTTGGAAGCCATGCCGGATGGGGGAGTTTATGCCATCGCCATTCCAGAAGCGCCTTATCGCTGCCCGCCGGGCCCCTATGAGCGGGCCTGTCAAGTCGCCGCATATTTCAAAAAATCCAAACCAAAATCCAAGGTGTTGATCCTGGACGCGAATATGGATGTGACGTCCAAGGCGGGGTTGTTCAAAAAAGCCTGGGCGGAGATGTACCCGGGAATAGTGGAGTATCGTGGCTCGTCAAAACTGCTGGATGTGGACACTGCAACATCAACCGCAAAGCTGGAGTTTGGGGACGTCAAGGCAGACGTATTAAACGCCCTGCCACCGATGAAAGCCGGCTCGATTGCCAATCCGTTTATTACCGCCAACAAACGCTGGTGCGAAGTGAATTGGCTGACCTACGAGGCAAAAAATGTCCCAGGCGTGCATTTGCTGGGTGACGCGTTGCAGATTGCGCCGGCCATGCCGAAGTCTGCGCATATGGCCAACAATCACGGCAAGACTTGCGCTGCCGCTGTTGTGGCATTGCTGACCGGTGAGCAACCCAATCAAAGTCCGACACTGAACAATACCTGTTATTCGTTTTTGTCTGCGGATCGGGTGGTGCACGTTGCGTCTATTCACAAGTATGATGAAAAAGATAAAACCATGAAAACGGTCCCTGGCTCCGGGGGGGTATCCAGTGCCGCCAGCGAATTGGAGGCGCAGTATGCGATGGCTTGGGCAAAAAATATTTGGGCCGATGCGCTCGGGTAGTTTATGACCGGTAGGATTGAAAAAAGCCACTTTTTGAGGTGGCTTTTTTTTGATCGTAATGTGGTGTATTTGGCGGGTTCAAAACCATCTTTAATTAAACGGTGACGATCCACTCCGGTCGGAACTGATCGTTGGTGCGGGAGGTCAATATATGATCCCGCCAGGCACCGTCGACAAATAGAAAATTTTTGGCATATCCATCGATGTGAAAACCAAGCCTGGTCAGCAGCCGGCCACTCCTGGCGTTTTCAGGCCGGTAATTGGCGTTGATACGATGTAGTTTTTGGTCGGTAAACATGTGGTTGATCGCCGCTGTTAACGCCTCTTGCATCAAACCTTTGCCTTCAAATTGATTGTCGATCTGATAACCGAGTACACAGTTACAAAACGGGCCGCGAAAAATTTGCGAAAAACCAATTGTGCCAATGACCTTGTCCGGCGCCGATTTTGGCCGCATCCACAACCTGATCGCGCTGCCTTGGGCAAAAGCGTCCCGCGTTTTGCCAACGACATTTTGCCAATACTGTAATTGGTCAAAATCGGCGGGAACCGGGGGAAACCAGCGCACCAAATGTGGCCACGCCCGCACATGAAACGCATGCGCGGCAGCCGCAAATTCCGCCTGTGGTAACGCCAACACCAATCGTTCCGTTTCGATCGACAAAAAAATTGCGGCCGGCATTCTGGCTACTCTTCACGGTAAAACCGCACGTGATCAATTTTATGATCGCGTAAGTGGTAAACCGCAACCGCGCGGCGAATGGCGGGAACCCGCCCGGTGATTTTTTCTTCGTCGATCACATATTCACCAATTCGAATACGGTTGATCAATTCACAATGCAAATGAGGGGCGCTGCTGAACAGGGCGTGGTAACGCGGTCGCATTTCCACCGCGCCGGTCATCATGCGCAAACCCGCGCCGTCCTCGACGATGCAGTCGTCTGTGTAACAGGCCATAAAGGCGTCGACGTCGTGGGCGTTATAGGCGGCAAGTTGTGCCGCAACCGGATCAGTCACAATATTCACTCCGCAAAAATGGTCCATTGCGCCGGCCACATTTCGGTCGGCGTGCGTTTGAATCCGGATTTGGCAAATTGGTGCCAACGACCGACGATAAAGGACATGAGTGCGTTGGCATAGGCGTTGGGATCAAGCGACGCATGTAATTGACCGCTGGCCGCGGCGAGCCGGGTGCTTTGTCGCAACGACGCTTCCAGCCGGTCATGCAATTGATTCATACGCACCTGCAGTCGGTCGTCTTCATTGACAAGAGCATCACCGATCAGCACGCGGGTCATGCCGATATTTTTTTGCGCAAAGGTCAACAACATCACGACAATGGCCTCAACCTGCTTCAGACCATCGACCTCGTCTTTCTGAATTTTATTCACCAGGGAAAATACCGTCTCCTCAACAAATTCAATCAAGCCTTCAAACATCTGCGCCTTGCTTGCAAAATGTCGATACAGCGCCGCTTCGGACACATCGAGTTTTTTTGCCAGCAGGGCGGTGGTTATTTTTTCGCCTTTCGGTTGCTCCAACATTTCTGCCAGCGTATGCAATATTGCGCGCCGACGTTCACCCGGTTCTGGTTTTGGCATGTAAATCTCCCTGCTGTTATTTGCTTACGATTAACGTCGGCCGCCGAGTATGGATCCCAAAACTCCGCGAATTATTCTACGTCCAGCCTCTGATGCCATTGCGCGCGCGGCCGATTTCATGGCCGCCTCGACGATTCCTTCACGCGAAGATTTTCCGCCACCCGCGCCCGGCAGCCCCATTTTTGAAAACAAGTCACTTGCGCCGCTGGCGCTGCCATTTCCGTCCGCAGAATTGGTATCACCACCCGGCCGCGCCGCCAGTTTTTCAAATGCAGACTCGCGATCGACTGATTTTTCGTACACTCCGGCCACCAGGGAGGTCGCCAATAAGACTTGGCGCATTTGGGCGGTGATCGGTCCAATTTGGGATTGTGGCGGGCAGACATAGGCGCGTTCAACGATGTTCGGCCGGCCTTTTTCATCCAGAAACGAGACTAATGCCTCACCAACGCCCATTTCGGTGATCACGGCGGCAACATTGATCGAAGGATTTTCACGAAAGGTCTCGGCGGCAGCGCGAACGGCTTTTTGGTCACGCGGGGTATAGGCGCGCAGGGCGTGTTGTACGCGATTTCCCAGCTGGCCTAAAACCGTATCCGGAATGTCCAGGGGGTTTTGCGTCACAAAATAAACCCCCACCCCCTTGGAACGCACCAAACGCACAACCTGCTCGATCTTTTCCAATAATTCTTTTGGCGCCTCGTTGAACAACAGGTGCGCTTCATCAAAAAAGAATACCAATTTTGGTTTATCCCGATCACCCACTTCCGGCATGTTTTCGTAGAGCTCGGATAACATCCACAATAGAAACGTTGAATACAAGCGTGGGCTCGATAACAATTTGTCGGCGGCAAGAATATTGATCACCCCCTTGCCGTTGTCGGTTTGCATCAAATCGTCGAGCGCCAGTGCCGGTTCACCAAAAAATTTGTCGCCACCCTGTTGTTCCAATGAAAGCAGGCCACGCTGAATCGCGCCGATCGATGCCGCCGAAACATTGCCGTAGCGGGTGGTAAATTGGCTGGTATTCTCGCCGACGTAGGACAATGCGGCGCGTAAATCCTTCAAATCGAGCAGCAGCAATCCACTGTCGTCGGCAATTTTGAAGACCATTGCCAACACGCCTTCCTGCGTCTCGTTCAGATTAAATATTCGTGCCAATAAAAGCGGGCCCATTTCCGAGATGGTGGTCCTGACCGGGTGCCCTTGTTCGCCAAATACATCCCAAACCGTTGTCGGGCAACCTGCAGGTGTAAAGTTCAGCCCCAGTAACTTGCGTCGTGCGTCAACTTTTTCGTGTGGCAGGCAGGGTTGTGAGATGCCCGTCAAATCACCCTTTACATCGGCCATGAATACCGGCACACCGATCATGGAGAAATGCTCGGCCAATACCTGTAATGTCACTGTTTTGCCTGTCCCCGTTGCGCCTGCAATCAGTCCATGCCGATTGGCCATGCTTGGCAATAACATCAGATCCGAAAACGGTTGGGCACAGGTTTTGGCGACGAGCATGGGATTGGACATAAAGCACTTTCAATGGGCGAAGTAACATCACAACTTGCGACCGGCTGAATCAGCGTATGAGATGCGGTGTGAGTGAATGTTAACATTGCATCTTTGGTTTTGCTGCGAACCCTCATCTGTCTGGGATTCGACCGCCGGCCGATAATATTCAAGGAGCACGACGTGGCTGGACACTCAAAATGGGCCAATATTCAACACCGCAAGGGGCGTCAAGATGTCAAGCGCGGTAAGATTTTTACGCGATTGATCAAAGAAATCACCGTGGCCGCCAGATTGGGCGGTGGTGATGCCGACACCAACCCTCGACTGCGGTTGGCGATGGACAAGGCGTTTGACAACAATATGCCCAAAGATACGGTCGAACGCGCCGTCAAACGCGGCTCGGGTGATTTGGAGGGCGTCAATTACGAAGAGATTCGTTATGAGGGTTACGGTATTGGTGGCGCGGCGATTATTGTTGACTGCATGACCGATAACCGGGTGCGAACCGTTGCCGAGGTACGCTTTGCGTTTTCCAAGTTTGGCGGCAATATGGGCTCCGAAGGTTCGGTGGCTTTTTTGTTCAAACATTGCGGCACTATGTTGTATGCGCCCGGCACCAACGAAGAAAAACTCATGGAAGCCGCCATTGAGGCCGGTGCCGAGGATGTGACCGCCAATGACGATGGATCGTTTGAAGTCGTCACCGGGCCGTACGAATTCGCCGGCATTCGCGCCGCACTGGAAAAAGCCGGCTTCAAGGCCGAGTTTGGTGAAGTGACCATGAAAGCCACCAACGAGATCGAATTGACCGGTGGCGACATCGTCAAAATGCAAAAATTGCTCGACGCAATTGAAGCCTTGGACGACGTTCAGGAAGTTTATTCATCGGCGGTGATGGACGAAGGTTTGGAAGAATAAAGAGGCCATTATGTCGGTATTGATCACCACCACCGCAAATATTGAAGGCAAACGCATTGTTCGATATCTTGGCTTGGTCACCGGCGAAGCCAGTGCCGAGGTGGCGCTGGTATCCGACAAACCGGTGGCCGGTTTTGCTGACGCATACCATAAGGTTTTGCCCGGCGTTCGGGACAACGCGTTGCGTGGTGCCACGCAGGGCGCACAACAAGTAGGCGCCAACGCCATCATCGGCACGGCGGTCAATTACACCATTCACGGCAGTGGCAAAGGCATGGTGATGGTGACGGTTGTCGGTACGGCAGTGATCCTTGAGGACATCGCATGACGGCGTTGGAACAGGCGCTGGCCGATGCCGAGCATCGCAAATCACGCGACATTCCGACTCGGTTTGAAACCGCGCGGTTGATTTTGCGCGCCGGGACGATTGCGGACCTTGACGAAACAGCACCCGTCGCCGCGGCGTCCGCTGCGGAGCTTCGTCCGTGGATGCCATGGGCCTACCCCGCGCCCAGCCGCGACAGCATGTGTGGTTATTTTTCGAGTCTGGAAAAGAAGTGGGCGGACCGTGAAGTGTTGGATTTCCAATGGATTGAGAAAAGCAGCGGACAACTCATCGGCAAAGGCGGCTTTCATCACATCGATTGGACCTTGCCCAAATTTGAGATTGGTTATTGGTTGCGTTCCGCCAGCGCGGGGCAGGGGTATTGCACCGAAGCGGTGATGGGCTTGATTGCGTTTGCAAAAATAGAAATGGACGCCAAGCGATTGGAAATCTGCAGTGATCCGCGCAATGCACCGAGTCGAGCCGTGGC
This sequence comes from uncultured Burkholderiales bacterium, assembly GCA_947085425.1. Taxonomy (GTDB): domain Bacteria; phylum Pseudomonadota; class Gammaproteobacteria; order Burkholderiales; family Usitatibacteraceae; genus UKL13-2. Next base: position 130,410 of record CAMTWK010000015.1, on the reverse strand, counting down.
CGAGCGTTGCGGGTTTACACTCGAGGGTATCTTGCGTAAAAACATGCGTGCACCGGACGGCACATTGCGCGATTCGTGTGTGTATGCACTGGTTATTGAATGAGAATTCTCGGCATTGATCCGGGGCTGCGTATTACCGGTTACGGCGTGATTGATAAGTTGCCGGGCGGACTGAGTTATGTGGCCAGTGGGTGTATCAAATCGCCCGACGGTGAATTGCCGGATCGGCTAAAAAATATTTTGAATTCGGTGCAGGAAGTCATTCGACTGTACGCGCCGGTGCAGGTTGCGGTCGAAAAAGTATTTGTCAACGTCAACCCACAATCCACCTTGTTATTGGGCCAGGCACGCGGTGCCGCAATTTGTGGCGCGTTGTTGCATGATTTGCCGGTAGCCGAATACACCGCCTTGCAGGTCAAACAAGCGGTGGTGGGCAACGGGCACGCCGAAAAAGAGCAGGTGCAGGAAATGGTCAAACGCTTACTGAAGCTGGCGGGTGCGCCCAGCGCCGATGCCGCCGACGCACTGGCGTGCGCAATATGTCATGCACATGGAGGCGAATTGGGTGGATTGTCCACCCGTGGATACACGGTCAAGGGCGGGAGATTGGTGAAGTGAGGGAGTGGGGTGCGCCTGCAATTGCGTCACGGCCAAACACAACAGAAAGCAAAACATGATCGGTCGAATCACAGGAACGTTACTGGAAAAAAACCCACCACAACTATTGGTCGACACCAACGGTGTCGGTTACGAAGTTTTTGTGCCGATGTCGACGTTTTTTGGACTGCCGCGCATTGGAGAAAAAGTTTCCTTGTTCACGCATATGGTGGTGCGCGAGGATGCACAATTGCTCTACGGCTTTGCCAGCGACCCCGAGCGGGCGGCATTTCGAACGCTGATCAAGGTCAGCGGTGTCGGACCGAAAGTTGCTCTGGCGGTATTATCCGGACTCAGTGTTAATGATCTGGCCGCCGCCGTGGCCATGCAGGAAACCGGGCGGCTGACCAATATTCCCGGCATTGGCAAAAAAACCGCCGAAAGGTTATTGCTCGAACTGAAAGACAAGTTCAAGGTTGATCCGCACCTGCAAACGGGTGTGGCCGGCGAAGCGGCCAAACCAAGCGCCAATGAGGATGTTTTAAACGCGTTGATCGGTCTGGGCTACAGCGAAAAGGAGGCGCACCTCGCGGTGAAACAATTGCCCGCGGATGGCAGCGTTTCGGACGGCATTCGGCGCGCATTAAAATCATTGTCCAAACAATGAAATTGAAACGCAAGCAATGACAGCCGTTTTGAACCATTTTTGCTTCAAACGTGGCTTAGATAGGCGTGTTTTATTATGAGCTCCTCGCAGCAAGGTTTTTACTCGAAATTTGCACTGTCGCCGCGTTGGTTCCGTTATTTGATGAATTGTTGGCCGCCGTTTATCGGCATGCGTATTCACATCGAACATATCAGTGACGATTGGCAGACGTTGCGCATGCGCATGAAGTTGGGTCTGCGCAACAAGAATTTTGTCGGTTCACATTTTGGTGGCGGATTGTTTGCCATGGTCGACCCGTTTTATATGGTCATGCTGATGCACCTGTTGGGTCGGGATTATCTGGTTTGGGATAAATCGGCCAGCATTGACTTTGTTGTGCCCGGACGCGGCACGGTTTACGCGCACTTTCACGTCAGCGACGATATGCTTGCTGAGATCAAGGCCAAAACAGCCAATGGCGAAAAATTTGAACCGACTTATCAGATTGAAGTGGTGGATGCGGCTGGAAAAGTCGTCGCAAAGGTTGCCAAGACGCTTTACATTCGCCAACGGCGCGCATGAAATTCGCCCTGTTTGCCGAAGTTTTCCGGCGCAAATTGCATGATTTTGCAGTCGTGTCGGCTAAAATGGCGGGATGTTAGAACCCGACCGTCTTATTTCCGCTGACAAAGCCTCAACCGTTGAGGACGTGCAAGAGCGGGCGCTGCGGCCGAAATTACTCGACGAATATGTCGGCCAGGAAAAAATCCGCGAGCAGTTGTCGATTTTTATCGCCGCCGCCCGTGGACGCAACGAACCACTCGACCATACCCTGTTGTTTGGCCCGCCCGGCCTCGGCAAAACCACGCTGGCGCATATCATTGCCCGTGAAATGGGCGTCAATCTCAAACAAACATCGGGCCCGGTGCTGGAACGTGCCGGCGATCTGGCGGCGATGCTGACCAATCTTGAGCCCAACGATGTTTTGTTTATCGATGAAATCCATCGCTTGAGTCCGGTGGTCGAAGAGATTCTTTATCCGGCGCTGGAGGATTACCAGATTGACATCATGATTGGTGAGGGGCCGTCGGCGCGCTCGGTCAAACTCGATCTACCACCGTTTACCTTGGTTGGTGCCACCACCCGTGCCGGTATGTTGACCAACCCGCTGCGAGATCGGTTTGGCATTGTCTCGCGGTTGGAGTTTTATTCGCCAACGGAGCTCAAGCGTATTGTGACCCGTTCGGCATCGTTGCTCAATGTGGGGCTGGATGATGAGGGATCGTTGGAAATTGCCAAACGATCACGCGGCACACCCCGTATTGCCAACCGTTTATTGCGCCGGGTAAGAGATTTTGCCGAAGTGAAATTTGATGGCAATGTCAGCAAAATCATTGCCGACGAAGCCTTAAAAATGCTTGACGTCGATGCGGTGGGTCTCGATATCATGGATCGCAAAATGCTGCTGTCGATCATTGAAAAATTTGCCGGTGGACCGGTCGGTGTTGAGAATCTTGCCGCAGCAATCGGCGAAGAGCGCGATACCATTGAAGACGTATTGGAGCCTTATCTGATTCAGCAGGGTTATTTGCAGCGCACCCCGCGCGGGCGTATGGCCACGTTGCTTTGTTATCAACATTTTGGTTTGGTGATGCCGACACACAATCTGCCGACAGGATTGTTCTGATGGCAAAAATCTCCTTGAAGGATGCGCAACAAACCCAGCTCTTTTCATACTCGTTTCCACTGCGAATTTATTACGAGGATACCGATGCCGGTGGCGTCGTCTATCACGGCCAATACGTGCGCTTTTTGGAGCGGGCGCGCACCGAATGGCTGCGGCATCTTGGCTTTAACAACACCGATTTGGAGCGCAAAAATAAAATGCTCTGGGTGGTGACCGAAATAACCATGAATTTTGTCAAACCGGCGCGACTCGATGACAACCTCGACGTGACCGTCGCCGTTGAAACCATGGCGCGGGTGCGCTGCACCTTTCATCAGGAGGTGCGCCGTGGCGATGACGTTTTGTTGAAGGCGCGGGTAACCGTGGCCGCGGTGGCAGCCGACACCTTTAAACCAATTGAACTTCCCGCCGATCTCAAACGAAAAATGGAAGCGACTTGCCTGTGAATGCTTTAAACACGATCAATATTCATCCTGACATGGCCCTTTGGGCGCTGGTGATGCAGGCGTCCATTGTCGTCAAAATTGTTCTGGTGGTTTTGGTGCTGGCATCGATGTTTTCGTGGTGGTACATTTTTGTAAAAATGTTCACCTTACGTAGGGCAAAAAAACTGGCGGAAGAATTTGAAAAAGAATTTTGGGGGGGCTCGGATATCGTCGGACTTTATCAACGCTCCGCTTCCGGTCATTACGAAACACAGGGCATGGAGCGCATCTTTGAGGCGGGTTTTAAGGAGTTTCTAAAACTCAAAAGCAAATCCGGTTCTGACATTGGCGCGTTAATGGACGGCACCCGTCGCGCCATGAAAGCGGCGTTTCAACGTGAGCTCGATTTTATGGAACGACACCTGTCATTTTTGGCCACGGTGGGTTCGGTGAGTCCGTATATCGGCCTGCTCGGAACGGTGTGGGGCATCATGAATGCATTTCGTGGTTTGTCGAATGTGGCGCAGGCCACACTGGCGCAGGTTGCACCCGGCATTGCCGAGGCGTTGATCGCCACTGCCATTGGGTTGTTTGCGGCCATTCCCGCCGTTATTGCCTATAACCGTTATTCGGCGGAGATCGATCGTCTGGCCAATCGATACGAGAGTTTTATCGAGGAGTTTTCCAACATTCTGCAGCGTCAGGCGGTGCATTAACCTGCATATTTCACGGGGACGCGCTTGAGGGTGGGAAGAGAGCGCGTGTTTGACAAATGAGGCGCCGCTCAGCAGCCCGCTATCAAGTGCGAAGGCATCAAACTTACGAAGTACAACTTGGATTCGATGAAATGACAGGTTATCAAGAATGAAAAACGGTTACAAATCGGGCCGGCCCGTGGAATATGCAGGTTAAGATGCGTCGTCCACGCCGCGCCATGGCTGATATCAACGTAGTGCCGTACATCGACGTGATGTTGGTGCTGCTGATTATTTTTATGGTGTCGGCACCACTGATCACGCCCGGACAAATTGATTTGCCGAGTGTCGGTCAGACCCTGAATCCAACGGTCGCGCCCCTCGAGGTGCGCCTGGATAAAGACGGCACCATTATATTGGTGGATCGCCAGCAGGGCGGCCGCGAACAAAGGGTGGTGAAAACCGAATTGCTGAATGCAGTGCGGCGTATGCAAGCCGCCCACCCCGAACAGGCGGTGGTGATTTCAGCCGATAAGGCATTGCGCTACGAAAGTGTCATCGAAGTTCTCGACGCCCTGCAAAAGGGGCAGGTGAAACGTGTTGGTTTGCTGGTGAAACCGGCCAGCTGATTCGGCTGCCCAACTGAACATGGCCGCCACCATCTCACCGCCGCCCAACAATCACCCGCCCAAGCTGTCGGCAACCGGCCGCGCCGTGCTGAGGCGTCGCGAAGAAATCGGCAAGTTGCCGGCGGCATTATTTGCTTTGGTGGTGCACATTGGTTTTTTTGCGCTGATTATTTTTGGCGTATCGTGGCAGGTCAAAGTGACGGTGCCGTTAAGTGCGGAGTTGTGGCGCGATTTTCCGCCGGTCAGTGCGCCCCAATTGCCCACCCCGTCGCCGGTGGAGCCAACGCCACCGGAGCCGGTCGTCAAGGCAGTGGAGCCGCCACCGCCACCAAAATCCATTCCAGCCAAACCGGTGTCGGTTGAGCCATCCAAGGCCGATATTGCGCTTAAGGCAAAAAAAGAGCGGGACGAAAAGCTGAAGGCGGAACAACTAAAGCGGGATGAAAATAAGCGGCTCGACGACAAAAAAAAGGCCGATGAAGATAAGGCAAAAAAAGCCGAGGACGCGAAACGCAAGGTAGCGGAAGAAAAGTTGCGTGCGGAGGTGGAGGCACGCGAGGCGTCTTTGGCCGGTGCGCGGCAACGCGCGGTGAATGATTACGCGGCGAAAATCGGTGCGTTGATTCGTAGCCGCGCGAATATTCCCGATTCGGTGACCGGCAAACCGATTGTTGAGGTGCGCTTGCGGCTATTGAAAAACGGCGCGGTTCTGGATGCGCAAATTGTCCGGCCTTCCGGAAATCGGATCTATGACGATTCGGTCGAGCGCGCAATTAATGGCATTCGCCAGTGGCCGTTGCCGGAAGACCCGACAATTTTAGGCGGCCGTCCTGAACTTAATTTGAGAATTGAACACGAACGGTAACCATGAATAATTATTTTAACGCGAAAACTTATCTCATATTGCTGGTGGCTGGTCTGTTGGGCTTTGCCACCAGCGCCAACGCCCAATTAACCATTGATGTCACCACCAGCGCCGGGCGGCAGATCCCGATTGCGATTGTTGAATTTCGTGGTGAAGCACAAGCGCCGCAAAATTTGACGCCGATTATCATCAACAATCTTGCCCGCACCGGCCTGTTTCGGCTGGTGACCACCGGGGCCATCAGTCAATTGCCGACCGAGCCGTCCGAAGTCAACTATGTTGACTGGACAACCCGTATGGCCGAGGCGCTGATGATTGGCGACATCACTTTGCAAGCCGATGGCAAATATGAAATTCGTTATCGATTGTTTGATGTTGCCAAACAAAATCAAATCGCCTCCGGTCAAATTATTGCCAGTGCCACCCAGTTTCGTGCCACGGCCCATCGTATCGCCGATGAGATTTATGAAAAATTGACCGGGGAGCGCGGCGTATTCTCAACCAAAATGGCCTACGTTTTAAAACGCGGCCAACGCTTTGAGTTACAGGTGGCCGATGCCGATGGTTTTAATCCGCAGACGGTGCTGGCCTCAAACGAGCCGATCGGCTCACCGAAGTGGTCACCAGATGGCAGCAAACTCGCCTACGTCACCTTTGAGTCGCGCAAATCCAACGTGGTGATCCAGGATTTGATCACCGGCCAACGTAAAGTGGTCGCCAATTTCAAGGGTGACAATTACGCACCGTCGTGGTCGCCGGACGGCAACAGCCTGCTGCTGGCGTTGTCGCGGGACGCGGTGTCGCAGATTTACGCAATTCCGGCGGGCGGCGGTGAGCCGCGTCGTATCACTGAAAGTAATTCCATTGACAGTGGCCCCACCTATACACCCGATGGTAAAACCGTTGTGTTTTTTTCGGATCGATCCGGTGGACCACAACTTTATTCGGTCTCCGCGAGCGGCGGAGCGGTGAAACGATTGACCTTTGAAGGCAACTACAACACCACACCGCGCATGAGCCCGGATGGCAAACTGGTGGCGTTTGTCAGTCGTGAAGACGGCAAATTACGAATTGCCACCATCGAGCTCGCAACCGGATTGATCAATGTGCTCACGGACGGCCCGCGCGACGACTCGCCGAGCTTTTCACCCAATGGCCGCACCATTTTGTTTGAGTCGAAAGTGGCCGGACGCGGTAGTTTAGGTTCGGTTTCGGTTGATGGTCGGGTTAAACAGCGGTTGACGTCGCAAAATGGCGACGTTCGTGAACCCAGCTGGGGCCCGTATACCCGCCCGGCGACCGGTCGGTAGAGGGGCGTTCCTGTATTGTGATTCGTAATTATTGCGAGTTAATAATTGTGTAAAAAGAGCGTTAACCACAGATAAACACAGATGAACACGGACAAAACCGGATGAGCCAACTGTGTTTATTTGTGGTTAATGACTTTAATGAGCTCTAAACAGAACGAAGCACTACATCTGCTGTCCATCAGAGCAATCAACTCGACAAATTTTGCAGTCAGAAGATTTTGGTGTAAGGTGCCATGGTGAAAGGTGTGATGGCGTAAGGCACTGGCGCCGATTGGAAGTCTGCCGCTATTGTGCTGGCTGTTGGTATCAATTTTGTCCGACTAATAAGGAGCAAGAAATGAATAAGAAATTGCTATTGGGAATGATTTCAGTTGTTGCAGTATCGCTCGCTGGTTGTGCGAGCAAACAGCCGGTCAAAGAAGTGCCGGTCGAAACCCGTACTCCTACTGCGGCGGTGACAACGCCAGCGGCAACGCCGACGCCGACGCCGGTACCTCTTGCGGCAGTGGTCGCGGTCAACCCGTTAAAAGACCCCAACAATATTTTGTCGAAGCGCATCATTTATTTTGACTACGACAAGGACACGGTAAAAAGCGAATTTCAAGCCATTATTCAGGCGCACGCAAAATATCTGGCGGACAATCGGGGCCGCAAGATCCGTCTGGAAGGGCACGCCGACGAGCGTGGCTCACGTGAGTACAACATGGCCCTCGGCCAGCGACGCGGCGACGCGGTGCGCAAAGCCACCAATTTGTTGGGTGTGGGCAACGAACGTATGGAGACCGTCAGTTTTGGCGAAGATAAACCACGCGCGCAGGGCAATGACGAGTCGGCGTGGAGCCAAAATCGTCGTGTAGAAATTGTTTACGACGGCGAATAAATCGTCGATTGTCTGGCGCTACCCGCGGTTTGCCGGTTGCGCCAGACCGGGTTATAGAAGATGAAATGATGAGAATCAAGTTGAATAAAATGTTGGGCAGGTCTTGCCGATCGGAAACAATGCGACGCAGCGGCAGAAAAGCCGCGGCTTGTCTGATGATGCCGCTGGTGGTATTTTTTTCAGCCGGTGCGCAAGCCGGCTTGTTTGATGATGACGAAGCGCGTAAAAGCATCAAGTCGCTGACCGAAAAGGTCGAAGCGCAAAATAAGGACAATGAAGCACGCTTCATCAAGCTCGATGAGTCGATCAAAGGGCTGGGCATTATTCAGCTTTTGAATCAGATTGAGGCGTTGAATAACGAGTTGGCGCGTTTGCGCGGGCACATTGAAGTGTTGACGAATCAAAATGAACAGTTACAAAAGCGGCAGAAAGATTTCTACTTTGATATTGATGCAAGGTTGCGACCTTTGGAGGGTGGTCGGGTCGCGTCTATCGGCGGCACCGGCGGCACCCCGCCAGGCGGCGTTGCAAACGGCGTAACCATCGGTCTGAATAGCGGCGTGACGCCGGCTGCGGCAGGGCTTGTATTGGCAGACGCGGCTGGCGCAGGCAATGTCACCGCAACCACCGCTGGATCAGCGGCACCGTCGGCAGCAACGTCTGCTGCAAATAGCGCCGGCGAAGCGGCTGTGCGTGATAAAGAAAATCGTGCGTATGACGTCGGCTCGGTGGCATTTCGCCGCGGTGATTTTTCCGCCGCAATGAAGGCGTTTCAAACTTTTGTCACAGATTTCTCGCAAAGCCAGTTGGTGCCGAATGCGGTTTACTGGATCGGTCTCGCGCAATTTAATTTGAAGGATTTTCGTGAGGCGCGCGCCACTCAGGAGTCGCTGATCAAACGATTCCCCGAATCAGGCAAAGCGCCCGATGCGTTATTGGTGATCGCCAGTGCGCAAATGGAAATGGGCGATGCGGGTTCGGCGCGCAACAGTTACGAAGACATCATCGCCAAATATCCGCAGTCCGACGCGGCCGCCAAGGCGCGCACCCGACTCGGCGGATTACGCCGCTAGAGCGTCGCAATATGAATGTTGAAACCAAGATTCCCGCCGCTGTGCGCAACAGCGCCGCCGAAGAGAGTGGTGTGTCGGCTGCTGCCTTGGGTGGCGAAAGTCGGGCAATCTCGTTTGCCAAACCCAGTGAGTTTGTCCGCACACGCGGCAATGAAATTCGCATCAATGAAATATTTTTTTCGTTGCAGGGTGAATCTTCGCGGGTAGGCTTGCCGACCGTTTTTGTGCGTTTGACCGGTTGCCCGCTGCGTTGTCACTACTGCGATACGGCTTACGCGTTTCATGAGGGCAAGACCCGCACAATTGATGACGTGTTGCTGGAAGTGGCCGGTTACCAACCCCAATACATCTGTGTCACCGGTGGCGAGCCGCTCGCGCAAAAAAGTTGCTGGCCGTTATTGACGCGACTGTGTGACGGAGGTTATTCGGTTTCATTGGAAACCAGCGGTGCCATCGATCTGACGGCGGTGGACTCGCGTGTCTCGCGTATTGTCGATATCAAAACGCCGGGGTCTGGCGAGGACGGCAAAAACCGCTGGGAAAATATTGCGCACCTGAACGTCCGTGATGAAATAAAATTTGTGATCACGTCCGAGGCTGACTACCACTGGTCGCGGCAAATCCTTCAGGAAAAAGGTTTGAATAATATTTGTCCGGTGTTGTTTTCGCCCTCGTTTGGACAGGTAGACATGGCGTTGTTGGCGGCGTGGATTTTGCGGGATCGATTGCCGGTGCGGGCGCAGGTGCAATTGCACAAAATGATTTGGGGCGAAACCCGTGGCGTCTGAACAAAAAGTAAAGCGGGCGGTGGTACTGCTGTCCGGCGGGCTCGATTCGGCCACCGTCCTGGCGATTGCGCGCGAGCGCGGGTATGAATCCTATGCGTTGTCGTTCGATTATGGACAACGCCACAAGACCGAGCTTGATGCCGCCGCGCGTGTTGCCGCCGCGCTGGGCGCAAAGCAGCACCGAGTATTGCATTTTGACTTGACCTCCTGGGGTGGCTCGGCGCTCACCGACAACTCGATTGATCTGCCAACCCGTACAGAGCCCGGCATTCCCGTCACCTATGTGCCGGCACGCAATACTATTTTTCTGTCGGTTGCGATGGCGTGGGCGGAAACCCTGCGGGCACCGAATATTTTTGCCGGCATGAATGCGGTTGATTACTCCGGATACCCGGACTGCCGTCCGGAATATGTCGCCGCGTTTCAGACCATGGCGCGGCTCGCAACCAAGGCCGGTGTGGAGGCGGGTGAGGCTGGTGTGGATGGCGACGCACTGACCATTCATACGCCGGTTATTCATATGACCAAGGCCGACATCGTCAGGGAAGGTACACGTCTGGGGGTGGACTACGCCATGACGGTGTCATGTTATCAGGCCGATGAGCTGGGTCGCGCCTGTGGTGTGTGTGACTCCTGCCGACTGCGCCGGGGCGGTTTTGTTACTGCCGGACTAACCGACCCGACGCGTTACGCGCGCTAACACCGGAGTGTTTGGATGTTGGCCGAAGCGGTCGCGCTGACTGCTGCCAATCCGCCCGACCGGACAGGATTGGGTTGAACCTGCCGGTCGGCGTTGAAATGCGTAAAATCACACGATGGACACCACCACTACCACCAATCTGGCCGCCACGGTTGCCTGGCTTTCGTTTGCCGTGGCGTTTGTGCTCGGCGCCATTTCCGCGCGCACCCAGTTTTGTACGCTCGGCGCGGTATCCGATATCGTCAATATGAATGATTGGTCGCGCATGCGCATGTGGGTGCTGGCGATGGCGGTGGCCATCATTGGTGCACAGGCGCTGTATGCCATGGGCGCGGTTGACCTTTCCAAGTCGTTTTACACACGCCCCAATGTCACCTGGCTATCGTATATCGGCGGCGGCTTGATGTTTGGTATCGGCATGACACTGGCATCGGGTTGCGGCAGCCGCACGCTGGTGCGCATCGGTGGCGGCAACGTGAAGTCAGTGGTGGTGTTTGTATTTCTGGGCATCGCGGCGTATATGACCATGAAAGGCCTGTTTGCAGTCTGGCGGGTGGCGTCAATCGACAAAGTGGCGGTCGATCTTGCCGCCAGTGGGGTGGCAACACAAGAATTCGGGTCCATTTTTGCGGCCATGATGGGTGTGAGCAAAAAGGCTGCACAGATTGGTGTGGCGGCCATTGTTGCCGGTGCCATGTTGATTTGGGTTTTGATGAGCAAAGAATTTCGCCAGACCAGCGACGGCTGGTTGGGTGGGCTGGGCTACGGCCTGGCCGTGGTGGCGGGCTGGTATATCACCGGGAATATTGGTTTTGGCGAGAATAACGACACCTTGGAGATGATGTTTTTCGGCACCAACAGCCGGGCGGCCGAATCGCTGACGTTTGTGGCACCGATCGGTTATTCATTGGAACTGTTGATGTTGTGGAGCGACAAATCGCTAATGGTCACATTTGGCATTGCCTCGACGGTTGGCCTGATTCTCGGCTCGTTTGTCTATTCGATTGTATTTAAGCGGTTTCGTTGGGAGGGTTTTATGAATATCGACGACACCCGCAATCACCTCGTCGGCGCGACCCTGATGGGTGCCGGCGGAGTATTGGCCATGGGCTGCACCATCGGCCAGGGTGTGTCGGGATTGTCGACGCTCGCGGTCGGCTCGTTTCTGGCCTTGGCGGCCATGATTCTGGGCTGTGCGGTCACGCTTAAATATCAGTATTGGAAAATAATGCGCGAGTAGTCGCGGTTTTATGGTGGGGCGGGTGTTTTTCGATTAATCTAGTGTCAGATTATCCGGCGTTTTTGCGCATCTTGTTCTGTAAAGCGGACGCCGATTACAATTCGTTGTCAGCCGAAACATCCGTCGCCCGTGGTTGCCACCCATTCCCTCTCCGCATTGCCGACAATCCAAATGATTCCTGACGGAAATTTTCTTGCCCGTGCGAACCGAAAAAAACTACGCTGATCATGATCCCCTGCCAATGGTGAAGCCGCCGTCATCGGCATGCGTTTTTTTCACGCTGCGGTTGCGGATGATGCGTGCATTCTCGATGTTGGTATTGATGGTGGCCTCTGCTTTCGCATTTGGCACGCTCGCCGCTGCCGAATCCCCGGCTCCTGGATATATCACCAGCCCTGCCACAACCGCCGCGAAGCCGAAGTCGATTGTGGTGGTCACCGATGACAATTACCCACCGTTTATTTTTCGCGACTCGTCTGGGAAGCTCATAGGAATCCTAAAAGATGAATGGGATTTGTGGGCGGAACGCACCGGGATTGCGGTTGAATTGCGGGGCATGAATTGGGCGACAGCCCAACAGACGATGCGTGATGGCCGCGCCGACGTGATTGACACCATGTTTGTGACAGACGAACGCAAAAAAATATACGATTTCACGGTGCCCTATGCAACCCTGCCGGTGCCGATATTTTTTCACGATAGCATTGGCGGAATTTCCAGTGTTGACTCTGTGAAGGGATTTACCGTCGGTGTCAAAGACGGCGACGCATGTATCGAGATGCTGCGTAAGAACGGCGTTGAAAGCCTGCGTGGTTATACCAGTTATTCGGCGTTAATCGCCTCCGCAGCCGTAGGTGACGTGCGGGTTTTTTGTATGGACCTTCCGCCGGCGGCTTACTTGCTGAATCAAGCCGGAATTGCCAACGAATTTAGGCGCACCATTCCCCTTTATACCGGTCAATTTCATCGCGCCGTTCTGAAAGGGAATGGCGCATTATTGAGCGTGGTTGAGGGTGGATTTCGACGCATCAGCACGGCTGAACATGAGCAGATTGAACGAAAATGGTACGGCTCTGAAATCGTGGGGCCCGGCACTTCACATGTCGTGCGCAATTCGGCCTACGTGGTGCTCGGCATTGCCTTGATTGTCATTGTGTTAATGGGTTGGAATTTTTCGTTGCGAAAACGGGTCGCGGTAAAAACCACCGAGTTGTCCCGTACTGTTATGGCATTGGAACAGGCAAATCACGAAACAGAGCAAACACTGGGCCATTTAAATGCCACCTTGGCGGCCATTCCGGATTTGCTGTTTGAGATTGATCTGGATGGCCGGTATTTTGCGTTTCACTCAACCGAAGAGGATCTGTTGGCCGTGCCGGCCAAGGACATAATCGGCAAAACCATGACCGACCTGTTGCCGCCGGATGTGACCGACATTGCCATGGCCGCGTTGCGAGAAGCCAATACAAATGGTGTATCACGCGGCAGCCAATATTCGTTGCTGATCGGTGACCGTATTCATTGGTTCGAATTGTCGATTGCCCGCAAACCCGCCGAAACCGGTTTGCCGCCACATTTTATTGTGCTCGCCAGGGATATTTCAGAACGCAAGCAAGCGGAAAGTTCCAGACTGTCGCTCGAGGCGCAGCTGCGCGAGGGGCAAAAAATGCAGGCCATTGGCACCCTTGCCGGCGGGGTGGCGCATGACTTTAACAATATCCTCGCCACTATTCTCGGCAATACCGAGTTGGCGATGCAGGATGCCAGTAGCAATCCACTGGCGTTGGAAAGTCTGGCCGAAATCCGCAAAGCGGCCAGTCGCGCGCGTGATCTTGTGCAGCAGATTCTGTCTTTCAGCCGTCGACAACCGACCGCCAAGAAGATTATGGCGCTGCTTCCCGTGGTTGAAGAATCAGTGCGATTGTTACGCGCCACTTTGCCTGCACGCCTGACCCTCACCATTGATTGTGATGATTTTTTGCCAATGGTGCAGGCGGATGCAACCCAGCTCCAACAGGTGGTATTAAATCTGGCCACCAATGCCATGCAGGCGGTACCCTCCGGTCCGGGTCGGATCGAAATCCGGCTTGGCGTGGTTTCGATCGATGCGGCGACGGCCGCCAAAACCCCCGCATTGCAGGATCTGTGCGCCAAACATGGCAATCAGGTGGTCAGGTTGGTGATGCAAGACAGTGGGCATGGCATGGCGGCGGACACCATGGCGCGCCTGTTTGAACCTTTTTTCACCACCAAGGCGGTCAATGAGGGCACCGGGCTTGGCCTGGCCGTGGTGCATGGCATTGTTGAAAACCACGAGGGTGTCATCGTCGTTGAGAGCACCCCGGGTGTGGGATCAACGTTTACGATTTATTTGCCGGCGTTGGCTGCCAACCGCAGTGTGTCCACCGCGGCAGATCAAGCAAGCGGCAAAGTGGCAAGCGCCGAATCCGCCGGGCAAACCAAGGTGATGCCACGCATACTTTATATTGATGACGATGAGTCGTTGATCTATTTGGTAAATCGACAGCTCAGCAAACAGGGGGTGGTGGTCAACACCTTTACCAACCAACAAGAGGCGTTGGCGGCTGTGCGTAGCAGTCCAAACGATTTTGATCTGGTAGTCACGGATTACAACATGCCGGGCATGTCCGGGCTGGACGTTGCCGGTGAAATCCGGACGATACGTGCAGATTTGCCGGTGGCAATCATTTCCGGGTTTATCGACGAAGTGTTGAGATCAAAAGCGGCCGGCGTTGGTGTGACCGAGCTCATCTTTAAAGAAAATATCACCGAAGATTTTTGCGCGGCGATTTTTAGAATCGTACAAAAGACCAAGGTCAAGCCGAGCTAGCCTGCACATTTCACGGGGACCCACTCTCGAATGCAATCCCGTGAAATAGGCAGGCCAGCAACCGGTCGGCCGAATTTGCATCTGTCTACGAATGATGGTGTCACGAACCGACCCGGCAGCATTGGGGTGACAGCAAACAAAACAACGTGAAATTTGTTGGCCCAGGTGAATTCAGGTGAAAATGGATCCCTATCGTCGTCATGATGCCCTGCCATCCGGAGAACACAAAATGACCGTTTCCGCCCGCGCCTTGTTTATTATGTTGGTTTGTTTGGTTGTTTCTGCTCCAATGGCGCACGCACAAACAAAAGTCATTCGCATCGGTGTGGAGGGAGCCTATCCGCCATTCAGTCAAATCGATCCGAGCGGCAAACTCTCTGGTTTTGACATCGACATCGCCGCCGCTTTATGTGCGGAAATGAAAGCAGAATGTGTGCTGGTGCAGCAGGCGTTTGACGGTATGATTCCGGCATTAAATGCCCGCAAAATTGACGCGGTGATTGCGTCGATGTCCATCACCGAAGAGCGTCGTCAGGCGGTCGAATTCTCAGACAAGTACTATCAAACCCCGGCACGGTTTGTGGTCAAGCGTGGAGCCAACATGGAAATCTCGGAACGCGGACTGAAGGGCAAAACCATCGGCGTGCAACGCGCAACTATCCACGACAAATTTGCCACCGATACGTTTAGAGGTTCGCGAATTGTCCGTTACACCAAACAAGATGAAGTGTTTCTGGACATGACTTCCGGCCGCGTGAATGCAGCACTGGTCGATATCATCGCCGCCCAGCAGGGATTCCTGAAAACCCCGCAGGGCAGGGACTTTGAGTTTGCCGGCCCGGTTTATGAAGACCCCAAATATTTTGGTGTTGGTGCCGGCGTTGCCATGCGCAAAAATGATAAAGAGTTGCGGCATGCTTTTAATCAGGCCATCGCCGCCATTCGTGCCAGCGGGACTTACAAAAGAATTCAAGACAAGTATTTTGATTTTGATGTTTACGGCACCACGGTCGCGCCCGCGCCCGCCGTCAAAAAATAATCGCCGGACAAAATGATGCTGCACGGTTTTTTGCCGACCCTGATCGAGGGCACCGGCATCACCCTTGCCGTGGCCGGCTTGTCGTTGCTGCTGGCGATCCTGTTGGGTCTGATCGGGGCCGCCGCACGACTGTCAAACGCGCCCTTATTCCGAATTGCCGCCACCGTCTACACCACCATCATTCGCGGTGTACCCGACTTGGTGTTGATGCTGCTGATTTTTTATGGCGGGCAAACGTTGGTCAACGCTGTAGCACAGGAATTGGGTTATGACGGCCCGCTTGATATCAACCCGTTTGTGGCGGGCGTGGCGACCATCGGTTTCATTTTCGGCGCGTATCTGACCGAGACTTTTCGCGGCGCATTACTCGCCATTCACCCCGGCCAGCGTGAGGCGGGATTGGCATTTGGAATGTCGCGAATGAAGGTATTTTGGCGCATTACATTGCCGCAAATGATACGACTGGCTATTCCCGGCTTCACCAACAATTGGCTGGTGCTGGTGAAATCAACTGCCTTGGTGTCGATTATTGGCTTGACCGATATGATGCATCGCGCCGGTATGGCCGCCGGTGCCACGCGCGAGCCGTTTACGTTTTATTGCGCGGCGGCGGTGATTTATCTGGCAATCACCAGCGTTTCATTGTTTGGTCTGGGTTTGCTCGAGCGTCGATATAACGTGGGGATTCGCCGTGCGCAGTAATATCCCCGCCAACTTGGTTTCGCCATGAACATCGAAGCGATTATCGAGTCTTTGCCAAACTACCTTGACGGTATGGGGGTGACCCTGCAACTGCTGGCGGTGGCTTTGCTGATCGGGCTGGTATTGGCCATTCCGTTGGGTGTTGCGCGGGCGAGCGACAACAAATGGTGGTCGTGGCCGGTTTGGGTCTTTACCTATGTCATGCGCGGCACACCGTTGCTGGTGCAATTGTTTTTGGTTTATTACGGTTTGGCGCAATTTGAGGTGGTACGGGAAAGTGCACTATGGCCATGGTTTTCATCGGCCTGGTTTTGCGCCATGTTGACCTTCGCGTTAAATACGGCGGCCTATACCGCAGAAATTATTGCCGGTGCCATACGTGCCATTCCTTTTGGTGAAGTCGAGGCGGCGCGCAGTCTGGGCATGTCGCGCTGGCGGGTACTGATACGCATCATCCTGCCGTCATCAATGCGCCGGGCGTTGCCGGCGTATTCAAATGAAGTCATCATGATGTTGCACGGCACCTCACTTGCCAGTGTTGTCACGCTGGTTGATTTGACCGGTGCCGCACGCGAGATGTATGCCCGCACCTACCTGCCGTTTGAGGCATTTATCACCGTCGGCTTGTTTTATCTGGCGCTGACGTTTGTCTTGGTGGGAATTTTTCGTCTGGCGGAAAAACGCTTGTTGCGTCATTTGGCCCCCCGTTGTGTCGGCCCATCCGGTCTGTCCGCCATCAAACCGGCAATACTTCAATAACGGTACCTGACCATGCAAATCAAACATCATCCACTGCAATCGACGGCGCTGGGCACCCAACGCGAAATTGTCAGTTTCCATTACGGTCCCACTGACACCGGTCACAAAGTTTATGTGCAAGCGGCGTTACACGCCGATGAGGCGCCGGGCCTGTTGGTGGCCCATCATCTGCGCCAGTCTCTCCTGCGGTTGGAGCAATCCGGAAAATTGAAATGCGAGGTGGTAGTGGTGCCGGTCGCCAATCCGATCGGTCTTGCGCAGTGGGTGAATCGTTCACACCTGGGGCGCTTTGAAATGTTGTCGGCGGAAAATTTCAACCGTCATTATCCGGATGTGGCCGACGACGTCGCCGCGCGGGTGGCGGACCGGCTGGGTGACGACGAAGCGACCAATACAGCCATCATTCGGTGCGCCTTGTTGGATGCGGTCGCGGAGTTGCAGCCGGTCAACGAGTTGGATAGTTTGCGGCAGGTTTTGTTTACGCTGGCTGCCGATGCCGAGGTGGTGTTGGATTTGCACTGTGATTCCGAAGCGTTGCTGCATCTTTATACCGGCAGCCCGTTGTGGCCGCTGGTGGAGCCGCTGGCGCGGTATATGGGGGCGGCGGCAACACTGCTAGAAGTGACCTCGGGTGAATATCCATTTGACGAAGCCTGCTCGCGCACCTGGTGGTTGCTTCGCCAGAAATTTCCATCGCAGCCGATTCCGCTCGGCTGTATTTCGGTCACGGTTGAATTGCGCGGTTATCTGGATGTGAGCCACGCCTACGCAACCAAAGATGCACTAGCCATCATCCACTATCTGACCTCGATGCAGTTGATTGATGCCGAGCTGCCAGCGCTGCCGCCGCTGCTTGCCGCGGGCACACCGTTGGCGGGTTCGGAAACCATCGTCACGCCGGTTTCCGGTGTGCTGTCATTTTTACGGGAATTGGGGGAATCGATTCAGGCCGGTGAGGCCGTGGCCGACGTCACCAATCCAATCAGCGGTGTGACCACCGTGCTCAAGGCCACCACCGACGGAATTTTGTATGCCAGAGAAAATCGGCGTTTTGTGCATGCCGGTATGGGCTTGTGCAAAATTGCCGGCAGGGTCGCGTTTCGCAGCGGCAACTTGTTAAGTGAATGAATATGATCACCACTGCTCCAGCACCGCTTCCACCACTGTTGCAAATCGAAAATATCGTCAAACGGTTTGGTCAACAGGAAGTTTTAAAAGGCGTGTCATTGTCCGCTGCCGCTGGCGATGTGATCAGTGTCATCGGCTCCTCGGGTTCCGGCAAAAGCACCTGGCTCAGATGTATGAATTTGCTCGAGCAGCCCCAAGAAGGCAGCATCAAACTACACGGCGAATTGTTGGCGCTCAAACGCGGGCAAGATGGCACCCTGAAGGCGGTCGATGCGCGTGCCCTGGCGAAATATCGGGCGCGACTCGCCATGGTGTTTCAGGGCTTTAATTTGTGGGCACACATGACTGCTGTTGGTAACGTCATCGAAGCGCCGATGCAGGTATTGGGGGTATCGAAGAAAGAGGCGCTGGCACGGGCCGAACATTATCTGCAACGGGTGGGGGTCTGGCACCGCAAAGATTATTACCCCGCGCATTTGTCGGGCGGCGAGCAGCAGCGGGTGGCGATCGCGCGCGCATTGGCGATGGAGCCGGATGTGATGTTATTTGATGAGCCCACCTCGGCGCTTGATCCGGAGTTGGTCGGTGAAGTCTTACGGGTGATGCGTGATTTGGCTGCCGAGGGGCGCACCATGATTGTGGTGACCCACGAAATGGCGTTTGCCCGCGAAGTCTCCAATCGGGTGATTTTTCTGCACAAGGGACGTATTGAAGAAGAGGGCAACCCGACTGTGGTGTTGGTGAAACCGGCCAGCGTGCGCCTGCAACAGTTTTTGTCGGGCAGTTTGAAATAGTCACTGCATACATGGGCAAAACAGCGCTGCGATAATAATCAAACTCTAGACAGGGCGGGCTGTTTGGGGCGAAAACGACGGAAACATGCCGCCAATAAACAACTTTCGCATTGTTATTTCGGCCGCTTGATTTGACGGCAGCTACAACATAAGTTGATCGGTCAATACTTTCACATCCGATTTGCCCGGAATCAGATAGTAGAAACCGCGTGCAGCGCATATTGATCGCGCCATTGCGACGGGCATTGCCCTTAAAATAACCCCATCATTTACCTGAACAGGATCGCCATGAATTCCGCCACACACCAGCCCGCGGCTGACATTACCCGCAGTCAATTTGACGAAGTGATGGTGCCAAATTACGCACCATCGTCTTTCATCCCGGTGCGCGGGCACGGCTCAAGGGTGTGGGATCAAACCGGGCGCGAGTACGTCGATTTTGCCGGCGGCATTGCTGTGTCATCGGTCGGTCACACACATGCACATGTGGTGGCGGCACTCAAAGCCCAGGCCGACAAACTTTGGCATGTCGCCAATGTGATGACCAATGAGCCGGCTATAGAATTGGCAAAACGTTTGGTTGATCTGACCTTTGCCGACAAGGTGTTCTTTTGTAATTCCGGCGCGGAAGCCAATGAGGCGGCGCTGAAATTGGCACGCAAATACGCCAGCGACAACTCTCCTGCCGCATCTGGAAAAGAAACAGATGTGGCCACCAGCAAAAATGAAATCATTGCCTTTGACAATAGTTTTCATGGCCGTACGTTGTTTACGGTGAGTGTCGGTGGTCAACCGAAATACACCAAGGGCTTTGAACCGCTGCCACAGGGCATCACCCACTTGCCGTTTAATGACATTGCGGCATTTGAAGCCGCCATTTCAGCCAACACCTGTGCGGTGATTGTTGAGCCGATTCAGGGCGAAGGTGGCGTTACCAACGCCACCCCGGAATTTTTGCAGCGGTTACGGGTGTTATGTGACCAACATAACGCCGCGTTGATATTTGATGAAGTGCAATCCGGCGCGGGGCGCACCGGTGCCTTGTTTGCCTATATGAAGTTTGGTGTCACGCCGGATATACTCACCTCGGCCAAAGGCTTGGGCGGTGGATTCCCAATCGGTGCGATGCTCACCACCGAAAAATTTGCGAAGAGTTTTGGCGTGGGTTCACACGGCAGCACCTATGGTGGTAACCCGCTCGCCTGTGCGGTTGGCAATGCGGTATTGGATATTGTCGCCAATCCAAAAACGTTGCAGGGTGTGGCGAGCCGCCGAGAACATTTTGTTGATGGGCTATACGCCATCAACCAAAAAACCGGTATTTTTAAACAGGTGCGTGGTGAAGGTTTATTGATCGGCTGTGAATTGGCCGCCGAATTTGACGGGCGCGGCAAAGAACTGGTAAAAATTTGTGAGGCCGAAGGATTGTTGGTATTGATTGCCGGACCGTCGGTGATGCGGCTGGCACCGTCATTGCTGATTTCGCCGGATGACATTCGCGAGGGGCTGAAACGATTCGCGCTCGCCATCGAAAAATTTGTCATCGCCACCCGCGCGGAGGCTGCCGCCACCCGCGCCACTGCCACCAAGGCTGACACCAAGGCCGACACGAAGTCCGACACCAAAGTAGCGTAACAGCGGCCAACTTCATATGTATGTCCTGCGCCCGGCTGCACTGACCGATTTACCCCAGATTGAGGCAATCGCCGCCAAAAGTGCGGTTGGCATTACCTCGCTGCCGGCCAATCGTGAGCGTTTGCACGAAAAAATCGACAACGCCTGCCGCGCGCTGGCGCGCGAAGTGACGGCACCGGCGGAGGAAAATTATTTTTTTGTGTTGGAAAATATCGACACCAATAAGATTGTCGGCACCTGCGGCATGGTTGCCTATGCCGGTTTTCATGATCGTTTTTATTCGTATCGTAACGAAGTGATTGTGCACGCCTCGCGTGAGTTAAAAGTCAGCAATAAAATTCACGCGCTGCATTTGTGCCACGACCTAACCGGTTATTCGCTGTTAACCTCGTTTTACATCGCGCCGGACCTTGCCGGTGGCGACCTGCCACAACTGTTGTCGCGCGCACGGCTGTTGTTTCTCGCCGAACACCGCCATCGTTTTGCCGATAAGTTGGTTGCAGAAAATCCGGGGGTGTGTGATGCCAAAGGTCGTTCGGCATTTTGGGACGCGGTCGGACGGCGTTTTTTTGATATGGAATATCCGCAGGCGGAACGGTTGTCCGGCGGATCGAGCAAGACCTTTATTGCCGAGTTGATGCCGCAGTATCCAATCTATCTGCCGCTGTTGCCGGAGGCCGCGCAAAAAGTGATCGGTAAAGTAAGTGACAGCGGCACCCTGCCATTTTCAATTTTATTGGCGGAAGGATTCGAGACCGAGCCGTACGTGGATATATTTGACGCTGGCCTGACCGTACAAGCGCGGGTGGATACATTGCGTTCCATTCGTGGTCAGCAGCGACTGACGGTGGTCAAACAGGTCGATGAACACGCTGCGGCGTGTTGGACCATTATTGCCAATACCAAGACCGAACAATTTCGTGCCGTGTTGTGTCCGCTGCAAATGGATCAATCCGGCGTTTGTCTCGACGAAAAAATTGCCGCGACTCTCGGCGTGACAGTCGGCGACGCGGTGCGCGTGGTGGATTTGAACCCACTCACCGGCACGGGGGCGGCATGGTGATTGTGCGCCCCGTCCGGCCCAACGATTTGCCCGCGCTGATGGATTTGGTCGGTTCGACCGGCATTGGTCTGACCACCCTGCCGAATGACTTGGCATTGATGCAGGCTCGCATTGCAGCCTCACTCGCCACCTTTGCGGGCACCGCGGCGCGCGCCGATGAGCAGTGGGTGTTTGTGATGGAAGCCATCACCCCGCCCGCACGCCCGGCCCAGGGTACACGGTTGATTGGCATTTGTGCCATTGCCGGGGCGGTGGGCTTGCGTGAGCCCTGGTACTCTTACCGCGTCGGTAATGTGGTGCACGCCTCGCGTGAGTTGGGAATTTTTACCCAGACCCCCACCTTGTTTTTGTCGAACGATCTGACCGGTGCCAGTGAATTGTGTTCGTTATTTTTGCATCCTGATTTTCGGGTTGGGCGAAACGGTGCGCTGTTGTCGAAATCGCGACTGATTTTTATGGCGCAGTTTCGACAGCGATTTGCAAAAAATGTCATTGCCGAAATGCGTGGTGTGTCCGATGAATCGGGTCGTTCGCCATTTTGGGAAAGTCTCGGCCGGCACTTTTTTTCGATGGATTTTGCCGAAGCAGATCGACTGACCGGCGCCGGCAAAAAATCCTTTGTCGCGGAATTGATGCCCAAACATCCACTCTACAGTTCTTTTTTGACAGCCGAAGCGCAGGCGGTGATCGGCCAAACTCATCCACTCACCACGCCGGCGCGACGCTTGCTCGAACAAGAGGGCTTTCGATATGCCGGCCACGTCGACATTTTTGATGCGGGGCCGGCACTGGAAGCCAATTTGGAAGACATTGATGCCGTCAAACGCAGCATTGTGGTGAAGGTGGTTGCATTGTCTGAACTTGAAAGCGTGGCGCCAGATGTTGTTGGCACCGTCGATCAGCCGCTCATGTTGGTCGGTCGTACCGATTTGGAAAATTTTGCGGTTGGTTTGGCGCGGATAGTTTTTCAGGCCGGTGGTATTACCATCGACGCCGCCAGTGCCGACGCGCTCGGCATTCAAGTTGGTGCATCTGTTCGTGTTGTGGCGTTGCGTCCGGCGGATCGACATTAACCGACCGGCGCGAATTTTTTTAAGCCCCATTTTTATATAGAGCATCAACATGACACATTTATTGATTGGCGGCGAATGGTTGCAGGGACACGGCCCCGAGTTTGTTTCGCGTCATCCGGTGACCCAGGAGGTTGTCTGGAAGGGGGCGGCGGCTAATGCGGCCGATGTGGAACTTGCCATGTTGGCGGCGCGCGCAGCCTTTGCTGCGTGGTCGACTTCACCACTGGCGGCGCGTTTGGAAATCATCCGCAAGTTCGCCAGGTTGCTTGGTGAACATCAAGACAAGTTGGCACACACCATTGGCCGGGAGACCGGCAAGCCACTGTGGGAGGCGGCCACCGAAGTCGCGACCATGATTGCCAAGGTTGATATCTCCATCAAGGCCTACCACGAGCGCACCGGCGAAAAAACCTCGGCGACCGCGGATGCCAAGGTGGTGTTGCGACATCGGCCGCACGGCGTGGTGGCGATATTTGGCCCGTACAACTTCCCGGGTCATTTGCCGAATGGCCACATTGTGCCGGCATTGATCGCGGGTAATACGGTGGTGTTTAAACCGTCCGAGTTGGCACCGGCGGTGGCCACCGAGACCGTCAAGTTGTGGCAACAAGCCGGATTGCCAGCCGGGGTGATCAATCTGCTGCAAGGCGCGCGCGACACCGGTGTCGCGCTGGCCAATCACCGCGAATTGGACGGACTATTTTTTACCGGCAGCTCCGCCACCGGGCATGCGATTCACCACGCCTTTGCCGGCAAACCCGGAAAAATTTTGGCGCTGGAAATGGGCGGGGTCAATCCACTGATCGTAGGTGACATAGGCGACATTGATGACATCGACGCGACCGTGCATCACATCGTTCAGTCGGCATACATCTCTGCTGGTCAGCGTTGCACCTGTGCGCGGCGATTGTATGTGGCCCATGGTGAAGCCGGTGACACGTTACTGGCGCGGTTGGCGGCGGTTGCCGCGACATTAACCGTGGGTGCGTTTGACGCCGAGCCACCACCGTTTATGGGCGCGGTGATTTCCATCAATGCCGCAGAAAAACTATTGGCGGCGCAACAATCGTTGCTCGCGGCTGGTGGCCGCAGCTTGCTGGAAATGAAATTGCTGCAACCAAATACCGCCTTATTGTCAGCCGGATTGATTGATGTGACGGATATTGCCGATCTGGCCGATGAAGAAAATTTCGGCCCAATGTTGCAAGTGATTCGCTACCAACATTTTGCCGACGCCATCAAGCACGCCAATCAAAGTCGTTATGGTTTGGCGGCGGGTTTGTTGTCGGTGAATCGTGACCAGTACAAACACTTTGAGCAAACCATTCGCGCCGGTATTGTCAATTGGAACCGACCATTGACCGGCGCATCGAGTGCGTCCCCGTTCGGTGGCATTGGTGCCTCGGGTAATCACCGTGCCAGCGCTTATTACGCGGCCGACTATTGTTCGTATCCACAAGCGAGCCTTGAAGCAGAGACCATCACCTTGCCCGCCAAACTGTCACCGGGGTTGACCCTGTGAGTGCGCACGAATGGAATTTTGACGGGCTGGTCGGGCCGACGCACAATTACAGCGGTTTGTCGTTTGGCAATATCGCTTCCACCAAAAATCGGGGGGCGGCAGCCAACCCGAAGCTTGCCGCCTTGCAGGGCCTCGCCAAAATGAAGGCACTATATGATCGCGGTTGGCGGCAGGGGGTGTTGGCGCCGCAACAACGGCCGGACATCAACGCCTTGCGGGCAATTGGTTTTAATGGTGATGATGCTGCGGTGTTGAAGTCAGCCGCGCGTGATGCGCGCATGATTTTTTACGGTGCAATGTCGGCGTCATCGATGTGGGCGGCCAACGCCGCCACCGTCAGCCCATCGGCCAACACGCCAGACTCCAGGGTGCATTTCACTGCGGCCAATCTGAATAATAAATTTCACCGCTCGATCGAACATCCCACCACCTCGCGTTTGTTGCGGGCGATGTTTGCCGACACATCCCATTTTGCCCACCACCCGGCATTGCCCAACTGCCCGCAGTTTGGCGACGAGGGTGCGGCCAACCACACGCGCTTTTGCGCCACCATGGGGAAACGTGGTGTGGAAATGTTTGTGTTTGGCGCATATGGTTTTAACCCGTCTGCAACGGCACCGAAAAAATTTCCGGCGCGACAAACTTATGAGGCATCGCTTGCAGTGGCGCGGTTACACGGGCTCGATGCAAACCAGTTGGTTTTTGCCCAGCAAAATCCAGGCGTGATTGACGCCGGTGTATTTCACAACGATGTGATCGCCGTTGGCCATCGCAATGTGTTGTTATGTCATGAGCTCGCTTTTGCCGACCAGCCCGCGGTGATGCGTGAATTACAAGAAAAATCCGACAACACCATTGAAGTGGTGACCGTGTTGGAGGCGGACGTTCCGGTTGTTGACGCCATTGCCAGTTATCTATTTAACAGCCAGTTGTTGTCAAAACCAAACGATGCGAATGGCAAACTCGCCATTGTGGTGCCGGAAGAATGCCGGCAGACCGAAACTGTTTGGCGTTATTTACAGGCCATGGTCAGCCGTGGTGGGCCGATTGACGAGCTGCTGGTATTTGATTTGCGCGAAAGTATGATGAATGGTGGCGGACCGGCGTGTCTACGTTTGCGTGTCGAGCTCACCGAGGCGCAGGCAGCGGCGGTGAACCCCGGTGTGGTGCTGACCGATCAGAGTTACGCACAATTAACGGCCTGGGTGGAAAAACATTATCGTGATCGTATGGGCGACGACGAGTTGACGGACCCGTCGCTGATTTTGGAAGTGCGCACCGCGCTCGATGAACTGACAAAAATATTAAAATTGGGCGCCGTTTACCCGTTTCAGTTGTAGCGACGCCGAACTCCGAACGCTCAACGTTCATGGCGCAACGCCCAACTATTTCATTGGCTTGATAAATCGCAATGTCATCCGGTCTGATTCACCGATAGCCAAATATTTTGCGCGATCGGTTTCACCTTCGGTCAATACCGGCGGCAGTGTCCACACGCCTTTCTTGTAGTCCTTTGTGTCCTTGGCATTGGCGTTGATTTCACTCTTGGCATCGAGCTTGAATCCGGCGGCGAGGGCGCGTTCGATCACATAGGCCTCGGTGACGTAGCCCGATTTCATTGATTCTTCGATGGTGGTTCCCGCCTTGGCGCGATGCTCAACCACACCCAGTACCCCGCCTGGTTTCAGCGCGTCAAAGTAACTCTTCATAAACGCATCGGTCCACCCATCCTTCAGCCAATTATGGACATTGCGAAACGTCAGCACCACATCGGCGCCGCCTGCTGGTTTGATATCCAACGCGGCGGGCACACCAAACGGAACGATTTTGACCTTGTCGTACAAGGCAGGTGCCGTGGCCAGTTTGTCCTGAAAGTTTTTTAGACCCTTCACCGCTTGGGATGGGAATGCGGCGGTGTAGCTGCCCTTGTCACGCAGATACGGCGCCAAAATTTCCGTGTACCAGCCGCCACCCGGCCAGATTTCGACCACGGTTGAGGTGGGCTTCACACCGAGAAATGCCAAGGTTTCCTTGGGGTTGCGAAATTTGTCGCGCGCGCGATTGTTGTCACTGCGGTGCGCACCCGCCAATACACCGTCGATGTTGTCTTGGGCAACGGCGGGTGTCAGCAAGGAGAGCGACAGGACGGTTGACAATAGTCCGCCGGCCAGCAGCGTAAAAGGACGCGAATGGATTTTCAGGATGTTGATATTCATGTGGGTTCCGATTGAAAAAATTTGGCGAACAAAAACCGCAGATGCAAAGTTTACTTCGTTTGACAAAAATTCGTAACTATCAGCGTTGCCCGCATTGCCAGCAACAATCAAACTCACCCGGATTGGTTTCGCTGCAATTTTTGCAGCCCCAGGTTTCGGTGGTTGCGCGGCGGGTTTGATAATCACGAATGATGGTGATGGCGTGTTGTTCCTGGTGGGGTTGTGCGATCCACACCTGTGGCTGCGACGAAGAAACCGGCACCAGCCCAATCACCGAAGCGGCATTTTCATTAAATACATAAGCGGGAATACCGGCGCGCTGTAACAGGTCACGCAGCAAGTGGGCATCAGGCAAATGGTTGGCGGTGTAGACACGTTTCATATTGGCATGGTGCCCGCAATCGTCTTGGTGCGCAACCGACAAATAATTTCAGGAAAAAAAGCCGCTGACGTTTCGTCAGCGGCTTTTTGCGGTCATGCAGCCGTCAGCGGCTTTTGCGGTCGTGCAGCCGTCAGCGGCTTTTTGCGGTCGTGCAGCTGTCAGCGGCTTTTCGACAGTGATTACCTTGTCGACGTTTAGAAATTGACGTTGAGGCTAGCCGTTACGCCATTTTGTTTTGCGCCTTCTTTGCTGCTGACGTTTGAGTAAGCCACACCCAGACCAATACGGTCGGTGAGGTTGCCACGGATACCGATGACGCTGGTCACCCATTTGCCGTCACCACGATAACCCGGGATGTCGTATTTGATGCCCTGTGTAACCGAAGCCGGTGAGGCGGTGACAAACCGCACGTTGTTATTGTCATCGCTGTCCATGGCCACGCGTACAAACGGGGTGAACTTGCCAAGGGTCATGCTGGCACGCACACCCACGCTGGTCACACGTGAAGTGCGATTTTGGTCTTCAATAATCAAGTCGGTGGACAAGGCAACAGCAGCATTGGCATTTTCCTGGAAACGGGCAACCGACACGCTTTGACGGGTCATGCCAACAAACGGGCCGACCGTCAGGCCGCCGACTTTGAAATCGTAACCAGCGGTGAGGCTGCCGGAAACATTGGAGCCGTTGGTCGAGGCACCATTGGTGCGGGTAACTGCGCCAAGTTTGACAAAACGACGAATGCTGTTGAATTCCAAGTCGGCGTTGCTAAACGTACCGTTGGCATAAAAACCACCGGCTTTTGCCGATGCAAACATCGAAAACGCGGTCTCATCCAAATCGTATTGGCCGACTGCGCCCATACGGGTTTCGTTGTTGTTTTTGCCAACCGCCACACCAACCGTGACCGCATCAGAAACACGCATGGTCAAACCAACCGTTGCGGCGCGGTTTTTGGTATTGGTTTGCGGATTCAGATTGCTCGCTGACAAATCAGATTTGCCTCCGTCGTATGCGGCAAAGGCAGATACCTTGCCGACCGCCGCGGTGGCACCTTGTTGCAAGCCGGAGTCTAGTGTGCGCACATGTGCGGCACGCGATGACAACGGCACTTCGGCCATGGTCGAGTAGGCGTTCGGGCCGTCGATCAATGACTTGACCAAATCGGCAACAATTGCGTGTGCGCCGGTGGTCGGGTGGATCGAATCCGCAAACAAATAGTTGGTTGGTGTGGCACCGGCGACTAAATTTGCGCCGGTACAAAACTGTGAGCTTCCGCCAGCAGGAGCAAATGGTGGGAATGGACCACATGCCATGCCGTTGGTATTGGTAAAGCCAAAGGCACTGGCATTGGCGGCCACTTCATTCAACATGGTGAAGACATCAACTGGAATCACTCGCTGACCGGTTGCAGCCAGTGCATTAAACAAAGTAATGTTGAAACCGGCGGAAGCAGCAGTTTGCAAGGCAACGTTGGCTGCACCACCGGCAATCGCGCCTGGGGTAATACCGAGGTTAGGCAAACCAAATACGGCGATGTAACGCGCACCGGCGGCACGCAACCGACCGGACTGTGCGGCGACATCATTGGCGGATGCCACACCGGCGGCACCGGCTTGCAGCAAATCGTTACCACCCGCCCAGATGAAGTACAAACCATTTGCGTTGGCCGCGCCACTGTTGGCGGTCAGATGCTCGGTGATCTGTGTGCTTACCGGACGTTGTGCGAATCCTGGCGGGGTGGATGTTGACGAGACGGCAACACGCGCGCCGCCCTGCGCGAAAATGCCGCCGCCAGCCACGTTGGATGGATTGGCATTGCCACCGTAATACTGGGCAATGATTTCCGACCAAACCGGACCCGGATTGGTGGTGAAGCGACCGAGGGTCGAAACCGTGGCGGCAGGCACGCCGATCGCGGCTAAGAATGGGCGGTAGAATCCGGAATCAGACAAGCTGTCACCGAATACATAGACACCTTGGAATTGAACAGCACTGGCGCTGCCGGCGAAGGCAAGGGCGCTGGCAACAACAGCGGGAAGAACGCGTTTGGCAAAAGATTTGCGGGACATGGATACACTCCTTGGGAGATTAAAACTATTGTTATTAAAACAAAAATGGACGACTAAAAAGAGGGGTGGGGCGGGTTGTGGGAAAGCCGCTTACTCGGCAGGCTAAAAACCGGTTGAATCAACAGCATACAAAGCGCCAACCAATGGCTGAAATTATCCCGCAATCTAGACGGCGGCGGTTGGAAAGTCTGATGATTTTCGCCACATTTGTACCGCATATGCAACAACCCGGTTAGGGCAGTGGATGCTGCGGTGCAGCAAAAGCGTTTGAGGGTTAGCAGTTTGTTGAAATTCGTCGCGAGCGAAGGTCAGGCAAGTCGGAAAGCGGCGAAAAACCGGGATGTATGCGGTATACATGAAGATTTTGAGCCGCTTGCCAACGCCGCATCACCGAGCGCAGCAGAATTTCAACAAACTGCTAGTACACCCGCCTATCGAGCCCCGCCTCATGCAATATCGTGGCGGCGAGTTCTTCGATCGATTTGGTGGTGGAATTCAAATATTGAACACCCGCGCCGGACATGAGGCGTTCTGCCGTTGAGACTTCCCATTTGCAATTCTCGATTGCGGCGTATTTGCTGTCTGGTTTGCGCTCTTGGCGGATTTGCGCCAATCGCTCCGGTTGAATCGATAGTCCCCAGACTTTGTTTTTTAACGCCGCCAACGCCGGCGGCAGAGTCATTTTTTCCAAATCTTCCGGAATTAACGGGTAGTTGGCGGCTTTGATGCCAAATTGCAGCGCCATATACAAGCAGGTCGGGGTTTTGCCCGAGCGGGATACCCCCACAAGAATAATGTCGGCTTGTTCCAAATTGCGATTGGTGATGCCGTCGTCGTGTGCCAGGGTGTAATTCACAGCTTCGATGCGGTGGTTGTAGTCCTTGAAGTTGCCGGCCGAATGGCTGCGACCGATGGCGTGGGCGGATTTGACGCCCAACTCATCTTCAAGCGGGGTAATGAATCGATCAAACAAATCGAGCACCATGGCATTGGCGTTGGCGATCTCTAGCCGCAACTCGTTGTTCATAAGTGAGGTGAACACCAACGGCCGGCAGCCTGATTCACGATGATTGGCTTCGATCATCTTCATGACATCGCGCACTTTTTCAATATTGTCGATAAAAGGCA
Source organism: uncultured Burkholderiales bacterium (assembly GCA_947085425.1). Taxonomy (GTDB): domain Bacteria; phylum Pseudomonadota; class Gammaproteobacteria; order Burkholderiales; family Usitatibacteraceae; genus UKL13-2. The sequence goes on along the minus strand of CAMTWK010000015.1, from coordinate 100,514 downwards.
GGGTAATACGCCGAAATTCAATGGCGTCAAATTGGGTCAACAGCGAATTACCAAGCATTTCAACGGTAATGCCGGTTCGGTCAGAGACAAAAAAAGCTGTTCTTCTATTTGGCATCGTCGCTCCCGGTTGTTTGACGTGAAAACAGTCCAAAACGGCTACTGTCCGCTATAATTTTACTTCTTTTGCACCGCACCATTTTTAACTGTTGGAGATTTTTCGTCGCTTTGCGGCAGGCACAGGCTGATTTTTTCGGCGGGTGTCTGGCAAAAAGTTGGCGTGGACCTATTGTTGCCCGGTTTTCCCCGTCCCCGTTTCTTCAATCGAAAGCGAAGTTCATGGCCCAAGACTCAGCTCAAGCCCATTCCGCCCCTCGTGTTTTGCTGTTGTCACAGTGCCGTATGCACGACGTGGCCTCGGTGGGGGGCAAAAATGCCTCCTTAGGCGAGTTGATCAGCCAGCTTTCCGCAGCCGGTGTGCGTGTGCCGGGTGGTTTTGCCACCACCGCCGACGCCTTTCGGCAGTTTTTAACCCACAACCAACTCACTGAAAAAATTAATGCGGCCCTGTTGTCGCTGAATATTGAGGATCTGACGGCGCTCGCCCAAACCGGTGCCATGGTGCGTGACTGGGTCGTCAAGGCACCGCTGCCGCCGGCCTTGGACGCTGAAATTCGCGATGCCTATGCCGCGCTGACCCAAAACGACGCCGATGCTTCGTTTGCGGTGCGCTCATCGGCCACCGCGGAAGATTTGCCGGATGCGTCATTCGCCGGCCAGCAAGAAACATTTTTGAATATCAAGGGCATCGACAACGTGCTCGACGCGATCAAGCACGTGTTTGCATCGTTGTACAACGACCGGGCGATTTCTTATCGGGTGCACAAGGGTTTTGCCCACGCCGAAGTGGCATTGTCGGCCGGGGTGCAGCGTATGGTGCGCTCGGATACCGGTGCGGCCGGCGTCATTTTTACCCTCGACACCGAGTCTGGCTTTCGCGATGTGGTGTTTGTTACCGCCAGTTATGGCCTCGGCGAAATGGTGGTGCAGGGTGCCGTCAATCCGGATGAGTTTTATGTCAGCAAGGTTTGTTTAAAAAACGGCAAACCGGCGGTGTTGCGCCGGGCGCTCGGTTCCAAGGCATTGAAAATGATTTTCAGCGGAAGCCAGACTGCCGGCAAATCAGTCGAGACCGTGCCGGTTGAACAAGCTGCGCGGGATCAATTTTCATTGACGGATACGGATATCGAAGAGTTGGCGCGGTACGCGGTGGCGATTGAAAACCATTACGGCTGCCCGATGGATATTGAGTGGGGCAAGGAACAAGACGGCAAACTTTATATTTTGCAGGCGCGCCCGGAGACGGTGAAGTCACAGGAAACACGCACCGATTCGTTGACGCGTTACAAATTGACGGGCAGCGGCAAAAAACTCGCCGAGGGTCGTGCCATTGGCAGCAAGGTTGGCTTCGGTCCGGCACGGGTGATCGCCAATGTTGATGAGATTTCGTTGTTTCAGCCGGGGGATGTGATCGTGACGGACATGACCGACCCGAATTGGGAACCGGTGATGAAAAAAGCCTCGGCGATTATTACCAATCGCGGCGGGCGCACGTGTCACGCCGCCATTATCGCCCGTGAGCTGGGTGTGCCGGCGATTGTCGGCTGTGAAAACGCCACCGAGACCATTCGTGATGGCGAGGATGTAACCGCCAGTTGTTGTGAAGGTGATACCGGTAATGTGTATCAGGGCAAGGTGCCGTTTGAGGTGATCACGGTTGAGCTGGGCAACATGCCGAAGATTCCGGTGAAAATTTCCATGAATGTGGGCAACCCACAATTGGCGTTTGATTTTGCCCAACTGCCAAATGAGGGGGTCGGCCTGGCGCGGTTGGAGTTCATTATTTCCAACACCATTGGCATTCACCCCAAGGCCTGTCTAGAGTATAAAAAATTGCCGGAAGATGTGCGCGCCAGTGTGGCGCACGCGTCGCGTGGTTACGCCACTCCGGTCGATTTTTATACTCAAAAAATGATGGAGGGTGTGGCCACCATTGCGGCGGCATTTTGGCCGAAAAAAGTCATTGTCAGACTGTCGGACTTTAAATCCAACGAATATCGTAATTTGATCGGTGGACCACGCTACGAGCCGACCGAAGAAAATCCGATGTTGGGATTCCGTGGTGCGTCGCGTTATATCGCCGCATCATTTCGCGATTGTTTCAGGCTCGAATGCGAAGCGATGAAATATGTGCGCGACATCATGGGTCTGACCAATGTGGAATTGATGGTGCCGTTTGTGCGCACACTAGCTGAAGCTGACGCGGTGTTGGCGATCATGAAAGAGTTCGGACTGGAGCGTGGCAAAAACGATTTACGTATTGTCATGATGTGTGAGATTCCGTCGAACGCGATTTTGGCCGATGAATTTTTGCAGCGTTTTGACGGCTTCTCGATTGGTTCGAACGATATGACACAACTAACACTGGCGCTCGATCGTGATTCCGGTTTGGTGATGAATGCGTTTGATGAACGTGATGAGGCTGTCAAGCGCATGTTGCACATGGCGATTGTGGCGTGTCGCAAAGCCAATAAATATGTGGGCATTTGCGGACAGGGTCCATCCGACTATCCTGATCTGGCCGAGTGGCTGATGAAAGAGGGCATTGAATCAATGTCGTTGAATCCGGACACAGTGGTCGAAACCTGGTTGCATTTGGCCAAGGTGAAATAGGCCATGGTGGTTTGGCAGTTCTCCCGTTTTGACGACTTGCCGCCGCGTGATTGGTACGCGGTGTCGGCGGCGCGTATTGACGTATTTGTGATGGAACAAAATTGCCCCTTCCAAGATTTGGATGGCGCGGATTTTTGTGCATGGCACTTACTCGGTTGGCACGGCACGGGCATGGACAAAAAACTCGCGTCGTATTGTCGTTTGGTTGATCCGGGCATTAAGTTTGTCGCGCCGTCGATAGGCCGCGTCCTGACCGCCAGGGACTATCGTACCGGCGGGCATGGGCGGGTATTGATGGCCGAAGCCTGTGCACGCCATGACGCGCTGTATCCAGGGCAACCGAATCGCATCGGCGCACAAGCACGACTGGAAAAGTTTTATCAGGAATTTGGTTATGTGACCGATTCCGGCATGTACATAGAAGACGGTATTCCACATGTAGAAATGGAAAGAAAATAAATGGTTAAGAGTCATACGAATCGTGGCGTGATTGTCACCGGGTCCACCTCGGGCATCGGCTTGGGCATCGCCCGCGCTTTTGCCGCCGAGGGTGCCAACATCATGTTGAATGGCTTCGGCGATGCGGCAGCGATTGAAAAAATGCGCGCCGAGTTGGCGGCCGAACATGGCGTGAAGGTGTTGTATTCGGCGGCGGATATGTCCAGGCCCACCGAAATTACCGCGATGGTGGCCGCCGCCGCGCAGGCATTTGGTAGCGTGGATATTTTGGTGAATAACGCCGGCATTCAGCATGTCGCACCGGTTGATGAATTTCCTCCGGAAAAATGGGACGCGATTATTGCCATTAATTTGACGTCGGTATTTCACGCCACCCGTGCGGTGTTGCCGTTGATGAAACAAAAAAAGTGGGGGCGGGTGATTAATATCGCGTCGGCGCATGGTCTGGTGGCATCACCGTTTAAGTCGGCCTATGTGGCCGCCAAACACGGCGTGGTGGGATTCACCAAGTCGTGTGCGATCGAAGTCGCGGAGATGGGCATCACGGTGAATGCAATTTGTCCCGGTTATGTTTTTACGCCACTGGTTGAAAAACAAATTGATGACCAGGCCAAGGTGCATGGCATTCCGCGTGAAGCGGTGATTCGCGACATCATGCTGGCACCCCAACCCAACAAACGTTTTGCCGAGGTAGGTGAAGTGGCGTCACTGGCCGTGTACCTTGCGTCCGACGCGGCGCAGGGTATCACCGGTACGTCGCTGTCTATCGATGGCGGTTGGACGGCGCGCTAACCATTCACAACACCAACAATCATTTTTCATCACCACATCAGCCATTTCCGCCACGATCAATATTGGAGATTTAAATGAGTAAAGTTTATGCGGATGCCCAAACCGCCCTTGCAGGCTTGTTAAAAAACGACATGACGATTGCCGCGGGTGGATTTGGCCTGTGCGGAATTCCGGAGAATTTAATCGCCGCGCTGGTTGAAAGCAAAACCAGCGGACTGATCATCGCCGGTAATAACGCCGGTGTGGATGATTTTGGTATGGGGCTGTTGTTAAAGACCCGTCAGGTGAAAAAAGTCATTGCATCCTACGTCGGTGAAAACAAGGAATTTGAGCGCCAGGTACTGGCCGGTGAATTGGAATTGCAATTAACACCACAGGGCACTCTCGCCGAAAAATTTCGTGCCGGTGGTGCCGGTATTCCGGGTTTTTACACCCGCACCGCATTTGGCACACTACTCGCCGAAGGCAAACACACCCACAAATTTGACGGCAAAGAATATGTGCTCGAAGAAGCCATTCGCGCCGATTTGGCGATTGTCAAAGCGTGGAAAGGCGACAAGGCCGGCAATCTGGTTTACCGGCAAACATCGCGTAACTTCAACCCGATGATTGCTACCTGCGGAAAAGTCACCGTGGCGGAAGTCGAAGAGCTGGTGGAAATCGGCGAACTCGATCCGGATCAGATTCACACGCCGGGTATTTTTGTTGATCGTATTATTCAAGGCGCAAAGTACGAAAAACGTATCGAGTTCCGCACTGTGCAGGGTGTGGCCGCATCGAAGAAAGATTCGCCGATTCGTGACTTGATGGCCAAACGCGCCGCCAAAGAATTGCGTGATGGTTATTACGTCAATCTCGGTATTGGTATTCCAACACTGGTCGCCAATCATATTCCGGAAGGCATGAGTGTCACCTTGCAAAGTGAAAACGGTTTATTGGGCATCGGCCCGTTTCCGACCGACGATGCGGTTGATCCCGATTTGATCAACGCCGGCAAACAAACCATCACCACCTTGCCGGGTTCGAGTTTTTTTTCCAGCGCGGATTCGTTTGGCATGATCCGTGGTGGTCATATTGATTTGTCGATTCTCGGCGGACTTGAAGTCGCGGAGAACGGCGACCTGGCCAATTGGATGGTGCCCGGCAAAATGGTCAAGGGCCCCGGTGGCGCGATGGATTTGGTTTCCGGCGTTCGGCGTGTGGTGGTGCTGATGGAGCACACCTCGAAAGATGGCGCGTCAAAGGTGTTGAAAGAATGCTCATTGCCGATCACCGGCCGTGGTGTGGTCAATCTCATCATCACTGACTTGTGTGTGTTTGAAGTCGATGCAAAAACCGGCTTGACGTTGATCGAATTACACCCCGGTGTGACGCTTGACGACATCAAGGCAAAAACCGTCGCGGCGTTCAAAGTTAAATTGTAATCTCCTTGCTGGACGGGGTGTTTCAAGTGTAAATGGCCTGAACACCGCGCGAAATAACGAGCTTTGCAAATAGGAAGATCCGCCAGCTCGGCGTTTTGAAATCGTGGATTCACCCTCTTTAATTGCCAAATCAAAAAATCCCAACTTCGCCTTCCATACTGAGCAGGCTAACCCAACGCCAACGCACTGATGCCGAGCACCATTCCAACAGCAGCGATGGTGCGACGGGTGACATCGCCTTCTTTGAGCATATGCGCGCCGAGTAACGCGGCAAACAAGATCGACAGTTCACGCGCGGGTGCGACGTAACTCACCGGAGTGGTTACCATCGCCGTCAACACCAAAATATACGATAGCGGGCTCATCACCCCAATCGCGATCACGCTGCTGCGATGGTCCCGCCACGCAGCCGCCATGGCTGTCGGCGCACGGATTCGTGTGTATGGCACCAGCATGCATACCCGCACGGCATTCGCACCCCAGTCAAACACCACCGGCGGAATCAGAAACAGCGCCACGGCTTGTTTGTCCCACAGCGTATAACAGGCGATCATGCCGCCGCACAACAGTGCAAAACCGATGCCGCTGCGGGCGTGTTTGGAAAGTAGTTTGCGCGGATCCCCCGTCAGCACCAGCGCAGAAAAACCTATCAGCAGCGCACCCGCCACCGCAAGGGCCGACATTCGTTCATTAAAAAAAATTGTGGCGGCAACAATCGTCAACAATGGCCCGGTGGCACGTGCCAGTGGATACACCACCGACAAATCGCCGCTGGCACCGGCCGAGCGATAGGCGCGATCCAGCAACAAAAAATAAATCATATGCAAAATGCCCGACCCGACCAACATGCCAAGGGTCGCCCATATTCCCCACGGCAGGGCAAAACCACGCCAGATCAAAAACAGCGAGAACGGCGTCAACACCAAGGTGGCAACAATGGCAGACAGGGTGAGAATGCCGAGCCCGCCACCACATTTTTTGAGCAGGAAATTCCAGGAGGCGTGTAAAAAAGCCGCTGTCACCACCAGCAGAAGCGCGCTGTCGCTCAAAACATGCTCAAGGGTTGGTTATGGATGGGCGCGATCTGTGCTGAACTGGCGGGGTTGTTTGCGGGTGGGCTGATTGAGCCGTTCGGACTAAAATTTTTCGTCGCGAACCACACCAACATCGGAAACAAATAACGACAGCGAAAAATTTTTGGTGTAGTTGGTGAATACGTGTTCGATAATTTTTTCGGCGACCGTGGCCTCGCAAACAATTTCCATCCGAATGGAACGGCTGCCCTCCCATTCGGCATCCCGTGTGCCATGACAGCCACCGCCACGCACCTCTGCAATGGTGTAACCGTGCGCACCAAATGTTTTGATATCGCGCACCAGAAATTTTTCCAGCGCGGCTTCGCCAATAATCACCAACAGTTTTTTCGGGAAAGTGGTCATGTTTGTTTAGCCGTGGATGAACTTGGCCATCTGGAAATACAGCGGGATGCCCAGTGTCAGGTTAAAGGGGAAGGTAATGGCCAGCGCCGCGCCAATGCTGAGCGCCGGATTGGCTTCCGGGACGGCTATACGCATCGCAGCGGGGGCGGCGATATACGAGGCACTGGCGGCAAGAATGGCCAGCAGCGTGGTGCCACCGAGTGAAAAACCGATCATCAAACCGACGCCAGCGCCGATCATGGCGAAGATGATGGGGACGACAATACCGAAGCCAATTAAAAACCATCCGGCTTGTTTTAAATCTTTGATGCGGCCGGCGGCGACCAAGCCCATTTCCAGCAGGAACAAGGCGAGCACACCTTTAAATAAATCAAAAAATAATCCACGCATCGGATCCAATCCTTGCGGTCCGGCAGCCCAGCCGATCAACAGTCCGCCGACCAACAGCACCACCGCCTTGCTGAAGAATATTTCGTGCATGAGTGGACCCCATTGCACGGTTTTTAAGGTGTGTAAGCGCGCCAGCAAAATGCCGACAAAAATTCCCGGCACTTCCAATAGCGCCACAAACAACGGCATGTATTCTTCGTAGGCAATGCCCTGTTTGGTGACAAACGCCAACCCGACGGCAAAGGTCACCACACTCACCGAGCCGTAATGGGCGGCGATTGACGCCGAATCAAAATTATTCAGCCGGCCGACAAATCGCAACACCGGATAGGCCAATAACGGCAGCACCAAGCCCATGGCGATCACTGCCACCGCCTGTGGCGCGATCACGGTTACCGGATGTTTGGCCAGCTCAATTCCGCCCTTTAGGCCGATGGCGAGCAGCAGGTAGATTGACAAGGTTTCGTAAAGCGCCTCGGGCAATCGCAAATCACTTTTTGCGAGTCGGGCGATGACACCCAGCAAAAAAAACAGGACGACGGGATCCAACGGCTACGGTCTCATGGCGTGAATCAGATCGAGATAATCCGGACGGTCGGAATGTAAATAACCGCGTCTGAGCAGACAATCAACTATGACCAGGGCCGCCTCGGCGGTAAATTGTGAGGGATTCTCCAGCATGGTCAACAAATCGGCGATCGGCACACAGGTAAAGGTGGTGGCTTCGCCATTTTGATTTTTAGGCTCAAACGTGTCCGGCAAAATGAGGTCGTGGACAAAAATGACTTCTTTATGAAAACCTTCTTCGGTGATGCGTTTACATCGCACCGCACCGGAGGCGCGTGCGGCTCCGCCCAGAGCGGTATCGATGCCGGCTTCTTTGCAGCTCTCTTTGGCTAGCGTTTGCATCGGTGAAAAACCACGGGTGATGCGTGCCGCGACAATGTTTTCGAGTTTTCCCGGATCAACATACTTTGATTCGGCGCGTCGCGCCAGCCACATATAGGGTTGGCCATTACGCGCGGTCAGTCCGTTTAAGTGCGAAGCATAAACCGTCACGCCAAAATAGGAGGTGGCCGCGCGTTCAATATGAAAAACAGGTGGTGCATAAAATGATTCGGCCACCGTCACCAGTTCCCCGCGCCAGCCCCGAATCACATCCTGCGTGGCCAGTGTTTCCACCACTTCGGCGATGGCAACACTACGATGTTCGGCGGAGGAAAAATCACCAATCATGCCGATGCCGCGCGGGCGAATCACAAAATATTCCGGCCACTCGCTGAGACGCTCGGCAAATGATTTTTTCATCCAACCGGCGAGCACCCCGTCTGCTGTCAGCGGCAACAGGCTGTCGGAAGGGTCAAAGGTGGATGCGGCTTGGACAAACGTATTGAGTGCGGAGCTCATAGCCGATTTTAATGTTGTTGATTGTGGTTGGATGGTGCCCGAAACGACTAATTATCAGGACAAACCGCATAGCGCCGGAGCCGACAATGGGTATTTTTGATTATAGTAGCGTATTCCACCCGACTGCGCAGGTGTTGGTGCGCTTGTATGATCGGTCGGTAACCCTTTGGAGGCGCAGTTGAAAGTGATTGTTCTCGGTGCCGGTGTGATCGGCACCTCGTCGGCGTGGTATCTCGCCAAAATGGGCCATGAAGTGGTGGTGATCGACCGTCAAAGTGGCGCGGGTATGGAAACCAGCTTCGCCAATGGTGCGCAGGTTTCGGTTTCCCAGTCCGAACCGTGGGCGGCCCCGTCTGCACCTGTCAAAGTCTTGAAGTGGCTTTTTAAGGAAGATGCGCCGCTGTTGTTCCGCCCGCAATTTGACTGGCACCAACTGTCATGGGGTTTGGAATTTTTGGTTGAATGCCTGCCATCACGATATCGCTTCAACATCCAGCAAATGGTCAACCTCGGTTTGTACAGCCGTGAATCGTTGCAGGCGTTGCGCGCCGAAACCGGCATTGAGTACGATCACGCCACGCGCGGAATTTTGCAGTTTTATACCGAGGAGTCAGACTACGCCGGCGCTGCCGAGGCGTGTGCCATGTTGTCCAAATTCGGTATTCAGCGCAACGTGGTGTCACGGGACGAGGCCCTGGTCATCGAGCCGGCCCTGCGCAGTTTGGGCAACCGTCTCAAGGGCGCGAGTTACGCCGAAAGTGATGAATCGGGTGACGCATTAAAATACACGCAAAACCTTGCCAAGTTGTGCGAGTCTGCCGGCGTCAAATTTAAATACGATACCGCCATTGAAGCGATTCGTACCGACGGCAATCGTATTTCGAGTGTGGTCGTGAAACGCAAAGATACGGTGACGTACGATGCCATGTCGGCCGATGCCTATGTGGTGTGTCTGGGCGCATTCAGCACGCCGGTATTGCGCACCATCGGCATTTCCATTCCGGTTTATCCGGCCAAGGGTTATTCCGCAACCCTGGATACGGCCGGATTTGCCGGTGCGCCGCAGGTGAGCCTGACCGACGAAGCGATGAAAATTGTTTTTACGCGTATTGGTGATCGCCTGCGTATTGCCGGCACCGCCGAGATGGCGGGTTATAGCACCGATATCAACATCGTGCGTTGTGAGGCCCTGATCAAACGGGCGCGTGATTTGTTTCCAAACGCAGCCGACTATGATCACCCGCAATATTGGACGGGATTGCGTCCATCAACACCATCCAACCGGCCGATTATTGGCCGGGCGCATTACAACAACTTATTTTTGAATACCGGCCACGGCACACTCGGTTGGACCGAGGGACCAGGCTCGGGCCGGGCGCTGGCCGATCTGGTGTCGGGCAGAGTGCCGGAAGTCGACTATAAATTTTTGCACGTTGATGGTCACAAGCCAAAGTGATCACACTCGACAACATTCGCGATGCGGCCGGGGTATTGGCCGGCCATGTGGTGAATACACCCTGTATGCATTCGCGCACCTTGTCGGAAATTGTCGGTGCCGAGGTCTATCTCAAGTTTGAGAATCATCAATTTACCGCGAGTTTTAAAGAGCGCGGCGCACTCAACAAGCTCGCCTCATTATCGGCGGAACAAAAAAAATGCGGGGTGATTGCCGCCAGCGCCGGCAATCATGCGCAAGGTGTGGCGTACCATGCCACCCGCTTGAATATCCCGAGTGTGATTGTCATGCCGACCTTTACGCCAAATGTCAAAGTTGAAATGACCCGACGACATGGCGCAGATGTGGTGTTGTTTGGTGAAGATTTTGATGCGGCCAAAGCGCATGCCTATCTGTTGGCCAAGCAGCGTGATTTGGTTTTTGTGCATCCGTATGACGACGAAAAAATTATGGCCGGGCAGGGCACCATCGCGCTGGAAATGCTCAGCCAACAACCCAACCTGGATATGTTGGCCATTGCCATCGGTGGCGGAGGCTTGATTTCCGGTATGGCGGTGGCGGCAAAAGCGTTGCGTTCGGATATCGAAATTATCGGTGTGCAAACCAGCCGTTTTGCTTCCATGCACGCCGCCATCCATCACACACCAGCCACCTTTGGTCCTTCCACCATTGCCGAGGGCATTGCCGTCAAGACGCCGGGTGAGCGGACGCGGGCGGTCATCGAAAAACTGGTGCGGGAAATTGTCCTGGTGGATGAGGGCGATATTGAGCAAGCCATGGTGTTGTTGCTTGAAATTGAAAAGACCGTGGTCGAAGGTGCCGGTGCGGTCTCGCTGGCTGCATTAATGCGCCATCGTCAATTGTTTGCCGGTCGGCGTGTGGGTTTGGTCCTGTGTGGGGGCAATATTGATCCGTTGATGTTGGCAGACATTATTCAACGCGGCATGGTGCGCTCGGGACGGCTGGCGCGTATCAAGGTCGAGCTGCGCGATTTGCCGGGCGCACTCGCCAAAATCACCAACCTGATTGCCGAATCACACGCGAATATTGAGGAAGTGCATCATCAGCGGGCGTTCACCAATTTGCCGGTACAAAGTGCCGAAGTTGAGTTCGTCTTAAAAACCCGCGATGCGGCACATATTGATGAGGTTGTCGGCAAGCTTGCCGCCGGTGGATTTCGCGCCAACCGGATCAATCATCACCAATAACGCCCGGCACAGTCTTGATTGATGGTGATTGATCCGGTGTGGTGGTTACGTGGCGCTGGGGGCGGATTTTTTTGTGGTCAAAGATCGATGCAGCATCATGACAAAAGGAATCCAGCCGATCCACAAGGCGGCATCAACCAAATATCGCGACATCGGTTTGCCGCCGGTTGGATAATATTTTTCTGTCGTGTAAGTATCGAGGTAGAAAAATATTGCCAGCCAGGCAAGGGTGAACATGAAACAGACTGGGATGGCCGGAATTTTGCCGCGCAGTTTTTGCAAAGACGGCACACTGACAATACTGCCGATACAAATCGCGTACAAGGCCATACGCCAGCCATCATGTTCCGTGAAGAAGATGCCGAACATGGGCTCCGCGATGATCATTTTTGCCGAGGTCCAGCCCAATACGGCGGCACCGATCACAATGATGACCGGGAAACGCTCCACCCATTTTAGAATCAGGGTCGAGCCCCACATGACAATCGGGATGCTGAACAGCAAACCAATGATGACCAGCAGAAAACTGCCGTGTGCCGCACCGGCAACCGCCAGCACATTGTCGATTCCCATGATGGTGTCGGCGACAATAATGGTTTGAATGGCCTGACGGAAAGTGGTGCCGCTGGCAATATTGTGTTCGCCGCCGCCCTCGTCGGTCACCAATTGATAGGCGATCCATATCAGCGCGAGGCCGCCGGCCAGCAAGAATCCGGGAATTTTTAACAACCAGACCACAAAAATGGTCAATACTGAACGCACGGCAACCGCACCAATGGCCCCCCAGAATACGGCCTTTTTTTGCAAATGAGTCGGGAGTTTACGTGCCGCCAGGCCAATCACAATCGCATTGTCTCCGGCCAAAACCAAGTCGATCAAAATGATGGCAATGAGCGCCTGAAGAAATGCTACTGACATGATTTCCATGCACGACTCCCTGAACGTAAAACTTGGCAGCGTTGGTGCCAAGAAAAGAATGCTATATATGTTTTAACCAACAAACAGGATCTGCCATCATCATCCGGAAGGATTGAATTTGCCTGCAATTTCCAAATGGGGGCTTGTTGTTCGCCAAGCCCGAGGGTAGCATGCAATTTTACCCAACCGCCCCGCACAACGGAGAATTTCCATGAAACTATCAATGCTTAATAGCCAAATGCTGATGATCGGATTGTTGCTGTTTGCCGCGGCTGCGTCGGCTTCCAATCAGGAAATACCCGCAGGCTTGTGGGAAATCAAAAATAAAATGGACATTCCCGGCATGCCCCCCGAAGCGGCCGCCAAGATGGGCAATATGACCGTCACACACTGCATCAAGCCGGGTGAACGCAAGTGGAATGAACAACGCGCGCCGATGGACCGGGGTGAGCGCAAGTGTGAGCCGGTTGATTCCAAGATGGACGGTAATACCGTGTCATGGAAATTCAAGTGTGTGGACGGCACCCTCGGTGAGGGCACGGTTGTCCATAACGGAAAAGACGCCTACAAAATGAAAATGACCGTGAACGGCCCGCGCGGCAGCATGAAAATGGAAAGTGAAGGCAAACGCCTCACGGAAACCTGTGAAAAGCCGCAGAAATAGCGAAACAATTAACCTGCATATTCACGGGTCGGCCCCACTCCGCTTGGGGACTGGCCTGTAAAGTTTTATTGCACTTTGTCATCCCATTTGGTTTTGATCGAACACGGCACCTTTGCGCTCGATAACATGCCGCTGAACATGCGTTTTTCCGTTCTCTTCCCGTGCTCATTTGCCAAACACGGCCGACTATGCCGTGTTTGGCCGAACGAAAATTCACACCGTTTTGCGTAACACCGCATAACGTGTTGTCATCGCGACCGGCAGGTTGTGGGTGAGTTTGGTGATGAGCTCGGCGTGCAAGGTCAATTCGTGTTGCCACTGTGTGCTGTTGACGGCGGTAATGTTGGCGAATCGTGAGGCGTCAAAAACCAAACCATTCCAATCGAGATGCTCGTATTTGGGAACCATGCCGAGTGGTGTTTCCACAGCACCGGCGCGGCCTTCGACACGTTCGATGATCCATTTCAGGATACGCATGTTGTCACCAAATCCAGGCCAGACATATTTGCCGTTTTCGTCTTTGCGAAACCAATTGACGCAATACATCTTGGGTGCGTGTTGGCCGACTCTTTCACCGATATTGATCCAGTGTGCAAAATAGTCCGACATGTTGTAGCCACAAAAAGCCAGCATGGCAAACGGGTCGCGGCGCACCACACCAACCTGACCCACAATCGCGGCGGTGGTCTCCGAGCCGAGTGTCGCGGCCATGTACACACCTTCATTCCAGCTGCGCGCTTCGGTCACCAGCGGCACGGTGCTGGAGCGACGGCCACCAAAGATCATCGCCGCTATGGGCACACCATCCGGGTTATCCCATTCACTGTCTAGCGACGGGCACTGGGTGGCGGAAACCGTAAAACGGGCATTGGCGTGCGCGGCCAAACGACCACAATCCGGCGTCCACGCACCGCCCTGCCAGTCGGTCAATTTGGCGGGCGGGGTTTTGGTCATGCCTTCCCACCACACATCACCTTCCGGCGTCAGCGCGACGTTGGTGAAAATCGCATTCGACTTCAACGACTCCATGCAGTTTGGGTTGGTGTCATACGAGGTGCCGGGTGCGACTCCAAAAAATCCCGCTTCGGGATTGATGGCGCGCAATTGACCGTCGACACCGGGTTTGATCCAGGCGATGTCGTCACCAACCGTGGTAACTTCCCAGCCCGCTTGTTTAAATGGTGCGGGCGGAATCATCATGGCGAAATTTGTCTTGCCGCAGGCTGATGGAAAAGCCGCGGTGACATAATGTTTTTTGCCGGCGGGTGTTTTTACACCGAGGATCAACATGTGTTCTGCAAGCCAGCCTTGTTGCTGCCCCATGACACTGGCGATGCGCAGGGCGAAACATTTTTTACCGAGTAACGCATTCCCACCATAACCCGATCCGTACGACCAAATTTCGCGCGTGTCCGGAAAATGCACAATGTATTTGTGGTCCTTGTTGCACGGCCAGGCCACATCTTTTTCACCGGCGGCCAGCGGCGCGCCAACCGAATGCAGGCAGGGCACAAACGCACCTTCTGTACCCAACGTGGCGAGAGCTTTTGCGCCCATGCGGGTCATCAATTTCATATTGACGGCAACGTAGGGGGAGTCGGAAATTTCCACGCCAATATGGGCGATGGGTGAGCCGAGCGGGCCCATTGAAAACGGCACAACATACAAAGTACGTCCGCGCATCGAGCCGGCAAACAAGCCCGTCAATTTTGCACGCATTTCATCCGGCGCCACCCAGTTGTTGGTGGGGCCGGCATCGTCTTTTTTGGCCGAACAGATATAGGTGCGGTCTTCCACCCGCGCAACGTCGGACGGGTCGGACCAGGCCAGGTAGGAGTTCGGGCGCAGGGCTTCGTTTAGTTTTTGAAAGGTGCCGGCGGCAACCAGCTCATTACACAAACGCAGGTATTCTTCGTCCGAGCCATCACACCAGTAAATGCGATCAGGTTGGGTCAATGCGGCGATTTCGTCCACCCACACCAGCAGTTTTTTATTTTTTGTCGGAGCGTCGTTCATTCGAACGGGATTGGTTTTGGCGTGCATAAAATTCTCCAAGTTGTTTCGCCAGGTGATGGTCGGCAAATACGCGCGGAAGCACGGGCGCATGCCGCCATGTAAATGCGACCATGGTGCCTGCTACATGACACGATCACAGACCGTTTAGTTGGCAGAGTCGGCAGAGTGGGAATGGTCGGAATAGTGAGAATAGTGGGAAGGTAAAAATTATCCCATAGCGGGCGACAAATTGCCGTCGAATCAAAATGAAATCGTTTCGCAGATTGCGCGGATTGCGCAAATCGCGGTGTTAATCGTATTTACCCATTAACCGGCAATTGTTGTCCGTAAGTGCGAAATTTTTCCAACACCAGCGCCATTTCGGTGTCGTCCAGAATGGGTATGGCGAGTTGCGTGTGCAGCGCATCCAAGTACATTTTTGCCAGTGCTTCAATTTCGACCGCCAATGCCAGTGCGTGTCCCAGACTTTTGCCGCAGGCAATCACTCCGTGTTGTGCCAACAGGCAGGCCTGTCTGTCCTGTAACGCCTCCACCGCGTAATCAGACAGACTTTGGCTGCCAAAAGTGGCATAGGGGGCGCAGCGAATGTCGGCCCCCCCGGCCACCGCCACCATGTAATGAAATGCCGGGATATCGCGTCCCAGTACCGCCAGAGTAGTGGCATGCAACGAATGGGTATGGACGATGGCTTGCACATCATCACGCGCAGCATAAATATCCCGATGAAAGCGCCATTCCGAAGACGGCAAAATTTCACCTTCAAACGTGCCTTCCGGGTTGTCGTCGATGCACATGCCTACCACATCGTTAAACACCAATTGGTCGTAGTTCATGCCGGTTGGGGTAATCAAAAATCCGCTGCCACCCCTTGCGCTGACGTTGCCCGCCTTGCCATGGTTGATGCCGAGTGTGTTCATTTTCATTGCGGTTGCAATGATTTCGGTGCGCAACGATTTTTCCGGAACGTGATTGAGATTAACAAAGGTCATCGCGGAATCTGCCGCAGTTTGTTCGGTTTAAGAACGCCGTGTTCGGTGACCATGCCGGTAATCAAGCGTGCCGGGGTGATGTCAAATCCGGGGTTATTGACCGCCACATCGTCATCAAGCAAAACCAAATCACAAATCATGCGTTTGCGATCAAGGCCGCGAATCAACCGCACCTCGGCCGCGCCGCGTTGTTCGATTTCGATATCGACCAGACCATCCTCAATCGAAAAGTCGATGGTTGACATGGGCGCGGCCACATAAAAAGGAATGTGATTGTCCGTCGCCGCCAAGGCCTTGAGGTAGGTGCCGATTTTGTTGGCCACATCTCCAGCCGCAGTGATGCGATCGGCGCCGACCAGGACTATATCAACACTGCGGTGCTGCATCAGATGGCCGCCTGCGTTGTCGGTGATATAGGTGTGCGGCACCCCGGCGTCCTCCAATTCCCATTGGGTGATCAGGCCCTGGTTGCGCGGCCGCGTTTCGTCCACCCAGACGTGAATGGGTATGCCGGCTTGATGCGCCTGATAAATCGGCGAGGTGGCCGTGCCCCACTCCACACAGGCCATACGACCGGCATTGCAGTGGGTGAGTATATTGATCGGACGCTGGTGTTTGCGGTGCAGAGATTGCAGTAGCGTGAGTCCGTGTTGACCGATACGTTGATTGGTCGACACATCTTCTTTTTCAATACGCGTCGCTTCGGCCCACGCCGCGTCGGCGCGCTCCGGTGGTTCAATTGCGCTCAAAAAGTTAACCATGCGATTTAATGCCCAGGCCAGATTCACGGCCGTGGGCCGGGTGGTGAGCAACCCAACATGGGCGAGTTTGAGGGCCTCGTCGGTGGAATCGTCAGCCATGGCCATGGCGATGCCATAGGCGGCGGTCACTCCAATTAACGGCGCACCCCGCACCCGCATGGCACGAATCGCCTCAGCGGCGTCCTGCCAAATGGTCAGCGTGCGCATTTCCAAAGCAAACGGCAGCATGGTCTGATCAACAATAAAAACATGGCGTTGATTCGGGTCGGCGACAATACTGCGAACAGGGCGGGTTCCAAATTTCATATTGGAAGTATTCCACAGCACGCTGTTGGTTGCATGGCTGATCAATCTTTTGCCGCCATACGGTTCGGCTCATTGTTAAAAATGATGTGAGGTGGGGTCATTTTCAGCGCGCAAGGCTGCCACGCAGTCACCGGGTGCGGTATAATTCCAATTTCCAACGCGTCCCTTCCCGGGAGCCTGACCATGACACAATACATTTTCGTCACGGGTGGTGTAGTTTCCTCACTAGGGAAGGGCATCGCTGCCGCTTCTCTCGCCGCCATCCTAGAATCCCGCGGCATTAAAGTTTCCATGATGAAGCTGGATCCGTATATCAACGTTGATCCCGGCACCATGTCGCCATTTCAGCACGGCGAGGTGTTTGTCACCGAAGACGGCGCGGAAACCGACCTCGATCTTGGCCACTACGAGCGTTACATCTCGACCAAGATGAAAAAGAGCAACAATTTCACCACCGGTCAGATTTACGAACGCGTCATCAACAAAGAGCGTCGCGGCGATTATCTTGGCGCGACCGTTCAGGTCATCCCACACATTACCGATGAAATTAAAAATTCCATCATCGCCGGCACGATTGATGCCGATGTTGGCATTATCGAAATCGGCGGCACAGTCGGCGACATTGAATCATTGCCGTTTCTGGAGGCGATCCGTCAAATGGGTGTAGAGCAGGGACGTGACAATACCTGTTATATCCACCTGACACTTGTGCCATATTTGCCGGCGGTCGGTGAGATCAAGACCAAACCGACACAACATAGTGTCAAG
Source organism: uncultured Burkholderiales bacterium (assembly GCA_947085425.1). GTDB lineage: Bacteria > Pseudomonadota > Gammaproteobacteria > Burkholderiales > Usitatibacteraceae > UKL13-2. Next base: position 82,787 of record CAMTWK010000015.1, on the reverse strand, counting down.
GAATTGCGGCAAATTGGTATTCAACCCGATGTGGTGATGTGTCGCAGCGACCGGCCGTTGCCGGACGAGGAGCGTCGCAAAATCGCCTTGTTTACCAACGTCGACAAAGGCTCGGTCATTTCCTGTTACGACGCGACCTCGATTTACAAGATTCCGAAGATGCTGCACAAGCAGGGTCTCGATGAAATTGTTTGCCGCAAATTGCATCTGACGCCACAGCCGGCGGATCTCACCAAATGGGACAACATTGTTGATGCCTTGGAAAACCCAGCTGCGGAAATTGATCTGGCCATGGTTGGCAAGTATGTTGGTCTGGCCGACTCCTACAAGTCCTTGTCGGAGGCATTGATTCACGCCGGTATCCACACCCGCACCCGCGTCAACATTCATTACCTTGATTCGGAAGTGATCGAAGCGGGGGGCGTTGAAGAATTGGCACGTATGGATGCGATCTTGGTGCCGGGTGGTTTTGGCAAACGCGGCACCGAGGGCAAAATTGCCACGGTCAAATTTGCCCGCGAAAATAAAATCCCCTATCTCGGCATTTGTTTGGGCATGCAAATCGCCACCATCGAATTCGCCCGCAATGTGGTTGGGCTGGCCAATGCCAATTCAACTGAATTTGATGCCGACACGCCGCATCCAGTCGTTGCGCTGATTACCGAGTGGCAAAACCACGACGGTCAGGTTGAACGTCGAGATGCCGGTTCACGTATGGGTGGCACCATGCGTTTGGGATCACAGCCGTGCACCGTGCGGCCCGACACCCTGGCGCACCGGATTTATCAAAGCACCACCGTCAGTGAGCGTCACCGCCATCGTTATGAAGTAAATAATCATTACGTGCCCAGATTGGAAGCGGCCGGCTTGATTATTTCCGCGCGCACCAATTCAGAGTCGTTAACAGAGATGGTCGAGCTCGATCCGGTCAAACATGCACACCCATGGTTTTATGGCTGTCAGTTTCACCCGGAATTCACCTCAACACCACGCGACGGCCATCCGCTGTTTATTTCCTATGTCAAAGCGGCGCTTGAGCAACGTAAAAAAACCCACGGTGAAACCGGCTTACGGGTGGTGCAGGGTGCCAAGTCAGCGTAACCAACAATTGAAAGTAGCGGAATGAAACTTTGTGGATTTGATGTCGGTATTGATAAGCCGTTTTTTTTGATCGCCGGCCCCTGTGTGGTCGAGTCGGAACAAATGCAGATTGACGTGGCCGGTCAGTTAAAAGAAATGACAACGGCGCTCAATATTCCATTTATTTTTAAATCGAGCTACGACAAGGCCAATCGTTCATCGAGTAAATCGTATCGTGGTCCGGGTATGGATGAAGGCCTGCGCGTATTGGCTGAAGTCAAAAAACAACTCGGCCTGCCGGTGTTGACCGACGTGCATAACATCGATGAAATCGCCATGGTGGCGTCGGTGGTGGATGTGTTGCAAACGCCGGCGTTTTTGTGTCGTCAAACAGATTTTATTCATGCGGTTGCGCGCGCCGGTTTGCCGGTCAATATCAAGAAAGGTCAGTTCTTGGCACCCAATGACATGAAAAATGTCGTCGACAAAGCCCGTGAGGCGAGTGGCAAAAGCAACATCATGGTATGTGAGCGTGGCGCCTCGTTTGGTTATAACAATCTGGTGTCGGATATGCGCTCGTTGGCCATTATGCGCAACACCGACTGCCCGGTGGTGTTTGACGCGACCCACTCGGTGGCGTTGCCGGGTGGACAGGGCACTTCATCGGGTGGTCAGCGCGAATTTGTGCCGGTGTTGGCGCGTGCCGCCGTGGCCACCGGTATCGCCGGTTTGTTTATGGAAACCCATCCCGATCCATCCAAGGCATTGTCCGACGGCCCCAACTCATGGCCACTCGCCATGATGAAAGATTTACTCAGCGTATTAAAAGAACTGGATACGCTGGTCAAGCAACGCGAATTTGCTGAAACCTCGCTGATGAAATAACTACGCACAAGACGTGCATCACTTTTCAACCAACAACACCAAAGAGCCTTTATGACCGCTATTGTTGACATCATCGCCCGTGAAATTCTTGATTCGCGTGGCAATCCCACTGTTGAATGTGATGTGTTGCTCGAGTCCGGCGTGATTGGTCGCGCTGCGGTGCCGTCTGGTGCATCCACCGGATCACGCGAAGCCATTGAGTTGCGCGACAAAGATCCCAAGCGTTATCTCGGCAAAGGTGTGTTGAAAGCCTGCGAACATATCAATACCGAAATTTGTGAGGCCATCATTGGTCTGGATGCCACCGAGCAGGCGTTTATTGATCGTTCGATGATCGAACTCGATGGCACCGAAACAAAATCACGTCTTGGTGCCAATGCCATTCTGGCGGTGTCGATGGCGTGTGCCAAAGCGGCCGCGGATGAATCCGGTTTGTCGTTGTATCGTTATCTGGGTGGTGCCGCACCGATGCAAATGCCGGTGCCGATGATGAACATCATCAACGGTGGCGCGCACGCCGACAATCCGCTCGATATTCAAGAGTTCATGATTATTCCAGCCGGCCTGCCGAGCTTTCGTGAATCGTTACGCGCCGGCGTGGAAATTTTTCACACGCTGAAAAAAATTCTGCACGCCGAAGGCCACAACACCAATGTCGGTGACGAAGGTGGCTTTGCGCCGAATTTGCCGAACAACGAAGCCGCCATTCAATATGCGGTGAAGGCGATTGAGGAAGCGGGCTACATTGCCGGGCAGGATATTCTGATTGGCCTGGATTGTGCCGCGTCAGAATTTTACAAAGACGGTCATTATTGTTTTGCAGCGGAGAAAATGAAATATACCGCCGCACAGTTCACCGACGTGCTGGCCACCTGGTGCGACAAATATCCGATTGTGTCGGTTGAGGACGGCATGGCCGAAAACGATTGGGACGGCTGGGCGATGCTCACCGAAAAACTCGGCAAAAAAATCCAGTTGGTGGGCGATGATTTGTTTGTCACCAACACCAAGATTTTGCGTGAGGGCATTCAAAAAGGCATCGCCAATTCCATCCTTATCAAGGTCAACCAGATCGGCACACTTTCCGAAACCTTTGCCGCGATTGAAATGGCCAAACGCGCCAATTACACCGCTGTCATTTCACATCGCTCGGGTGAAACCGAAGACACCATCATTGCCGACATCGCGGTCGCCACCAATGCGTTGCAAATCAAAACCGGCTCGGCATCACGCTCAGACCGGATGGCCAAATACAATCAGTTGTTGCGCATCGAGGAAGAGCTGGGCGATGCGGCGAGTTATGCGGGCAAATCGGCGTATTACAATTTGCGTTAAGCAAGGCAAACGGGTGAACGGTGAACAGTGAACAGGAAAGCGCGGAAATTGACCACGCCATGTTCGTGGTGTTGAGCCGTTCACGCCAGCAAAAATGAAATACCTTCCCCACACCCTGATTGTCCTCATCATCGCCATTCAGTATCCGTTATGGATTGGTAAAGGGAGCTGGTTGCGGGTGTGGGAAGTCAACAAACAACTCACCCAGCAAAAAGAAAAAAACAGCAAACACGCGCAGCGCAACGCGGCGCTGGATGCCGAGGTGCGTGATCTTAAAGAGGGCACGGTTGCAGTCGAGGAGCGGGCGCGGGCAGAACTCGGCATGATCAAGCCAAACGAAACGTTTTATCAGGTGATTGATAAAACGAATGACGTGCGGTCAAAAGGAAGGCCCTGACCGTTGGTTGAAATGCATTGTTCGCATGGGCGAAATGAAACCAGTGTTGATGGGTTGCCGGTTATTTTGTGTCCCCCTGTGAAAAAGGGGCAAACGTCGGTCAAAACAGTCGCGAATGTTGGTTGCGGCGAATTTTAATCAATGGCTTAACCTGCATATTTCACGGGTCGGCCCGTATTGCCAAGGCTCTTCGCTCTTGGCAACCGACACTTCCGGCCAATCCAAATTGTACTTCGTGAAATATGCAGGCTAATCACATGATGGATGCAGTGCGTGGCCATTACAATGGACGTGGATTTGGTTGGGCTTGAGCGCCACTTGTTTTTTTCAATGCGTTCGTTTGCCGGAGATAAAAATTGACTGATCAATTTCAGCTATTGCAGCCAGCCGCGCCGCCACGGGTGTTTCGACCCATGTTTGCATTGGATTTTTCTTTTATGTGGCTTCTGTTGCTCTGGCTGGTTCTCATGACAACATTCCAACTGGTCAGCGCCCCCCCTGAAAAATTTGTCATGAAGTTGTCAGTGTTGGCCAGCTTTTCGTTGTTGGTGATCGCGGTGTCATTTGCCATTTTTCGCTTGGCATCGGCAGCGCGTATTACCGTCACCGATCACACGATTGCGTATACATCCGGGCTGCCGGCTTTTATGCAAAGCTGGTCGCCATCATGGACGATGCGTTGGGATGAAATTCAGCATGTCTATTGGGGAAATGCGCGCGGCGGTGCGCGCGAGGTTTATATCACCTCGCCGGGACAAACCAGAAAAATTTCCGTGGCAACGTGGTTTGAAAACAAGGCTCAGATCGCCGCGTGGAAAAAAATCATGTTCAACACGGTGTTTAGCCGCTCCGAGAATCTGAATCTGTCGGTGTTGCCGATAGTCGAGTTGTTGATCGCGCGCGGCAAGTTGGCCGCCGGGGGCCGGGTGGATACCAATCATGAAATGTTTGATCTTGCCAAACATGGGCCCATCCGGAACGTATTGATTTTTGCCGCCACGCTGACCGCCTATTGGCTGATTGATGTTGTTTTTTCTGATTTGATTTTTGGTGCTGTTGTGCCATGGCTGGTGATGGCGGCGATTGGACTGGTGGGTTGGCTGGGGTTTGCCCATTATTTGATCGGCCGTCGTGCGCCGCGCATGGAAGGGGTGTTTGTCAGTTTTTTGCTGGGCACGGCATTAGCGCTGGCGAGCTACACCGGGTTGCAGCGCCTCGGTCAGGCACTCGATCCGGCGGGAACAGTGATCGTGTTGACCTGGTCGGCGGACAAGCAGTTGACACCTGCTTCACCCGCCGCGCGCGACCTGACGTATTTGTCGACGCAAAGCATAAAATTTTGGCAGGCGCAAAAGCCCGGTTCAATCCATACTTTTTTGCAACATCAGGCATTGGGCTACACCGTCTATGATTTGAGCGCGTACCGCGCGCGCCGGGACAAACACTTTGGACGAACTTGATGGCAATGTGCAATGTTGGCGCGCACTTCCAAGCATAAATGCCTGAAAACGCCCGCCCCATAACGACTTTATGAATTTATCCGCCGTCAAAAAATATTGTGCGTCGTTGCCACACGCCACCGCCGACATAAAGTGGGGTGCGGATCATGTGTTTTCGATTGGCGGAAAAATGTTTGCGGTGGCGTTTGAAAATGATTTGCGCGGCGTGGTGGTGGCGTTCAAGGTCGATGATGAACGCTTTCTGGAATACACCGACCGCCCCGGTTTTGTGCCGGCACCCTATCTGGCGCGGGCGAAGTGGGTGCAGGTCAGGGATATTGAAAAGATCAACGCCGCCGAACTCAAGGTGTTGATTGCACGCTCGTATCAGTTGGTGGCGAAAAAGCTGAGTAAAAAATTGCAGTGCGAATTGGGCATCATGGGTTAAGGGTCGGATGCATTCCCGTCAACACGGTTGGTGTCGGTGCGCGGGTGGTTCAGCAGCAAACAACTTATGGTGGCGGCGAGCGCGGCAATCGCCCAAAGGATGAAAAATCCCAGCGAATAAATGGCGGTGCGCGAGGCGCGGGTAGGTTCACCGAGGATCACCAGCTCCATCGGGTCGACCAGTGTAAAGATGATGCCGATGCCGATGCCGGCAGCGACAAAGGCCGGCCACAGTATCGACATGGTGAGTCTAATCATGGCCGCCCCCTAGTTGGCCGGCGTGAGTGAAAGCAACGGCAGGGGTGTGCTGCCAACCACTATTTCTTTTTGCAGCCGCCATTGTTTTTGCGGGTCTTCAAGCAGTACGTTCCACTTGCCGATGCCCAGCGGCGGCAGGCGGCCGGCGAACCCTTCAGGGTCATTGGCGGCGGGCATAAGTTTGATGACCTTGTCATGTCCGCTGCGGGTGGCGTGGACTAGGCTAATGGTCAGAGATGTTGGCAGCACAAGTTTGTCAGACCGCCTCAGGTCAACCACGACGCGGTCGTTTATCTGGTCAAATCGGACCGTTGCTGTCACGCCCATTTGGCGCGCAACCGCATCGCGATGTAGCGATTGATTGATTGTTTTTCCTTGTTTGTAATAGTCATCAACGACCAAACCATCCTGACCCGAGGCCGCCAGGTAAAGGGTAATGAATCCGGCAATCACGACGACTGCCGGTCCGGACATCAGCAGCCATGGCCACAGTTCGCGGTACCAGGGGGGGGGGAGAGCGTTGGTTTTCATGTTGTCTTTCTCAGGGTTTGTAGAATGCGGATTTTTCCAGCAAGTTGAAACGAGCGGGTTCGGCCCGGCCATTGGCGTCAGTCGCTGTGATACCAAATTCAATGCGGCTGAATCCCTGTGGGGCCGCGTCGCTGCCTGCGCGTAGCTGAATGGCAATCATACGCGATGTGGCCGGACCGATTTCCAGCGGTTGCGCGACGCCATGTACGGTCAATCCATCAATGCCGTGTGCGCGGATAAAAAATCGTTGCGCCCGTTCTTCGGTATTTATGACTTGCAAGCGGTAGACATTTTCGATCAAACCGCCTTCAACCTCCCGCGCCAGAGCATTGCGGTCACGAATCACATCCACTTTGAGCGGGGCACGATTCAGAAGTGAAATTGTCGCCGCGATGATGATGGCCCAAAGCGCCGCGGTGTAGATCAACACCCGTGGACGGAATACTCTCTTGAGCATTTGTCTCCAGCCATATTGGTGTTGAACTGCATTCAAGGTGCCATAACGGATCAATCCTTGTGGGTAGCCCATTTTGCTCATCACCTGATTACAACCGTCAATACAGGCCGCACAGCCGATGCACTCATATTGTTCGCCATCGCGGATATCAATGCCGGTCGGACAAACCTGAACACAAATATTGCAATCGACACAATCACCCAGACCCAAGGACTTGTAATCGGCTGATTTGCTTCGCGCGCCCCGAGCCTCGCCCCGGGTGGTGTCGTAGGTAATGAGTAGTGTGTCTCGGTCGAACATCGCACCTTGAAAGCGGGCGTACGGACACATGTATTTGCATACTTGCTCGCGCATCCAACCGGCATTGCCATAGGTTGCAAACGCATAAAACAACATCCAAAAAACCTCCCATCCGGCAACCTGCCAGGCAAGGACTTGTGAGCTGAGCTCATGTATAGGCACGAAGTATCCGACCAATGTAAACCCGGTCCACAATGACAAGCCAATCCATACCGCGTGTTTGCCCATCTTTGGCAGGATTTTTTGGGTCGACCAGGGTGCCTGATCGCGTTTTTTTTGCTTTAAGTGACTGCCCTCAAAAACACGTTCTATCCACAGGAAAATTTCCGTGTAAACCGTCTGGGGACAAGCGTAGCCGCACCATAGACGGCCAGCGACGGCGGTAAATAGAAATAGCGAATAGGCACAGATGAGCAATAAAACAGTCAGATAAATGAAATCTTGCGGCCAAAATACAATGCCAAATATGTAGAACTTGCGCGCGGCAAGATCAAATAACACGGCCTGACGGTCGTTCCAAATCAGCCAAGGGGTGCCGAAGTACACCAATTGCGTGAGGATGACCAATGTCCAGCGCCATTTCGCAAACCAGCCGCTGACTGCGCGTGGGTAGATTTTTTTGTGAACCTCGTAAAGTGATTCGCCGATTTCTCCCGCAGCAATGGCCGCTTTGTTGATGGGTATAACCTTGTTGTCTTGTGCGGTGGGGGGCATTGCCAGAGGCGCTATTGGTTTGCCGATTTTTTATGTGCAACCGGAGATGATGTGTTTGAATCTGCCACATTTGGCGCTTCAGGAACCACGCTTTTGCCTGCGGCGACCGTGTCGGCACCACCCAAGCTGTACACGTAGGCGGTCAGCAAATGGACCTTGGCCTCGCCGAGACGCTCTAGTTGTGCGGGCATGGCATTGCTGCGTCCTTTGGTGATGACCTCTTCAATCGCCTCTGTACTGGCACCATAAAGCCAGATGTTATCGGTAAGATTGGGAGCCCCCATCAGGTGATTGCCTTTGCCGTCTGCCCCGTGACATGCGGCGCAAATCGCGAATTTCTCTTTTCCAGCCGCGGCCAAAATGGGCTCATGTTGTAATCCGGATAACGCGCGAACATATTGCGCGACCGCGTTTACGCCGCTACTCCCGCCGATTGCATCGGCCAACGGTGGCATTACGCCTTGGCGTCCCTGTGCGATGCTCATTTTGATGGATTCAGGATCGCCGCCATAGAGCCAGTCCTTGTCGGCGAGATTCGGGAAGCCGTTGCCGCCTGCCGCCGTCGACCCATGACACTGTGCGCAATAATTAAGAAAAAGTCGCTGGCCGATTTCATTGGCTTTGGGGTCACGTGATAACGATGGAATATCCACTGTTGCATATTTGGTAAAAATCGGCCCATAGTCATCGTTGGCCTTCGCCATTTCCTGCTGGTACTGACTTTGCGAAGACCAGCCTAAGGTGCCCGCCAAGTTTCCCAATCCCGGAAAAAACACCAAGTATAAAATTGCAAAAACAATGGTGATGTAAAACAACCATTTCCACCAGTTCGGTAATGGGTTGTTGTACTCAGTAAGATCTTCGTCCCAGACATTGCCATGTAGCTCCGCTTTTTCTCCCTTTGACAGACCTTTAGTGGTCATTAATTTGAGAATTACTGCGCATGCTACGATGGACGCCAATGTGCCGATGACAATGAACCAATGCCAGAAATCGCTTAACTGTTGTTCCATTGTTAATCCTTATTTCTTTTGCCATGGTTGGGTGGCGGAGGACGGCCGACATTTTCATCGTCATTGACAAACGGCAGCATGGCCGCTTCCTCAAATCGAGTTTTGTTACGGCTGCTCCACGCCCACCAGACAATTGCCAGAAAAGCGATAAAAGAAAGCACGGTGACGATTGCGCGCAAAGTATTCTGATCCATGATGTCGTATTCAGTTATTTGGTTTTTAAGGCGGTGCCAAGAATTTGCATATAAGCGATCAACGCATCCTCCTCAGTCTTGCCGGTGATCTCGGCAGCCGCTGCAGAAATTTCCGCATCTGAATAAGGCACACCGGCTGTACGCAGCGCCCGCATGCGTGGTGCCATTTGTTGTGGGTTTAGCGTGCGATGTTGCAGCCAGTTGTAGGCGGGCATGTTCGACTCAGGCACCAAATCACGTGGTTGGCGTAAATGCAATCGATGCCACTCGTCGGTATAACGCCCGCCAACCCGATGAAGGTCCGGGCCGGTGCGTTTGCTGCCCCACTGGAACGGGTGGTCATAGACAAATTCGCCCGCCACCGAGTAATGGCCATAACGTTCGGTTTCGGCGCGCATCGGTCGGATCATTTGCGAGTGGCAGTTGTAGCAGCCCTCTTTGATGTACACATCCCGACCTGCCAGTTGCAGTGGCGTATAAGGCTTCAAGCCGGCCACCGGCTGGGTCAGATCTTTCTGAAAAAACAGCGGGACAATTTCCACCAAGCCGCCTACTGAAATGACCAGAATGATCAGGACAATCATTAGTCCAACGTGGCGTTCAATTTTTTCATGGGTGAACTTCACTTCAGACTCCCTGGGCTATGGCGGGTTGTACCGGGCTGATTGGCACAGTAGTTGTGGGCAGTTCTGGAATGGGTGCGTCGTATGCTTTCCCAAGTGCAATCGTTTTGGCGACGTTGTAGGCCATGATTAACATGCCCGCAAAGAACATCAAGCCGCCAATCAGACGAATTGTCCAATAGGGGTAGCTGGCCTTGACGCTTTCTACAAAGGTGTAGGTGAGCGTGCCGTCATCGTTGACTGCGCGCCACATGAGACCCTGCATCACACCGGACACCCAAAGGGCCGCGATGTACAAAACGATGCCCAGGGTGGCAATCCAGAAATGCAATGAAATGAGTCGGACAGAATACATTTCCCTGAGGCCAAACAAACGCGGGATCAGGTAATACATTGCACCAAAGGAAATGAACGCAACCCAGCCGAGCGCACCGGAATGGACATGACCGACAATCCAGTCTGTGTAATGCGCCAGTCCATTGACAGTTTTGATTGACAACATCGGTCCTTCGAATGTGGACATGCCATAAAACGACAGCGAAACAATCAAAAACTTCAGAATCGGGTCATCTCGCAATTTATGCCAGGCACCGGACAGCGTCATGATGCCGTTAATCATGCCGCCCCAAGACGGTGCCAATAGAATGAGCGAAAACACCATGCCGATCGATTGGGTCCAGTCGGGGAGGGCGGTATATTGAAGGTGATGTGGCCCTGCCCACATATAGGTGAACGTCAGCGCCCAGAAATGAACCACCGACAAACGATAGGAATAAATCGGACGTTCAGCCTGTTTTGGAATGAAGTAATACATGATGCCGAGAAAACCGGCCGTCAAAAAGAAGCCCACCGCGTTGTGGCCATACCACCATTGAATCATGGCATCCTGCACACCGGCATAGGCCGAATAGGATTTCCAGAAACTGGCCGGGACAGCCGCACTGTTGACCAGATGCAGTATCGCCACGGTCAAGATGAAGGCACCATAAAACCAGTTGGCGACGTAGATATGGGGCACTTTTCGCTGCACGATCGTGCCGAAAAAAACAATGGCATAACTGATCCAAGTAATGGCAATGAGAATATCGATGGGCCACTCCAACTCAGCGTATTCCTTCCCGCTGGTGATGCCAAGTGGCAGGGTGATTGCGGCAAGCACAATGACCAATTGCCATCCCCAAAAATGCACAGCCGCCAACTTGTCTGAAAAAAGTCGGACCTGACAAGTGCGTTGCACGACATAGTAGGAGGTGGCGAACAGGGCGCAACCGCCAAATGCAAAAATGACCGCATTTGTATGTAGTGGCCGCAGGCGCCCGTACGATAACCACTCGACACCAAGGGTAAGGTCGGGCCAGATGAGTTGGGCGGCAATGATGACGCCGACCAGCATGCCAACGACACCCCAAACGATGGTCATGATGGCAAACTGGCGCACGATTTTGTAGTTATACGTTTTTGCGGGTGCTTGCATGTTGCAATCCTGGTGAATGTTTTGGCAATAGGTTCTTAATCGGGTTGCGGTGCACCCTTGTCTATGCTCGCTGCCGTGAAAATTTTCGTGTTGATATGGATCAAAATTTTGACAGGCATTGGGTCAAGTTGGGTCTTATTTGTCGTTAATCTGCTTTGAATCCACTGGCTTGGTGCCCGGCGGGAGGTCGTCGTCGATAAGAATGCGTCCAACCGGCCCATCAAGATCATCAAATTGCCCGTCGGCGGCTGCCCACCAAAAAAGCGCGCCAATGACGGCGGCAATCAAAATGGACAGCGGTATCAGGATCCAGAGCGATTCCACAACCATATCCTTGATGCGTTAATGACCACCACAAGCGAGCTTGCCGCCATGCCCAGACTGGCAATCAGTGGCGTGACCAACCCGGCAAAGGCCAGTGGCAATGCAATGACATTGTACGCCAGCGCCCAGCAAAAATTTTGCCGGGTGATGGTCATTGCGGCACGCGCTTGTTCAAAAGCTAAATGGATGCATTGAAATAGATTTTTTTTGCTTTCATCTGCAACCGCATCCGATGCCATTCGCGTCATCGCCGCGCCCGAGGCAAGGCCGATACCCACATTCGCTGCGGCAAGCATCGGACCATCGTTTAAGCCGTCGCCAATGGCGACAACTGTTCGACCCGCGGACTGCAGGGCCGCAATGTAATCACGTTTCTCCACTGCCGATTGTTTGGCCCGCACATACTCCGGTTCGAGTCCGCATTCGCGGGCGACAGCAGCGACCACGTCGGGGTGATCGCCTGAAAGTAAATGCACCCTCAATCCCCGCCGAATGAATTGCGCCATCGTCGCGGCGGCGTATGGTCGTAATGGATCTGTAAATTTCAAAGTCGCCAAATGCCGCCACGTTTCATTTATTTTGGTTGAAAGTACCACAACAGGGTCGCTGTCGACTATTCCTTGTGTTGTTGCATCGGCGGCCACACCGGCAAAAGCGGCGGTTCCAAATCGATAACATTGCCCATCAATGACACCTTCGACCCCGGCGCCAGCAACCTGTGTTAGTGACGTGGCGATAAAGCTTCTCGTTGAGCTATTTGCAGGTGCATTCGCCAGTTTGACAGCACGCGCGACGGGGTGAATGGCGCCGGATTCAAGTGCATCGCAAATTGCGATGTGGGTGCGACGCGCAGATGGGTCGCAATGGATTGAACGTAATTGCCATACTCCAGTTGTGACCGTGCCAGTTTTGTCAAAAACAATATCGGTCGCGGTGGCAAGGCTTTCCAGAACGTGGCCGCGCACCACCAGCAAGCCGTGCTCCACCATGTTGCCTATGGCGGCGGCGGCGGCAGTCGGGGCGGCCAACGCGAACGCACAAGGACAGGTGACCGCGAGCACCGCCACCGCCACCGCCAGACTTTTGCTCGGATCAACCATCAACCAGATCAGCGCGGCCGTCAAGGCCAGCAGGAGCGTGACCGGCGCAATATATCGGGCGAGAACATCAGCAATTCCTTGAAACGGGGGGCGGCCCATCAGCCCCGTATCAACCAGGCGGGCGAGCTGTGCAAGTACGCTTTGATCACCAACGGCGGTGACCTTTACCACAATTGACCCGGCCGTATTCATCGTTCCGCCCACAACCGTATCGCCAGCCTGCTTGTGAATCGGCGAGGATTCGCCCGTCATCAGTGCTTCATCAATTTCGGTTGCACCCCTCAAAATCACTCCGTCGGCTGCAACAACAGTGCCCTGTTCAACAATAATGATGTCATCGCTGCATAGTGCGTTTGAGTGCACCCGCTCATGCGTCTCGCTCGTCGGATAATCGAGAAGGCGTGCGACGATAACTGGTTTGGGATTGGTCATTCGCTCGATCCGTCTGATGGCGCGATCGCGGATGCTGGCTTCTACCCAGCGCGCAGCAAGCAGCAAAAAAATGAACATAGTGATCGCATCCAGGTACAGGTGTCCGTTGTCCGTCAGCAGGGTGTGCGTACTGGCGACAAAAGTGAGCAGCAGCGCAATGGTGACGGGTAGATCCATTCCCACATGACCGCCAATTAAGCCTCGCCATGCCGCAATGAACATTGGTCTTGCGGAAATAAGCAGTGCGGGCAATGTCAAAAGCCATGCGGACCAGCTCATCAAGAGTTTTGCATTCGCCGACAATTCGTCGCTCGTCGCCAAATAAATTGGCACGGTGAGCATCATCACTTGCATCATGGCTAAGCCGGCGATGCCGAGATGAACAAGTTGTTTGCGGCGATCGTGTTGGCGGCTTGCCGCGCGACTGGTGTCTCCCACTTTCTCTGCGATCAAGCCAACTTTTCGGAGTGCTTGAATCAACGATTCTGTGTTTGCCTGGGCCATCAGGAGATTCACGCTGTGCGTCGTAAAATTGACCCGCACATTGCTTACGCCAGGTTGTCGGTTGAGAGTTTTCTCGGCCAGCCAGACGCAGGCTGCGCAGGTGAGGTTGCGCAGATAGAGGTTTACCGGAGTGGACCCCGGTGCGCTATCCTTGGCGGGGGTCGCAGTAGCTGTGTGTGCGACCACGGATGGCGTGTTCTCATCCGGCCGTGTCGAATAGCCGGTGCGATGTCGGTAAAAATCTTCCATGCCGCTCGCAATAATGAAAGCAGCAACCGATTCACAGCCGACGCAGCACATTCTCCTGTGCCGGCCATCCCAAGTTACACCAAATGAAGATGACGAATTAGCCAGGCCGCAGTGAAAGCAGGCTTCGTTAGAAACGATCGTCAACGTACTGTTTTGTTGGTCTTCAAAACTTGTTTTCGCTAATGTGGTCATGGCACCACCGCGCCACGCACCACGCTCTGTATCGCGCTTGAACAAAATTGTCCAAATGCTGCCAGTGTGCTCATTGAAGTGGCACGGCTGAGGCCCACCAGGCCCAGCAAAACCACTATTGCACCTGCTACAAGCCGAACATTTGGCATGGTCGCAAGCTGGCGTAGGCGTCCGGCAGATGCACCGGCCGCAAACATCATCGGCATTGTTCCCAAACCGAAGCCAAGCATGATGAGCGCACCAAAGTCAAACCGACCGGTCGCCATGGCGGTGGCGAGGGTTCCATAAACCAAACCGCAAGGAATCCACCCCCATAACGCACCCAGAGCCAGCAAATTGCCACTGCCATGCGCGTGCAAACGTGGCGCGAAGCGGCGCTGTAGAAAACGCCAAAAATAACCACCAAGGCGCTCAAATGGGGCGAGCAATTTTGTAAACCCAGCGATGTACAGGCCGGTCGCAATCACCAGAATTTGGCCAAAAACAAATAGCGATACTCTTAGGGGCATCACATCGTCCATCACGATACGCCCTGCCAGAGTGCCGGCCACGCCGGCGACAATGAAACCGGCCATCATATAGCTGCCGATCCGACCGATGTTAAATGCAAGGCTTCCACGGACAGTAGGGGTGTCCATTTCAGTCAACAGAATGATCCGCCTGCCCTTGGTCACTTGCTTTTGTTGCGCCAACTGGTTTGTGCGCAGGCCGATGATGCTGGCTGCGGTTGCACCACACATACCAAGGCAGTGCAGGCTGCCGAGCAGACCTGTCAAAATTGCGGCAACAAACGTACCAGCAAGGTCTGCCATTGATGCAGGGTTCAAACTAAATCACCTTTGAGAATCGGGCGCGTTCCTGATCGATTTTTAAATGGCGGTCGAATTTCATGGCGATGGCGCGCACCAGTAAGCGCCCGCGTGGTGTTACGGTCATCCATTCCTCATCCCAATCGAGCAGCCCATCCGCGCGCAACGCCGCCAAGGAAGCCAACTCGTCTGCGAAGTAGTCGGTGAATTTGATCAGGTGCGCCTCTTCGATCGCCTCAATTGATAAACTAAACTGGCACATTAGTGACTGAATGATCGAACGTCGTAACAAGTCGTCGTGGGTCAGTTGAATGCCGCGTAGGGTCGGCAATTCGCCGCGATCAATACTATCGTAGTATTCATTGAGCGTGCGTACATTTTGGCTGTAGGTAGGGCCGATTTTGCTGATGGCGGTGATGCCCAGCGCGACCAGATCACAATCCGGCTGGGTGGAGTAGCCTTGAAAATTGCGGTGCAGGCGACCCTGCCGCGCAGCCACGGCGAGGCTGTCGTGTGGCAGTGCAAAGTGATCCATGCCAATGTGTACATAACCTGCCTCGCTCAGACGTTGCATGGCCAGCATCATGATTTGTAACTTTGCTTCCGCAGTCGGTAAGTCAGCCTCAATAATACGCCGTTGCGGCTTGAATAGGGTCGGCAAGTGGGCATAGCTGTACAGTGCAATCCGGTCTGGTTGCAGCGCGATGACACGATCAAGGGTTTTGCCGAAGCTGATTACGTTTTGTTTTGGCAGGCCGTAGATCAAATCCATGTTGATCGACGTCATGCCGTGTTTGCGTGCGGCATTCATCACCGCAGCGGTTTCTTCTTCAGACTGGATACGATTGACCGCTTTTTGCACCTCAGGATCAAAGTCTTGCACGCCGATACTGATGCGATTAAATCCGAGCACCGCCAGGGCGGCAATTTTTTGTTCGTCGGCGCTGCGCGGGTCGATTTCGACCGAATATTCGCCGGGTGCCAGTTCGAAATGGCGCGCCAGACCCATCATCAGTGCGCGCAACTCCTCGGCGGATAGAAAAGTAGGGGTGCCGCCACCAAGATGAACTTGCTCGACCCGTCTTGGGCCGACCATTTTGGCCGCCGTCATGGCGGCTTCGCGCTCAACATAACGCAGATATTTGGCGCTGCGGCCATGATCACGCGTGGTGATCTTGTTGCAGCCGCAATAAAAACAAATAGTGTCGCAAAATGGCAGGTGCACGTAAAGCGAAAGCGGTGCAGCGCTGTCACGAATGGCGCGATGTCCCAGTTGGACCGCATGAATGGTTGCGCCGTGTGCCTCAACAAAACGGTCGGCGGTGGGATAAGACGTATAACGTGGACCGCTGTGGTCATAACGCCTGATGAGATCAGGATCCAGGATCAATTCATTGGGAGGGGTGGAATTATTGAGGCTTGGATTCATTTCTAGTCGGGGCGCAAGTTGGTAAATCAGTGGGATTGCCTGCAAACCAGCCGATGCAACCGGTGGCATGTGGTAGGTGAAAGTGCAGGGCTTTGCTTCGAAAACGACTCAGTCCGCGCATGTAACAATATTTTTTCAGGTGCTGTTGTGACCAAGAATGCGTTGGTACAATGATGAATGGGGTTCAATTGTTTGTTTTGACTTAGATCAAACGACTCTTTGCAAACGATGAATTGACGGTGCTTCTTCCTAAAAATTTGTCCGAATTGAAAATATGAAAATTGAAACCCCGCGATTGCGTCCCGCCCCGGTTGATGTTAGTGCGCTTAAAACCGCGTGCAGCGACTGCAATTTGCGTGAAATTTGCCTGCCTGCCGGGATGTCGCATGACGAAATTGGCCGGCTTGATGAGCTGGTTTACACCCGTATTAAGGTACGCCGTGGTGATGCCTTGTATCGGGCCGGGACGACATTTAATGCCATCTACGCCATACGCAGCGGCTTTTTTAAATCGCGCGTGGTCACGCAGGACGGGCGTGAGCAGGTAACCGGCTTTTCTATGGCGGGAGAAATCCTCGGCATGGATGGGATTGCCCATGGCGAACACAACTGTGATGCCGTGGCACTGGAAGATAGTGAGATTTGCACCATTCCCTATGCCAATCTGGAGTCGTTATCGCATGATTTACCTTCCTTGCAGCATCATTTTCATAAAGTCATGAGCCGTGAAATTGTTCGCGAAAACGGCGTCATGATGTTGTTGGGCGTGATGCGCGCCGAGGAGCGTCTGGCGGCATTTTTGTTGAATCTCTCCCAGCGCTTAAACGTCCGTGGTTATTCGGCCGTGGAGTTTAATCTGCGTATGACACGTGAAGAAATCGGCAGTTATCTCGGTATGAAACTGGAAACGGTCAGCCGGGCGTTTTCCAAATTCCAAACCGATCAGATCATTGAAGTGGATCAAAAGCACATCCGTATTGTCGATGTTGCCGGCCTCAGAAAAATTTACGCCCACCACAGCCAATAATTGATTTGTTTTACCGCGGGCGCCGCAATGGCGCTTGGTCAGTTCTGCCGGCTCCCTTCATTTGCAGCACCATCAATCCACACGCTCGTTTTAAAGCGTTGTATGCGGATGGCTGCCGCGCCATTATTTTGGCGAACGTCCGATTGTGGATGAGTTGCTTGTGGTCACCGGCAATTGATGGGCTCAGCGCGGATCCCGGTTGAACCCCGAAGCGTAATCAGTGATTGTTTGCACCAATTGCCAGCAATGGTGTGTTGGTAGTGGGTGAATGCATGCAAATGGCGTAAATGTCCGCGCGTTTGATCTTTGTCAATATGGAGTCATTTTGTGCCCCTAAGATAACAACATTGGAATTAAAACGTGCTGTTTAGGGGGCGATCAAATGGAAAAACGAGGACAGGCCATATCGGTATTGATTGTAAGCACCTTGGCCTTTACCGTGTGTTTTATGGTTTGGATGATGTTTGGAGTGATTGGCATCCCGATCAAGAAGTTGCTGGATCTCAACGAAACCCAGTTTGGCCTGCTGGTGGCCACGCCGGTGTTGACCGGCTCACTGATCCGCCTGCCACTGGGCATGTGGACTGATAAATTTGGTGGCCGCATCGTTTTTTTCCTGCTGATGCTGGCAACCGTCATTCCGATCTACCTGATGTCCTATGCCACGGCATATTGGCACTTTTTGGTGATCGGCCTGTTTGTCGGTATGGCCGGTGGCTCGTTTGCGGTTGGTATCTCTTACGTCGCCCGCTGGTTTCCGCGTCATCAGCAGGGTTTTGCGATGGGCATTTTTGGTGCCGGCAATTCCGGTGCGGCGGTGACAAAATTTGTTGCGCCCGCATTGGTGGTGGGTTTTGGCTGGGCAATGGTGCCGCAGGTCTATGCGTTAGTCATGCTGGTTACTGCCCTCGCATTCTGGTATTTCACATATAGCGAACCGTCACACAAAGTTGATGCCAGCATTACTTGGCGCGAGCAGTTGCAGGCGCTGAAAGATCCACGGGTCTGGAAGTACTGTCAGTACTATTCGATCGTATTCGGTGGTTATGTGGCGCTGGCGCTGTGGATGACCAAATATTATGTGACCGAGTACGGGTTTGATTTGCGTTTGGCCGCGCTGCTGGCGGCGATGTTCTCCCTGCCGGGCGGGGTGCTGCGTGCCCTCGGTGGCTGGATGTCCGACAAATATGGCGCCCACAAGGTGACATGGTGGGTGATGTGGGTGATGTGGGTTTGTTTTTTCATCATGTCCTATCCGCAGACCGAGTTCACCATCAAAACCGTCACGGGTCCCCAGACTTTCACCATTGGACTGAATGCATGGATGTTCACCGTGTTGCTGTTTATCGCCGGTGTTGCCTCCGCGTTTGGCAAGGCCTCGGTGTTCAAGTACATCTCGGATGAGTATCCGCACAACATTGGCGTCGTTTCCGGCATTGTGGGTCTGGTCGGTGGTCTGGCCGGATTCCTATTACCAATCATGTTCGGCGCGCTGGTTGATCTGACCGGTGTGCGTTCTTCTGCGTTTATGTTGCTGTATGGCGTGGTCTGGGTTTCGCTGATCTGGATGTACTGGACCGAGGTGCGTGGCACCGAAGTCATGGGCAAAAACGCCAAACCATTCAAGCTCAACGCCTGACGCGCTTACAGCTAATCCCCACCCTAACCCCAACCAAGGACTTGCATGGGCAATTCAACCAATTCCAACCCAGCTGCGGCACCAGTGGTTCGCAGCGCCGCCGACATCGCCGACTGGCGTCCGGAAGATACGACCTTTTGGGAGAGCACCGGCAAAAAAATTGCCTATCGCCAACTGTGGATCAGTTGGCCCAGCCTGTTGCCGGCGTTTTCGGTGTGGCTGATGTGGGGCATCATTACCGTGCAAATGCTGAATCTCGGCTTCCCGTTCAGCCAGCCCGATTTATTCACCATCACTGCCATAGCCGGACTGTCGGGTGCCACACTGCGCATTCCCGCGTCATTTTTCATCCGCCTGGCGGGCGGTCGCAATACGGTTTTCCTGACCACGGCGCTGCTGTTGATACCGGCCATCGGCACCGGCTTTGCATTGCTTGACAAGAATACGCCGCTTTGGGTGTTTCAGTTGCTGGCTCTATTGTCTGGCATTGGCGGCGGCAATTTTGCCGCGTCCATGTCCAACATCAGCACCTGGTTTCCCAAGTCGCAGCAAGGCCTGGCGCTGGGCATCAACGCCGGCCTGGCCAACGCTGGTGTCACGGTCATGCAATTGTTGATTCCGCTGGTCATGACCACCTCTATTTTTGGTGCGCTCGGTGGTGATCCGATGACCCTGCTCAAGCCCTCCGGAACCTTGATCGGCAAAATTCCGGCTGGTACGCCCACCTTCATTCAGAACGCCGGTTGGGTGTGGGTATTGATTGTCGCGCCGATGGCGGTGCTGTGTTGGCTCGGATTAAAGAACCTTATCCCGGTCACCCCCAACCTCGGTTCCTCCTTCGCCGCATTTTTCAAGATTTTGCTGCTCTACACGATTGGCCTGTTGGTCACCGTTGCCGGTTTGTATCTGTACCTGCCGAAACCGACCGGACTCGGATTGCTCAATATGTGGTTGGCGATTCCGCTGATTGTGGTCGCCACGCTGCTGGCGATGAAGCTGGTCGCCTTTGGTGACATGAAGCCCAACCTGACCAAGCAGTTTGCGATTTTCAAGGACAAACACACTTGGTCGATGACTGCGCTGTATATCGTTACCTTCGGTTCGTTCATTGGCTTTTCGGCGGCGCTGCCCCTGTCCATCACCGTTATTTTTGGCTTTACGTCGGTTGAAGTGGACGGTGTACTGAAACGTGTCGTCTACGCCAATGCACCAAGCGCGTTGACATGGGCGTGGATCGGCCCGTTTGTTGGTGCCTTCATTCGCCCGGTTGGCGGTTGGCTGGCCGACCGCACCGGCGGCGCGGTACTGACGCAGGTGATATCGGTGGTGATGGCGGTGTGCTCGGCGGCGGTCGGCTACGTGATGTTGCTGGCCTATCAATCGCCCACGCCCGACCAGTATTTCGTACCTTTCATGGCGTTGTTTGTCGCCATTTTCGCCGCCGCCGGCATCGGTAACGCCTCGACCTTTCGCACCATCGGTGTGGTTTTCAGCCGGGATCAGGCCGGCCCGGTGCTTGGCTGGACATCGGCCATCGGTGCTTACGGTGCATTTATCGCGCCAATCGTCATGGGTGCGCAGATTCGTGCCGGTACCCCGCAGTACGCCATGTACGGATTTGCCGCCTTTTACGCCGCATGTTTGGTTTTGAACTGGTGGTTCTATTTGCGCAAAAACGCCTACGTAAAGAACCCCTGAACCCCTGCCCCAGAACCCGCCTTTGAGGATTCAATATGAGCCACTTTCTTGATCGACTGAGTTATTTTTCGAGCCCCCGTGAATCGTTTTCGGGCGACCATGGTGTCACCACCGGTGAAGACCGGACATGGGAGGATGCGTATCGCAATCGTTGGGCGCACGACAAGGTGGTGCGTTCCACCCATGGTGTGAATTGCACCGGCTCCTGCTCCTGGAAGGTGTACGTCAAAGGTGGCATTGTCACCTGGGAGACCCAGCAGACCGACTACCCGCGCACCCGTTGGGATATGCCCAATCATGAGCCGCGCGGCTGCGCGCGCGGTGCCAGTTACAGCTGGTATTTGTATAGCGCCAACCGGGTGAAATATCCGTTGGTGCGTGGAAGGTTGTTAAAAAGCTGGCGTGAAGCAAGACGCACCCATGGCCCGGTCGAGGCATGGGCGTCGATCGTCGAGTCGAATGAGAAGCGCCGTGCCTATCAGTCCATTCGCGGTCTGGGCGGGTTTGTGCGTTCGGGCTGGGAGGAAGTGAATGAAATGGTGGCGGCGGCCAATGTTTACACCATTAAAAAATACGGTGCCGATCGCATCATCGGTTTTTCGCCGATCCCGGCGATGTCGATGGTCAGTTATGCCGCCGGCAGCCGTTACATGAGTTTGATTGGTGGTGTATCGATGAGTTTTTATGACTGGTATTGTGATTTGCCACCGTCAAGCCCGCAGGTATGGGGTGAACAGACCGACGTGCCGGAGTCGGCCGATTGGTATAACTCAACTTTTATCATCGCCTGGGGCTCGAATGTCCCACAAACACGCACACCGGATGCACACTTTTTCACCGAGGTGCGTTACAAAGGCGCCAAAACAGTCGCCATCACACCGGACTATTCCGAAGTCGCCAAACTTTCCGATTTGTGGATGCATCCAAAACAGGGCACCGATGCCGCTGTGGCCATGGCGATGGGTCATGTGATCCTCAAGGAATTTTATTTTCCAGAGGGCGGCAAAAAGCCGAGCGCCTATTTTGACAACTATGCACGCCGCTACACCGACCTGCCGATGTTGGTGATGTTGAAGCCACACACCACGGCTACCGGCGAAAAAATTATGGTGCCCGATCGATATTTACGCGCATCGGATTTTAATGGCCAACTTGGGCAGTCCAACAATCCGGAATGGAAAACGGTTGCGTTTGACGAAAGTGGCAAAGCAGTCTTGCCCAATGGTGCCATTGGTTTCCGCTGGGGGCCGGATGGCCGTGCCGATGCCGGCCAATGGAATCTGGAAGACAAAGAGGCGCGTAATGGCGAGACCGTCAAGTTGCGCCTGTCGATGCTCGAGGCGGCCGATGGTGATCGCGAAGTGGTACAGGTTGGTTTCCCGTATTTTGGTGGCATTGAAACCGCGCACTTCACCAACAATCCCAGCAGTGACGTGCTGATTCGCGCTGTTCCGGCGCACACCTTGTTGTTGGGCAAAAACGGCGAAAAACAGGAAGCGCTGGTGTGTACGGTGTTTGATTTGCTGGTCGCCAATTACGGCGTGTCACGCGGCCTGCCCGGTGAAAATGCGGCAAAGAATTTTGACGACAACGTGCCGTATACCCCGGCCTGGCAGGAGCAGATTACCGGTGTTCCGCGTGACCAAATCATTACCGTTGCGCGCCAGTTCGCCGATAACGCCAACAAGACCGAAGGCAAGTCGATGGTCATTATTGGTGCCGCCATGAACCATTGGTATCACAGCGATATGAACTATCGTGGTGTCATCAATATGCTGATGTTGTGCGGCTGTATCGGCAAGAGTGGTGGCGGTTGGGCGCACTATGTTGGTCAGGAAAAATTACGTCCACAAACCGGTTGGGTGCCACTGGCCTTTGCCACCGACTGGGTGCGGCCTCCACGGCAAATGAACTCGACCAGTTTTTTCTACGCGCACACCGATCAGTGGCGTTACGAAAAACTTGGCGTCGAGGAAGTGTTGTCACCGTTGGCCGATAAAAAACTATTTAGCGGAAGCATGATTGATTACAACGTGCGCGCCGAGCGTATGGGCTGGTTGCCGTCTGCCCCGCAGTTGCAGACCAATCCGATGCAGGTGGTCAAGGACGCCAAGGCAGCCGGTGTTGATGCCAAGGAATACACGGTTAAGGCGCTGAAAGAGGGCGCACTCAAAATGAGCTGTGAGGACCCGGATCATCCGAATAACTGGCCGCGCAATATGTTTGTCTGGCGCTCCAATATTCTCGGCTCGTCCGGCAAGGGGCATGAATATTTCCTCAAACATCTGCTCGGTACCAGCAACGGTGTGCAGGGCAAAGATTTGGGACACGATGAAGCCAAACCGGACGAGGTGGTGTGGCACGATAAAGCGCCGGAGGGTAAGCTTGATTTGGTGGTGACGCTTGATTTCCGCATGAGTACCACCTGTTTGTATTCCGATATCGTTTTGCCGACGGCGACCTGGTACGAAAAAAATGATCTGAATACCAGTGACATGCACCCGTTCATCCACCCGTTGTCGACCGCGGTTGATCCAGCCTGGCAGTCGCGCAGTGATTGGGATATTTACAAGGGATTCGCGAAAAAATTCAGCGAAGTCTGTGTCGGACATCTGGGTGTTGAGCAGGAAATGGTACTGACGCCGATCATGCACGATACACCCGGTGAATTGGCGCAGCCGCTTGATGTCAAGGAGTGGAAACGCGGCGAAGTCGAGTTGATTCCGGGCAAAACCGCGCCGCAAATGACGGTGGTTGAACGCGACTATCCGAACACGTTCAAGAAATTTACGGCGCTCGGCCCGTTGTTGAACAAACTCGGCAATGGTGGCAAGGGCATTGGTTGGAACACCAGCGTGGAAGTCAAACAATTGGCCGAACTCAACGGCTCGGTGCGTGAGGACGGGGTGTCGCAGGGCATGCCAAAAATTATCACCGATATCGATGCCTGCGAGGTGATTCTGCAACTTGCACCGGAAACCAATGGTCATGTCGCCGTCAAGGCGTGGCAGGCACTTGGCAAACAAACCGGCCTCGACCATACCCATCTGGCGATTCATCGTGAAGACGAGAAAATCCGTTTCCGCGACGTGCAGGCGCAGCCGCGCAAGATCATCAGCTCGCCCACCTGGAGTGGCATTGAATCCGAGACGGTGTCCTACAACGCCGGTTATACCAATGTGCACGAGTTCATTCCATGGCGCACCTTGACCGGACGCCAGCAGTTTTATCAGGATCATCCGTGGATGATTGCCTTTGGTGAGGGTTTGGCCAGCTACCGGCCACCGGTCGATCTGAAAACAACGGCCGGCATCCATGGCATCAAATCCAACGGCAACAAAGAGGTGTTGTTGAACTTCATTACCCCGCATCAGAAGTGGGGCATTCATTCGACCTACAGCGATAACCTGATGATGCTGACGTTGAGCCGTGGTGGTCCGTGTATTTGGTTGAGTGAAGAGGACGCCACCAAGGCCGGTATTGTCGATAACGACTGGGTGGAATTATTCAACATCAACGGTGCCATCGCCGCCCGCGCGGTGGTGAGTCAGCGGGTCAACCAAGGCATGGTGATGATGTATCACGCCCAGGAAAAAATGATCAACACGCCCGGCTCGGAAATCACCGGTGCACGCGGTGGTATCCACAACTCGGTGACGCGTATTGTTTTGAAGCCGACCCATATGATCGGCGGGTATGCACAACTCAGCTGGGGCTTTAACTACTACGGCACCATAGGCACCAACCGCGATGAATTTGTGGTGGTACGAAAAATGGCCAAGATTGACTGGCTCGACACACCGGTCGGAGACGAGCGTGCGCCGGTTGTTCAGGCGCAAGGAGAAGCGGCATGAAGATTCGCGCACAAATAGGCATGGTATTAAATCTCGACAAGTGCATCGGCTGTCATACATGTTCGGTCACCTGCAAAAACGTTTGGACCAGCCGCCCCGGCATGGAGTACGCCTGGTTCAATAACGTTGAAACCAAACCCGGAATTGGTTACCCGAAAGATTGGGAAGACCAGGACAAGTGGAACGGCGGTTGGATTCGCAAATCGAGTGGTGCGATTGAGCCGCGGCAGGGCGCGAAATGGAAGTTGTTAATGCGCATTTTTGCCAACCCGAACATGCCCGAGATCGACGACTACTACGAGCCGTTCACATTTGACTACGATCACCTGCAATCCGCACCGGTCATGAAGGCGGCACCGACTGCGCGTGCGCGCAGCCTGATTTCCGGTAAACGCATGGAAAAAATTGAATGGGGTCCAAACTGGGAAGAAATTCTCGGTGGCGAATTTTCCAAACGCAGCAAAGATAAAAACTTCGACGACATTCAAAAAGAGATGTACGGTGAATTTGAAAATACATTCATGATGTATTTGCCGCGCCTGTGTGAACATTGTCTGAACCCGGCGTGTGTCGCCAGTTGTCCGTCCGGCTCCATTTACAAACGCGAAGAAGACGGCATTGTGCTGATTGATCAGGACAAGTGTCGCGGTTGGCGTATGTGTGTCAGCGGCTGTCCCTACAAAAAGATTTATTACAATTGGAAAAGCGGCAAAGCCGAGAAGTGTACGTTTTGTTTCCCGCGCATTGAGGCCGGCCAGCCGACTGTGTGTAGTGAAACCTGTGTCGGCCGCATCCGTTATCTAGGCGTGTTGTTGTACGATGCCGATCGCATTCAGGAAGCCGCCAGCGTGGAACATGATCGCGATTTGTATCAGGCGCAGTTGGACATATTTCTGGACCCGAACGACCCCGCGGTCATCAAACAGGCTGCGATTGACGGTATTCCCGATGCATGGATGGATGCGGCGCGTAATAGCCCGGTGTACAAAATGGCGGTGGATTGGAAAGTGGCGCTGCCGTTGCATCCTGAATACCGGACATTGCCGATGGTTTGGTACGTGCCACCCTTATCACCGATTACCGCCGCGGCCAATGTCGGCCAATTGGGCACCAACGGCGCGATTCCCGACGTTAAGTCGTTGCGTATCCCCGTCAAATATCTGGCTAACTTGCTCACGGCCGGTGATACCGCGCCGGTGGAGCGGGCATTGGAGCGGATGTTGGCGATGCGCACGTTCCAGCGCGAGAAACACGTTGAAGGGCGCATCAATACGGCGGTGTTGGATCAGGTCAATATGACCCTGCACGAAGTTGAAGACATGTACCACGTCATGGCGATCGCCAATTATGAGGATCGTTTTGTGATCCCGAGTACCCATCGGGAATACGCCGAAAACACGTTCAACGTGCGCGGCGGGTGTGGATTCAGTTTTGGCAACGGTTGCTCCGAGGGAACCGGTGAAACCAGTCTGTTTGGCAGTGAGAAACGCCGCACCATTCCCATCAAGGCAAAGGTCTGATCATGAATTTACTCACACCCAAGGTTCGACCGGCCGGCAAAACATTGCGCGTGCTGGCGCGTCTGTTGAGTTACCCTGATGCCACGTTGCGGCGCTTTTTGCCGGAAATGCGTGCGGCATTGCAGCTTGAGGACGCACTGTCCAGCCAGCGCATGATGGAAATATACGAATTGATGGCATGGATGGGTGGTGACACCGGTCTGGATCCATTGGACGTGGAAGCCGCTTATGTTGAGTTGTTTGATCGCGGTCGCGCCACGTCGCTGCATTTGTTTGAACATGTGCACGGTGATTCGCGAGACCGGGGTCCGGCGATGATTGATTTGGCGCAGACATTCGAAAAAGCCGATTTGTTTTTAGAGCCGGGTGAAATGCCGGACTATCTGCCGGTGGTGTTGGAATACGCATCCACCCAACCGCCTCAGGAGGCGCGTTTGTTTCTCAATGAAATGGCGCATATCTTTAATGGCATTTTTGCCGCGCTTCAGCAACGTGATACCCGTTACGCCAGTGTGCTGGGTGCGTTGTTGGAATTATCCGGGGAAACCGCCCAACCGGTTACGGTGGCACCAGATGAGGCGATCGACGAGGCGTGGCAGGAGCCGCCGGTGTTTGGTGGCTGTTCAACCAAGGGGCAGGCGAATCCCAATCAGCCCCAACCGATTCACCTGGTGCGAAATCTTGATCTTGGGCGCCCCCCCGTCCCCGGAGCTGTGACCGATCATGTGGCGAGTAACAAGCCCCATCCACCCCATGCAGGAGTTTCCCTATGAGTGCCACCCATTTTTTCTTGTTTGCCATCTATCCGTATATTTGCCTCGCGGTATTTTTTATGGGCAGTTTGGCGCGTTTTGATCGTGACCAATACACGTGGAAGAGTGACTCCTCGCAACTGTTGCGCAAAGGCAGTCTGCGCTGGGGCAGCAACTTGTTTCACGTCGGTATTTTGTTTTTGTTTTTTGGCCACTTGTTTGGGTTGATGACCCCGCACTGGGTGTATGAGAACTTTATGACCGCCGGGCAAAAACAAATGATGGCGATTTATTTTGGCGGCGCGGCCGGCGTGATTTGTTTTATCGGTTTAACCATGTTGCTGCATCGTCGTCTGTTTGATGATCGTATCCGCCTGACCAGCCATCGCATGGATATCGCCATTCTGATCATTATCTGGGTGCAGTTGGTGCTGGGCATGATCACCCTGCCATTTTCGTATTCACACGCCGACGGCAGTGTCATGATGGTATTGGCAGACTGGGCGCAACGACTGGCGACGTTCCAACCTGGCGGCGCGGAAGCGCTGGTGAATGTTGCCTGGCCGTACAAGGTGCATATTGTGCTGGGCATGACGATATTTCTGTTGTTTCCGTTTAGCCGCTTGGTGCACGTATGGAGCGGGTTTGCCACGGTCGCTTATTTGTTCAGGCCCTATCAGGTGGTGCGCGCCCGTCGCTTGAACGTGCCCGCCGGACAAAATCAGCCCGCCAATCCAAGCATCCCCGGTAATGGACAATAGGAAAAACCCCATGTTATCTGCTGCCGCAAAACACGTTGCGACGATCAATGATGTGCCGATTTGTTTGGTAAACGAGGCGCTGACCGAGGATGAAATTCGGCAGCGGGCGTATTCTGAATTGCTGCGCCAGGCAGCCATCAAACAGGGATTGCTGGCCGCCAATGACGCGCCACCAACAACCGGGATCATGAGTGAAGAGGCATCGGCGGCGGTCGAGAAACTGCTCGATCTTGCCCTGCAAATCCCGGCACCGTCTGAACAGGCCTGCCGTCGCCATTACGAGGCGCATATCGCGCTTTATCGCACCGGTGAACGTGTTCATACCCGCCACATTTTGTTTGCGGTGGTGCAAGGGGTTGACGTGGTTGCGCTACGCAATCGCGCCGAAACCGCGCTGTTGGATGTGCGTTGTCACGATGGTCTTGAGGCGGCGGATAAATTTGCCATTGCCGCCGGTAAATTCTCCAACTGCCCGAGCGGTGCCAACGGTGGTGATCTGGGTTGGTTGACGCCCACCGAGTGTGCGCCGGAATTTGCCAAGGAGCTATTCGGCCACAGCGAGGTGGGGGTGTTGCCAAGATTGGTGCACAGTCGGTTTGGTTTGCATGTTGTAGAAGTTGTGGCGCGCGACGCCGGCACCACCCAGCCATTCGAGGTGGTGCGTGGTGCGGTTGAAATGGCACTGCGGCAGACCACCTATGTGACCGCATTGCGGCAGTATCTGCAGGTGTTGGCGGGTGCGGCGAAGGTGCAGGGTGTCGCGCTTGAAACGGCCGACTCTCCGTTGGTGCAATGATCGCGCGTTGCAATTTCTTCGGCGTCCGGTATGGGATTGATGTAAAGTGATTGCCAACAATCAATTATTTTAACGACATTGAGATTGAATGGTTCTTGATCCGGTTGTGGGGTTTTTTTTGCTGGGTCTGGTCGCGGGTCTGCTGCGGTCGGATTTGAAGTTGTCGTCGGGACTTTCCGACACACTCAGTATTTATCTGCTGATTGCCATCGGCCTCAAGGGCGGCATCGAATTGGCCGGTGCCAGCGTCGGCCAAATCGCCCTGCCGATCATGGCTGCGGTGTTGATGAGTTTTGGTACGCCACTGTTGGCCTATCCGATTCTCAGGCAGTTTGGACGGCTGGCGCGTCCGGATGCGGCATCGATTGCGGCACACTACGGTTCGGTGTCCGTGGTCACGTTTGCGGTGGGGACGTCGTATCTTGCGCGGGCGGGTGTCAGTTACGAAGGCTACATGTCGGTGCTGCTGGTGTTTCTGGAGTTCCCGGCACTGATCATTGGTGTATTGCTCGCCAAAGGTGTCAGCCGCGATACCAAATGGCGGGTGCTGGCACACGAAATTCTGGCGGGCAAAGCCATCATTTTGTTAGTGGGCGCGTTGCTGATCGGCTGGATATGGGGTGCCGACGCGAATAATTCGCTCGCCAAGTTTTATGGCGAAATGTTCAAGGGCTTCCTGTCATTATTCCTGCTCGGCATGGGCGTGGTGACGGCATCGCGGCTGGATGATTTAAAACGTGCCGGACCATTCTTGATCGGTTTTGGAATTTTGCTGCCGTTAATCTCCGCCGTTGGCGGCATATTGATTGGACTACTGCTGGGCTTATCCTTGGGTGGCACCACGATTCTCGCCGTGTTGTACGCCAGCGCATCTTACATCGCGGCACCGGCGGCCATGCGTATCGCCATTCCGGAAGCAAACCCCGCCCTGTCGCTGGGCGCGTCACTGGGGGTGACCTTTCCGTTTAACGTATTGATTGGTATTCCCCTGTACTATCAAACGGCCCAATGGGTGTATCAGATATCGGGAAAATAATGAGTGACCATCGGATCAAACTAGTCGTGCTGATTTGTGAGGAGGCGCTGGAAAGCATTGTGCTACCGGCGTTATTGGCGGCCGGTGCGCAGGGCTACTCCATTTGCGAGGCGCGCGGACGTGGCAATCGCGGGGTGCGTGATGCACGCTGGTTGCTGTCATCCAACATTCGCATAGAAATATTGTGTAACGAACCGGTCGCGCGACGAATTGTCGACATGGCACACAAGGAATATTCGGAAAACTACGGCTTGGTTGTGTACATGCAGGATGTGGAAGTCACCCGCAGCGACAAGTTTTGATGGCAGCCGATGGCGACGTCAATGCCAATGCGGCATCGTCGCGTAAATCAAATGGGCCACACGGGCGGTCTCGACGTCTTATTCGAACACGATGATTTCGCCGTCGCGATCAAACGGAATGTATCCGTCAAGCAAGCCGGCTTTAACATTCGCCACCATGATTTCAAGCCAGTGGTTGATGGCCGGGGCGGAGGGTTCATTGCCAACAATGCCGGAAAGTGACGACACAAACACAATGCGCCAATCGTGTTTGAACTGTTCTGACTCTTGCAGCAGATCGGCAATTCCGCTTAAGTCATTCGGCGATTTATCCGCGAACATAACCG
This sequence comes from uncultured Burkholderiales bacterium, assembly GCA_947085425.1. GTDB lineage: Bacteria > Pseudomonadota > Gammaproteobacteria > Burkholderiales > Usitatibacteraceae > UKL13-2. The sequence continues at coordinate 52,890 of CAMTWK010000015.1, read as the reverse complement.
GTGCCAGTGCGCCGCCCTGATTGGCCTCGAAATTTTTTCGCTGTTCAGGCGTGGCGTCGTCCGGTAATTCAGTGGTGACAAACACAAACAACAGACGTTGTGGCTGCTCTTGTTGTCTGGCGGCATTCAACAAGTCATCAAAGTTGGCAATGGACACGGGTGGTTCTTTCTTGAAAATGAATGTGGCAATGGGAGGACAATCTGCAAGGTGATTCATTTTACTGGTCAGGCACGGTTCCCGCCACGACGTGTTTTTTTGCCGGGCGCTCAGCAAACAGTTTTTGCGGAAATACGCCAGCCATAGCCTTGTTCAGGCGTACAAAAGGTATGATCAATAGCCCTCACAATGGTTGACCCATCACAAACAGGGGGGTACCTGCAAAGGTTATGCTGGGACAAGATTCTTAACCGGTGACCTTTTCCTCATGCCTGCTTATATCCCAATAGAAAACCCCCAGCCTTCGACACCCGGCAAACGACGTTTTGCCCTATGGGAATTGGGTTTCCGTCCGTTTTATTTATTGGCAAGTGTGTTTGCGGCCCTATCGATTGCCCTGTGGACGTTGCAATATGTCGGCATTCTAAGACAGCCCTATCTGACCGGTTCGATGTGGCATGCGCACGAAATGTTGTTTGGGTTCGCCCTTGCCGTGGTGGTGGGGTTCTTATTGACCGCCGGGCGCAATTGGTCGAATCAGCCGACACCCACCGGTTGGACGCTGGCGGCGTTGGCGGCACTTTGGATTGCCGCGCGCATTCTGGTGTTGACCCCGTATGGCTGGGCCGCCGCAGTGGCCAACACCGCATTTCCGGTGGCCGCCGCCATTGCCTTGGCCATCCCGTTTTACAAAGCGCGCAATCAGCGCAATTATTTTTTTGTTCTGCTGTTGTTGCTGATGGCGGCGGCGACGTTGATGGTTCATCTCGGCCAGTTGCAGGTGATCAGGCTGCCCGGTTGGATGGGCATTCAGATCGGACTCAACATCCTGCTATTCATCATGGTGGTGATGGCGGGGCGGGTGATTCCGATGTTCACCAACAATGGTGTGGCGGGGGCAAAGGCAAGTCGTCAGCCGCTGCTTGAAAAACTCGCTTTAGGCGCAGTGTTGGTTTTATTGATCGCCGATCTGTTTCAACTTAATGACATCGCCCTGTCGATATTACTCACCATCGCCGCGCTCGCGCATTTGTTGCGTTGGTGGCGGTGGCAGCCATGGATAACAACCGGCGTGCCGATTGTATGGATTCTGCACGTCGCCTATTTTTGGATTCCCATTCATCTTGCGCTGCGCGCACTGGCGGCATTGGGTGTCATTGGTGTATCTGCCGCCACCCACGCGCTGACGGTTGGTGCGGCGGGCTGTTTGATCATCGGCATGATGACCCGTACAGCCCGAGGCCATACCGGTTATCCGTTACGGGCGGATCGGATCGATGTGGTTTGTTATCTGTTGATTTTGGCGGCGGCGGTGGTGCGTGTCGGCTTGCCGTTATTGGCGCCATCGATGACTGTATTTGCCTTGGTATGGTCGTCCATTTTTTGGTCGTTGGGCTTCGCGCTCTACGCCATTCACTATTGGCCAATGTTGAGTCGGGCGCGACTGGATGGCAAGCCCGGTTGATGAAATTTGCCGTGTCCACACCGCCATGGACATCAAGTTAAATATCAATAACAGAGCCGTTCTCAAAGCATAAATGGTTGAAACGGCAGGCGGGGCAAAGGGTTTGCCGGTGAACTTGGCCAATCGATGGATAGGCAAGCATGAATTTGTGATCAGTTTGCCATGTCGGTTGATCGCCAAAAATTGATGCGCAATTGTTCACGTCTGATCCACTCCCGTCCACATGTGATCTAAGTCACAACCAATGCAATTACGCGTCTGATTTGATTCAAAACCCGTTGACGCCACTATAGGTGGTAGATATTGTGATGCTTCACACCTATAGGTAGATATTGCATGTTCGAAAAAGCAGTCAGAATTGATCTCAAAACGATGTCCAAGCGGCGCGTGATCAAACGAAATGGCACCTCGGTGCAGTTTGATGCGCAAAAAATAATTCAGGCGATTGTGAAGGCGGGACTGGCAACAGATGAATTCGGCCACGAAACCGCGCTCGACATTGGCGATTCGGTGATGCAAACGCTGGCCAAGCGTTATGCGCACGATTCGGCAAGTGTTGAGAATATTCAGGACATTGTCGAACGGCAACTGGTTGAACAAGGGTATTTTGTTACTGCCCGTGCTTATATTGTTTATCGGGAACAGCATCGCCGGCTGCGGATCGACCGGGCGTGCGTGGTTGATGTCGTCAGTTCGGTGAATGAATACCTGCAACAACTCGATTGGCGGGTAAATGCCAATGCCAATCAGGGCTATTCGCTGGGTGGGCTGATGCTCAATGTGTCCGGCAAGGTCATCGCCAATTATTGGCTGACACACGTCTATCCGCCGGAAGTGGGTGAGGCGCATCGTGATGCTGATTACCATATCCACGATCTTGATATGCTTGCCGGTTATTGTGCCGGATGGTCGCTGCGCACTTTTCTGCATGAGGGCCTCAATGGTGTGCCGGGGAAAACCGAGGCAAAACCACCCAGGCATTTGTCCAGCGCGGTCGGCCAGATAGTGAATTTTCTTGGAACACTGCAAAACGAGTGGGCCGGTGCGCAGGCGTTTAGTTCGTTTGATACCTATATGGCACCGTTTGTGCGCAAGGACAACCTGTCCTACCGGCAGGTAAAACAATCCATTCAGGAGCTGATCTACAACCTGAACGTGCCTTCTCGCTGGGGTACACAGACGCCGTTCACCAACCTGACATTTGATTGGACCTGTCCGGAAGATTTGCGCGAGCAGATCCCCTGTATTGCCGGCGAAGAAATGCCATTTCGTTATGGCGACTTGCAAACCGAGATGGATGTCATCAACCGCGCATACATCGAAGTCATGATGGAGGGGGATGCCAAAGGACGAGTATTCACTTTTCCAATTCCAACCTACAACATCACACCGGATTTCGACTGGGAGCATCCGAATACGGACCGGTTATTTGACATGACTGCAAAATATGGATTGCCATACTTTCAAAATTTTCTGAATTCGGAACTGAAGCCGAACATGATTCGCTCGATGTGTTGTCGGCTGCAATTGGACATGCGCGAGTTACTCAAACGCGGCAACGGGTTGTTTGGCTCGGCCGAGCAAACCGGTTCGCTCGGCGTGGTGACACTGAATTGCGCGCGGCTTGGTTATCAATATCAAGGTAATGAGTCCGCCCTGCTGGCGCGGGTTGACCAATTAATGGTTTTGGCAAAAATCAGCCTGGAAATTAAACGCAAAGTGATTCAGGGTCATATTGACGCCGGCTTGTTCCCCTACACCAGACGCTATCTGGGCACGTTGCGCAATCATTTTGCGACCATCGGCGTAAACGGGATCAACGAATTGATTCGCAATTTCAGCGGCGATGAAGAAGATATCGCCACGCCATGGGGGCATGATTTTGCACTGCGGTTGCTGGATCATATTCGTGCACGCATTGTGGAATTTCAGGAAGAGACCGGCCATTTGTACAATCTGGAGGCCACTCCCGCCGAGGGGACCACCTACCGGTTTGCCAAGGAGGACAAAAAACGCTTCCCGGACATTCTGCAGGCCGGGTCAGTCGAAATGCCGTACTACACCAACTCCTCACAGTTGCCGGTCGGATATACCGATGATCCATTTGAAGCGCTGGAGCGTCAGGACCCCCTGCAACGCAAGTACACGGGTGGCACAGTGTTACATCTTTATCTTGGCGAACGGGTGTCGACATCGGCTGCTTGTCGTGAATTGGTGAAGCGGGCGTTTACGCGCTTTCACCTGCCCTACATTACCGTGACACCGGCATTCTCCATTTGTCCGCACCATGGGTACCTGGCGGGCGAACATGCATATTGCCCGAAATGTGACGACGCAATCCTCGCAAAAAAACGACGCGCCAACAACCATACCGAAATCAGATCTGAAGGAGAATTTGCATGACAACCAAACGCAATGCGGCAATCAGGACCGACTACACTTCGAGCAACACACACCCGTTATTGTCCAATGCGGAACGCCAGCCGTGTGAAATCTGGACGCGGGTGATGGGTTATCACCGGCCGGTCTCGTCATTCAATGTCGGCAAAAAGGGTGAATTTTACGAGCGCAAATACTTCGTAGCCGAGAAATAAACCCATGCTTAGAGTGGCGGGTCTGACCAGGCTGTCTACAACCGACTTTCCGGGCTTGCTGGCGGCGGTCGTGTTTGTGCAAGGTTGCGCATGGCGTTGCCGTTATTGCCACAATCCGGAGATTCAATCACGCCTGCAGTCGCCGATCATGTCGTGGCAGTCGGTTTTGGATTTTCTGGATCTTCGCCATGGTCTGCTGGATGCGGTGGTGTTTTGTGGCGGCGAACCAACGGTTGATCGTTATCTGCTCGCGGCCATAAAACAAGTTCGGCAACGTGGTTTCAAGATCGGCCTACACACTGCGGGCATCTATCCTGAACGTTTACGCGCCTTGTTGCCGTTGCTCGATTGGGTTGGATTCGATGTGAAGGCGCCGTTTGCAGATTATGCGGCGACCACCGGTGTGGTTACCAGCGGTGCCAATGCGCAGGCCAGTTTGAGATACCTGCTCGCATCCGGCGTTTGCCATGAAGTGCGCACCACCTATCACCCGGATTTGATGTCGGCGGAAGAATTGAAATCCATGGCAATGTCGCTGCAACGAGATGGCGTTGCAACGTTTGCGCTGCAGGAATTCAGGCCGCACGGCTGCGTCGATGACGCACTCGCCTCGCATCCGCCCGCGCTTGCCGATGAGGATATCGATCATCTGCGCGCGCAATTTCCGACTTTCGTTCTGCGACAAGCAAATTGATGGCGCGACACAATTTGGGCTGTCGGCAGACATTTTTTTGGGTTTGTGTGATTTGGATCATGGTTGGACCATGCGGTGTCCGAATGTCGTCGCGATAGCTCATTAAACTTGCAGCCAGATCATATTTCAGAGCACTTAATGATGAATTTTCAGGAAGATTTGGCCGGTGCAGACGGCGCGGATCCGGCGCCATCCTCAGCCACACTAGAACGCAATCCAGCATGCCATGAGCGGATGAAGCTGGTTTGTCCCGCCGGGTCGTTTCCGGCATTAACTTCAGCGGTTGACAATGGCGCGGACGACGTTTACGTCGGTATTCGCGATGAAACCAATGCGCGTAATTTCCCCGGTCTTAATTTTAATGAAGATTCGATGCGCGACGGGATTCGTTACGCGCATGCGCGCAACGTAAGGGTGCTCATGGCATTGAATACTTATCCGCAGCCATCCAGTTGGAAAAAGTGGCTGCGGGCGGTGGATGTTGCCGCCGACTGTGGCGCAGATGCGATTATCGTTGCGGATATGGGCCTGATGGACTATGCCGCCAACAAGTATCCGCAACTGCGTTTACACCTTTCGGTGCAGGGGTCGGCGACAAATTATGAGGCGATTAATTTTGTGCACCATCGTTTCGGCATCACCCGCGCCGTGTTGCCGCGCGTGTTATCAGTTCAGCAAATTGCCCATGTCATCAATAACACGCCGGTGGAAATTGAGGCGTTTGGATTTGGCAGCCTCAGCATCATGGTTGAGGGACGTTGTGCAATGTCCTCCTATGCAACCGGCGAATCACCCAACACCCACGGCGGTTGTTCGCCGGCGAAGGCGGTGCGTTGGGAGCATAAACCAGAATCGCTTGATTCCCGGCTTGGGTCGGTATTGATTGATCGTTTTAAAACCGGTGAGCGTCCCGGTTATCCGACCTTGTGTCGAGGTCGCTTTCGCGTCAATGACGACACCTATTATGCATTTGAGGAGCCAACCAGTTTGAATACACTTGAGTTACTGCCGACATTGCGGGACGCCGGAGTCCGGGCAATCAAAATTGAGGGACGACAGCGTAGTCCGGCATATGTCGCGCTGGTCACGCGGGTTTGGCGCGATGCCATCGATGCGTGCCATTTGTTGCCCGCAACCTATCAGGTTCGAGACGAATGGAAGGTGGCGCTGGCTAGGGTCGCCGAGGGCAATCAATGCACGCTTGGCGCCTATCACCGGACATGGAAATGACGGCCGTGCGTACCAGGCCCGCGCAGTTGTCGCTCGGACCGTTGCTTTATTATTGGCCGCGTCAAAAAATACTTGAATTCTATGAGCAGGCCGAGTCGTGGCCGGTTGATAGTGTTTACCTCGGCGAAACCGTTTGCAGCAAACGATTTGAGCTGAGAATGAGTGACTGGTTGCGGATTGCCAGACGGCTTGCCGACAAGGGCAAGACGGTGATTTTGTCGACCTGTGAGTTGATCGAATCAGAAGCAGATCTGCGCACGCTCCGAAAAATTACCGGCAATAGTGATTTTCTGGTTGAAGCGAATGATCTGGGTGCCGTGCATATGCTGGCGGGCAAGACGCCATTTGTGGCCGGCCCGTTTCTCAATATTTATAGCGGCTTGTCACTGGCGTTTTTTCATCGCCTTGGCGCGAGCCGCTGGGTGATGCCGATTGAACTCAGTCACGCAGGATTGGGCGACGTGTTGCGCGATGTTGTGCGCGAAATGAACCTGAACATTGAAACAGAGGTGTTTTCGTATGGCCGTTTGCCGCTGGCGGTATCAGCACGCTGCTTCACCGCCCGTTACCATAACCTGTCGAAGGACGATTGTGGCTTTCGTTGCCTGGAAAACCCGGATGGACTCACCGTCTCGACCCAGGATGACGAATCGTTTTTGGCGTTGAATGGGTTGCAAACACAATCTGCGCGCGTCTATAACCTGATCAATGATGTGGCGGACTTGATTGAAACCGGCGTGAATCATATTCGTATCAGTCCGCAATCCGCACAGACCGGGGATGTGGTCGCCTGGTTCGAAGCCGCCATTGGTGCGACGTTGAGTGGCGCCGGTGCGCAGTCGCTGGTGGAGCCGTGGGCGCCGGACATAGCCTGCAATGGTTATTGGCATGGACGGCCCGGTCTGGAACAAGTCAATATTGCCAACGGGATCACCACGGCGCATACACAACGGCCTTCGAGATGACGATCAAAACGTTAGATGTATCCACACGGTTGCCACCACTTTCACGACCCATCAGCCGATTTGTCAGCCAATTGCCACACCCCGGCGCAGTGGTATTCGCCAATGTGCTGACGCTTGCACTGCGACGCGAATTGCCTGCCGACGTCTATGATCAGCTTATTGGCCGCCGCATTGAAATTGATGTTTCGGACTGGCGTGCGAAATTTCGTTTTGTGGTAACCGCCGATCGGTTCGCACCGTTGGGGTCGTTTGCGGCCATTGATCTATCCATTACGGCAACCGCACGAGATTTTGCGTTGCTGGCCACCGGGGATGAGGATGCGGATACGCTCTATTTCGACCGGCGCCTGATTGTAGTAGGTGAAACCGAATTGGCCCTGCTGATTAAGAACACATTGGATGCGCTGCCATTGCCTAAAATGCGCAAGTTCGTGCGTTTGCTGCATCACGGCATGGTTCGGGTTAGAACGATTCAGTCTCGTCGCGGAATTTTTGGCCGGGAACGGGCTTCCTGAGCCGGCGGCTGATTTTTTGCTGTGATGAATCATTCTTTCACAGCGAATGCCAGGATGCGCCGGATGAAGGTGCTGCTTGTTTGATCGATATCAAAACCTTGAAGTCGGTAACCCGTCATCATGGCTTTGCACCGCAGTCGTTCAATTATCCGATTGTTAATAATCGCCTGTGAAGTATGCGGCACGGTTTGCAGCGTGTCGTCGTTATTCATGGAATTCTTGTTGGCTTGAGCCGATTGCGGATTTGCAACTGCGGCGCACAATCAGGGGCGGGATATGTCTTTTGCACGCCACCTGTGACCAATCGCCGTTTTCGGCCGGCTACCAAATTGCTGAACGGAGGGAGTGCTTGTGGGGAATCTAGCGAAATGTGAGCTGCACTTTTTGGATGCGGAACATCAGGGACCGCAGTCTGCATGTTTGCAGTGTGCTTTTGGAAAATTATGTTTTCCACCAGTGCTGCCGGCCTTTTATCAAATGCTTTTGCCAATGGCGGGCGAAAACCGCTTGCGATTAAAGCGCGGCCAGTGCTTGTTCAGCGTCGGCGAACTGCAAACTGGAATCTTCGCCGTCAAGGCGGGTTTTTTGAAAACCTGCATAACGCTTGCCGACGGGCAAAGCAAAGTCATCGGATTTCACACAATGGGTGACGCGGTGGGGATGGGTGGTCTCGGTCATGGCGTGCATACGACCAACGCAATTGCCTTGAATGACTGCGAGGTTTGCGTCATCCCGCTCGAAAAATTTGAGCGGCTGCTGGAACACAATTCGGAATCGGTCTACGTCCGCCAGTTGCTTGCGCGCGAGGTTGTACGCATAGAACACCATGCGGCCGAAGTGGGCGCGCTTTCAGCCAAACAATTGGTCGCAAAATTTTTGTTGGAAGTATCTGCACGATGGCACGATCGTGGCTACTCGAAAAATAAGTTTGTGTTGTTCATGAGCCGCAAGGAAATCGGTAGTTATCTTGGCTTGACGTTTGAAACCGTCGGTCGAACCTTATCCTATTTCCAGACCAAGGATTGGATCAGGATCGACGCCAAAAACGTTTTGATTCTGGATTTGCCCGCGTTACGGCTGCAATTGACACGGCCAATCTGAACATAGGGCGGGAAGACAAGGACCAACGGACTGTGCGGCGGACGGATTTGATTTTGAAGGCAATCAAGTGGCAGGCAACAGGTCGTCTGGCATGATTCCGCGAAGAAGGTAGTTTATTAAGTCCTTAACCGGGCGGATATGTTTGCCGAATGGCAGAGGTGCCGAACCGCGGAAAAAGAGACCGCGCTCGATATCTCCTGCAAGCGCTGCAGCGAGATGATGGTCAATGCAGAATTGACCAAAACGTGTGATCCCATCGCGTAAACCGCATTGTTCCAGGCAATCGAAGGCCAATGTGCAGCCACTGCGCGGGTTGGCGCGCTGTTGCAATATGGGCAGTTTCGCCAGATACTTTTCCAGCCATGCGGTCTTGATGGCGCGCGCCGGTAAACCGGCGACACTCATAAATGTAATGATGTCTTCAGGTTTGGCATCTGCCAGCACGCGTTTGAAGTTGGGGTGGGCATCACTTTCTTCGGTGACGGCAAAGGGCGTGCCAATCTGCACGGCCCCCGCGCCCAGCTTAAATAGTGATTGCACCTGTTGCGGCGTCGCGATACCACCGGCGGGAATCATTGGAATATTTTCACGCTCAATGTCGAGCTGTTTGAACACTTCAAAGGTCTCGTCAAGCACCCGCGGAAAATCAAAACGCGGGTTGTCAAGATCGGCGATATTTGCCGCGCCAAGATGACCGCCGGCAAAACGCGGATGCTCGATGATGATCGCATCCGGCAATCGCGATTTACGCAGCCACTTTTTCAGCACAATGGCAATGCCGCGAGAGTCAGAAAGAATCGGGATCAAGGCCACGTTTGGATGGTTTGCCGTCAAGTCTGGAAGATCAAGCGGCAATCCGGCACCGACCACGATTGCCGCCGCACCAGACTCACATGATTGACGGACGTTTGCGGCGTATTCGGATACCGCCCGCATGATATTTACGGCGATCAGGCCACAGCCTGCGGCTATTTCGCACGCCCTGTGCACTTCACGATCGAGTGCGAGCAGATTGAGTCGGTTTATAAGGTCTTTATCGCGACTCTTTGCTGATTGCGACATCAAATCTGGATGATGGCGCCGGAGATCAACACTCGACAACGTACCGACGCCGCCGGCACGAGCGACCGTGCCGGCAAGTCGCGAAGCGGAGATGCCCACGCCCATGCCGCCTTGGACGATCGGCAACATGGAATTATTCTTAATGCGTAGTTCTGGATAGATATTGAGCGGTTCGCCGGGCGGTGATTTTGTCATGTTTGGATGCTCAATGATCGCTGGCCAAGCCGGAAATGTTAAAGCCGCCATCAACATAGGTGATTTCCCCGTTGATGCCACTTGCCAATTCACTTGACAAAAACGCGGCGACATTTCCGACCTCGTCGATGGTTACGTTGCGTCGCAGCGGGGAGTTTTTTTCAACGTGAAAAAGCAACTTGTTGAAATTGCCGACGCCCGCCGCCGCCAATGTTTTAATCGGTCCGGCAGAAACGCCATTGACCCGAATTCCGGATGGGCCCAGGCTGAATGCCAGATAGCGTATACACGCCTCCAGACTGGCTTTGGCAAGCCCCATTACATTGTAATTTGGCACCGCCCGCACGGCACCAAGATAGGACATGGCGACCACGGATGCTTTGCGACCGTTCATCAGTGGCAAGCCGCCTTTGACCAATGCGGCAAGACTGTATGAGCTGATGTCGTGTGCAATGCGGAAATTTTCCCGCGAAATGGCTTCATGAAAATCGCCAACCAAGGCCTCGCGGGGTGCATAGGCAATTGCATGGACAATGCCATCGAGGCCATCCCAAGTTTTGCCCAATTGTTGAAACAGATTGGCAATCTCAGCGTCGCTGGCAACGTCGCATGGAAAAATCAGTTTCGAGCCGAATTCAGGCGCAAGTTTTTCAACCCTATCGCGAATGTTGTCATTCTGATAGGTGAACGCCAGTTGCGCACCTTCTCGAGCCATGGCCTTGGCCACACCATAAGCGATAGAGCGATTACTCAAGAGCCCGGTGACCAGAATTTTCTTTTCCGCCAACATTTTCATGCAATAACTTTCATCCAGGTAATGCGTGATGGACGTGACTGATCAAAACGCGACCCGTGTCGAAACAAGACGACCGGTTCTATGTTTATATTGTTCTGGAACACGCAGACCAGAATCATCGGCGAACCGCTTAATGGCAATTTGGTGCAAATACGGTCAGCGGCACACCAGCACCGGAATCGCCGAGTGCGTTAACACCTTGGTGGTTTCGCTGCCCAGCAACAACGCCGACAAGCCGCGGCGCCCGTGTGACGCCATTACAATCAAATCACATTTGTGTTTTTTGGCAGCGCGAATAATGGCATCGTAGGGGCGATCAGAAGTCACCCCCTGAAACGTGTAGGCAACGGTTTTCAGTTGTATGGCAACTTGTTCGGCGATTGACTCCGTACGCCGCTTGGTGGCGGTGCCCCATTGTTTTGCGTTGATGGGTTTGATCATATATCCCTCGCCCCCCACGATCATGGGAAAGTCCGGTGTCGCGGTCAACACCGTCAGCTTGGCGCCATGGAAAGTCGCCAATTTTGCGGCCATATCCAGCGCCTTGAAAGAAAGTTTGCTGCCGTCGACCGGGACCAATATTGACTTGAGCACATCACGCTCCGTTTGAAAAATTAACCATAGCCAATGGTAGTTCAAACGGAAAAGGCGCGATTGATATGGATCAAATCTTTCGTGATGCGCCGTTGGTATGACGCTTTTTCGAATCGCTCAGCTGAATTATTACCTGAAAGATTGGTGCGCTATTTACCCTGATTGTGCAACTCCTCTAATTTTAGGCGCATATTTTCGCGATCGACAGCGCGTGCGCGCATTTCGGCGGCGCGTGCGTCTTCGCGTGCGAGCTGATCGACAAATCGTTTTTGCCGGTCGGCGGTTTGTTGCGCCTGCAAACGCTGTTTTTCAGCTTCGCTGAGTTCAACCAATTCGCCATATTGGCGAAGAAAATTTTCACGATTAATTTGCGCCTGGGTTTTGGCAGGGACGGGTAGTGGCAGGCCGACAAATTTTTCTGCATGCATTTCACGCTCCCGTTGTGCCTGCGCCTCGGCCAAGCGTTTCTCTTCGGCCAGTCGCCGCTCGTCCGCATCGCGGCTTTGCTGTTCGTCAAATTTGAGCCGCGTCGCGGCCGCGGCGGCGGATGCCGCGGTGGCGCGTTGCTCAATTAAAATTCGTTCCTGTTCCGCCAACCGGTGCTGGGCCTCACGTTGCTGCATCCAGTAATAACCGCCGCCGCCAATTGCCAGCACCACTCCGATCATGATCAGCTTGCTGCCCATACCTTCGCCCGACGATGCGTCGTCGGTGTTGCGCTGCGCGGCCAATTGGCGATCATACAATTCGCGTGATGTTGACCGCATTAACACCCGGTTGGCCTCCTCGATGGCCAGCATTTCCGTTTGTTTGGCGGCGTCACTCATCGCCATATTGGTCTGCACGTCGATCATACGTGCCTGATAAGCGCGTTCGATGGTCGCTTCACTGGCGCTTTCGGAAACCTTTAAGACGGTATAGGCATTAGCGGACATAAAATTAACCACGGGTCTTGGACGGCTTGGATGAAGGATATGAGCTGGCAGAGCCAACGCATGGGTAAAAGTATAATCAACTTTTAACACATGATAGACGGCAGGTTGTTTTACATGAGTAAAGCCTTTACAAAGGAGAATGACTCGGCGGAGGATGACGGCCTTGACCCGGGCGTTTCCCCCATCCCGGCCGGGGCAAAAAATTACATCACCCCGTCCGGGCACCAACGCCTGCGCGATGAGTTGATGTATTTGCTCGATAAGGAGCGCCCCGCCGTGACGGTGGCGGTGTCGTGGGCGGCAAAAAATGGTGATCGCAGTGAAAACGCGGATTATCAATACGGCAAAAAGCGTTTGCGCGAAATTGACCGTCGCATCCGTTTTTTGTCAAAACGCCTGGACAATGCCGAGGTGGTGGACCCGGCCGCACCACGCGACGACGACATTGCCGAAAGGGTTTTTTTTGGCGCAACCGTTACCTATGCCAATCAAGCGGGTGAGGAAAGTACCATTTCCATCGTCGGAATTGATGAGCTGGATCTCAAACGCAACTACGTCACATGGATATCTCCGCTGGCGCGGGCACTGATGAAAGCGAGGGTGGGCGATATGGTGGTGTTACACGCGCCGGGCGGACGCGAGGAGCTGGATATTTTGGCGGTGCAATACACCGCCCTGGACATCGAAGCGTTCGTCCCGCAGGCGCCGATCAGTTTGAATGTGGTGAATAAACCGCAATAGTCTTTCGCATTCGGATCGACCATCAGCCGACGATTCAATTGGTCAGAATAGGCCGGTGGTCGACGTCACTACCGCGATTAAATAATTCGTTTGCGAATAACGCCGACGGCGATTTCGGCGATGATGACGACCACGAAAATGGTCGAGAGCACCACCGCAACCTGATCCCAGCGAAACAAATTCATGGCCGTATCCATGGCCATGCCGATGCCACCGGCACCGACCAATCCCAATACAGCGGACTCACGCACGTTGATGTCCCAGCGAAACAGTGCTATCGACCAGAACGACGGCATCACCTGCGGCCAATAACCTTTCAGGAAAATGGAGGTGTGTGGCGCACCGGTCGCCTTGAGGGCTTCGACCGGTCCCTTGTTGGCTTCTTCGAGCGCCTCGCCGAAAAGTTTGCCGACAAAACCGATGGAGCGAAAGGCGATGGCAAGGGTGCCGGCAAGTGCACCCGGACCAAAAATGGCAATGAATAATAACGCCCAGACGAGCGTGTTGACCGAGCGGCTCGACACCAAAATAAATTTTGCAAGTGCATTCAGGGATTTATACGGCACCACATTGTTGGCGGCCATGATGCCCACTGGAATCGCCATACAAAGACATAACAAAGTGCCGATGGTGGCGATGTTGAGTGTTTCGATCAGCGCCTCATGCACCGACTTGGCGTAATACGGCGTATCCATTGGCCACATGCGCGCAAAAAAATCTTTCATTTGCGCCGGCGCATCAATCAAAAATTCCGGAATGATTTCTATGTTTTTTAAGGAAAAAACAATCGCCGCGAGGGTCAGGAAGTAAAATGCAAAACGCAGAAATTTTTGTTCCGGTGTAAAACGTATCCATTGCCGCGCGCTGCCGGTACTTTCCACACCGCTGGTTGATGCATTCATCAGGATGCCTCCAGCGCGGCGGTTTTTTCGCGCGACAAACGGGCGCTGCGGCGATCACGAAAATAATCGAGCAGGGCGAGATTATCGTTAAACAATGCACGCACATAACCGGAGATGACTTCGGCAAGAATGATCAGGGCGATAATGGCAATGAGAATCGCGCAGACAAAATCGTAGTCAAAACGTTGAAACGCAGAGAACAGGCTGCCGCCGATTCCGCCTGCGCCGACAATGCCAATCATGGTGGAGTGGCGCAGGTTGGAATCAAACTGGTAGGAGGCAAAGCCAAGAAAGCGCGCAAATACCTGTGGAATCACCCCGTAGGCCAGTACGCTAAAAAATCCCGCGCCCGATGCGCGCACCGCTTCCACTTGTTTGGGCGAAATTTCTTCAATCGCTTCGGCAAACAATTTCGAAATAAAGCCGATGGAACCGATCACCAGCGCGCCGATCCCGGCGATGGCACCGAAACCCACCGCTTTGACAAAAATGATGGCGATGACGACCTCGTGGAAAGACCGGCAGACCGCGATGAGCGTGCGCGCCGGCCACACTACCCATACCGGCATCAGGTTGCGTGCCGCCATCAAACCAATCGGCAACGACAGCAATATGCCAATGAAGGTGGCGATGACGGCGATCTGCACACTCTCGGCCAAACCTTTGACTATCATTTCGACTTTGTCGGCGCGAAAGTCGGGCGGAAACATCCGGCCCAAAAATTTTGCGGCATTGGTCAGACCATCGACAAATCGAGTCCAAGTAATATCAAGCTGTCCTGCCGCCCAGACGACATAAATCGCCAGCAGTATCCAGCCAATGCGCGCCGGCCAATTGGGCTGGAAGGCGATGCGGGGCACGTTGGTTGCCTTGGAGGTCATGCCGATGCCGTCATTCGAGCCAATCTTCGCCACCGTATATTTCTTTTAGGTGGTCCTCGGTTAATTCGGCGGGGGTGCCGTTGAAAACAATCTGGCCGCCATTCATGCCGATCATGCGCTGGCAAAAGCGTTTGGCAAGTGCCACGTTGTGAATATTGACGATGACCGGGATATTGCGTTTGCCGGCCATGGCGGACATGATTTCCATAATTTCCACCGACGTTTTGGGGTCAAGCGACGAGGTCGGCTCATCGGCCAACAAAATTTCCGGACGTTGCATGATGGCTCGCGCGATGCCGACACGTTGTCGTTGTCCGCCAGACAAACCGTCGGCACGCTGGTTGGCAAAATTACCCAGTCCCACTGCGTCGAGTAAGTTAAACGCCTCCTCGATATCCTCCTTTGGAAACTTGCGCAACCATGCCTTGAATGCGGAAACATAACCGAGGCGACCGGTGAGTACGTTTTCCATCACCGTCAGCCGTTCCACCAAGTTGTATTCCTGAAACACCATGCCGATACGTCTGCGTGCTTCGCGTAACGGCACACCGGAAAGTTGCGCGAGGTCCTGGCCCTGAAAGATGATTTGTCCGGCGGTCGGATCAATTAAACGATTAATACAGCGAATCAGGGTTGACTTTCCGGTACCGGAAGGCCCGATGATGGCGGTAATGCCATCGCCGGGAATGTAGAGGTCAATGCCTTTCAGGACCGGCACCCCTTTTTTGTACTCTTTGACAAGTCCGTGAATTTGAATCGAACGATCGGCCATGGTTATTTTTTGGTTGGTTGATTTTTTTGCGCGGCCGCTTCTTGTTCGGCGCGTTTATCAGGGGCGGTCTTGCTCGATACTTCCCCGCTGGCAAGGGCCACGCGGCGAACCGACTCAAAGTCGCGCTTGTAATTGAGCGGCATAAAACGATCCGGCCCACGAAATGCGGTTGATAACTCCAATGGAAATCGAAACGTAAACGTACAGTCTTCAATTTTTTTGCGCAGCGTTGGATCGAGATCGTGGGCGACAGCGAGGCTGCCGGCGGGAAAGGGCTTGCTGGTATAAATGGTGCGCAGGTCGCTGGCCTTGACCACGCCACGTTGGACCATGCGGATCAAGACGTCATCGGCAACGGCAGCTGCGTCGTAGTCGCGATTCACCACGCCCGAAATGGAGTTGTCGTGTTTTCCAGAATATAAAACCTTGTAGTCCTTATCAGGCACCACGCCTTCGGCTGGAAAAAGTGCCCGTGGCGCAAGATTGCCGGAATTGGATGAGGCCGCCACATGTGCCACGCGTTTGCCGGCAAGATCCGCCATGGTTTTAATAGTGCTGTCCTGCCTGACGACCACGATCAAGTGGTAAGTGGTGATGCCGCCTGTTGCGGTGCCGTGATTGGCAAACGGAACCGCACCGGCAATGTTGACCGCGAAAGGTGTGTCACCCGCCGACAGCAGGCTGAACTGAATACGGCCGGAGCGTAATGCTTCAACAGTGGCCGCACTTGAATGTACCTGCAAAAAACGTACCTGACGGCCGGTGCAGGATTTCATATGGTCAATATAAGGCGACCACATTTTTTCGTAAGTGGCGGCGTCCTCTTGTGGCGAATAACTGAGCAACAACGATGGCGGATTTTTCCAGCGCTTCGGGTCCTTGGGGGGATCCGCGGTGAGATCACCGTTGGCATCACAATAAAGCACATCCAGATCACCGCGTGATTTGCATTCCTCAGCGATGGCACGGGTGGCGGTGAAAAGTATGGAAATTAAAATCACCCCCGCCGCCGCGATGACAAAAAAACTATTTTTGATACGCGGCGACATGGAGTCGTCCTTTATGGTGACAATCGATTTAAAAAAATGAGCCGGAGTATCTATTGTCAACCTTTTTTGGCCTTGGCTTCTTCGGCTTTTTTCTTGGCCGCCTCGGCTTCTTTTACAGTTTGCTTGTCATAATTTTCGCGGCTGAACGCATCGTTGGTTTTACGCACGACTTCCCAATCTTTTTGATAGGTGATCGGGAAAAACCGATCCGCACCATCAAACGCCTTGACCATGTCCGGCGTAAACCGATAGTCGTAAAAACATTTCAGCAGCTTGGTCGCCAATGCCGGATCGAGGTCATGCGCATAGGCAAAGCTCGAAGTCGGAAATTTATTGGAGCGATAGATGATGCGAAAATCATCTTCTTTGACCTGTCCGCGGGAGGCCATGCGGTGGAATACGTCCGATGCGACGGCGGCGGCTTCATAATCACCGGAATTGACACCCATGACACTTTGATCGTGTTTGCCTGAAAACAAAATTTTGTAATCTTTGTCAGGTGTCAGGCCTTCACCCGGAAACAACGCGATCGGCGCCATGTGGCCGGAATTGGACGACGGTGAGGTGTGTGCCACTTTTTTGCCTTTTAAGTCGGACAATTTTATAAAAGGTGAGGACTTTTTAACAATAACAATCAGGTTATAGCCTTGAAATTCTTTTTCTGTTCCCTTGACTGCAAACGGCACGGCACCGGCAATATTGACCGCAAACGCAGTGGGACCGGTTGAGAAACCACCAACGTGCAGGCGTCCGGAGCGCATTGCTTCAATTTCGGCGGCGTTTGAATTGACCTGATAAAACACCACGCGCTTGGATAAACATTTGCCAAGGCTTTCCGTAAACGGCTGGAAAATTTTTTCGTAAACTGCCGGATCTTCCACCGGGGTGTAGGTGAATACAATCGTATTGGGGTTTTTCCACTTCTTGGTATCGGTCGGTGTATCGGCGACCAGATCTTTGTTCTCATCGCAAAAAAGTTGATCCAGATCGCCGCGGTGTTTGCATTCCTGGGCGCTGGCAAAGGTGGTAAAAAACACGCAAAACAACGCAATGACGGTCGAAAACGGTGCCCGCGGTGCATTTTTAAACTTGTCCATTGTGACTCCTCCGAAAACAAGAAATTAATTCTGGTTAATTGTGCGGATAATGTGCGCTACTAGTTTAGCAATCTCTTTGTGCCGAGGGTGTCATGTTATTAAAAAGAAGTCAGATTTTCCTTATTGGGTTGGCGTGTTTGTCGGCGGCAGGAGGCGTGGTCGCACAAGTTGCGCCAGTCACACCGTCCGCACCGGTTACCCGGTCGGGTCAGGTCGAATTATCGAAGACCCATCCCGTCGCAGTCCCGCCTGCATCCGCCACGGGAAAAACGGCCAAAACGGATTTTCAGGATGAAGCGGAATACGACCCGACCAATCGTGCTGGACCGAAGTTGTCCCCATTGGTGCCGTCGAAGACCGGTACCCGTGCATTGTTATGGGAAGTCCAGTCGAAGGATGGGCTCAATACCGCGTTTATTTTTGGCACCATTCATGTTGGTAAATCGAGCTTTTATCCACTGCCGGATGTGGTCGAAAAGGCGTTTCAACGCTCGGCAAAACTGGTGGTGGAGGCCAACATTACCGACCAAAAAGATGCGGCTGAGATCGCCCGCCTGATGGATTACCCCAAAGGGGAGACGATTGAGAAACATCTGCCACCCGCCCTGTTGGCGCGGCTAAAAGCGCAATTGCTCAGACACAAAATTCCTTTTGCCAATGTTGCCAGCATGCGGCCGGTCATGCTGGGTGGTTTATTGCCGATTGTCGAATTTGTTCAACTCGGCTATGAAATGAATCAGGGACTTGATTTAAAGTTGACACAGCGTGCGCTGGCAGAAAAAAAACCAATCATTGAGTTGGAGTCATCGTTGGCGCAAATTAAGTTGATGACCAGCATGCCGATGCCGCTGCAAGAGGCTTTTTTGGAAAATGCCATCGTTATGTCCGAGCAGGGGCTGACGTCGGATCAGGTCACCGGTATCGTCAACGCGTGGCAGTTGGGTGACCCAAAGCTGTTGGTTGAAATCAGCGACGAAGCCGCGCGCTCAGGAAGGCTGGTGCGTGAATTAAATGCTATTTTGCTCGACCAGCGCCATCCCGCCATGCTGACAAAAATTGAAGGCTATATTGCCAGTGGTTTGACCCACTTTATCGCAGTGGGCGCGTTGCACTTGGTCGGCAACGACGGCTTGATCGAAATGCTCAAGGCGCGAGGATATTTGGTTCGCCAGTTGTAAATTTCGTGGCAGTGATCTGGTGGGAACACGCCATGTTCGGAGGAGAAAGTCCTTGCCTGCCAAGTTGATTCGGGCAATTTGGTCTCAAAACGCGCGTCTAAAGCCGACTTTACCAAATCATGCGGACGCATCCGATTTGTAAGCGTTTTGGTCTGAGGCGAGGGGGGGGCAAAAAAACCCCCGCACCGCCGGAGAGGCGATGCGGGGTGTTGTACCACCACGATGTACAGCTTGCACTGCCATTACTCACTACTCACTCACTCCAAAGGAGATGCGAGTCAACGTGCGGCTCGCTTCTCTGTGGCAGGAAAACATGGGATAAGTTCCCGAATCTTTTGCACGGGGTTGAAAAACCGCCGCTGCACCCCATGTTTTGTTGAGCCGAACCTTGCTCGTCAGGTTGATTGAAACGACCCGGTCACAGCCCAAAAACGTCGTTCAGGCCGGTTTCATCTGGTGCTGATGTCACCCGTTGACAATATTAACCACGCTTTCACCAAAATTCCGTATCCAATTGTTTTTATTCGATTTTTTTAACTTTAAATTATGACAACCGCTACCGCCCCCCTACAAAAAGAAACCCGCGCCTTTCAAACCGAAGTCAAACAACTGTTGCAGTTGATGATTCACTCGTTGTACTCAAACCGGGAAATATTTCTGCGCGAGCTGATTTCGAATGCATCTGATGCCGCAGACAAGCTGCGCTTTGAGGCGGTCACCACGCCCACGTTGTATGAAAACGACGCGGAATTAAAAATTCGTGTGGCGTTTGACAAAGAGGCGGGCACCATCAGCATTACCGACAATGGCGTGGGCATGTCGCGGGACGAAGTGATCGCCAACATCGGCACCATTGCCAAATCCGGCACCAAGGAGTTTTTTGCAAAATTGTCGGGTGACGAACAAAAAGATGCCAACTTGATCGGCCAATTTGGGGTCGGCTTTTATTCTGCATTTATTGTTGCCGACCGGGTGACTTTGACTACCCGCCGCGCCGGCGCGCAACCCACGGAAGGAGTGCGTTGGGAGTCGAGTGGTGACGGCGAGTTTAGTCTGGAAAATATTGAAAGAGCCGGTCGTGGCACCGAGGTCACCCTGCATTTAAAAGACGATGCCAAGGAATTTCTGGATGACTGGCGCCTGAAGTCGGTCATTCGCAAATATTCAGATCATATTCCGTTGCCGATCGTCATGCAAAAAACCGAATGGGATCAGGAAAAACAAGCGCAGGTGGCAATAGACGAAGACGAAACCATCAATCAAGCCAGCGCCATCTGGACCCGCGCCAAGGCCGATATCAGTGATGAGCAGTATCAGGAATTTTACAAACACGTATCGCACGATTGGCAGCCGCCGTTGGCGTGGACCCACGCCAAGGTGGAAGGGCGCCAGGAATATACGGAATTGCTCTACATACCCGGTCAGGCGCCGTTTGACATGTTTGATCGTGAACACAAACACGGGCTGAAGCTGTATGTGCGGCGCATTTTTATCATGGAAGACGCGGCGCAATTGTTGCCGCGTTATTTGCGTTTTGTCAAAGGCATTGTTGACTCCAATGACCTGCCGTTGAACGTTTCGCGCGAAATTTTGCAGGAGTCAAAAGACGTCGAGGCGATTCGTGCCGGCTGTGTTAAAAAAGTGCTGGGTCTGTTGGACGATCTGGCCGAAAACGATAAAGAAAAATTCGCCAAATTCTGGACCGCGTTTGGACGCGTATTCAAGGAAGGTATTGGCGAGGATCATGCCAATAAAAACCGCATTGCAAAACTAACGCGTGTCCAATCCACCCATGAATCCGGCGCAACACAAACCGTTTCATTTGCCGATTACCTCGGTCGTATGAAATCCGGCCAGGAAAAAATTTACTACGTGACGGCGGACTCGTTGACCGCCGCGCAAAACAGCCCGCATTTGGAAGTCTTCCGCAAAAAAGGCATTGAAGTTATTTTGCTGACCGAGGCGGTGGACGAGTGGTGGCTGGGCTCGCTCGAAGAATATGAAGGCAAAAAATTGCAATCGGTGGCCAAGGGTGACCTCGATCTGGGCGCACTCGCCGACGAAGCCGAGAAAAAAGCAGTGGAAAAAATCGCCGACGAATTAAAGCCGTTGATCGAAAAAATCAAAGCCTCGCTGGGGGAGCGGGTCAAGGACGTGCGCGTGACCGATCGACTCACCGAATCCCCCGCCTGCCTGGTGGTGGACGAAAATGAGCTGTCCGGCAATCTCGAGCGCATGCTTAAATCGGCCGGGCAAAAAGTCAATGCCTCCAAACCAATCCTGGAAATCAATCCAGCACATGCACTGGTGAAAAAAATCCAGGCCGAGGAAACGGCGGCGCGGTTTGATGATTTGTCGGTCATGTTGTTTGAGCAATCACTGCTGGCCGAAGGTGGCCAGTTGGAAGACCCGGCGGGATTTGTGAAGCGGGTGAATGCGTTGATGCTGGAGTGATGCTGCTTGGCATCTCGGCGGCGCACCAGACCAACTGGAGTTGCGTTGTGCGTTTGCCGGGCGTATTGTTTTGATGTCGTCGACTTGAATGGAGGCACATCATGTGGAAAACTTTATCTGAATCGAGTGGGCACCGGCTGTTGATATCCTTGCTGATCTTGGTGTCAGTCGGCATATTGATGGGCTGCGCAGGATTTGCCCATCATTCCAACGCGCGCGATGTGGACTGGCGGCGGATCAACGCGATTGAAGCCAGTGCGCAACGGTATGGAGCACAAATTATCTGGATAACTTTGCCGGAAAAGATCGTGCCGGCAATACCGGCTGGTGTTCAGCAGGATAAGCCAAAATAAATTGACCCGGAGTCAGGCTAAGGCGCTGTCGACCGTAACGCCCAATCAATATGTTCCAATACCAGCGGTGTTGCCGTGGCACGGGCGCTCCGTAACGCGGTCGTTGTGTTTTTAATTGTTGCTATCGTCGTGGTGGAGCGTAAAACATTGCCCATCGCCACCGCCAGATTGCGCTGCCAACGTTCATAACCAATGCGGCGGATGGCCGATCCTTCCATGCGCTGGAGCCATTCTTCTTCCGTCCACGCCCACAGTTCCAGTAGCGAAATGTCATCCAGAGCGTGGCGGACGGCAAAGTCCTTTTCAACTGATTTGACGGCGAATTTGTTCCATGGGCAAACGAGCTGGCAATCGTCGCAGCCGTAAATGCGATTGCCGATGGCCTCACGAAACTCGACCGGAATCGCGCCCTTGTTTTCAATGGTGAGATAAGAAATGCAGCGGCGTGCATCCAGTTGATAAGGCGCTGTGATGGCTTGGGTGGGGCAGATGTCGATGCACTTTTGGCAGGTTCCACAATGTTCGCTGGTGGCGGTGTCAATGTTGAGCGGCAGGTTGACGTAGATTTCGCCGAGGAAAAACATCGAGCCTGCCTCGCGATTGAGTAACAGGGTATGTTTGCCTCGCCAGCCGATGCCGGACTTGGTGGCAAGCGCGACTTCCATCACCGGTGCGGAGTCGGTGAATACGCGATATTGAAAGTCTTCAACAACCGAGGCAATTTTGGTTGCCAACATTTGTAGTTTGCCGCGCAGCACCTTGTGATAGTCGCGTCCCAGCGCGTAGCGTGAAATAAACGCCGACTGCGGATCCGCCATCACCTGCCAACTGTCACGTGTATCCGCCGCCTCATAATTCAAGCGGGCGGTGATGACACGAATGGTGCCCGCCTGAAGGGTGGCGGGGTCCGTTCGGTTGGCACCGTTGCGGCCATCGTGCCGCGCCATATAATCCATGTCACCGTGGTAGCCGCGATTCAGCCAATCGGTGAGTCTGGCCGCTTCCAAGGTCAGGTCGGTGTCGGTAATGCCGACTTCATGGAAACCAAGTTCCACGCCCCATGTTTTGATGTCGGCGCTGAGCTGGGTGTAATCAGGCTGGCAAGCCATATTTTTTGAATTTGAAACCATAAAAGAAGTCTAGCGGATGCCGAAGTTGTCGCCGGAAAAAATAACCGTCACCTTGGTCGATGAAGCCGCCACCCTTGCGTTCGGCGGACAGATGGCATCAATTTTGTCTGTCCATGGGTTGGATCCAAAGCCCGCGCCGCTATTGGTATTCCTGCATGGCGATCTCGGCGCGGGCAAAACCACCATGGTGCGCGGGATATTGCGGGGACTGGGATATACCGGTCGCGTGAAAAGTCCGACTTACACATTGGTTGAACTTTATGCGGTTTCTAGATTAAACTTGTATC
The DNA here is from genome assembly GCA_947085425.1 of uncultured Burkholderiales bacterium. GTDB lineage: Bacteria > Pseudomonadota > Gammaproteobacteria > Burkholderiales > Usitatibacteraceae > UKL13-2. The sequence goes on along the minus strand of CAMTWK010000015.1, from coordinate 29,743 downwards.
ACTTTGATTTTTATCGGTTAACCGATCCAGACGAATGGCACGAAGCCGGTTTTCGCGATTTAATGAATGCCGAGGCGGTTTGCCTCATCGAGTGGCCGGAGAAGGCCAGCGGGGCGGGTGTGTCTTTGCCGATCGCGGATATGGAAATATTCCTGACCGCAACACCGAGCGATCAACGCCAATTGACCTTGACCGCCAACACCCCGGCGGGAACAGCAATTTGCCATCAACTGCGCCTATTGCCCCTGCCCAACTATTAAGTACGTCGATTGACGCGGTGTCGATTTCCCGCCGCAGCATGGTGGCCGTCACCGTGGCGGCATCGTTGCCACTTTTATCCTCCGCGTTATTTTCGACACATCTGTTGGCGGCCAATGTGGTGCTGACCAAGCTAAGGGCGGCGCGGGTGTGGCCCGCCGCCGAATATACCCGCGTCACTTTTGAATCTCCCAGCCTTTTCAAATTTCAATATTTTTTTCTCAAGGACCCCGAGCGGCTGGTGTTGGACCTTGAAAATGTCGAATTGGGTGACGCCCTGAAAAATCTCGCGACCTTGGTTGGACGCAATGACCCGTATATTGCCCTGGTGCGGGTGGGCATCAATCGACCCAATGTGGTGCGCGTGGTGCTCGACTTAAAAACAGAAGTTTTGCCGCAAGTGTTTGCGGTTCCACCGATCAGTGATATTGGTCATCGCTTGATGCTTGATATTTATCCAGCCAAGCCGGTCGATCCCATGCTGGCGCTGCTGAATGACGATATCGCCCCGTTTGCCCAAGGCCTACCATTCAGTTCGCCGACTTCCCCGAATTCACCATCGACCCCCGATGCCGCCAATGTGGCATCAAAGGGTGGCGCCTCTAAACCAGGTGAATCCGTGCCCGCGTCGTCGGAAAAAATTCCGGCGGCGACGGGCACCCCTACTTCGGCAACAGGCAATGACAAGCCGCCTAAAAAGCCGGAAGCGCCGACCATCATTGCCGGCAAAAGAACCCCACGACCGTTTGTAGTGGTGGTCGATCCCGGACACGGCGGCGAAGACCCCGGTGCCATTGGCCGTCGTGGCACCCTCGAGAAGGACATTGTCCTTTCGATTTCGCGTCAATTGCGCAGCCGCTTTGAAGACGATGCCCGTTTTCGAATTGCGCTCACTCGTGATGGTGACTTTTTTGTGCCTCTGAATCAGCGCGTCCAACGTGCCCGAACCTTGAAGGCGGATCTGTTCATCAGTGTGCATGCCGATGCTTTTGTGCAGCCACAGGCCAATGGCTCGTCAGTTTTCGCCCTGTCTGAGCGTGGTGCCACGTCGACGGCGGCGAAGTGGCTTGCCAACAAAGAAAATGATGCCGATTTAATCGGCGGCATGAATCTGAACACACGCGACTCCGGGCTCGCACGCATTTTGCTCGACTTGTCTCAGACTGCCCAAATTAACGACTCCCTGAGGGTGGGGCGTTATATGTTGTCGGAATTGGCGGAGGTGAATCGTCTGCATAAACCGCAGGTGGAGCAGGCCGGATTCGCCGTATTGAAGGCACCGGACATTCCGTCGATCCTGATTGAAACGGCGTTTATTTCGAATCCCGAAGAGGAGCGCAAATTACGCGATCCGATCTATCAGGCAAAAATGGCCGACGCGATAGCCGACGGCATTCGCACCTACTTCAAGAAAAATCCGGCGCTGGCCCGCGCCTGAACAATTCTCAAACACAAGCAAATTGGAGCGTCACCAGCCAATTTTGGCTGTAACTCCATGACTGGCAACGAGATTCGCCACCAATATTGGTTATGCGGCGGCGCGCTGGCTCTTTAAAAGAGCGGTGACTTCTGGCGTGGTGAGGGGCTTGGCAAACAAATAGCCTTGGAAAACATCGCAGCCGTTGGCGCGTAAAAACTCGAGTTGAGCCACTTGCTCAACCCCCTCGGCGACAATACGTAATCCCAAGCGTTTGCCCATGGCAATAATGGCCTCGGTGATCGAGCAACTGTTGGCGTCGTTCGGGATCTGCGCGATGAAGCTGCGATCAATTTTGAGGGTCTGCGCGGGCAGGCGTCGCAACTGTCCGAGTGACGAATAACCAATGCCAAAGTCATCAATCGAGATGGTTGCGCCCATTCGCCGCAACTCGGCGAGAATCTCAATGGACTGCTCAAGGTTGCGCATGGCCATGGTTTCGGTGATTTCCAATTCAATTCGCTCTGGCGAAACACCGGTCTCAAGAAACGCCGCCTTCATCGAAGGTAATAATTTGCGGGAAACAAATTGTCGGGGTGACAAGTTGACCGATACCGTCAGACCCCGGTAACCCTCTTGATCCCAAATCTTGATTTGCTGGCATGCTGTCCGAAACACCCACTCGCCGAGCGGCACGATCAGGCCCAGCTCTTCGGCAATCGAAATAAAATCTTTCGGGTAAATTTCGCCGTGTTGCGGATCGTTCCAGCGCAATAGTGCTTCGAGTCCGACGATGCGACCACTGAGCACGTCAACCTGTGGTTGATACCTCAGGAAAAATTCATTACGCTCGATGCCGCGACGCAATCGTGATTCCACCTCCAGGCGTTTGGATAGCAGGAAATTGAGATCCGAGGTGAAAAAGCGTGCGGTATTGCGGCCGGCATCCTTGGCCTGATACATCGCCGAATCGGCATGTTTGAGCAGGTGTTGGACATCGGTGGCGTCATTTGGATAGTGTGAAATGCCGATTGACGCGGTCACGGTTAATTCATGTCCGGACACTTCAATCGGTTTTGCGAGTTCGGCCAGTATCTTGTCGGCGACAATTTGTGTTGATTCGGGCTTGTCCAAGTCGGGCAACACAATCACAAATTCATCACCGCCTTCACGCGAAACCGTATCACCTTCGCGTACCAGCTTTGCCAGTCGTTTGGAAATATCCCGCAGCACATAGTCGCCGGTCTCGTGGCCGAGTGTGTCATTGACCAATTTGAAGCGGTCCAAATCGATGAACAACAGTCCGACATGGCGTTGCTGGCGGCGGGCGGTAAGGATGGCTTGATTTAACCGGTCTTGCATCAGGCGACGATTGGGCAGACCGGTCAACGCGTCGTGGTGCGCCATATAGTGAATGGTGCGCTCGGTATTCAGGCGCTCGGTAATGTCCTGCACCAATGACGCCACACCGATCACTTTATTGTCATCATCAACCAGAGGTGTGTTGTACCACTCGGTGCTGATTTCTTCGCCGCGTTTGGTTTTATTGGTTAACGTGACGCGGGTTGAATGGCGGGTTTGCATGAGTTCCGCCCACATGCTTGCCATGCGTTCACTTTCTTCGGTACCTTGCACCAGCATATAACCGGTTTCGCCGATGGCCTCAGACGCGATATGCCCGAAAATTGCTTCTGCCGCCGGGTTCCAGGTGGCGATCCGGAACTCCATGTCCCATTCGATTACGCCCAGCGGGGTCCGCTCCAGATGTAACTTCAAGCGCTGTAAAGCGAGTAACTCCGAGCGTTCGGCTTTACGGCGATCTAGTGACTCGGCAACCAGCGCCTTGTTGACCATTTCGACGCGCATTTTCTCTTCTTCGAGTCGAATGGCAATGAGCACATTGTCAAAACGCGCAGTCAACGAGTCCAACAATGCCTTGTGAACCTTGTTGTGCACCACCGCCAACAAACCGACCAAAACAACAATGGTGAAACCCAGCATCGAACCGGCACGATCACCAAACCCCAGTGTCATGACACCCATCGGCAGCAGTGAAACCAGGGCGGTTAATGTGAATAGAGTCCGGTGCGGCGCAAAATAGGCGACGGCACCTGTGGTTAACAACGCAACCAACATCATCACCGGCAATTGTGTGGCACCTGCTTTGGGTAACAACGCCGATCCCATGATGCCCCACATGACGGCCATGACCATCGTGCCGACGACAAACCGCCACTCCCAAATGGCCAGGCGTTCAGGCGGGGGATTGGAACGAATGAATAATTTATAAAGGCCATAACGGCCAAGCATTACAGCGATGGCAATGGTAAACCATGCAAACAGGATCGGTCGTTCGCCCAATTCATGCCAGAGAATGGCACCAAGCAGGAAGGTCACCATAAATTCGGCAAGGTAACCAACCAAAGAAAAACGGTACAACAATCGCACCTGCTCGGCAAAAATATGTTGGGCGACAAACGCCCGGTCTTGAGCGGTAATCGGCGATGCCAATGACAAGCCGGGCGTATTCAGCTGGCCGGCATTGCCGACGATGGTGTCATTTGGTTTCGTTTTACCTTTTGGGCTCAAAGATCAACCTTTTGATGGTGGGGCGAACAGATGCAAACGTTTGCGATTTCACCTGACAATCAGGCGCATCGACAAAAAATTCGACGGATCAGGACCTTCTGGAAAAAAACACCAAGTTGCACACGTCGAGGTCCACTACGCACGATTGAGTGATGACACGACACTTTTATATTCGGTTGTATGTGATTGTTAACGTGGTTGTTATCAATATTCCCCGTCCACATTGCAGCTTAGAGCCATGCAGACCACGCGTCAAGTTTCTACCGGCATTTTTCATTGAAATGGCGTATTAGCCCCGCAATCAGGGGATGGTGAGTAAAAACGCCGATATTTTTCGTAATTTTGGTCAACCGCGTCAGCCGCTTGCCAACGCCGCATCACCGAGCGCAGCAGAATTTCAACAAACTGCTAGGCGGGGGCGGCAAAATCGACTCGAATCCATTCAAGTTGCCGGGGCCGCCAGCACCATGGTTTACCGTAGCACGATCAGTATGGGTGACCGCCATCAAGAGTCGGTAAAATGCGGTGATGCGCGCCACCATTCAAGCCTTGCCGGAACTGTTGATTAATCAAATTGCCGCCGGAGAGGTGGTTGAAAGACCCGCCTCCGCACTCAAAGAATTGTTGGAAAACAGCCTTGACGCGGGCGCGACCGAAATTCAGATTGATTTGGCCGAAGGCGGCATCAAACGTATTCGCGTCGCCGACAACGGCAGCGGTATTCCCGACAATGAAATGCAATTTGCGGTGCAGCGCCACGCCACCTCGAAAATTCGCGACCTTGATGATTTGGAGCGGGTGGCGACGTTGGGGTTCCGTGGTGAGGCGCTGGCTAGTTTGGGCGCCATTTCGCGCTTGACGCTGACATCAAGATTTTCGGACGGCCAGACGAACGCGGCACATGCGCATTGCCTGCAGGTTTTGGGTGGCGAAATTGCCACCGTCCAGGCGGCGGCACTGGCGCGTGGGACGGTGATTGACGCCGAAGATTTATTTTTTAATACTCCGGCGCGGCGTAAATTTCTAAAAACGCCGGGCACCGAATTTGGTCACGCTGAAGACGCGGCTGTTCGTATTGCCATCGCTTTTCCGCAGGTGGCGATTTCACTTTCGCATAATGGACGGCGGGTCTGGTCTTATCCGACACAAGCACCGGCGGACCGGGTCATGGCCATTATGGGCGATGAATTTGCCGGTTCATCGATGGCCATCGACGAACAACACACCGCGTTTGCCTTGCATGGGTTTATCGCATTGCCACGTTATTCGCGCGCCGGCCGCGACCAGCAGTTTTGTTTTATCAACGGCCGTTTTGTGCGCGATAAATTATTGCAGCATGCGATTCGACAGGCCTATGCCGATGTGTTGCATCATGGTCGTCAACCGGCGTTTGCATTGTTTCTTTCGATTAATCCGGAATTGGTGGATGTCAATGTGCATCCGGCAAAAGCTGAAGTCCGTTTTCGCGATGGCCGTGCGGTGCATCAATTTGTGTTCCATGCGTTAAACAAGGCGTTGTCGGCATCCGCCGTCGACGTTGCTGCGCCGACCGCCGACCCCGGTCGTTATGTGTCGGCACCGCCCGCAGCCTTGCCGCAGGGAACAAATTGGCCGCGCGCGGTGCAAACTCAAATTGGAGCAGGCGAAGGCGCTCCTGCATATCGCGCTCAGCAACACAGCCGCTTTTATGAAGTGCTGAGAGAGCCAGCCGCTCCGGGCGATCACAATGCAGCAGCGCTGCCAACGGCATCGACCTCGGCGGCGGTCGCGATGTCGAATGATGCCGGCGGCGTGCCACCGCTGGGATTTGCATTGGGCCAGTTGCACGGAATCTATGTGCTGGCACAAAATTCGCAAGGGCTGGTGCTGGTGGATATGCACGCAGCGCATGAACGTATCTTGTATGAACAATTCAAACAGGCCAATAACGCCAATGAGGTGGCTACGCAGCCGTTGCTGACACCGATTGCGTTTGCGATTGCGCCGCGCGAGCGCGAAATCCTTGAAGACAATCGTTTGTTGCTGACCGGGTTGGGTTTTGATTTTGCGGATTTAAGTCCGAATGAAATCGCCATCCGCGCGGTGCCGGCGCTGATGGAGCGGCGCGAGCCGCATGAGTTACTACGCGAATTACTTGACGATCTGGCCTTGCACGGCGGCGCACGGGCAATGGAAGAGCGACGCGATGAAATTCTTTCCACCATGGCGTGCCACGCGGCGGTGCGGGCGAACCGGCAGCTGACGCTGCCGGAAATGAATGCATTACTGCGGCAAATGGAAGAAACCGAACGCAGCGGGCAATGTAATCATGGCCGTCCGACGTGGTTCCAGTTTGCGTTGTCTGATCTGGATAAATTATTCATGCGCGGCCGATGAAATCGGTGGTATTTCTGCTGGGGCCGACGGCATCCGGAAAAACGGCGCTGGCGTGTGCGCTGCGTGCGCAATTTCCGTTGGATATTGTCAGTGTCGATTCCGCCCTGGTTTATCGCGATATGAATATCGGGTCCGCCAAGCCGGATACGGCGACATTGGCGCAGCACCCGCACCAACTAATTAATTTGATCAATCCGGATCAGGTTTATTCGGTGGCGGATTTCCGGCGCGATGCCATTGCTGCAATCACAAAAATTCACGCCGACGGCCGCACGCCGCTCTTGGTCGGTGGCACCATGATGTACGTGAAGGCGCTCATCGATGGCTTAAGTGCGATGCCGCCAGCGGATGCGGCCATTCGTCAGCAGATTACCGACCGGGCGGCGTTGCTGGGCTGGCCGGCGATGCATACCGAACTGTCCAGAGTCGATGCTGTTGCTGCCGCGCGCTTGTCGCCCAATGACAGTCAACGCATTCAACGTGCGTTGGAAGTTTTTGCCATCAGTGGCACACCGCTGTCGGAATTGCAAACCCGCAATACGCCGAAAAGCCCGCATCAGCCGGTATTCCCGTTTGCGCCGACCCTATTGGCTTTGTTGCCGTCCGACCGCGCCGTACTTCACCAGCGCATAGCGAACCGCTTTGACGTCATGCTGGCCAACGGATTGGTCGATGAGATGAAAGTGCTGCGGGAAAAATATCAACTGACCATCGACATGCCGTCCATGCGCTGTGTTGGATATCGACAGGTGTGGAGTTTTCTGGACGGAAATATTGATGCGTCAGGCCTGCGTGCCGAAGGCATTGCCGCCACCCGTCAGCTTGCCAAGCGGCAGATGACCTGGTTGCGCGGAATGGAAGGGGTTGAATCATTTGACTGCCTGGCGCCCGATGTGCCTGGCCAATTGATCCGTCGCTTGCAGCAAATTTTGCTATAAGTCTGCACATTTGGTTAACCTGCATATTTCACGGGGACGCTCTCGGGTGTGTAGGCCATCAACCTTACGAAGTACAGTTTGGATTTGCAGAATTTACAGGTCGCCAAGAATGAAAAACGTATGTAAGGCGGGCCGACCCGTGAACTATGCTGGTTGATTGTCCGGCGGTCGTTTTCTGGCGGTCGAATAACGGCGGTGGCGTGCGGGCCTGCGGATAAATTTTATCCGCTCACCACTGGCTTGGTCGACTTGGATGGTGCGGCGGGTGTGGTTTTTTCCACCCGCGCGGCAAGCTCACCATCATGAAAACGCACTGCAATCTGATCACCAGTCTGGACGTTTTCGATACTACTGATAACGCCTTTGCCGCCGATATTGACGATTGCATAGCCGCGGGTGAGAACTTGTAATGGGCTGAGCAATTCAAGTGCGTGGCGGTGTTGTTTGACCGTTTGGCGATGTAGATCCAGCGTGCTGATCATCACCCGTCTTAGCGCCTGTCCGATGACCATATGGGTCTGGCGACGTTGCCGCATATTCGGTGTGAGTTGACGCAGTCGGTGCGACATTTCGAGCAATCCAAGTCGGCATTGTTGTAATTGCGCACGTATTGCGCCGCTTGAACGTAGTCGCACCAGTTTGAGATTTTCATGCTCACGTTGCAGTCTGTCCTGCGGGGATACCAAGCCGCGGGCGGCAAAATCAACCGCTTGTTGGTGGCGGCGGATGATTTGCAGTGTCTGCTGACGCATTGTTTGTTGTTGGCGCTGGATGGATAGGCGTAGTTGCGGCGTATCCGGTGACAATAATTCCGCTCCGGCGGTGGGTGTCGGCGCGCGCCTATCGGCGACAAAATCACAAATCGTGAAATCAGTTTCATGGCCGACTGCGGACACCACGACAATATTGGTTTGGTCTTGCAGGCGAACAATGGCGCGGGCAACCGCCTCGTGGTTAAACGCAAATAAATCTTCGATCGACCCGCCGCCCCGGCAAATCAGCAGGGCATCAATTTCATTTCGATTGGCGGCGGTGGTGATGGCGGTGGCGATCTCCCGGGGCGCGTCCGCTCCCTGCACCGCGGTTGGATAAATGATGATGTTGATCATTGGCGCGCGGCGTTGCATTGCAGTAAGTACATCGTGCAGCGCGGCACCTCGTGATGAAGTGACAATTCCCAGAGTGCGGGCAAATCCGGGCAGGGGACGTTTGCGCTGTTCGTCAAACAGGCCCTCTGCAGCCAACTTCTTTTTGAGCTGTTCAAACGCCTCATATATCGCGCCGAGTCCGGCGAGCCGCATGGTTTCAACGCCCAATTGAAATTCGCCGCGCGCTTCGTAAAGGGTCGGCAGGGCGCGTACTTCCACTTCGAGGCCGTTGATGGGGGTAAACGACATTCCTTGGGCGCGCTGTTTAAACATCACGCAACGAACCTGGGCGGCATCATCTTTGATCGAAAAATACCAATGGCCGCTTGCTGCGCGCATTACATTTGATAACTCTCCCCTTACCCAACGCAGTTCAAAACTGGCTTCCAACGCGCCTTTTACCCGCCGATTCAGTTCCGATACGCTGATGGCAATATTGGCATCGACTCGAGAACCAAAGGAGGGTCGTTTCGGCGCGTTTTCAGCACTGTCGGCGGCAAAAAACAGGGGGTAATCATCACTATTCATCCACCGCATGGTACCACCACAGGTAAATCCGTACCACGTTGTGTCATCTGCGGATGTTAAATTGCAACTCATTGAAAACACGGGGTTTTTTGGCAGGCTAAAAATTAGGCGGATTGGAAAAAATCGTTATGGCTTCGTGACTTAGGATCGCTTAACAATGGCTATGCACAGAGTTATCCACAGTAGTTGTGGATGAATTTTTGGCGCCTGGCAAAACGCCAATGAATACCGACTTTGCGGCTCATAAATGGCTGAAAAGGCGCGTCAATCAACATTGTTTTTGAAATTCACCAGCCCGCCTTGATTTTCAAACAATCACCGTCATCGCGGTCGCTTGTTGCCAGATGGTGACAGCGCCGCATGTTGCAGCGCGTCGAGCACAAAGCGGATACGTTAAACTAATTAAAATTGCGCCCGACACATTTGTACATTTGGAGACCACATTGTTATCGATCATTCAAGCAGCCGGCTGGACTATTTGGTTCATTATTTTGTGTTCAGTCATTTGTTTCGCCATCATCGGTGAACGTTTCTGGACTTTGCGTCGTAGCCGTGTTCTGCCGCCGAATTTGTTTACGGACACGGTGGATGCATTCCGTTTGCAGGGCGCATCGCCCGATTTGCTGGCGAAGTTGAATGCAAATTCATTTTTGGGCCGGGTGTTTGCCGCCGGTTTGGCCAACGTCAAGTCATCGCGCGAAATCATGAAGGAATCGATGGAAGAGGCCGGTCGCGCGGTCATGGTGGAAATGGAGCGTTTCCTGACCGGGCTTGGCACCATTGCCACGGTCGCCCCGCTGTTGGGGCTGTTTGGCACGGTGATCGGCATGATTGAAATTTTTGGCGCCTCCGGTGCGCAAGGCGGCAATCCCGCCCAAATGGCGTTGGGCATTTCCATCGCGTTATACAACACTGCGGCGGGTATTGCAGTCGCCGTTCCCGCACTCATCTTTTACCGGCATTTCCGTGGAAAAGTGGACGTGATGGTCATCGACATGGAGCAGCAGGGCATCAAGCTGGTGGAAATCCTGCACGGAGAGCGCACATGAATTTCCGCCGTGGCCGCAGCCGCGAGGAGCCGGAAATCAACTTCATTCCGTTGATTGATTTGTTGTTGGTTATTCTGATTTTTGTCATGGTCACCACCACCTATTCAAAATATGCGGAATTGCAAATCAATCTGCCGGAAGCGTCCGCAGAAAAAGCGCCGGACCGTCCGCAGGTTTTGAATATTGCCGTGGATGCCAGTGGTAAATACGCAATTAACAATGTGCCGGTCAATTTTAATAGTGTGTCCTCGTTTGCCAATGCGTTACAGCAGGCCGCAACGGCGGCGCAAATGAAGGATCCGGTCATTGCCATAGGTGCTGATGCGGCCGCCACCCATCAAGCGGTGGTGAATGTCATGGAAGCTGCGCGGGTGGTGGGATTCACCAAAATTTCCTTCACCACCCAAACCAAACCCGGCAAGTAATTTTTGTCCATGTTGACGGTGTGATGCGTGGTGAACATGCGGCGGTTTATCGAGGCATTTTTTTTGCGCGAATGGCAACATGCCTCGGTGTGGCAATGGCTGCTGCGGCCAATTTCATGGTTGTTTTGGCTGGTGGTGGCGGCCCGCCGTTATTTATATCAGGCAGAAATTCTGCCATCGTTTTTGCCTGCTGTGCCGGTGGTGGTGGTGGGTAATCTGAGTATTGGCGGGACTGGTAAAACACCGGTTGTGTTGGCGCTTGTCGATTATTTACGACGCATCGGCCGTGCGCCGGGCATTGTCACCCGCGGCTATGTGCTGGCCGGGAGTGGCATTCACGGTGCGCAAGAAGTGCGCGCTGCCAGCAATGGTGCGCCGCCAGACGAGAGCGGTGATGAGCCGCAACTGTTGGCAACACGAAGTGCGGCGCCGGTTTATGTTTCGTCACGGCGCGCCAACGCCGTGCAAGCCCTGCTCGCTGATCATGCCAATACCAACGTCGTGATCGGTGATGATGGACTACAACATTACGCGTTGGCGCGTGACATCGAGATTGTGGTGGTAGACGGCGCGCGTGGATTTGGCAATGGCCACTTGTTGCCGGCCGGCCCGTTGCGTGAAATGCCGTCACGACTAAATACGGTTGATTGCATTATTGTGAACAATACCAACATTGATTTCGACATCAAAAGTGTTGCGCAGCCTGCGGCTCATTTATGTCCGGCAATAGCGCCGGCGCTGTTGGCAAGTGGCAAGCCGGTATTCAACATGACCTATGGCAACGAGACATTTTTGTCCTTGGCGACGTCAATTGTTGAGCAGCCGGCGGCGATGATCGAGCGCTGTTCTACCCGGCGGGTGGCGGCGGTGGCGGGGATTGGTCACCCGCAGCGCTTTTTTGATCATATCGAACGACTTGGTTTAACCTTGGTTTCGCGCCATGCCTTTGCCGATCATCACGCCTTTGTGCGCGCCGATTTGGATGGCATTGCGGCAGACATCATTCTAATGACCGAGAAGGACGCGGTAAAATGCACATCGTTTGCGGATTCGAGGATGTGGGCGATGCAAATTGATGCCTTGTTGCCGGAAGCTTTTTACGATTTTATTTTGGAAAAAATTGATCATGTCGCTCGACCCAAAATTGCTTGAAATCCTGGTTTGTCCCGTCACCAAGGGGCCGTTAACCATGTCTGCCAACAAAACAGAATTGATATCCTGGTCGGCGCGGCTGGCTTATCCGATTCGCGATGGCATTCCCATCATGCTGGTTGATGAGGCGCGTGCGCTTGCTGTTGGCGAAGAACGTCCCTAGGCGGCGGGTTCAATTTTGTCCCCATTCATTTGTATCATTCCGGCGCGGCTGAAGTCGGTTCGCCTGCCGAACAAGCCGCTGGCCGATATTGCCGGCAAGCCGATGGTGGTGTGGGTGGCGGTGCGTGCACAAGCGTCCGGCGCTGATCGGGTGGTGGTGGCGACTGATCATGTCGATGTGGTGGCCGCTTGCCAGGCCAATAATATCGATGTGTTGCTGACGGCAGAACATCACACCACCGGTACCGATCGGTTGGCGGAAGTGGTCCAACATCTTGCGCTTGCCGATGATGCCATTGTCGTCAATGTGCAAGGCGATGAGCCACTCATCGATCCACAATTAATTTACGCAGTGGCCGCCCTGTTGGCGGCCACACCCGCCGCCGCCATTGCGACAGCGTCCCACAGCATTTTTAATGCAGAGGACTTTTTTAATGCCAATGTGGTGAAGGTCGTGAGTGATATTCATGGCCTCGCCCGTTATTTCAGCCGGGCGCCAATTCCTTATGCGCGTGATGCGTTTGCATCGGATACGTCAACATTGCCGACGGATTTCAACGCACAACGGCACATCGGCATTTACGCTTACCGGGCACATTTTTTGCGGCGCTTTGCCACACTGTCGACGGCGCCAAGCGAGCAGTGTGAAGCACTCGAGCAGTTGCGTGCGTTGCATCATGGGTTTCAGATCGCCGTGTTGCCCTGGCAGGGTGTCATCGAGCCCGGGGTGGATACGCCGGAAGATTTGGCGCGTGTGCGCATGATGATGGCTGCTCGTGGCTAAGCCATTCGGGTAAAATTGTTCTTTATGAATTAAAAATACAAAGGCACGCAATGCGATTGATTCTTTTGGGTGGGCCGGGCGCGGGTAAGGGCACACAAGCTGCATTCATCAAAGAAAAATTTGGCATTCCGCAAATTTCCACGGGTGACATGTTGCGTGCGGCCGTCAAAGCTGGCTCACCGCTAGGAGTTGCGGCGAAAAAAGTCATGGACTCCGGTGCACTCGTGTCCGACGAGATTATTATCGGTTTGGTAAAAGAACGCATTAAAGAGCCGGACTGCGTGAACGGATTCATGTTTGATGGATTTCCGCGCACCATTCCCCAGGCAGACGCCATGAAAGCAGCCGGTGTTGACCTTGATTTTGTGGTCGAGATCGCGGTTGATGACGCTGAAATTGTCGAGAGAATGTCCGGGCGGCGGGTGCATATTGCGTCCGGCCGTACCTATCATGTCAAATTTAATCCGTCGAAAATTGCCGGCAAAGATGACGTCACCGGCGAGGACCTGATTCAACGTGACGACGACAAGGTGGAGACTGTTAAAAAACGTCTGGCGGTTTACCATGACCAAACCAAGCCTCTCATCGACTATTACGGTGACTGGGCGGCAAGTGGCGTGAAAGGTGCGCCAAAATATATCCGCATTCACGGCGTGGGCAAGATGGATCAGATCCGCGATCAAATTTTTGCGGCACTGTCGTTTGCAGCATAAATTAGCCATACGGAAAGCCGACATGAAATCATCCGCTGCGCCACGTAATGCGTTTTATGCCCAGTCAGGCGGCGTTACCTCTGTCATTAACGTTTCCGCGCAAGCGGTGATTGAAACGGCGCGCAAATATCCAAAAAAAATCGGTAAGGTGTACGCGGGTCGCAACGGTATCATCGGTGCCTTGACCGAGGATTTGATCGACACCAGCAAAGAGCCGTTGGCCAATATTAAAGCGCTCGGCCACACCCCCGCCGGTGCGTTTGGATCGTGCCGCTACAAATTAAAGTCGCTCGAACAAAACCGGCGTGAGTATGAACGCTTGATTGCAGTGTTCAAGGCGCACGACATTGGTTATTTTTTTTACAACGGTGGTGGCGACTCCGCGGATACCTGTCTGAAAATCTCACAGTTATCGGCGTCCATGGGTTATCCGCTGATTGCCGTGCATGTGCCCAAAACGGTCGATAACGATTTGCCGATTACCGATTGTTCACCGGGCTTTGGCTCGGTTGCCAAATACGTCGCGGTGTCGATGCTGGAGGCGGGGCTCGATGTTGCCTCGATGGCGAAAACATCCACCAAAGTTTTTGTGTTTGAAGTGATGGGCCGTCACGCCGGTTGGATTGCGGCGGCGACCGGTCTGGCCGCCAACGGTGCGGGCGACGCACCGCACATTATTTTGTTTCCGGAAATCGTTTTTGAACCAAAGAAATTTATCGCCAAAGTTGACGCCACCGTTAAGAAGTATGGATATTGCGCGATCGGTGTATCCGAGGGGATCAAGGGACTCGACGGCAAATTTGTCTCGGAATCAGGCTTGGTTGATGCTTTTGGCCACGCGCAGCTGGGTGGCGTCGCCCCGGCGATTGCGGATTTGGTCAAACGCGAGCTGGGGTTGAAATATCACTGGGCGGTGGCGGATTATTTACAGCGCGCCGCCCGTCATATCGCATCCAAAACAGATGTCGAACAGTCTTACGCCTGCGGTAAAGCGGCGGTGGAATTTGCGGTCAAGGGGCTAAACGGAGTCATGCCGGCGATTAAACGACTCTCCAGCAAGCCTTATAAGTGGGAAATCGTGGCTGCGCCGTTGGGCAAGATTGCCAATCACGAGAAAAAAATGCCGCGCGACTTCATCACGGCAGATGGCTTTCACATCACCCAAAAATGTCGAAATTACCTGTTGCCATTGATTGCCGGCGAGGCGTACCCACCATTTGCAAATGGGTTGCCGGACTATGTGCGATTAAAAAATATCGCGGTAAAGAAAATGCTGCCCAAGTTTGATTTGAAATAAAGTCGGCGTGGTGGCAGGATGGCCAATCATGAAAGTCGTTTATTTGCGGTCGCCTTCAGTCATTTAACGCTGAAACAACCCGCCAAACAACGATTTTCCTATCGTGCCCGACGTTTGGTCTTGGGTTTAAGCTGGCCGACCGCAATCATTTCTTCCTGATGTTTGGTCAGGCGCGGGCCTTTGCGTTTTTGTGCTGGCTGGGCCGCTTTTGCCCGTTCCTTCACTTTTTCCGGGTTTTCCCGCCATATCACCAGCGTTTTTCCAATGATTTGCACGGGTGCTGCGGATAATGCGTCGGTAATTTTAGCCATCCATGCCACCCGTTCGTCGCGGTCGTTTGTATTGGCGCGAATTTTAATGAGTTCGTGCGCGGCCAGGGTGCGATCAATTTCACGCATGACGCTTGGGCTGAGCCCTTTGTCGCCAATGGCCACCAACGGATCGATGGGATGGGCCTTGGCTTTCAGCGCCTGCCGTTCAGTGGGGGATAATTCTATTTTCATGGCGACATTATAACGTCCGCCACCATTGGCGATGTTTAACCTGCATATTTCAGTGGGGCGCGTTCGAGAGTGTGCGCGGAAGAGAGTGGAAAAGGGCCGCTTATGCGCCCGCTGTCGCGCGCGCAGGCCATCAAGCGCAGGAAGTACAATTTGGATCGACCGAAATGGTCGGTGACCAAGGGGGACCAACCACAGTAAAAGGGTCCGACCCGTGAAATATGCAGGTTAAGCCTCATACTGACCGCATCTACGGCAAGAAATTTGCAATTTTGCGGTGTTTGCACCCGCCTGCCATCTGAAACCAATCGTAAACAGACTCTATGTCCAATGCCCGCCCAAAAAACAGCCGTGACTGGTTAAGACGCCACCTGTCGGATATGTACGTCAAAAAAGCCAATGAACAGGGGCTGCGGTCACGTTCGTACTTCAAATTGCAGGAGGTGGACGATGCCGAAAAAATATTGAAACCCGGCATGGTGGTGGTTGACTTGGGCTCCGCACCCGGCAGCTGGTCGCAAATGGCGATTAAAAAAGTGGGTGCCAAGGGGAAAGTGATTGCGATTGATATGCTGCCCATGGAGCCGATCGAGAAAGTACATTTTATCGAGGCGGACTTTTCGAGTGACGAGGGTCTGAATGCTGTCATCGCGGCAATAGAAAACAAGCCGGTTGACCTTGTTATTTCCGATATGGCACCCAATCTAACCGGTATCGTCCTCACCGATCAAGCAAGACTGTATGCGTTGGGCGAGTTGGCGCTGGATTTTGCGGTGAAGTTTTTGAAACCAAACGGCTGTTTTCTGGTCAAGGTATTTCAGGGTGATGGATTCGATCCATTCGTAAAGTTGATGCGTGAGAATTTTCAGAAGGTGGCCACCAAGAAACCAGACGCCTCACGCGACGAAAGTCGGGAAGTTTTTCTTTTTGGGCGCGGTCTGAAAGGCAAGTCAAACGAATCGGTTTGATAGTCAAAGTCGGTCAATTCAGCTAATTAAAGCTGGGTGTTTGGAGTTAAAATAACCATTCCGCATCTCGCGGGCTTAGATTGGGGTTTGCAGCGTGAACAATAATTGGATCAAGGGTATCGGTGTATGGCTGGTTGTCGGCATTGTGCTGATGATGGTGTTCATGCAGCTGACCGGGCGCAGTGCGCCACGAGACGTCATGGATTATTCAACCATGATGAGCGAAGCCAAGTCCGGCAATATTGTCAGTTACAAGGAAGAGGGCCCCAAGGTTGCCAAGGTCGTCACGCGTGACAACAAATCTTACGTTGTTTACCTGCCGCCAAGCATTTACACCATTGATGACCTGTTGAAGGCCGGTGTCAAAGTCGAGGCGCGTCCGCCGGACGAACAATCATTCCTGCTGCAAATGTTTATTTCCGCTTTCCCGGTGCTGTTGTTGATCGGCGTGTGGATTTATTTCATGCGTCAGATGCAGGGTGGCGGCAAAGGTGGCGCGTTTTCATTCGGCAAAAGCCGTGCGCGCATGCTTGATGAAAATACCAATCCGATCACCTTCGCCGACGTGGCGGGTGTCGATGAAGCCAAAGAGGAAGTGGCGGAGCTGGTCGACTTTTTGCGCGACCCGACAAAATTCCAAAAGCTGGGCGGACGCATTCCGCGTGGTGTGTTGATGGTTGGCTCACCCGGCACCGGCAAAACCCTGCTGGCGCGGGCCATTGCCGGTGAAGCCAAAGTACCGTTTTTCTCGATTTCCGGCTCGGATTTTGTTGAAATGTTTGTTGGTGTTGGCGCGGCACGGGTGCGCGACATGTTTGAGCAAGCCAAGAAAAGTGCGCCTTGTATTATTTTTATCGATGAAATCGACGCGGTTGGCCGCCAGCGCGGTGCCGGCCTGGGTGGCGGCAACGACGAGCGCGAACAGACTCTCAACCAGTTGCTGGTCGAGATGGATGGTTTTGAAGGCAGTGTCGGTGTGATTGTGATCGCCGCCACCAATCGCCCGGATGTGTTGGACCCGGCCTTGTTGCGGCCTGGCCGGTTTGACCGGCAGGTGGTGGTGTCGCTGCCGGACATTCGTGGCCGCGAACAGATTTTGCTGGTGCACATGCGCAAAGTGCCCATTGCGCCGGATGTGGTTGCAGAAGTGATCGCCCGTGGCACACCCGGTATGTCTGGTGCTGATTTGGCGAATTTGGTGAATGAAGCGGCATTGTTTGCCGCACGTGCCGCCAAACGTTTGGTCGACATGGAAGACTTTGAACGTGCCAAGGACAAAATCATCATGGGAGCCGAGCGCCGTTCGATGGTGATGCCGGAAGAAGAGCGCAGGAACACCGCATATCACGAGTCGGGTCACGCCATTCTTGGATATTTGTTGCCGAAGAGTGATCCGGTACACAAGGTCACCATCATTCCACGTGGTCGTGCCCTTGGTTTAACGGTGCAACTGCCGGAGCAGGATCGTTATGCGTACGATCGTGAATATTTGCTGAATCGTATCGCCATTTTGTTTGGCGGTCGTATTGCCGAAGAAGTGTTCATGAATCAGATGACCACCGGTGCGTCCAATGACTTCGAGCGTGCCACACAATTGGCGCGTGACATGGTGACGCGTTACGGTATGTCGGATGCACTTGGCACCATGGTTTACGCCGAAAACGAAGGCGAAGTCTTTTTGGGTCGATCCATGACCCGCCAGACCAGTGTCTCCGAAGAAACCATGCGCAAGGTGGACGGCGAGATTCGTCGAATCATCGACGAGCAATATGCGCTGGCCAGAAAAGTCATCGAAGAAAACCGCGACAAAATTGAAGCGATGGCCAAGGCGCTGTTGGAGGTCGAAACCATTGATGCCGAACAGATCAAAGACATCATGGAAGGCCGTGAGATGCGTGCGCCCAAGCCATCAACATTGCGCTTCAAATCAAAACGTGATGGTGACAGTGGCGGCGGTGATGGCGCGACGGCGGCGGCCGACGATGCCGGCAAAACACCGGATGTCAAAGAGCCACCGGCAGCCGAAGGTGTGCAATAGGCTTTATGTCCAATGGTGGTTTCAAAACGGGCGGAGAAATCCGCCCGTTTGCATTTGTGCCGTTTAAATTGGCAGACGATCCTCGCCGCGCAGGTTGTGGCGTAATACATTTATGACCGCAAACAGGATTCTGGGCGCCGATCGACCACGCATTATGGGCATCGTCAATGTCACCCCGGACTCATTTTCTGACGGCGGAAAATTTCTGTCGCGGGATGCGGCGATCAAACATGCCGTCACGCTGATCGATGAGGGGGCGGATATGCTCGATATCGGCGGCGAGTCCACCCGGCCGGGGGCCGCGCCGACAGAATTAAACGAAGAGTTGGCACGGGTGATGCCGGTGATTGAAGCGCTGCTGCGCTTGCACCCGTCTGTGCCACTTTCGATTGACACCCAAAAGCAGGCGGTGATGCGCGCGGCGATCCGCGCCGGAGTTGTGATGGTGAATGACGTCAATGCATTACAAGCGCCGGGTGCAATTGACGAATGTGCCGCGTCCGGTGTGTTTGTTTGCTTGATGCATAAACGCGGCGTGCCGGCCACCATGCAATTCGCACCGCGGTATGGTGATGTGGTCGCCGAGGTCAAAGCTTTTCTACTCGATCGTGCGGCGGTGTGTGAAGCGGCCGGCATCGTCAAAGAAAAAATTGTCATTGATCCGGGCATCGGTTTTGGCAAGTCGTTGGAGCACAATTTGGCATTACTACGCGCCACGGCCGAATTGGCCGCCACCGGGTATGCAACCCTCATTGGTGTTTCACGCAAATCGATGTTTCAATCCCTGCTTGAGCGTGAGGTTGATGATCGGTTGGTGCCGAGTGTGCTGGCGGCTTTATATGTTGCGCAACAGGGGGCGGCAATATTGCGTGTGCATGATGTGCGGGAAACACGCGATGCCCTGCGATTGGCTGCGGCGCTCGACTGGTGAGCGCCGCCGTTTGACCCACCCAATCTGGCTGGGAAATTGAAGCGTGCTGCTGTATATTGACCATCGTCAACATTTGACCCGATAGCGGAGACGATCATGTCAGAAAATGCACCGCACAACCCCAACCCGAATGCACCACCAACCCATCCAGCAGTGAAAGACAATGCAGCGCACGCCGGCTTTATTTCTGGCGGGCGAACTGCAGGTTTGGCTCAGGGCAGCGCCTGGATCGGTCGGGGCTGGGCCATGTTTGCCGCAGCGCCATTGCTGTGGATTGTTTGTTTGATTATATTTTTAGCCATCTATCTGGTATTGAATTTGGTGCCGCTGATCGGCACTTTTGCGGCCTACGCATTATTTGGATTATTGGCCGGTGGTTTGATGCTGGGTGCACACGCCCAGCACGGCGGGCGACCGCTGGAGGTTAATGATTTGTTTTCCGGCTTTAAAGAGCCACATCTGATGCCGTTGTTGATTGTCGGCCTTATTTATATGGCGGCGTGGATGGTGCTGATGGTGGTCGCCGGATTGCTGTTTGCGGCGTTGTTGGGCGCATCGGGTGCGATTGGTGTGTTGCTCAGCGGCGATAGTGGTGCCCTGGCCGGATTGATCGCCGGTGCCGGCTTGGGCGCGGTCCTCGTCCTGCT
The DNA here is from genome assembly GCA_947085425.1 of uncultured Burkholderiales bacterium. Lineage (GTDB taxonomy): Bacteria > Pseudomonadota > Gammaproteobacteria > Burkholderiales > Usitatibacteraceae > UKL13-2. The sequence goes on along the minus strand of CAMTWK010000015.1, from coordinate 9,823 downwards.
GGTTGTATTGGCTGCGGCTGTGCCGATTTTTATGGCGTTTTGGTTTGCGCCGGCTTTGGTCGCTATCAATCAGATCCCGCCGATGGATGCGCTGTCAATGAGTTTTTCCGCCTGTATTAAAAATTTCCTGCCGTTCCTGATTTATGGACTGATATTTTTGGTGCTGTTTATCATTGGCACGATTCCACTTGGCCTGGGACTGCTGGTGGTGGTGCCGTTGATGTACACGTCCACCTACGCCGCATATCGCGATATTTTTTTGGGCGACGACGGTAATTCATGACAGGTATCAATAACAAAACATTTTTATGACGCGACATTTTTTTGGAACGGATGGAATCCGCGGCTTGGTCGGAACAGTGCCGATTACGCCGGATTTTGTATTGAAATTAGGCTATGCCGCCGGCACAGTGCTGGCGGCAAATGCCCGTGCCGGTAAGCCGACTGTATTAATCGGCAAAGACACACGTGTCTCCGGCTACATGCTGGAAAGTGCCTTGGAGGCCGGTTTATCTGCGGCCGGTTGTGATGTCTTGATGGTGGGGCCGATGCCCACTCCGGGCGTGGCCTTCCTGACGCGCGCACTGCGGCTGTCGGCCGGCGTGATGATTTCAGCCTCGCACAATCCTTTTGGTGATAATGGCATCAAATTTTTTTCCGGCGATGGAAAAAAATTGCCCGACACGGTTGAATACGCCATCGAAGCCGCGATGGATGCGCCGCTGGTGTGCAAACCTTCCGCCGAGTTGGGTAAGGCGCAACGGGTGATGGATGCGGCGGGGCGTTATCTGGAGTTTTGCAAGAATACGTTTCCTGCCGACCTTGATCTGCAGGGACTCAAAATTGTGGTGGATTGTGCGCACGGCGCGGCTTACGATATCGCCCCCAAATTGTTTCGCGAGCTGGGTGCCGACGTGGTCGCAATTGGCGACGCGCCGGATGGTTTTAATATCAATCTGAACGTGGGCGCCACCAAGCCACAGGCGATGGCAGCCAAGGTGATTGAAACGGGTGCAAATCTGGGTGTGGCTTTGGATGGTGACGCCGATCGTTTGATCATGTGTGATGCCACCGGCAGATTATTTGACGGTGACCAGCTGTTATATGTGGTGGTAAAGGACCGGCAGTCGCGTGGCGAGCTAAAAGGCGGCGTGGTGGGCACACTCATGACCAATTTTGCCTTCGAAAAACAGATGGAAAAAATGGCGATCGGTTTTATTCGCTCCAAAGTCGGTGATCGATATGTTCACGAAGCCATGGTTGAACACGGATGGGAGTGTGGTGGTGAAAATTCCGGACACCTGCTTTGTTTGGACAAGCACTCCACCGGTGACGGTATGATCTCCGCACTGCAGGTATTGGCCGCGCTGACCAGGAACAGGACCACGCTGGCTGACTTCACCAGCGAATTGGTGATGTATCCGCAGGTGCTGATTAATATCAGCACCCAATCAAAATTTGACTTTGCCCATTCGACCCCGGTGCAAATGGCGCTAGCCGAGGCGAAGCAAGAATTGGCGGGCACGGGACGGGTATTGTTGCGCGCCTCCGGCACAGAGCCACTCATCCGGGTCATGGTCGAAGGCAGTAACGGTGTGCAGGTCACCAAATTGGCTGAAAATATTGCCAATGTCGTTCGTGCGCACGCCGAACCGTAAACATCAATAACCACGCGCTGTTTGAGGATATTTTGCTCCAAACAGCGCGTTGAATATGGTGTTATCTCGTATCAGTGTAGTGCTTCGCAATTAATGCGACTTAATAATTGTGTAAAAAAGGCATTAACCACAGATAAACACAGATGAACACAGTTAGATCGTCTGGTTTTATCCGAGTTCATCTGTGTTTATCTGTAGTTATCTGTGGTTACGTACTTTAATTCGTTCCAAACAGAATGAAACACTTCACTAGCCTGCATATTTCACGGGTCGGCCCGTCTTACATACGTTTTTCATTCTTGGCGACCTATAAATTCTGCAAATCCAAACTGTACCTCGTAAGGTTGATGGCCTACGCATTCGATAGCGGCCGGCTGAGCAGCGCTTTTCCGCTCTCTTCCCTCGTAATATTTTGATATTACTCGGTCAGTCGAGCAAAAAATCACTCGCCCATCCACCCACTCTCGAGTGCGTCCCCGTGAAATATGCAGGCTAGATTGCGAGAAATCCGTCAGTCGCAATAGTTGTGGAACTTAGCCGAAGCGGCCGGTAATGTAATCTTCGGTTTCCTTTTTGCGCGGCTTGATAAACAACTCATCGGTAATGCCGTACTCCACCAGGTCGCCCAGATACATATAGGCGGTGTAATCCGACACCCGCGCCGCCTGCTGCATATTGTGGGTGACAATGGCAATGGTGTAATCGGTTTTGAGTTCGTGTAATAACTCTTCGATTTTGGCCGTCGAAATCGGATCAAGCGCAGACGTTGGCTCATCGAGCAACACCACTTCCGGTTTAACCGACACCGCGCGCGCGATACACAAGCGCTGTTGCTGGCCGCCGGAGAGTGACAGACCACTTTGTTTGAGTTTGTCTTTCACCTCGCCCCAAATCGCCGCCTTGTTCAGCGCCCATTCCACCCGTTCGTCCATCTCGGCGCGGGTCAGTGATTCGTACAACTTCACACCAAAGGCAATGTTGTCATAAATAGACATCGGGAAGGGTGTTGGTTTTTGAAACACCATGCCAACCTTTGCGCGCAATAAATTGACGTCCTGTGACTTGTCGAGAATGTTGCGGCCATTCATCAAGATTTCGCCTTCCGCGCGCTGCCCCGGATAAAGATCGTACATCCGATTGAGGGTGCGCAGCAGGGTCGATTTACCGCAACCGGACGGACCGATAAAAGCGGTGATGCGCCGATCCAATATATCAAGGTTGATATCTTTCAAACCTTGAAAGCCGCCGTAGAAAAAATTCAAATTCTTCACGGAAATTTTCGGCACCGCCGTGTCAGGTGTATTTCGGTTGGGTTCGGTGTAGGGGGCGACGGCATTCATAGGTTTCTTAAAATTAGTTGGAACGCTGGCGGAACACCACGCGGGTGATGATATTAATGGCCAGTACGGTAAAGGTGATCAACATGGCACCGGCCCACGCCAAGGCGACCCAATTTTCAAACGGACTTAATGCAAATTGATAAATCACCACCGGCAAATTGGCAATCGGTGCGTTCAGATCGGACGACCAAAATTGATTATTCAGTGCGGTGAATAACAGCGGTGCGGTTTCGCCGCTGATGCGTGCCAACGCCAGCAAGATGCCGGTGATGACCCCGCTGCGCACCGCCCGCAGGGCGATCATGGTGACAATTTTCCATTGTGGTGCACCCAGCGCCGCCGCCGCTTCGCGCATACTTGCCGGCACCAACATCAACATGGTTTCCGTGGTTCGCACCACCACCGGAATGGCAATAATGGCCAACGCCAATGCACCCGCCCAGGCGGAGAAGTGTTTAACCTGCGCAACATACACGGTGTAGATGAACAGTCCGATGATGATCGATGGGGCCGACAACAAAATATCATTGACAAACCGGGTGGTCGGCGCCACCCAGCCACGGCTGCCAAATTCGGCCAAATAAATGCCTGCAAAAATGCCGATGGGTGTGGCGATCAAGGTGCCGATGCTGACCATCACAAGGCTGCCGAATATGGCATTAGCCAATCCGCCTACGCTACCCGGTGGCGGTGTGGTTTGCGTAAAGACCGCCAGGTTTATGCCGCCAATGCCTTTGATTAAAAGTACCGTCAGGATCCACAATAAAAATGCCATGCCAAAGGCCATCGCGGTCATCGCCAGACCCAGCGCCAGTCGATTGACAAACAAACGTCGTTGATAAATGGCCCGTGTGGTCATGTGCGCGCCCCTTCACCCTTGGAAAGTTGCATTAACATCAACTTGGCCAGCGCCAGCACCACAAACGTAATCACAAACAGAATCAATCCCACTGCGATCAATGCGGAAACATGTCCACCCGGACTCGCCTCGGCAAATTCGTTGGCGATGGTGGAGGCGATGGACGCGCCCGGCTCATACAGTGACGCGGCGATCTTGGGGGTATTGCCAATGACAAAGGTCACCGCCATGGTTTCGCCGAGTGCCCGCCCCAGGCCCAGCATGGTGCCGCCGACCACTCCGGCCTTGGTATAGGGTAAAACAATATTGCGCACCACTTCCCAGGTGGTGGCACCCAATCCATAAGCGGATTCTTTCAACACGCTCGGCACAATTTCAAACACATCGCGCATGACCGAGGCAATAAACGGGATCACCATGATCGCCAGAATAATGCCGGCGGTTAACATACCAATACCCATCGGCGCGCCCTGGAACAGTGCGCCGATATACGGCACGTCGCCCAGGTATTTGGTCAGCAGCGGCTGAACATATTCGGCAAATAACGGCGCAAAAACAAACAGACCCCACATACCGTAAATAATCGATGGAATGGCCGCCAACAATTCAACGGCGGTTCCCAACGGGCGTTTTAGCCAATTGGGACAAAGCTCCGTGAGGAAAATGGCGATACCAAGGCTGACCGGCAGTGCGATCAGAAGCGCAATCAGGGAGGTCACCACCGTGCCATAAATGGCGTTGGCTGCACCAAACTCTTCGGTCACCGGGTTCCATGCAGTGCTGGTGAAAAAGCCCAGACCATAGGATTCGAACACCGGCAGGGAGCCCCACAACAACGAGCCGATGATGGCGCCCAGCAACAACAACACAAACAGCGCAAACGCCAGCGTCATCTTGCGAAAGATGGCGTCCTGAATACGTTGGCCGGCGGCGCGTTTGGCGAGCTTCAGTTGTTGTTCTTCTTTTGACACGGTTGTTTCTTTCTGGTGCGTGATTTACGTGATGCGCGTGATGAGGGTGCCGGATTTTTTATCCAAACTCTTGGCGTGTGGTTATTTTAACGTGCGCTTTCTGCGTGCGCCCGAGGTGATTTAAGGACCGCCGAATCGCAAAATGGCCGCGCACCATGATGGCGACGCGGCCGATGTAAGCGGACAGGTATTTATTTCCAGATGGCGCTGCCGGTCGGCCCCTTGATGTCGGTTTTCCACATCGCCCGAATTTGCGCTTTAACCGCTGCCGGCATTGGCACATATTCCATCTCGGTCGCTGCCTTGTCACCATTGGTAAAGGCCCAGTCAAAAAACCTCATGACCGCGAGACCTTTTTCGGCGCTTGCCTGTACCTTGTACATGATGATGAATGATGCGCCAGTGATCGGAAAGCTGTCCTTGCCTGGTTGGTCCGTCAGCACGAGAAACATGCCGGGTGCTTTTGCCCAATCACCATTGGCGGCAGCCGCTTGAAACGTCATGTCATCCGGCTGCACAAAATTTCCGGCCTGGTTTCGCAGTTGCGTGTGTGCCATTTTGTTTTTCTTGGCATACGCGTACTCTACGTAACCAATCGAGCCTTTAATGCGTTGCACGTACGCAGATACCCCTTCGTTGCCCTTGCCGCCAACGCCTACCGGCCATGAAACGGCCGTGCCCACGCCAACCTTGGCTTTCCATTCCGGGCTGACTTTTGCCAAGTAATCCACAAACAGAAACGTCGTACCTGAACCATCTGAGCGGCGAACGACCGTAATCGGATCGGCCGATAGCTTGAGGGTGGGGTTCAGCGCGGTAATGGCTGGATCATTCCAAACCTTGATTTTTCCAAGGTAGATGTCGGCAACAACAGGCCCGGTCAGCTTCATTGCGCCAGGCGCGACGCCTTCAATATTGACCACCGGAACCACGCCACCGATGATCGCCGGAAACTGGATCATCCCATCTTTATCGAGCTGCTCTTTTGTGAGCGGCATATCGGAGGCACCAAAGTCAACTGTCCTGGCTTGAATTTGGCGAATGCCGGCGCCGGAGCCGATTGACTGATAGTTCATATTGGTGCCGGTCGCTCTTTTGTAATCTTCGGCCCACTTCGCATAAATCGGAAATGGAAATGTTGCGCCGGCACCGGTAATATCGACTGCTTCGGCGGACAATGTCAGTGTCATTCCGATACCGGCAAGAAGACCCGCCATAAATTTTTTGCGTTTCATACTTGATTCTCCGAGAGTAAAAAATCGAATCCTTGAGGTTATTGCGGGTGATTTCGTGGTACGGATTGAGTTTACAAGCGCTATATGACAGTGGCATGACAGGACCGGAGAGTCGTGTTTTTGGTATGTGGTTGTTGGGCTATTTTATCGCCGAATTGCAATCGGCTTTAATCGACCGTCGGTGGCATGTACATCAACAATTATTGTTAATCGATCAAAGTGTTGCTGGGAATGCGGACACCAACAACGATTAGAATAACCCTTGGACTTTAACCTGTCGAAAAAATGACAAAACAACTATTCCGACAAGAAGCGATAGACGCGCAGCGTGAGAAATTTTTTGGTGAAGTGACCGAAGCGCGCCCTTTGCCATTGTGGGTGTTTACGTTATTGGCCACACTCATTGCCGCGTTGATTATTGTGGTGGGGGTGTGGGGGCAATATACCCGCCGCGAGCGGGTGGAGGGATTCCTCGCTTCGGACGTTGGTGCTGCACGAGTGATGTTCGCAGATTCCGGGCGGGTGGCCGAATTGATGGTCAAAGAGGGCGATGTGGTCACAAAGGGAATGCCATTGGCGCGGGTTTCGTTTGAGCGCGCAACCGGCCAGACCAAGTCTACTTCAGCGGCGGTAGCGGGGGAGTTGGGGCAGCGGCGCGAATTACTCGAACGCGAACAATCACAAATCCGTGAGCTGGGGGTGCAGCAGGTCACGCAGATTCGCAAACGTGTGGCTGATCTCAAAACGGAAATGATTCAGCTCGAGCGCGACGTCAAATTGCAGGAACAGCGATTGGCATCGGCCCGTGAACAAGCAAAACGCTACGATGATTTGGGCAAGGAAAAGTTTGTATCGGACGTGGTGGTGCGGCAAAAACAAGATGAAGTCACCGATCAGGAATTAAAGTTACAGGCGCTCAAACGCAGCCGCGCCACACTCGAACGGGATATGTCGACCGCAAAACTTGATGAGCCGGCGGCGGAGTTGCGTACCCGCACTCAGGCGGATCAACTTTCACAAAAAATATCCGAGGTGCAACAATCACTGGTGCAAGAGGATGCCAAACGCGAAGCAATTATTCAGGCGCCGATTGATGGCATTGTCACCAATATCGCCGTCAGCATTGGTCAGTCGGTTGCCTCAGACAGTAATTTTGCGACGGTGTTGCCCAAGGGCAGTATGTTGCGGGCGGAATTATTGGTGCCGACGCGCGCCATTGGCTTTATCACCAAGGGACGCGAAGTGGTGCTGCGGTATGAGGCGTTTCCTTACGAGCGTTTTGGGCAATACCGTGGCGCGGTGACGGATGTCAGTCAGGCAGTATGGTCGACCGGCGAAAAAATCGGCCCGCTGACCATTCGCGAACCGGTTTATCGTGTGACTGTGCAGCTTGAAAAACAAACCGTGCGGGTGGGCGGCCAGGAGCTCATTTTGAAATCCGGCATGTTGGTGAATGCCGATATTCTTCTGGAAAAACGCTCCCTGCTTGAGTGGTTATTTGAGCCGGTGATGCAACTGCGGGGGCGCTTCTAATGTTTGCCGGGTTATTTTCTGCGTTTAAAAAACACGTGCCGATGATTTTGCAGTCCGAGGCACCGGAATGTGGCATTGCCTGTGTGGCGATGATCGCCAGCCATCACGGTCACGAGACGGATTTGATCGCCATGCGCACGCGCCTGTCGCCGTCGCTCAAAGGCATTACGCTCAAACAGGTCAGTCAGGTTGCGGAGACCATGGGGCTGGCATCGCGTGGTGTCAAAGCCGACATGCCGGCGCTGGCAAAACTGCAATTGCCGGCGATTTTGCACTGGGATATGAATCATTTTGTGGTGCTGACCAATGTCGCAGCCAAGCACATTACGGTGCACGATCCGGGGCGCGGCATTCGCAAGCTTAATTTTGCCGAAGCGGGTAAACACTACACCGGTGTGGCGATGGAATTCACGCCGACACCGAGCTTCAAGAAGCAGGATGAGCGCAACAAAATCGGCGCCTTTCAATTGTTGTCGGTGGGCTCCGGGCTGCGCGGTGCAATTGCCCAATTGGTATTGCTGTCGTTTGCCATTGAGATTTTTGCCATCGCCATGCCGTTTTTTTTGCAACTAACGGTTGACCGGGTGTTGGTCGGGCGTGATCGTGATTTTCTGACGGTATTGGGCGTGGCGTTTATCGCGTTGGTGTTCATTCAGGTGACGGTGACCGCTATTCGCGCCTGGGTGGGGGTGTACGTTTCAACACGATTCAACTTGCGGCTACTGACGGTGTTGTTTAACCACCTGCTGCGCCTGCCCCTGGGCTGGTTTGAAAAACGCAACATCGGTGACATTGTCGGCAAGTTTCGCAGTGTTGATGCCATCCAAAAAACGCTTTCTACCACCTTTGTTGAGACCTTTATCGACGGGGTGATGGTGTTGATCACACTTGGCGTGATGGCTTTTTACAGTTTGAAACTGACCTTGGTGGTATTGGCGGCCGCGGTACTTTATGCCTTGTTGCGCTGGTTTTTTTATTATCCGCAGCGTTATGCCACCGACGAACAGCTCGCCCACGAAGCCAAGGCGTCCACGCATTTTATTGAGACCCTGCGTGGCATGATGGCCATCAAACTCAATATGCGCGAAAACGAACGGCGGGTGGCGTACCAAAACCTGGTGGTCGAACACATCAACGCCAACGTCAAAGTGCAAAGTGTCGGCATTTTTCAGCGCCTCGCCCAAGGCCTGATTTTTGGTGTCGAAAGCGTCATTGTGATTTGGATGGCGGCCATTCTGGTCATGGAAGGCAAGTTTTCAGTCGGCATGCTTTACGCGTTCATCGGCTTCAAATTGTTATTCTTGACGCGCGTCAATAATCTCATCGAGAAGTGGAATGAATTTCGGATGCTGGATCTGCACGCCGAGCGCATCGCCGACATTGCGCTGGCCGAGCCGGAAGCCGGTATGGCCAATATTGCTTCGGTGGCACCGGCAACGGACGTTTCGGTGCACATTCAAGCGACCGATCTGGGTTACGCCTACGGGCCGGAGGGATTCGCCTTTCGCCACGTTAATTTGGAAATCAAGCCGGGCGAGAACATTTGTCTAGTCGGACCTTCTGGTTGTGGGAAAACAACACTTTTGAAGGTTTTACTCGGATTATTAACCCCAACCGAAGGGCAAATTTTGGTCAATGGCCGCAATTTGAAGGACTGGGATATGGCCCATTACCGTACCCTGGTAGCGGCGGTCATGCAGGACGACCAGTTGTTTGTCGGCTCCATCGCCGACGCAATCGCCTTTGGTGACCATTTCGACATGGATGAGATCAAAGCCTGCGCAATAGCGGCGCAAATCCATGAAGACATCGAGAAGATGCCGATGGGTTATTCGACCTTTGTCGGGGCGTTGGGATCCTCGTTATCCGGTGGCCAAAAACAACGCGTGTTGCTGGCTCGCGCGCTGTACCGCCAACCCCTCCTGCTTATCCTCGATGAGACCTTGGATCAGGTTGATATCGAGCAGGAAGGGTTAATTCGTGAGGCGGTTGAGGCGCGGGTAGATACGCTGGTGATGGTGAGTCATCGGGAAAGCACCTTAAGTCGAGGAAAAACCCCGCTGGTAACAGTTCAACTTGCAACGAATTAAAGCTGAATGGCTGCTTGTCCACCGCCGATTAGGGCAAGGGAGATATCGTCGAGTTTTGTCACTTCTTCGGTGGCAACTTCAACGATGCTGATTGTCATTTCGATGGTGTCGAGTTCTTTGCTCATTTGAGGCTCCGG